>DATMKS010000012.1:0-3303 GCA_035571045.1 Verrucomicrobiia bacterium
CCGAGCACCAACGGATCCTGTTGCAACGGCTCGGCATGCGGCTGCCCACAGCGTTAGAACGGGCACAAATGTAGTGGAAACTTTCTGGCACTCACATTGATTCCAAAGACTTTACTCACGTAACTGCGGAAGTTGGGCTAAGAGACGTAAGCAGATCGCTAAGAACGCCGCAAATCTCGTTGGAAGTAATCCGACATAACTTATTGAATACGAATAAGTTATAAGATTCCCCTTAACACATCGCAGGGATGCAGTAGTATACGAAATGAAGTTTGCCGACCTTCAAGGTTGGCTTTGCCCTAACCGAGGGGCTTGGAATTTCGGTAGAGCGGGCTTAAACGGCCCGCTCGCCTTTTTTAAGGCCATATTTTGACCGTTATGTGTTTCGTTTTGATTTCGCACGGAAACAGGGTTGAGAAGTGCCGGGTTTGACCTACCACTTTGCACACCAAGACTCTCCATTGAGGGAATTCTGCGGTCCCAAAATTTCGCACGTAATTTTCATCTCCTGTTCCCAGTGCCTGCCAATTGGGAACAATACAGTCCGGCTCAGTTGCGAGTTCCACCGCCCACGGTATTTCTGACGCCCGCTGCGTGCTGTATCGGCCATCGACAAAATTAATTTTACCTGACCTAATCTCTTCAAGGGTTTGTGGCCGATTCTTTGGCCCTTTGCCGTATTTAGTTGTAAGTTTTATTTGATGAATAAAATACTGACCCACTACCATCATTTCGGTCTGGGGAAGAAAGCTTATTGGTTCCCTGTCGTGTTCGACGCGGCTGCGTTTCCGATGGCGGCGCCATTGACGACGAGTTCCACGCGGCGGTTGCGTTGACGACCATCGGCGGTGTCATTCGTGGCGACAGGCTGCGTTTTCCCGAAGCCGTGCGCAGTGATAGTTGATGCGGGCACCCCATTCTCCGCGAGGAAATCGCGTACGGAGTCCGCGCGGCGCTCGGAGAGTTGCTGGTTAAATTCGTCGGTGCCCACGCTGTCGGTGTGGCCTTCAATCTGCAATGTCAGGCCAGGATGCGCCAGGAGAATGCCCGAGATTTTCGCAAGCTTTTCGCGCGCGCCGGGCTTTAGCGTGTAGCTGCCGGTATCGAAAAGCACGTCGGACATATTAACGATGAGTCCGCGCGCGGAATCGCGCGTTTGCAAAATGGAATTGAGTTGATTCAAGAGTTGCGCGCGCAGTTCCGCCTTTTCAGCTTCGGCTCTTGCGGCGGCCTGACGTGCTTTGTCGGCTTCGGCCTCCGCGGCGCGCTGCTGATCGAGGGCGGCGGCTTTGTCTCGAGCGGCTTGTTCGGCGGCGGCTTGGGCTGCTTGCTGCTGTGCGACGGCAGCGGCGGTGGCCTGCTCCGCTTCCTGTTTTTGGCGCGCGGCATCGGCGGCGGCTTGTTCGGCTTCCTGCTTCATTCGAACGGCTTCAGCTTTGGCGGCTTCCGCCTGCAAGCGAGCCTGATCCGCATCCTGGCGGCGCTTGATTTCAGCTGCGGCTTGGTCTTCGGCAGCCTTCTTGTCCGCTAAGGCTTTGGCTTGCGCGTCTTGTTCAGCTTTTTGTTTTACGGCCATCACGCGCGCTTCTTCGGCGGTTTCGACGACTTCGCGGGCGGCAGCTTCGACGGATTTTTTCTCGCTCTTGCGGCCGTAGACTTCTTCCGCGTTCTTGAGCTGCTCTTCGGCTTTGGCTAGTGAGGAAGCGGCGTACTTGTCCGCTTGCGCGATGCGCGCGATGCGAACGGCGTTGCGCGCTTCGAACAGTTCGAGAGGTGTTTTGCGGTCGATGCCGAAAATGGCGTTTTCAATTCTGGTGTTGGAAGAAGAATAGATGCCGCGGCCGAGCAATTCGTACTGCGCGTCGATATTTTCCACCTTGCCCTGCGTGGCCGGACCGAGCGTATTTTCGAGGACAACCACATTGCCTGGCTGCGTGACGGCGAAATACGGCTCGGCGGTTACGATCATGCCAAAGGTTTGCATGTCCGTGACGGTTTTGACCTGGCCGCTTCCGTTTTTCAGAGCGACTTCACCGAGGTTCACCGCGCGGCCTTGCGGGGAAACGGCCCAAAGAACGTAGGTGAGATATTCGAGGCCAAATTTCGTGGCGTCGTCGAAACCCGTAAACTTGGCTTCGATTTCCATATGGGTGCTCTTGCTATCGACCCTGGCTTCGCCCGACGCGCCTTGCATGAGCTCGGTGCCGCTGAAATCTATCTTGGTCGAGCCTCCCGCGCGACGGTAGTTGACAGCCTTGGTGGTGCGCGAAACGGTGCCGCCGGCGGCAGGTTGTGGCGCGGCAGCAGTGGTCTGCGGCTTTGCGGCGCCGGGCGCTTGGCCGAACGCGGGCGAGGCAAGCACGCCTAGCACGGCCGTCATTGCGACATAAAAAGATGCCTTTTTCACGTGAGACTCCTCGGTCGCCGTCGATGGCGATTTCCTCTAAACATAATGGCGCCCACTTTATTCGGGCGAGCGCCTGGAACTCCAATAAGGAGTGGTGTCCTCGGTTCTTTTTATCGTAGCAAGAAAGAGGGCAAGTGGAAGGGTTTGGGGCTGGGTTTTGTACAAGTGATTACGAGCGGGGAGGAAGGAAGGAGTAGCGCGGTTAGGGGCTCGAAAGCGGATGAGGAAGGCGATCAGCCGCAGCGAGAAGCGCGCGAGCAAATTTTGCGGTTCGTTAGTAAAGTAGATGCTCCACTCCATGCCGACAAGCCCGGATAAATCCACCGACTCCGCGAGATCGTCCTCGGTTCAAGACGCGCCGTCTGCATCGAGCAAGAGGCTCTTGCCCTGGCTGGTGGCGGTAGCATTCTTCATGGAGTCGCTGGACACGACGATTCTGAACACGGCGGTCCCGGCCATTTCGGAGGCGCTGAAGGTGGCGCCACTTAGCATGAAGTCCGTGCTGGCGAGCTACACGCTGAGCCTGGCGGTCTTCATTCCGATCAGCGGATGGATGGCGGACCGGTTCGGAACGCGGCGCGTGTTTGCCTCCGCTATCGGGCTCTTCACGCTCGGATCTTTTCTCTGCGGGATATCGAACAACATCCATTTGCTGGTGGCGTGCCGCATCCTGCAGGGTTGCGGCGGAGCCATGATGGTGCCCGTGGGCCGGCTTACGCTGGTTCGAACGTTTGCAAAGTCCGAACTGATTCAGGCGATGAGCTTCGTGGCCATTCCGGCCCTGGTCGGCCCCATGCTGGGACCGATTGCCGGCGGGTTAATTGTCGGCTACCTGCACTGGCGATTTATTTTTTTCGTGAATATTCCCATTGGGCTGATTGGTTTGTTGATGGTTT
>DATMKS010000013.1:0-174671 GCA_035571045.1 Verrucomicrobiia bacterium
GTGCGTTGGGCTTCGCGGCGCTCAGTTTTCCAGGCCTTTTTGATGCCTGTAACTCGCCGGACGCGGACCTCGGGATCGGCCCACGACCTCCTTATAGCGGCGCTCGCTCGCGCGTGGCGTGCGGGATCGGCCCACGCCTTCTTGTTTGCGGCGCTCAGGCGCGCACGCACCTCAGGATTGGCAAGCGTCTTCCTAAGCGTTGCAGCTTGGCGCGTACGGCGCCCTAGATCGGCAGAGGGCAGACATATTTCTCTCTGCCGCAATTTGCTGGGGTTCCGAGCATGTGTAGAATTTTTCATGGCGCGAGCCGGACTACACTCCAATTCTTGACACATGCTAACTCAGTGTCGATCTTGGTGCCCCTGGAGGAAAATCTCCATTTTTCCCCACCTCTGGAGAGCATTACGGCTTTTTGCCATCTTGACGGGCCATTGCAATTCAAGCTACCGTTCACATTCGGAAGGACGCTGGATGCAGTCCCGCGAATGCCAGAACCAGTGGCTGTGAGGGTCTCTCCCAAAGCCTTGCGATCCTGTTGCGACGAAGTCGAAAGGGCACTGCGGAGATTCTTCCCGATCTTGGTCCAGTACTGCAGCGTCGCGCGAGCTACCTGCGCGACCTTTGCGACCTCTATTGTTGTGTAAAGTATTTCGCTCATAGGGAAAAGTGTCCTATTTTTTTGACCGCATCATCCTTACTGCCGAGCGCACTCTGTCCATTGCCGCGGCGGCATTCTTGGCGAAGTCCGGATCTAATTCTCTCGCGATATCTCTCCAACTCCAGCCGCGTCCTCGAAGAACTGCGGCTCTGCAGTTCCTTTCGTCCATGCTAGGGCGGCCGCGGCGATTGCGAGTCTTCGCTTTTCCCTTCAGGGCGGCTCGCCCGGCGTAGAAGTCAGCCCACATCTTCTTCAGGCGCGCGCTTATTCGTCCACGGACTTTTGGATCAGACGTAACTTTTTTCAGATTTTCAATCCTGCGTTTGCGGGCCTCGGGCTCGGCCAACGCCTTCCTGAGAGCGGCAAGTCTACACGCCCTCAACTCGGGATCGGCGTGCGTTCTCTTGATACCGGCAAGCCTGCGCGCTCTCAACTTAGGGTCAGCCATAATAGTTTTCATCCGCGTGCGTTGGGCTTCGCGGCGCTCGGGATTCCAGGCCCTCTTGAGGTCCATAATTATCCGGGCGCGCACCTCAGGATCGGCCCACGCCTTCTTGATACAGGCGATCCTGTACGCGCTTCGCTGGGGATCGGCCCACGCCTTCTTGATACCGGCGATCCAGCGCGCGTGTAGCTCAGGGTCAGCCATAATCTTCTTCATGTTCGTTTTCATGATTGTGCGTTTGGCTTCGCGGCGCTCGGAGTTCCAGGCCTTTTTATTACCCGCGATTATCCGGGCGCGCACCGCGGGATCAGCCCACGACTTCTTTGCTGCAGCACTCGCTCGAGCGCGGCGTTCGGGATCGGCCCACGCCCTTTTGTTCGCGGCTCTCAGACGTGCGCGCACCGCGGGATTGGCGAGCGTCCCAGCCTGGCGCGCAGGGCGCTCGGAGCTCCAGGTATTTTTGCCACCCGCGATTCTCCCCGCGTGCACTGCGGGATAGGTCTGCGCTTTCTTCTTTGTGGGGGTCTTGCGGCTGCGCACTTTGGGGTTGGCACGCGTCTCCCCAAGCGTCGCAGTTCGAGTTTTGCCCTTCACCTCGGCGGCTGGCTTACGCATCTTCCTCTTCCTCACGAATCTGCCACGACCCCGAACAGTTTTAAGTTTTCCATCGCGCGGCCTGGACTCAATCGTTGACACATGCTAACTCAATGTCGTTCCTGCCGCCCCTGGAGGAAATTCCCCATTTTTCTCCACCCCCCTGGAGGAAACTCTCCCGTTTTCTCCATCCTGGAGAGAATTCCGATTTTTTCTCCATCTTGACCTACTTTGCATTTCAGGTGACCGTTCACCTCAGTCACGCCTTGAACCGGCGGAGCGAATGTTGGACTGATATGAGCGGCGCGCCCTCGCCAAGGAAAGAACGACCGATGCCGGAAGAATCGGATGGTCGCGCGAAATATTTAAAATTGGCGCGCTTTGGCTGCGTGAGTGCGGGATGAGCGTCCGGGCGACCAATCACGTGCGGCGACTTGGTGGACTCACCCCTAGAGAAAAATTGGTGGCTTTTGTCCTTGCCGATCACGCGCACAAGGTAACAGGGGAGATTTTTCCCAGCATGTCTACGGTCGCCAGGGAGGCTGGATTAGGACCAGGAAGCCGTGCGGCCGCGAGCCGCATCGTTCAGCGGCTCGTCAAGAGAGGAGTGCTGATTCCTCAAAAAGCAGTCACGAGGACACAGGGCAAGCCAACTGTCTATCACATCAACTATGCGGTTAAAGCTTGTGATCCGGTAGTCACAGGTCAAGTGTCGAAAACCTGTGATCCGGTAGTCACAGGTCGAGGTCAGTTAATTCGTGAAGCGTCCGGCTTAACCTGTGATCCCGTGGCCGTTGAACCTGTGACGCTCGGAGCCAAAACCTGTGACGGCGCAGTCACACAAAGGGTTTTTGAAAGGGAAATTCAAGTAAGGGAGAGCTCGCTCATGCAGTTTTCTCAAGTTCAGGACAACTTAGAAGTGCACGAGCCAGTCCCCACCGTTTCTCAAGTCGAAGAGGCACTCAGAAAAACAGCCAAGCGGATGAGTCTCTCTGCCGCCAATAATGGCGGACAGCGAGCTCACCTTGAAGCGGGAATATACCGGAAAAAAATAGAGAACGCCTTCTTCGATGCGAAGAGGGCGCAGATGAAACCGGACGAGTGTATCTGTGAAGCCATCTACGCGGGCGCGCTCACGCTCGTAGGAAATCGATCCGTGGAGCTCAGAGGTCTTGACCACGAGGACCTAGCCAGGAATGTATGGGAGCGAATTCGGAACAGTCTTGCTGCGCTACACGAGATGAAGAATTTCGATCTGCAGTGCAGGCAAGTGGTTGCGGTCGTAACTCGGTGTTTGGCCTCTGTTGCACTGGAATTTTGGGAGCGAGAGCGTGCTCAGGTAAGTGACACAGACACATATTAATCGGAGCGCGGGGAACATCGCGCCCGTTTGTGGTGCATAGCACAAGAGGAGCAGCGGTTTTGAGGAGAATGTCGCGGGTTCGTCGGGGTCTGTCAAAGAAAAGGGCCGAGAAAGGGACGCGCCCCCAATCCCCGATGTTCTCGGCAATAGAAGCAAGCCATCGCGAAAACAGGGTTGCAAAAGTTTAGCTAATGCCGACGCAAGCCAAACCCGGGACGCCGCGATCTGCGGAGATCAATTCAGAAGTAAAAAGCTGGATCGACAATGTGATCGTTCCAGTCTTGGTGAAGGAATACCTCGATTCCGAAGAAAAACGCGGGAAGCCCTTACGCGCTGAGAAACCTATGGTACAGTGCCCAGACAGTAAAAATACATCGGAGGAGGACAAGTGAGCCCAAGCCGTTGCGCAGCAATATATGCTCGCGTTTCTACGGAGATGCAGAGCCGTTCCTCGCTCGATGACCAGATTCGAAAATGCCGGCAGTATGCAGAGCTCAATGGTCTCGAAATTCTTGAGCAGCACATCTACCGGGATCAAGCCTTGAGCGGAGTGGGTGCCGATCGTCCTGCTTTGAAACGGATTCTTCAATTTGCGTTTTCTGTCGCCCCACCGTTCACATCGATCCTCGTCGACGACACCAGCCGTCTTTCGCGAACGACGGAAGATGCCCTCTCAATTTTCAAGCGCCTAAATTTTGCAGGCGTGCAACTCATCGCCGTCAGTCAGGGAATCAGCAGCGATAACGAACAATCGGAGATGCTTGTGACGGTTCACGGGCTAGTTGATTCATTGTACGTGCGTGAGTTAGCGAAGAAAACGCACCGCGGAATGGAAGGCTTGGCCCTGCGCGGCATGCACACAGGGGGAAGGACATTCGGCTACGACAGCGTCTCTCTCAGTGAGGGTGCCGGAAAGAAACTCGTCGTGAATCCTTCCGAAGCCGCGATCGTGAAGCGAATCTTCGAATTGTCAGCGGGCGGCCATTCCCTCAAAGCAATCACACGAATGCTCAATGCCGAGCACGTTCCGTCCCCGCGTCCTCGCGAGGGACGAGTAGGCGGCGAATGGTGTCCCACGGCAATTCGCGAAATGCTGAAAAACGAGTTGTACATCGGCAACGTCGTCTGGAATCGCTCGAAGTTTGTGAAAGTACCAGGGACCAATAAGCGCCGGCGCCGACTGCGTCCTGAATCAGAATGGCTGCGGACTTCGAATCCTGAGTTGACCATTGTTCCTGCTGATCTCTGGAGCTTGGTACGCGCACGATTTGCTGCGCTTCCTGGGATTTGGGGTTATCCAAAGGGTCGGGGCCTTGCGCCGCGCGCCATGACGAGTCCCTACCTATTTAGCGGGCTATTGAAGTGTGGCGAGTGCGGCGCGAATCTGATCATTGCCACAGGCGGTGGAACGCATCGGCACAAAAAATATGCGTGCTCGCGGCGTTTCAACCGCGGCGGCTGCGAAAACGATCTCTACATCCGCCGTGACGAGCTAGAAGATTTGTTGCTTGGCAAGCTCCAGAGTGAGGTACTCAAACCAGGGGTCGTGGACTACGCCGTCTTGGAATTTCAGAGGCAACTCGAAGCAGCGCTTGGCAGTCTATCCGATGAGCTCGTCGGAATGCGCCAGAGAAAGACTCGGCTTGAAGCGGAAGTGCGGCACCTGGTCTCCGCAGTCGCGGAGTCGGGACACTCGAGGTCAATTCTCGAAGAGATCGGGCGGAAGGAAGCCGAGATTCAAGGCATCGCCGATGGTTTGTTGTTAGCGACCCCCAAATCAATCGACTCTCGCATCGGAGAAATCCGTAACTTCGTCGCGACTGGCCTCAAGGATTTGCGTGACTTGCTCCGGAAAGACACAGAGCTCGCCAGAACGGAGCTTCTGAAGCATTCAAGCGAGATCACGATGACCCCGCATCGCGACCGGACACGGCAATTCTATGTTGCTGATGGTAAATGGGATTTGCTGGGGGACGGTTGGTCCGAAGGCGCCAGCCGTCTAGCTGGCGGCTTCGGATGGTTGCGGGGGGCAGATTTGAACTGACGACCTTCGGGTTATGAGCTCGACGATCACTCTCTAAGTCCCATTGATTCGGTTGCCCTTACAACAATGAGACCCCCGAAATCGACGCAAAAACGCCAAGTTTTGGACCCCAGTTGGACCCTCCAAAAATAATGTAGATTCGTGGGGGCATAATCGGCTGTTTGATCGCTTCGTTCATCGGATAAGATCTTCCGCGGAGCTTATAGTAATGAACACCCGCATGCCTGATCAGGACAATATTCCAGAGCGCCTGAAAACAGTGCAAGAGGAATGCCGACAGCTTCGTGAAGAGAACGCGCATCTCCGCGCGATTCTCGGGATTAGTCAATCGCCTTCCAAAGAACCCGTTCCACAAGATGTCCTGGTCCCAAACCCTTCGTCCACCACGAGAAAAGAAGTTTCCACGCCAGGGGAGAAGATATCGCTCTTTCGAAATCTGTTTCGCGGGCGAGAAGATGTGTTCGCCACTCGCTGGGAAAGCAAGGGCGGCAAATCTGGCTATTCACCTGCGGGCATCATGGACTGGCGTGCCATCGATGTCGCGAGACCAGAAGAGCGAAAGAAGGTAGCCCGCAAAACCAGGATGCTCCAGCCACTGACGGATGACGCTATTCGAAATCATCTGACTGGAAAGCAGACGGTCGGCATTTATCCACTTCTTCCTGACGACACTTGTTGGTTTCTTGCAGTGGATTTCGACAAGAAGTCCTGGCTAGCTGATGCAGCCGCGTTTGTTGCAACATGCAAGCGTTTTCAGGTTCCCTCAGCTGTTGAGCGCTCGCGGTCCGGAAATGGCGCGCACGTGTGGATATTCTTTGATCGGCCTGTATCCGCTGCCGATGCGCGGAGGTTGGGGTGTTCTCTGTTGACACGCACCATGGAAAATAGGCATCAGATCGGCCTTGATTCATACGACCGTCTTTTCCCCAATCAGGACACTATGCCCAAAGGCGGTTTCGGAAACTTGATTGCGTTGCCATTGCAAAAGCGTCCCAGAGAACTAGGCAACAGCGTCTTCTTGGATGAACTGTTTCAGCCCCATCCCGATCAATGGAGGTTTTTAGAGTCCGTTCAAAGAATGCCAATCGATCAGCTCGCCCGAGTAACTTACGCGATAGCTCCCGACGGGAATCCCATTGGAGTGCACCTCCATTTACCCGATGAAGACGAGGGCGAAGCCCCATGGCTCTGGCGCCCATCTCGGCGACGAAAGGAAAAACAAATCACTGGACTGTTGCCGTCGAATGTTCGAGTCGTGGTGAGTAATCTCATCTATATAGAGAAAAAGGACTTGCCGTCCGAGATGGTAGATCGCCTTGTTCGCATCGCTGCTTTTCAGAATCCGGAATTTTACAAATCTCAATCGATGCGGATCTCGACCTACGGGAAGCCGCGGGTCATATCCTGCGGTGAAGTGTTCCCAGAGCACATTGGTCTTCCAAGAGGGTGTATGGAAGAGGTAGTCCGTGTTCTCGAGTCACATCACATCAATGCGGAAGTTCATGATGAAAGAGCCGCAGGGAGGGGGATCGATGTTTCTTTCCACGGCGAATTGCGGTCTGAACAACGAGACGCCATCGAGCAAGTACTTGCCTATGACCACGGCATACTCTGCGCGCCAACGGCGTTCGGAAAAACAGTGGTGGGGGCTTATCTTATCGCCAAGCGAGCGGTTAGCGCTCTAATCCTCGTGCATCGGCGTCAACTGATGGACCAGTGGCGCGAACGTTTAGCGGCGTTTCTAGCGTTGCCGATTGGACACGTCGGACAATATGGGGGAGGGAAAGCTAAGAGAACCGGCTTGATTGATGTTGCCGTAATCCAAAGTTTGCAGCGCAAAGGGGCAGTGGAAGATTTCGTCGCGGAGTACGGCCACGTAATTGTGGATGAATGTCACCATCTTTCAGCAGTGACGTTTGAACGAGTGCTCCGCGAGGTCAAAGCAAAATACGTTCTGGGACTGACGGCGACACCGACTCGGAAGGATGGGCACCAACCTATCATCTACATGCAATGCGGTCCGATTCGATTTCATCTGAGCGCGAAGAAGGCTGCCGAGTCTTCACCCCTCGAGCACAAGGTTTTCCCAAGGATTACTGATTTCGGTTGGAATCGGCCTGAAAATGAAACGACCATTCAAGACATTTATGGTGCCCTCATCGTCAGCCAGGAGAGGAACGACCTGATTGTCCGAGACCTTGAGCAGGCTTTGTCCAGCGGGCGCTCACCACTTGTTCTGACAAGTCGGACGGGGCATCTCGATTATTTGGCTGGGCGCTTAGGTAGCGTTTGTCCGCACATTCTCATTTTGAAGGGTGGGATGGGCACGAAGCAAAGAAAGAAACTGGCTGAATCTTTAGCAGCCGTTCCTTGCGATGAACCGCGCGTGATCCTGGCGACCGGAAGTTACCTCGGCGAGGGATTTGACGATCCACGTCTTGATACGCTTCTTCTTGCAATGCCCATCTCGTGGAAAGGTACGTTGCAGCAGTACGTGGGCCGCTTGCATCGTCTCCACGTTAACAAGAGCGAAGTCCACGTCTACGACTATGCGGATGTAATGGTGCCTATGCTGGCGCGCATGTACAAGAAGCGGCTCGCAGGGTACTCTGCGCTCGGCTATAGGGTTGCCGAGATTATGTGGAAGTGATGACTTGCCCGGAGGATCAATTTTGCGGCCAGCGTCCAATGTTTTCGGCTAACGACTTGGAGACGTCGCTCACTCGCCCGCATCTCGCCAACTGTTTCGCGACTCGACGAGATCGGTTAGCGTTCAGGGATGTCTACCATAGTGCAGGTTCCGGGTCTTGCGGCGTTCACTGCGTTGGCAATCTGTTGCATCATGGGACGCACCAGGCTCCACCTGTTTTTGCTGAGAATCACGACCGCCAATTTGCGGCCCTTCAGATTTTGCTGGTGAGGCAGATTTGTGTCGGTCGTGAGAAGCACCTCAAACCCAGCTTCCTCGGCTGCTTTCAGCAAGTCACCATTGCTCAACGTGTCCCACCCTTGTGCTCTCGCTTCCTTAACGATATGGCCCTGCAGCGCGCGGGAAATGCCTCTGGGCGTTCCGTGGTCAAAGAGAATGTGCATTAGCGGCGAATCGGAGCTTCCAGACTCCGTGCTGCAAAGTCGAGTACTGCAGTGACCTGTTCCCGCGTCACGTCGAACTGTTCCATGATTTCCTCGATAGTCAGGCCATCTTCTAGGTTTTCAAAGATTGTAGCCACGGGTAGGCGGGTTCCACGGAAAACCCATGCGCCGCTGACTTTTCCCGGCACACTTTCTACTGCCGCACATTTTGTCCAATCCAGTGCCATGCGCGCCTCCTTAATTCCGTTCTAGTTGAAAGTCTAGGGAGGCCACGCAAGCGTGTCAACACACTCCGAAGTCTCCGAGCCTGTCAACGGGCGAACACAAGAGGAAACGGCCAGTAGCCAAGTCTGACCGGGCTAGTTGGACGGAAAAGCGAAACGGCTTAGAGGGAGCATCCTCTAAGCCGTTTTCAAATGAACTAAAATTGGTTGCGGGGGTCAGATTTGAACTGACGACCTTCGGGTTATGAGGGGGAATTCGCGCTACACGCCAACACAAACCAACCAACAAGAGCCAATGGAATCAGCGCGAGAGGCCAGTCGGCTTAGGACCGTTTAGGCTGGCTTTGTACCCCGTTCACGGACAATCGCACGGACGATTCGCCTGTCTCAGCACGTGTTCCACCAGGACGGATTTATTTCGCTCCCTCGCCGTCCGCAGCCTTGTAAAGCCAATCTTTTCCCAAAACCTGATCTCGTAGCTCGAAATACTCGCGCAGGTTCATTCGTCCGTCGATAAACGTCTGCATCATGATATCGACGGCGACACGTTCTCCGGTCCTAGGAATGATCATCGGCTCGGAAGACGGCTGTTTCGGGTCGGCCATTGCCCAGTTGAAATCGTCCTGCGCAACAACTTCAAATCCACGGAGTTCAAGTATCTTCTTCAAGGCCCACGGAGGAATGGGCGCTATCGACGGAGGCATTTACGCCGCGATTTGCTGCGCTGCCAGAAGGCTAATTGGAACCTTGACAGTGAAGGATTTGTCGAACTGGGCATCGATCTTGGATACGGCTATGTACTGGCGCTGGCTTGCCTTGGCACGCTCCAGCGACTCCGCTCCGGCGGCGTGTATCATTCCCCTGTCTCGAAGGGCTTGTCCCAAGATGCCGCGCTCGTAGCAGGTAACGATGAACAATTCCGCAGCACTCATAGTGGCCTTCTCAAGGCCCTTCTCGTCTGGTGCCTGAGAGTAAAGACGCAGCGCGGGAATATAGCCGACGCAGACTCCCGTCTCTTCGTCTCGCCTACCAAGGCATTCCAGGGCGAACTCGATTTTGATATTTCCATTCATGATGGCGCTCCCCAGGGAGTGTTTATACTCCCGAGTCAATTGTAGCGCAATGGGGGATACGATGCATTTTGGGGTGCCCAGGTGGGTATCTGGCCTTCTACCGCAGCACCAAGACCAGCACGGCCAGCAAGAGAAGGGCGGCGAACAGTGCGCGGACGACCCACCGTTCAGGATGCGCCACGCGAAAACGTCTCACACGGACCAGAGGACTCACGATGCCCACCGTTTCGCGGCGTCGGCCACTTCGGGAAACGATTCGACGAGCCTCTCTTGATTCAACTGCGCGAGGTTCATCTGCTCGTCCAGCATCTCGCGGGAAACGAGATCAACCCCATTGCCGAGAGACAGCAGGAGCGGACGAAGCGTCCGTAGGAACAGATAACAACTTTCTAGCGTGAGAGTTTGGGACTTGGATAGACTACCGGGAGCCTGTGGCATAGCGGGTACCTCCGCTGTTCTATGGGTTAGGGGCGTGTCGGCGTTACCAGCGCCAATGCGTCCCGCTTACTTCAAAAAGAGTCAGAGACGCGCGTTTAACCGCAGAGCGTACGACCGGGCTTCTGAGGCCATTCCTCGCGCACCTAATTCAGCGATACGAAACATTTCTTTCTGCCAAGGCCGGTCATGGCATTCATCACGCGCAACCGCATGGCACATTTCGTGAAGCAAGGTTTTTCTTTTCTCGGCGGGAGACAGTCCTATCTGAATAAAAATCTCCCGCGTCTTTTCCGAACAACTGCCGTACTCTCCGTGTCGGCCAGCGGGTGAATCGGAACAGTGAACTTCATCCACCGTCCAACCCAGAAGTCTCCCCGCAAAGAATCGGCGATTGTAGCGGTCGAAGAGTCTTTGCACATTCATTTGTTGCCGCCCATTGCGAGAACCTTCCGCGTGGGCGCCTTGGCGAGATACTGCTGCGTTTTCGACAGCGCTTCGCGCTTCTGCTCTTCGTCCACAATCGCATAGCGGCGGAACATTGAATCCGTTCGATGCCCCGTAATCTTCATGGCGACCGCTTGGGGAACGCCAGCGGCGATCATGTTGCGGGACGCCGTGCGGCGGAAGTCGTGAAAGATTTTGCCGCTGTAGCGCGTGGCGACCTTGCAGGACATGCACTTGCGGTCTGCGCTCTCAGTTCCGCACTGTGGGCAGACCATTATCCCAAGCCCTGCCGCGACACAGGCCGTCGCCCAGGCTTTCCGAAAGTCACTAATCCGCTCGCCCTCGCTGTGGAACACGAACTCCGCGAAGCGCGGTTCGGCGTTCTCCGCTCGAATGACGGACGCCGCGCGGCGTCGCTCGATGATGGCTTGCAAGTCTCCCTCTAGCGGCATGGTCTCGGCCTTACGGCTTTTGGAATTCTCCGCCCGCAGATAGATCACGTCCTCGCCAACATCCGACCAGCGCAGCGAGTCAATCGAGCCCTTGCGCCAGCCAGTAACAAACCCGAAGTGGCAGAAGTCGCGAAGGTATTCCGGCAAGTGTGATACGACAGCCTCAAAGTCGGCTGTCTCGAAAAAGCCCTGCCGTTCGTTGCCGACTTCGGATAGCCTGGGGATGAACGGTTGCTGCGATAGCTGCTGATTGCGAATCGCCGTCTTGAAAGCCTGCCCGAGAAGCTGTGTTCGGCGGTTTACAGTGGCATTGGAATAGCCTTCGCCGCGCAATTCTTCGATGTGTTTCCCGATGGCGTCCGAAGTGAGATCGACCGCGCGCCAAGTGCCGAAGCGCGACCGGAGCGGCTTGAGCACCGAAGCTGTTTTGATACTCCACTTGTCGCGGAGCTTGTAGTCCCGCTCCAGACCATCCAGCAACTCATTCACAGTGACGCGCTCTTGCTGCGGCCCGACAAACGCACGTCCGCCGTGTTGCTCTGCGACAATCTCGCCGAGCCGACGTTTCAGGAAGCGTTCGGCCTCATGGCGGTTTTTCTCGCTGACGGGGAGTTTTTCGTTTGTGCGGACCTGGCGCGCAACTTCGCGCTGTTCCTTGCCGTGGGCATAATAGGCAACCCAGAGAAGGGAACCGCGCTCGAAAATTCGGCCTTGTCCGCGACTGTTCATGGCAGGTCCTTTCCACACTGTCTCAGAAATTCGGAAACGCTCAGGCCCTTCGCCTTCGCCTTTTGCTCCAGCTTGCGGTATTCCGCATCCGACAATCGCAACTCAATCCGTTTTGACTTGCGTTCTGCTTTCGGCTTTGGCGGACGGCCCATGCGCTTCTTCATCCTTCTACCCCCATCTTACTTTATGTACGTACAATAAGTCAATCTCTTTGTTCGCGGATATGCTTCTCGATGCCCAAGGCGGAAAACAGAAGTTTGCGCCCTTGGCGGCGGGTGAAAGAATAATCCTCTGAATGGCGATAGAGATAGTCCTTGCTCACGCCTAAACGTTCAGCGGCAACCTCGACAGATAGCAACCCATCATGCGGCTGCGAAGACGCGGCGGGAGAGATCAGACGCGCCCAGGCCATTGCCTTGACGACTTCTAACTGGCCGATGAGCTCTGGCAGTTCCTCCGGGGGCAGACAGCGCGCGGCCTCCTGGCAACGGCCCAATGCAGACCTGAGATGCTGCGTCCCATCGTGTGTCCCACCGGAAATGTGGGTTGGGACAGCTATCGCTGACGACAAGTCTTGTGGACTCTGTGACTTACGCTCTGGTTGGAGTGACTGTCCCACTTTAATTTTCCTTAGGGGTGGGACAGTGGGACGCCGAGCCCTTGATGATGCGATGGACCTTCGACCTTTTTAGTCCCAACTCGTCAGCAATGTCCCGCACTGACATGCCGCCCAGACGATGCAATTCGAAAACGCGGTCCTCGATTGACGCCTCGGGATCAGCTACGGTCCAGACCGCTTCACCGCCCGGTCCAGCCATTAGCTTTACTCCGAAGGGCCGGGCATCATTGCCGAAGAAGCCTCTGCTCTTTTCATAGTGAACATCGCAGCGCAAACCCTCAGAAGGGGCGTAGTCGTTCGGATGCTTGAGCGTCACAACGGAGTCGAGCAAGTCCTCGCGCCTCGAAGTACCGCGCTGCGCGCCAGCCTTCCCGGCATGGTGAACGAACAAGACGGAAATTCCGCGGCGCCGCAAATCCAATGCCCAGTCTTGAACCGGAAGCCAGCCTTCGCCTTCGTTCTCTTTCACCGCCCGCACAAGCGAGGAAAGATTGTCGAGTACCAGTAGCTCTACGCCGTCTAGATGCGCCTCGATCAAATCCTGACCGGCGACGGTGGAAAGGTCGGGAAGCGCACGGTCCTGCAAATCCGAAGTGATGACCCGCAGGTTGTCGAGTGGGTGAGCTATATCTGTTCCGGCGACGATGTTAGAAATGCGGTCCCTCAAAGTGGCGGCTGGCATCTCCCCATCGATATACAAAACCCGCCGTGCTTTTGGTGCGGTCCACTTCAGGAAAGGTGTTCCACTGGCGACGGCGATTGAAATGCCGAGGGAAATAAAGGTTTTCCCAACGCCACGCTGGGAATAGAGCATGGCGAGACCCTGCCTTGGAAGGAAAGGATGCATGACCATCTCCCTTTCCTTTAAATCCTCACGAAGCAATTCTGTTACGGATACGGCGCGGAGCACCGGAGTCGTGGGAGAACCACCGCTGCGCAGGCTCGTGGCCAGTAACGCTGACAGACTGGAGACTTCGCGAAGCACCTCGGGGACGTTGCCGTTAGCAGCTCCCAGCTTCCGGCCCATTTCGTCGCAAGTGGACAGCGCCCGACGTGCCAGCGCATTTTGCCGGATGATTTGGGCGTAGTGACCAAGATTGGAAATGCGCGGCAGGCCATCTACCAGGCTGGCGATGTAGGCGATTCCGCCACACCGGTCGAGCTCTGCGGGGCTCAGCGCCTCGGAAATGAGCACGAGGTCGTTCGTGGGTTTTCCCTCACGCTTTAAGCGCGCGAGACCTTGGCAGAGCGACTGATGGAAGGGCAAAAAGAATTCGCTCGCGTCGAGCCAAGGCCCATCACCACCGAGAAGGATTCCGCCGAGTAAGGCGCGTTCTGCTTCAGGGGAATGCGGCAGAGAATTTTCGTGAGGCTTCATTGCGCCGTCGCAGTCGCGCCACGGGCCGGGGGTTGAGGTTCTTGGAAAAGCCAATCAGCGGGATAGCCAAGGGCCTCTGCGATCTCTTCTCGCTCAGACGCTTTGAACAGGACCCGCCCCAGCAAGCGGCGCGACAGCCAGCTTTCACTGCGCCTGAGCATGGCGGCGAATTTGTATCTGTCGCCGAATTGCGAAATGGCCCACAAGAGGTTTGGATATTTCAAAGTGCTCGCTCCTGCGCGAAAAAAAGCATCGCGCAAGGCAACACTAGACTTTGCGGCTCACGCCTTCTAGGGGCGTGTTGTGGTGTTATGTGGCGTCGCGGGAGTGAGTGGCTACTCTTTTACCAAGCTGTCAGGAGGCAGTAGCAGATTCAATTTCTTCCCAATAGCCTGAAGGTATGCACATTGCGTCTTGGGGCGCGCTGGCCTCTTCCCATTCAAGTGAGCCCAGACTGTATGCCTGTCAATTTTGTTGTTGAGTGATTCAGTCTGGTTGGCGAGGTCATCGAAACTCCAACCGCCGCAAGCTAGCAAGAATTTTTTCAAGTTACGCGCGACGCGGATTTTGATTTCGGCATCACTTAGGGGCTCTCCCTCTGGAATCTGCAGGGGTTGGTCACTGGGAGTCGCCGGTGGCGAGTCCGCGTTCAGGTACCCTCTTCTGCGAATCTCATTGAGTTGCGTCCGCTCATGCTCGCCCAAACCAACAAAGCCCCCATAGCCCAGATCGTCCCTCGTTAGGTCATGTACGCCGCGTTTCGTCGCAAGTCTCGCGGACGATTTTCTTTCTGATTCTTGCTGTTTCACAAAGACCCCCAAACGCCACATAACGCCACTGCACTTATTCCGTGTTTTACTTCAAACTCTCTCTGTGCAATCAATCTCCCATGACTCTACTGAACGGAAAGAAAGTAAGGATAGACAGCAGCTCATTGAGACTGCTAATCTTCACTTTACCCCTTGAGGATAAATCAGGGGAGAATGGAAAGTCAAAGGGTTTTATGGCAAAACGCAAGAAAATATCTCGCGACCCATCGATCAGAAGCCTCTTTCGGCTGGTAAACAGACACCTAGATTCCATCCATGCACTCAAGTCCAGGCAGTTGAGTGCCTTGGAAAGTGAACTAGAGGTGCTGCTCAAGTGGAGCGTTTTTAGGAAAGGCGATTACCTGCAAGGAATTCGGCTGAAGCTCCGGCTCACGCAGGACGCCGTTTCCAAGATGACTGGAATTTCTATTTCGGCGATTGGGAACTATGAGGCGGGATGGAAGGTTATCCCGATAGTCGACGCGGAAAAGATTTATGGCGAATTCCATCGGCTCGGCAGTGTCGAGGCCGCTCTGGCTTTAAATGAACTAAACGCGGTCACAGCTTGCGCGGTTAGCAAGGTCAGGGAAATGTCCAGGGAGGTCATTGCGGCGCAGCAGATCGCCGAGACGAATGCAGAACTGGCTTTGCGGCAGATTGCCCAAGCGCAAAACGAACTAGTGGAAGAGATTTTGAAAAACGGAGCGCCTGGAGAAAGCACGCTGTACGTGCACGTGCGCGACGGCATCACCGTGCTGCGGCGCGATGAAAGCAACGCTGCAAAGGTCATCAAGGAAGTACAGAAAGATGCAGCCAGTGAATCTGGGGTAATTCACTGATGGGCTCACTGTTTACAGCGTTGATGAGCAATCCTGACGCTGGCGACACACCGAACACCGCGCCTTCGAATCCGGTAACGGTCAACGGGCCATCGGCGGCCCCGGCTCCGATGGACACTACGTCTTCACCTGTGGGCGGGGTTGACCAGCTAATTCCACCAACGCCTACGCAGGGACCAGCACCGCGAGATTTTTCCAATCTTCAACCGGGACCAACATCATTACCGAAATTGCAACGCACTTTCATGTCTACCTTGAAAGGAATTGCTCTTGGATTCATGGAGGGCGGCGTTCCGGGAGCGGTCGAGGGCGGTATTGACCCGCAAGCTCCTGTCAGGCAGGCGCAGTATCAGGGCGCGATGGCGCAGGCGAAACTGCAGCAAGCTCAAGGGCAAGCCATGTTTGCCACCGCGCAGGCGGCGCATGAGGTGACGCAGGCCCACAGCGCCGATCTGGAATATCAGGCTCTTCCTCAAAAGCTTCAGGACGAACAGCAAGGGCGGCAACTGGACAATCTCGGCAAGGCGAAGCAGGCGGGCTACATGCCGATAGCATCCATTGCGCTCGACCAAGGCGAACAACAAAACACCCGCAATGCAATGACGGCCCTAAAATCCGTCGCGGCTCAGTATGGAACTGTGCCCCAAGGTCTGCTTTACATCCATGTTGGCGACAGCATGCAAGTGTTGAAACTGCAAGATTCTAACGCGGCATTGCCGGTTATCAATCAGTCTCGCATGGCCATAGGTTCGGCACCGATAGACCCGGCAACATTCGCCAGTCTCAGCCAGCAGGACAAAGACGGCATGGCCAGAAACGCTATCAACTTCACTTCTCCACGCGACGTGAACGGGCTAATTTCTCAGCAGAGTTTGGACGAAGCAAATATGCGATTGGCGACGGTCAAGGCGCAGCCATCATTCAATGGGCAAGACCAACTCGTTTCGAGTTTGACGGCGGAAGTACAGCACCAAACGGACGTGCTCAATACCGGAGCATCGGCTTCGGCTATCCGGGCAGGCAAAGCGGCGGGCGCTCAAGCTCAGGCCGCGCAGCCAGGGACCACCGCGGCGAAGATTTCCGAAATCAACGCCACGTCTGGACCCGAAGCAGCGGCAGCGCAAGCAAAGGCGAGGGGCGAAGCTCTGGGAACTGCCGAGGGACAAGCGGCGGGCGGCGGCGGACCGCAGCAAGATATTCTTGGCGGCACATTCACACCCCCTCCTGGAGGGCCGAAGGAAACGAACAAAGTACGCGACAGTTTCAAAAAAGACGCGGACGACTTGGCGAAGACCGAAGGCACGTTTAACCAGTTTCAATCCGTGCTCAACGACATCAATTCCGGAAAGGACATTACGGGCGCTCAGTCCGTTGTGGCTCTCTTCAACGCCATCGGAATTTCTGCCACGCCTCTCAAGGGTATGGGGATGCGGATTAACTCCAACACCGTGCAAGAGCACGTACAGGCGCGCGGTCTTGGACAGTCGCTCTATCAGAAGTTTCTCGGCCTGAAAAGCGGCGACCTTATCACCCCGCAACAAATCAAGGACTACGCGACCATTGCAGTGGGCGCGCGGCACGATGCCTACGTGAACAAAATCAATGAGGCGCGTTCGGCAGGCGTGGACCCGAGTTTCTTGCTGCCACGCGGCAACGGGCGGCCGCTCGACAAAAACACTGGAAGCATTTTTTACGACACGGCGGCGGGAAACACTCCGCAGCAAAAAGCGGCTAACGGTCTGAAAGCGGCGCAAGCGGTGGGCTGGCAATGAGCAACGCAGCTAGTGTGATGGCGAATCTCGCGCAGGATGACGCGCAGAAACAAGCGGCGGCTCCAGCGCCTAGTGGAAGCAACGCGGCGTCCGTAATGGCTTCTCTCGCGGCCAGCAACGGGCAAGCCACTGCCCCGACAGGACCAACCATCGGCCCACAGCCAACGGCATCTAGCATGCCCACTTTTGGCGAGTCATGGATGCCGCCAGAGCAACGCTTGACCATGCCTCTCGTCAAGGCGCTCATTGCAGCACACGACAAGCTCCGTGACGTTGAGAACTTCACACAGGAAGGACGGGCAGAGCATCCCGTTCAAGCGGCACTTGGAGACGTTGCCGACAGCATCGAAGGGTTTCTGATCGGCGGCCCGCAGAATGCTTCGCACGGCATCGGCTCAGGACAATATGGGATTTTGACGAATCCTGTTACAGCTTCACTTTTGCCGGGGACGGAAGGCGCACCGGCACTCGCATCTACAATCGAAGGCGGCGCAAATCTGGTGAAGCAAGGCTATCAAGCAGTCAAAGGCGGCGTTCAGGCAGTTAGCGACTTAGCGAGCGGCGGGAAAACCGTAGTTACTAAAATTGCTCGGGGCGCATCGGCGGCAGACGCACCGGCACAAGCTGCATTGCGCTCTGGCGCGGCGGCCTCTGCGTCGGATGCGGGAGTCACAGCTACAACCGATGCAAGCGCGGGGATTCGTACTTTGCTGGACCAGCCCATTGCGGACGCGGCGAAGAACGAACGCTCGCTTTACGACACCGTGAACGATGCCGCCGAGACGGATATGAAATCTCTGTACGATCACCGCGAAGATGTTCTCGACGCTCTCAGCGACCCCACGAACGTCGCCAACCGTTCGGCACTCGCCGACGAATTAGCTACGACAGATAAGGCCATCCAAGTGCATTCCGACCTGGCAGCGAGCAAAGGCGTTTCAATGGACACGCTGAACGAGGCGAAAGCAGCGACGCAGCAACGCTACGCAATGGAGACTCTCGACCAGAAACTCTTCAACAACGAAAACGTCGTTTCTGGCGACGTGGCGCATGGAGCACCGGAAACGGTCAACGTAGATGCTGCGATTAGAGCAGTTCAAAACCTCGATAAGCCATCGAAGTTTGCGCCGCGCGGAACACCCACGCGGCTAGTGCAGGCGCTCGGGGAAGACGGGGCAGCCGCACTCAAGCAGGGATTGTATGACGCGCAGAAGGCCGGGCAATCGGCGCTCAAGGTTCAGCAGATCGCCAAGTATCTGGGGTACACGGCAGGCGGCGGCGCGCTCGTAACTGGCAGCGGACTTTTGGTGCATAGACTTTTGGAAAAGTGAGGGAAAAATGGCAATGACCAGGGCAGTACGCAAGAGCGAGATAGCGCACAACGTCAAGGCGCGGCGCGACTCGCGGCCAGCTTTGACGAAAGAAGGTATCAAGGCTTACGACGAGATGACGCTTGAGGAAGTGAAACGGCGGGGTAACGAACAGCTACAGCAAGCGAACTTCGCTGACCCAGAGAATCAGATTAACTCGGCTGCGCACCAGAAGGTTTTTTTGGAAGCGCACCCTGAACTGTGGGAAGGGCTTCCTGAAGCAACGGCGGCGGCCAATATGTATGCGATTGGCGAAGAAACCTTACGGACTCCGGAAGGAATAACGCTGATGAGGCACGCGCACCGCACCATGCCCGAGTCTTTCGATTTTGAAATGGCGCTGGACCGGCTCAAGCGGAAGGGCACGCGGCTAGTTTTCAGCCAAGGCGTTCTCGCGCGCAAGAGACTGGACGCCGTGCGCGCGCAAGTGGCGGAAGGTGACCCGGAGACAATGCCGATGGACGAATTGCGGCGGCGCGCAAATGGAGTTTCTGACCCGTTAGGGCCGCAGTACTAAGGAGAAAAACGAAATGCCAGAGATCAAGGAAATCAAAGACCGTCCAAGTGAAATCGCGCCATCTATCAAAGACATGCGCGCTTCGCAAAAGGCGGGCAGCGAGGGCGCCGGCTTGCCGGAAAACAGCACCGGCAGGCTGAACGAATGCCAGGGACACCCGGCAGACATCCGGGAGTAAGGAGCGACTGTGCCGAATCAGACATACGGATCGACGGTAGGCTATGGGTTTCCTAGTATCGCGCCGGTGACTTATTTTCTGACCTTGGAGGAATACAACAGATACGGAGTTTCGTCAGTGACCGCGACTGTCGGTTTTTGGCACACGGCCAGTTGCGTGGACCTCTCGGCCACGTTCACAACCAAAGGAGCAAATCCGGGGCAGAGCGTGACGCTATCCAAGCTGGCCGTCAGCTACGGGAACACTTATGGAAACTGGTGTGAACCGGGCGGCTATTCGGGTGTCCTGCCAACAGGTTCACCCCTTTAAGGGGAAAGAGAGGATATATGGCAAAAACAAAATTACCGAATCTCGGCACGAAGCGCGACACTGACCACGACCTAAGCCCGCATGAGTTACCCACGAATCACACCGCAGGCGAGAAGCCGCCGTACACCGTGCAGGAAGGTCCAGCGCACCAAAACCAAACTTGGCACGAATCCGAAATGCGCGGCCTCGGCCTCGACACCGTGGACCGTTCAGGCTCACCGGACCCGCACGAATTGGAAGCGGACATCGCGCACAGCAACACTCCGCTGTCCGTCCAATCGCGGGCAGCAGTGCGAAAGAATTTCGGCGGCGGCGCTGGCGAGCAATTAAAAGTAAGCAACAGGAAACGCGGTGGCTTGCAAGACACTGGGGACCGGCCAGCGGACAGGGTTGGCCCCAAACGTAGACCGTAGAGAAAGGGATACACGATGGCGACGAAGAAAAACGCGATACCGTTCCTGCCAGCGCAGGAATACAACGCGACACCGGACGGGGAATCGACGGCGGACTTGCAGGCGATTAACAAAAAACGGCTCACGTCTATTCACGCGAACATGATGAACGGCAAGGACGCGGACCCTAATCGCATGGACAACGTAGAGCGCAAAGACTGGCCGGAGGGCGAGGAACTGTGAAGCTCTGGGAAAAACTGCTCGCACTCGCGGCGCTCATTGCCTGCCTTGCTTGTCCGTCTCGCGCCATCACCCCGCAAGTCACGATCACGGCCACGTCTGCGACGCTCTTGGGAACGACGCAAACTATCTCGCTCGACTGCCATTTGATTGACCCAAACGGCACAGGAGTACTCCGGGTTGGAACGTCGGTCATCACCAACATGGACACGTCGACAGTCACACCAGGGACAACGGCCACATGTGGGCCGCTCTGGGGCGCGGATGTCATCACGGACGGTTTCGGCAACGTCAACACCACGTATTATTTGGTTTCGGTGTACGTGGTGACAAACGGCATTCTCGCTTCTACGGCGTCTCTTTCGCAGGCGTACCAGCTCGACGGCAGCGCGACCTATGACCTATCGACGGCGCTTCCCTATTCGCTTGGCGCGGTTTCTCCGGCTGGCTCCGTGCTCGGGCAAAACTTGACGTTCACCGGAACGAACAATCACACCGGGGCGGAGACTTTCTCGAACATCATCACCAACCTATCCAACGGCACGTTTACCGAGACGACTCCCACGGCGGGCAAATACTTTCGGGACAACGGAACGTCTTTTGTGCCGTCGAGCCTCTTGGCGGCAGACATTCCGGCCAGCACTTCGCAATGTACGGGCGTACAGTTTGCCATCGGCATCAATTCCGGGGACGTGACGCACTGCGCTACGCCTCCGACGTTTGGAGCCTCGGGCGCTTCTCATGCTGTGGGCTACGTTCCAGATCCCGGCAGCAGCGCAGGCAGCACCCGGTTTCTCCGCGAGGATGCGACTTGGGATGTTCCGACAGGCTTTACGGTCACCCAAGTTGACTTGACGGCGCAAGGCGCAAACATCGGCGCGACAACGATAGTCACGCCAAGCGCGAACGGGTATTACCGGATAACCGGCTATGAAGTTTTGACCAGGGCGGGGACGGTTAGCTCGACCATGCCATCCGTGGGCGTTTCATTTACGGACGCTGATTCAGGCGTGGCACAAGGCCCCTATTTTTTCTTGGCTGTAAGCTCAGGCAATACGCTTGGCGGCTTGGCTCCCTGCAACTCGGTAGGGGGAGCCTGCGAAATTATTTTCTACGCCAAGTCAGGCGTCGCGATTCAGTACCAGACGGCGAGTTACGCAACTTCGGGCGCAACTTCGATGCAATACGCTTTGCACTTGAGACTGGAAGGACCGTTCTAGCAATGGGTAGGCAAACGAAAAGCGACTACATGGCGGCTCTGTCCCAAGAAATCGCTCGTCTGGGCTGGGGGCAACGGCACGACAACACGCCTATTCACGAGCGGAGTCTATGGTTTTGGGACCGGGAATCACTCTACCTCGTTGAGCACCAGACCGGCTCAGGGCTCATGCAAAGGCTAGGAAATATGCCCGTAGTTCGGGATGTGCGCCCCGAGCCAGAAGCGCGGCAGAAAGACCTAATGGCAGATCGCGAAGCTAGAGCAAGGGCAGGCCATTGCGGGGATATGGGGGATATGTGAGCCAGCCAGAGCCAGCGATTTACATTGCCCCTCGGGAACACAACTTGGTGCAAATCTACGTCCGCGTGCTCAAGCAGACGCCAGCCCATGAATCCTGGCTCAGCGGGCATGGCTTCCGCGCAATAACCGTCACAGCGGCAGATTTGCAGAAATTGCTACGGAAGGCCAAAGCATGATTTGTGACCCGGTGTTCCATCTCTGCGAGGTCTTCGTGCTCTTTTGCGTGCTCATCATCTCGTATAGGCGCTCTCGTGAAGACTAGCTGGGCAAGCTCGATTTGTGTTCGTTGGTTTTTCGCTCGAAGTGACGAAATTTCGTTGAATTCGCGCCAACAGAGGCCAAATGCGACCTTTTCAGGCGGAAAGTGGTGACCAATAGCCATGAAAACAAACACTTTCTACCCGTATGACCGAATTACAGGAACCGGGGAGCCACCGGAACGGCGACCGCGACATTTGAAGTGCACACGCTGCGGGCATGAGTGGAAACACAAGGGGACGAATCCGGTCCGATGCAGGAACATCTATTGTCGCTCGCCCTACTGGAACAGGCCAAAGAAGAATGGCATTTCGACAGCGCGAGCCTTGCGATTGCAACGGAAGGCAGAGAAAGAACAGCGAGAGCGCGAACGGACAGTCACACGGACACTGCCTGCTACCTCAACAGAACTAAGCACTTGCTGAGGCCCATCGGGTAGGCAATCAGAAGAATGTGGCACACGTAGCACACGTACATACGCGCATTGCCAAAAGCCCCCGCATTGCCAGCGGCCCACAGCGACGAAAGCATTTCGAGATGGCGAATCATCATTCGTTTGCAGATCGTGCGTCCTGGCTCGGCAGCAGGCGCGGCAACAATCCTTTTTGGAATGGGAACTACCCGGCGGGGGAGCCCCCAGGAATCCAAAGCTGCTAGCTGGGGAAGCTCGCTTGTCCCGTTGTCCCACCCTTACGCATTTAGAATGTGGGACAGCAGTGTTTTGGAGAGAGAAGTAGTAGAGAAAGAAAGAGTTAATAGAGAAGAGAGAGTGTCCCACGCACCAATACGCTGGGACAGCAAAGTGGGACAGATGAAATCCCAGGCGCGAACACGGACAATTCACGGACACAGTGCACCAAAAAGCAGCAAGGGCCTCCGGTGCCTGTGCCGGAAGCCCTTTGCCTTCAATCATCAAATGGTTGCGGGGGTCAGATTTGAACTGACGACCTTCGGGTTATGAGTCGGATTCGGCAATTAGTAGCCTGAAATAGTCTGACGTAACTTGGCGTAGCATACTAAGGATACAAAACGAGCGCACGCTACGTCAGGCTACATCCGACTAGCTGGCGACTCCCTACACTTTTCACTACACCGTCCAAAGCGAGAAAAGGAGACGCAATCAAAAATGAAAGTACTTCTTCTGCGCTGTGAAAATTGCTACTCGGCATTTGTCCTTAAGACTGGCGAAGAGAAGAAAATAGACCTTGGTGGGACCACTGCCTGTAAGGTTTGCCGACAAGGCACAGTCCACCTAATTGGTGAGGTCGAGGTTCTGCCGAAAAACACCTGAGTGACAAATGGGTGTGCAAAAAGAGAGAGCCGGAGACTCGCATAACCGGCTCTCTCACAGTCCAGGGGGCTAGGCTGGACAATGCCGTGTCGATTCCCGCGACACGGCAAACTCAAATAAAACGCTGTGCCTTGGCTTCGGAGTCTCGCGTGATTGCCGTATGCGCTGCAATGAACGGATCCCGGCCCTCGAGCCGCGCCGATATTTCTAATTCCGCTTCGATGAGTTGTATCAACTTCTCATCCGCTTTCCGAAGCGTGACGTTCTGGAAATAATTCAGCCGCTCATGGTGCTCGGCTGCTTTGCGCTGTGCTTCCTCAAATTTCTGTTTTGTGTCCGCGATCCGCCGCTCGGCTTCCTTGATTTGCTTCGCGGACGCGAATCGACTGAGCGATTGACGCTCCACGATAGCGTTTTGCTCTGCACCCGCGGCTACTTTTGTGGAATTTTGCAGATTGACCAATTCCACCGCGTCTTCCTGCAGTTGCGCTTTCAGCTTATCGAACACGGCTCGCTGTGCGTTTACGGCTTCCTTGGCCGCTTCGTCTGCTTCGATGAGTCCGGCATATTCCCGTTCCAGCTCGCGGTCATAGAATGCCTGACACCGCCCCCACACCTCATGCAGTTCGCCGATGAGCGAGCTTCGTTCAGCGCGATCGGCAGGTTTGGGGTTTAAGCCAGCGAGTGCCTCTTGCATCAAATTCGGTATCTTGCGCGGTTGCGGCTCGGCTTCTATCGTCGCGGACACTTGGTCCGCTTTTGGAACACCTATACGGGCCACAGCCTCAGTGAATGCATTTCCGGTGATCAAAATCTCTCTAACGTCGCCCATTATTCCTCCTCGCAAATCATTTTTACCATCGTGCGCAGCGTGCTTTGGTCGAGATCGCGCGCTACGGCCGATGCTGGAAATTTGTTCACGTACGAGCCCAGCGCAGAGAACCAAGCGCGACGGTCGGAAGTGTTGACGTCGACGCGCTTCGCGAGGTCCGAGTACCATCGGAGAGCGTTGTCATTGTCGCCAGGAAGATATTCCGACCACGCTTCTTCTTCATCAACGGATTTGTCGCTCTGGGCTTCAACCACTTCCTCGACGGGCGTTGACGATTCCCACGATTCGTTTTTCTTTTTTTGCAAATCGCGCTCTTCCTCGAAGCTATCATCACGCGATCGCATCCGCCCCAAGCCACAGTTTTCGAGGAGCTCATTCACTGAGGACAGATCACGGTTGCCACGCGTATCATGCCGCCACCAATTTTCCAGTTCCTGAAAACGCTGGACATCCTCAGAAAGACTTGTGTAGCGCCCTATGCGAGTTTCGGACCAATGCGGCGGCGCTTTTTCGATCGCGGCTAATTTCGATTTCAATTCCGAGACTTCCTTTGCGTCAAGCATCGTTCCTCCCTTTCGTCTCGACCGCTTGCCGGCATATTGAAGCGATCGTCTGGATGAATCTGACGTGCTCGCCATCGATTTCTACCGCCTGACCGAGAAGAGCAATCAACCTATCGCTCGGCGTTTTCGGCTCGGGCAGTGGCGGGTCCACGTCGACCATTCCTTCCGGCGCTGGCGGAGGATATGCGCGCGCCCATTCGCATGCGTCCATGAACAATTGCAACTGGTAGTCGTGGGCAATCTTGATGCCGCGCGTGCTGCCATCTGCAAAAGTCAACTTGATGATGTCCATGCCGTGCCGGCCTTCGATGGCTGCGAGCCGATTGTTAGTCGATCGAAAATTTCTCACGCGACCGTCCTTGTTTCTCCAAAACTAAAAGCCGTTCCTCAACGTCCTCGACTACGTGTGCTTCAAGCCCCATTTCCAGGATGCAGCGGGCCGCGCTCACTCGTGCGGCGCTACTCGCACGGCGGTTATTGGCGATGAAATCTAAAACGTGTACCGCTCTACTGGCCGCCATCCGCAACTTTGCAGTGGCATCCGCCAGGGCATCGCATTTCGCTTTGCGCAGAGCTTCCTGGAAAGTCGCATCGGTCAGCCATCGTTGCAGCGTGCGCAAGCCGACGCCAGTTACCTGAGCAGCCTTCTCGATCGTCGGCTCCTGAAGCAGCGCGACAACGGCCTTCTCACGCAACCGGCTTCGTCCGCTATTCGGCATGTTTTGGCGTCCCGTGGCGTGGGCCGGGGATCTTTACCTCCGCCAGCTATATGTGAGTTCCTTGCTGACGGCCGAGCCAGGCGCGCTTCTCCGGGCGAGGTCCTCAAATTTTGGAGACAGCGGAACGTGCTGCCTCTCCAAGGTCTGAGAACAAGGCGGTGCCGTGGGCAGGCCCCCGCGTTGGGCTTCGGCTTGCGATGCGAACGTTGGGTCAACTTCTCTGGCTGCCTCTTCTTGCGAAAAAATGTTTCTCACGGTGTTTCTCCTTTGGCCGGTTTGCGGCCACTACAAAAATCCCTATCGGCCCGGAACGCGCGCCATTTGCGCGTGTAGCTTCAGTGCATAGAAAGACTGCGCCGTACTTTGATCGTTCTTGGCGGCCTCGTATTTGAAGCCAGCGCGGTCCTCCCCCATCTTCCACGGTCCGGCAACGTCGACGATGATTACAAATTGATTGGTTGTCGGGTCGACTGCGAGTTTTCCAGTGACCACGACCGCATTACCGGAACGAAACCCAGATAGTTGACTGACGCGCTCACCTACGGCCACCACGAAGACCGGGTTAGAAGTTTTGGCGAACCTCAAACTTGCCGCGGCCATCTGCCCGCCATCGTCTAGATTACGCAGGCTCACATCGCTCACGAGGTAGCCGCTCAACTTGCATTGGTTCACGCCCGCACCTCGGCTTTCCGAATCGAATTTGCCTCAATCAAAATTCGCGTGCAGCCTAGTAGCGGAGTGACAACGACTTTCTTCGGCTGCTTGCGGGACCGTCCCTTGAAGATCCCAAATCTGCTCGCGTATGGACCGACGAGAATCTGGACGCGGTCGCCGAGCGCGATTCTCTGACCCTGGACCATAACCGCGCCCTTCACCGGCTCACCCGCCGCCGTTTGCGGCCGCCAGTACCGTGTTGGATGACGCGCAGAATCTCTCGCTCACTTACCAGCACGCGCCGGCCAACGCGCACGCCGCGCAATTCAGCACGATCGATGAGGCGCCGCACGGTCCACGGCGATACGGCGAGCCGTGCTGCTGCCTCTCGAATGTCGTGGAGCCTATCGTTCGTCATTTGCGCCTCTTCATGCTCACGGGAGCAAACGTAAGCCAGATTTGTGCGGAGCACACAGTCAAAAATCCAACCACAAACATGTAAGGGGAAAATGTCGCCATCTTCGACAATTAATCCGTGCCACTCGTAGGAAGGGCAAGCGCTGCAACGCTGGCGCACGTCAGGCGCGCAAACCTCGCCCGCAGATGGTGTGAGACGTAGGGAATCGGCAAATCGCCTGCTATTGCGAAATTTATTGTGAGTCGGGCAACTAACCCGAAGTTCTCTGCGTTTTTTCAGTGAGTTGCGCGCTGCCCCGGTCCACTGTAGGGACTTTCGTAACGGGCCGACACTGCCATACCTATCCGCCGTTCATCGGCCACCATCGGCCTACCCGCGTTCACGATTTTGCGATAGCATGCGCCCATGTCTTACGTATCTTATCGGTGGAAGCTGTTCAGATTGAACCGCCGCGGAAAGCAATTGCGCGAGGAGTTCAGAAAAAAATTCGAGGAGATCAGTAAAGACAAAGGCAAGACTGCGCACGACTCCTATTCACTAGAAGCGGAAGAACACTACATTGAACTAGACATGCAAGAAACGGTGGAAATATTCCACTCGGATCGTCTTCTCGAACGAGCGGCCGCATGCGACGTAGACGCTCCGTCCCTTCAAGACAAAGCTGAACTCTGGAAATACTCTGAAGACGGTGAACGGTACTTCTTGAATGCGGCTGGTCGCGCGCACATGAGGGACCTACTACAAAAGGAAGAAGACCGCAATTTCCAGAAATGGGCTCGGTGGGCCCCAATTATTGGCACAGTCACCGGCCTCATCGGCGTCATCATCGGCCTAGTGGCATTCTTCCGACATCCAAGGTGACGTGCAGTCGGCACGATTCCGTTCGCAGTTTTCCCGGGGTTCGGCGTAAAGGGACAGACAATGAGAAAAGAAATCTTCTGGAGTATCGTGCGGTGGAAAACTCTGCTCTGCATGCAAGCAGTCTCAGCGGTCTTTTTTGTGCTTTCCCTGTTGATGTTCTTGCTAGGCTGATTTGCGGTTCTTACTGGAAACCTCGCGCGTCTCGAAGACATAGCTATTGCAGCTACGGCGTTCGTCGGAATCTGGCTGTGCGCTATCGTGTGGCTGTTCGCGGAAACCGTCAAGATCCTTTGGTCCCGCTAGGCCAATCAACTGGCGGCGCTGCCGATACCGTTCATCCGCGCGATGCGCTGCGACGATGCAGGAGTCTTCCTCCAAGTCGAAACGTTCGAACACGGGGTGGTTTCTCATGCCGAGAAGAACTTCCTGAAATTCCAGTTGCGCCGCGGATCCGCTCTGTGTTGCTTTTGGTGCATCTTGAAGCACTCGTGGTGATAGTTCTTTCGACAAACCCTACATGTCCGGTAGATTCTTCTTCTTCGACGTACGCGTTCGGTCGGGAGTGGCTCCAGGCATCGCGCGCAGGTCATTTCAGGAAGCCCCGTCGCCGCAGTTCGGTTTTCTGTTCTTCGAGTGAACGAAGAGATGGTACGACCGTTAACTTTTTCGGCTCCGCTGGTTTTGCTGGCTTTGCCGGAATCCCAAGTTTTTTCTTGAGTGCTTCGGAGAATTTAAGTGCTTCCGCGCGTTCTTCTTGCGTGATCGGTGGATACTCGAGCAGCGGTGGCCCGAGATATTCGGCGCCGCGGTACATCTTTGCGCCGGCGCGAATGTGGCCAGGCCAAGGAAACCGCTCCATCGTCTTCGAGGCTTCGGCGCAGCCGAACTCTAAGACTTCCGGACTGAGGTCTTTCAATGCTTCAGCGTAGACGGCGATCTGTCCTGTGCTCACCTGATTCGAGCCGGGGAGGAGTCTCCACTTCTCGAAGTATTTCGTCAGCACGGCCACGCACTGCGCGAATTGCTTCCGCCGATTTTCGCTGGCGTCGTTCTTCAAAGGATTCGTGTTTCCCATCTTGATTTCCTTTCACCGGGAAAATTCCTTGATATCCGCACATGATGCTCTGCTCGATCACCTTCACCGGGTCCTGGCCCTGAGCTCGCAGCTCGCCGAGTTTTTTCAAGAGCAAATCGAAGGCGTGCTCCGTTAAGGGCTTCTTCATCTGTTTTCGGTGCTTCTCAAATTCGAGTAACGCCAGATACGTTTCCTCACTGAATTCTTCGATCACAGAGGGTCTCCTGTTCGTAAGGTTTGTAAGAGGCGAAGGCGAAGCCTGAGCCTCTCCCTTTCTTTCTTTTCCCTTCCTGCAACCGGGGGATTGCGGTTGAGGGTCTTGGGAGGGCTGTCCGATTGCGGTTGGATTGCGGTCAACTGCAACCGGGCAATTGCGGTTAACTGCAATCGCGGGATTGCGGTTCATCAGCGGTGCAACCGTGACCGGAGAATCGCAGTTCTCCAGGTCATAGTTGACATAGAGAGTTGTCGGCTTTCCTCCCTTACTCGGGTGCGGCGCGAGAAAAACTTTCCACTCAATCAGCCGGCCAACAATATCGCTCGCGGTTTGGCGAAAGGCTAATTCGCACTCCTCTTTGAGAGTTTCCATACTTATCGTGATCTCGCCGGTTTTGTGGTGTTCGTGATCGGCAAGCACAAAGGCGGACCGGCCCTCGGCGAAATTAAGGCCGCGGAGTCGCCGGACGTGATTTGTCGCGCGGATACTCATGACGGCCTCTTCGGGCCAGTGACCCGATGGTCCGGCCGCAAGTGACTGAGGACACACGTGCGCGGGCCGTCTCGCCGCGGATGTAGTGTTTTTCGCAGGGGATTAGTCCTGAGCCACGATTTCCTGTGGCTGGATCAGGGCCATGAACTCCTCACGGCGGATCAGCGTCCGTCTACCCAGCTTGTAGCGGGTCAACTTTTTTTCCGCGAGCAACCGCCGAATCGTAACTTCGTGCTTGCGACCTATCTCGGAGGCTTCCCGGCAAGTAATGAACTCCCCTTCTTTCACCGTCTTCACATCAAATACCTTTTTGCTTTTAAGCATTGCATCCTCCATAGAATGTGATATAACGCATATGGATTGACTGGAACAAGTCAATAATCTAATCAATCGCGGAGGTGGCATGGAAAATGGTGGCAATCACCTGCATAGCCAGAAAATAACCGTGGAAATCGCTGTGCGCTTGATCGTTAAGGTTTCCGGTGAGCAGATTCCGCTCCCGGAAGATCCAGGGGTGAGGGTTTGGAAACTGAATCCCGTTTGGAAAGTCTCCATGAGTGCAGATACGGACCCTCAATTCACTTTCGAAAACACAAACCCCAATTCGCGCGATGTGGTCTGGCGCGACGGGCACGCGGTAGCGACGGAGTTCCTCGGTTTGAAGTCGCCCGAAGACACTCTCGCCTTTTTCAAAAAATACAACTGGTACGAAAACAAACAACTGGATGCCGACAAGAAAATTCGCATTCGGTGGACTGAACTGCAGGGCATTCAAAAAGCCTTCGCGTCAGTGCTGAGGAATGAGCCAATCGAACCGCAGAATTTGCAGGAGTTTATTTTTCAGCCTTTGCCGGTGAACCTTACGCATCATGAGGGCACATTCCACAAGAATCAGTCGAAGGAAAACCGCGCTTTGAGCGGCAAAAGTTATTTCGACACTTCCGGCATCGCGGAATGTGCGGATGTTCTAAGCGCACTGCGCGCTATCACGTTCCTAAGTCGAGGAGTGGTGTGGAGGCTGTGCGCAAATCCAAAGTGCGATCACGGCCTGTTCAAGCCGGCCCGGCCCAATCAGATGTATCACGATGCCGCATGTACACACAGGGCTATGGCGAATCGACACAGCGAAAAAACTCGGAAGGCAAAAACAAAAAGGAGGAGAAAGTGAAACGCATGAATTACTTGAAACGCATTCCACGCAAGCTCCCGAAAGGCGAAGTGCTGGTCCATAACCACGTCCTCGGGCCAGTTCGGCGGCTTGGCACGCGTGGATTCAGAGCTTGGACGCAGGGGCTCGACGACATTCTGACAGTATGCCGCTGCGATTGGGCGGGTGCTGATCTCCACGGGCTTGTCCACTATCGCGTCAAGCGGCAACACCCTGCGCAAAAAGGAGACCGACCATGAGCGTCTATCTACGAGGGAATGTCTACTGGCTGGATTTTGTTTTCAACGGGAAAAGAATCCAGAAGTCCACGAAGCAAGGGAACAAACAAACCGCCATCGATGCGGAAAACGCCATGAAGACTGATTTGGCGCGTGGCGTATTCAAACTGGACCCAGAGCCACCTCCGCCACCACCGCCGCGCCACACTTTCGGGGAAGGTCTCGATCTCCTGAAAACCCAATGGGAACTGGAGACGAAAGCCAGTCGGCAAAACCTTTCGCTGATAAAGATGGCGCGCGCCGAGTGGGGAACGAAGGTGATGGAGGAATTAACCGCGGTCCATCTGCAGGAGTATTACGTCCGGCGAGCCAAAGAGGAATACAAAACAGCGACAACCAACCGCATCGTCCAAGTTCTGCGCCGCACATTCAATCTGGCGAAGAAGCTGCTGAAAGCTGATCTTGAGTGGCCTGATTTCGAAATGCCGTCAGAGAAAGAGAATGCGCGCCAAGGCTTTGTGAAACCTGAGCAAATGACGAAGCTGCTGGCCGAGTTGCCGGATGACGGGCTCCGCGATTTTGTTGAATGGGCTTGGTCGACCGGCATGAGAAAAGGGGAAGCGGCGAGTCTGCGCTGGTCTTTCATCTCTGACGCGGGCCTGACCGTGCCGGCCGAATTTTGCAAATCTAAAAATCCACACACGATTCAATTCGGTGGAGTTCTTCCGTCCATCATTGCCCGATGCCGTAATCGGCGCGCGTTCGAGGTGTACGGCACCAGGCAACTTTCGGAATTTATTTTTCACCGCGGCGACGGCCAGCCCATCTCCGAGTTTAGAAAAAGCTGGCGAACAGCGTGCAGCAAAGCCGGATGCGGGAATCTGCTATTCCATGATTTGCGACGGAGCGCCGTGCGGGATCTGTTGCGTGCAGGGGTTAGCCAAAAAACGGTGATGAAAATTTCCGGACACGCCACGGCTTCAATTTTTTCGCGTTACGACATCGTGGACGGCGATGATGTGCAACAGGCTTTGGACAAGGCGAAAGCATACCGGGCAGGTTAATCCCTACGATTTCCCCTACATCACGATTTTTGACAGAAAAAAAGGGTTCTGGTTGGAGCGCCAGAACCCTTTCACTTTCTACTTCTTAGATTGGTTGCGGGGGTCAGATTTGAACTGACGACCTTCGGGTTATGAGCCCGACGAGCTACCAGGCTGCTCCACCCCGCGTCATTGATACTACGCGACTTGCCTCTCTTCTGCAACTCCGACCAATTTCAAGTGCCCGTTAAGTGCCCGATATTCCGAGAACTTTGGCACGCTGCCGTTCAAATTGCTCTAAGTGTTCGGCCAGAACGTGAGCGTAAATATTGAGAGTGGTTGAGATGCTGGCGTGCCCAAGAAGTCTGGACACGACCGCAATCGGCACTCCCGCGTGTAGTTGCCGCGTTGCAAATGTATGGCGGAACATGTGCAAGTTCCCGTCCACAACTCGCAACTCCCCACGCAAGTGCCGCTTCAACAGCAGATCAGCGTTCCACGGTGTAGCGTTTTTCGTGGCGAAGACGAATCCTTCCGTTCTGTCTCCGATGTGGTTCGTCAATGCATCCACAACTTGAACAGGGATTGGAATATCGCGGATGGATTTCTTCGACTTCGGCGTCTGAATTTTGCCACGCCAGACGGCTTGACGAATACGGACGAGCTTTTTGAGCGGGTCAACGTCACAGACGCGCAACCCGCAAAGCTCACCCGCACGCATTCCCGTCTCGACAGCCAACCAGTAAAACAACCGCTTACCACCGGTTGACTTGCCGAGGATGCCTTCAACTTCGGCATCTGTGTAGGCGCGCACTTCCGTTTCCGAAACTCCGATCTTCCTGGCCGACTCCCAAATGTTCTCCCGCACGTTGCCCCATGCCCGGCCTTGCTTCAGGATGAGTTTCAACGTGCCGAAGATGTTCTTCTTTGTCTTGCGGCCGACAGTTAGCTTTGTCAGGAACAGGTCAATGTCACGAGTGGTGATTTCTCTGACCTGCCTCTCGCCGAAGAAGGGAAGCAAGTGATTCCTTAAATGGCCGTTCATGTTCATCACGGTTGACGGTTTCATTTGCGGAAACGCTTGGTCACTCCATTCCTGGGCAAGCGCTTGAAAAGTGGTGTGCGACTCGGGCAGATAACCGGGGTCATTGACGCGAGCAAGAATTGCTTCGAGCTGCCGCGCTGCCTGCTTTTCCGTGATCTGGCCTACGATGCCGAACACCTTAGATCGTTTTCTGCGAATGACAGAGCCATTCGGCAAACGAACGTCTTCCTTCCATCGTCCCATGTAACTGCCGTGTGCTTTTCCTTGCCTTACCACGATTTCTCCATATTGGTATCGTGTGCGAGCCATGTCCCTTCCTTTCGTTGGGTCATGGCCCTGCCGGATTCGAGGACGAATGGTAGCACAAGCTTCGTGGGCCGTTCCGTGTAACGGTTTGCTTTGCGACCGATCCTGGGTTGTCAATGACATTCCGCAGTGTCCGGTTACGACACCTTTCGGCGATCACTCAATCAATCGGTTTCAGACAACGTAACCTCGTTCATGCGAGCGATAGGGTTCTTCTGCTATGTTGTGGCTGCGTTCTCTGAGAACACACATCACACAACGCGCGCTCGTTCAGTCGCGTCGCTGGGTTCTGCGTCTGCCAAATTTCGGACGGCACCCCTCCCAGCGAGGTCACCTTGAGCCTTCATTACGGTGTGCCGTGCGTAATAGCTCGGATCGCTTTTGTCGTCTGCGCGGTAGTCCGCGATGCGCTGGATCACGACTTCGGGGTCGTCGCCGCGGGCGAGGGCGCGCTTCGCGTAGGCCCAATCGTGCTCGGATTGACTTTTGTGGTCGCTGGGAATCTTTCGCCTTCCTTCTTTGGCAGCGCCAAAGTGCCGGGGTGCCTCGGGGGAGTCTTCGTCAATCGCGAAGTCTCGGAGCGTGTAGACCGCATCGCTTTCCTGGCGAGCTTGAACGATGAATTCCTCGGAGACTTTTCGGTTGGCGAAGCCCGGCAAGCGCAGCACGCGCGTCGAGTCGGTTGCCGCCAGATCGCCGCCGAATTTATTGGCGAGGTTGTGAAGGAGAGATTCCGCCTCATCTTGGGTGAACCCGCTCACTTTCCATACGACCTGGTGCTTGCCGGGAGAGGTATCGAGGACAAAGTTTGGCGGTGGCACTTCGGGTGAATTTCGAATCGCTTCGAGCGCTTGGTCGCCCTTTCTGTCGAGGTCGAGATAGACGTGGCGGATATCCTTTATATCCCCCTTGGTCCGACTGAATGCACCCTCCTTAATCGGATTCATTCCCATGAACACGTCATAGCCGCTGGCGCTTTGACCCGCGAGCCAATTTTGAAAGGGCGGGCTTGCGATGGTCTCCGCCTTCGAGATGGTTTGAACGGTGTGCCCGGTGGAGCGCTTCCGCACCAGGATGGCGGCGTTATCCTCAGGCCCAAACAGTTCGCGGACATACTCCGAAGCGGTGAGTGCCCGCGGCGCGAATTTACTGTCATAGCTCACGACTTGTCCTGCTTAGCCAAGAACACGGCGCCGTAGTCGAATAGGTCCGCATCCGGGTCGTATCGGTTGATGAGCAGAACTTCGGAAATGTATCTGCGTCCAGGCCGGCGCTCGACATGAATGACGACGTTGAGCGAATCGGCGATGTTCGTCTTTATGGCCCTGAAAGGTAGCTCAACGCCGCTCTGCAAAACACAACTAGTGAAGCGCGCGAGGGGCTTGCCGAATTGGTTGTTGGCATTCTTCTGGGGGTCGTAACACTCCTTCTTTGGGCAGAAGACGCGCTTCACTTTGGAGTTGTCATCGAAGAGCGACAGGAAGACGGAAATGCCCTCAACGATGGAGGTGCGGAGTTTAGGCTCGATGCGTCTCCAGTCGTCCTTAAACCAGCGCTGCACAGCCTCCAACTGCGCTAGCTTCTCGGGATCGGCCTGGGCCGGGTCGTGAACCAAATCGCAGCGGACTCACTGAAAGGACTGAGAGCCAAGCGGTCGAGGCGGCTGGAGCGAGTGGCAACGGGCATGACAGGTCGGTGTCCACCTGGCGTGACCGTGTGCAAGTGGAAGCCGATGACTCCAAGGTGCTTAAAATAAACGCTTTATTATGCTACTGACATATATATCGGTGTGGTGCCATTTCTGATTGACAATGTCAGGTATCAGGTATAGAGTTTTGGCAGGAAATCGAATGCCCGACGCAGACCGATTCGAGCGACTACTCAGAGGTAAAGGCTGGAGGCACGCTTATCGGTTGGCTGCTGGAAACGCGCCGATCCTCGTGGTTGTAGATGCCCTCACCAAAGCTGCTGCGCACGGGCTCCGGGAGCAAGTCCAATGTCCGTCCCTTTCAAGAGTATTGGAAGAGATCTGTCACTCATTAAGTGCTCGATCAGGCCAAAACGACGTAGGGACGTCGAGCCAGGACGACGCTTTTGCAGATATGGTTTCCGCATTGGACGAAATTGAATTGAATGACTTTGGCTACCTGGGTACGCAGCTCGCTAGGAAGTCTGCGGAAAGAGTTTTCGTTGAATTATCTCGCGGACAACGCGAGCCAGAATTCGACGAAGTTCGAGATCGTTTTGCCGACGTATTCATTGCGGACATTGTTGACAATCAGTGCCTAAGCCGAATTCGTCCCGGAGTCGCAGAGCAGAACAATCGAACTACCGAGGAACAGTTCAAGTGGGAACAAGAACTCAGGGAGAAGCTAAAGCCTCAGGCACGCAAGCTCGTTCAGACCGCAGTGAACGCGCGAGAAAGTCGTGCGATCCGCGCGCCGAAGAGAATTGGGGGCTCTGCTACCCCATTGGAAATTCGACTTCATGAGCCGCTCGTGCCGCTATCAAGGTGAGTTTTCTTATGAGACCCATATCGATTGCACAAAATGAATTTAGTTTCGATTTCAGCCGATCCCCGAATGTGAGATGGGGGCGTTCATCCGAACAAGGCAAAGAAGATTCCGTTTCTCATTCGATGGAGTACTTCGTCAATGACGGCAAAATCGCTGAAAGGTTCGGTCACATTCTTGATTCCCAGCTGGCCGACTGGATTGACATCGCACTTGCTTGCTATCTAGCTGATCGGCTCGCTATGCGTTTGACCGGACGTGGCGCTGAAGCTGGCAGGCAATGGGCAAGAGTTTTCAATCTTATTGTCCCGGTTAGAGATAGGGCTCGTTGGTCCAATGTCGAAGTAAAAGAGCGACTTGAACAGGTGCTTCATTTCTTCACGGATGATGTTTGGCACTTCGAGTTCGTTGAGAAAGTTGGTCCACGGAGGTCTGCTGAGTCCCAGGGATTTCTCTTTGGTTTCGATTCAAATGTTCCGGTGCGGGTAGCCTTGTATAGCGGAGGACTTGATTCCTTTGCTGGTGCTGCCCAGACCGTATGCGATTCTTCTGATTCTGTGTTTGTGTTTGTCTCTGGTGTAACGAACGGAAGACAGCAATCTGCTCAGAGGAAACAGCTCGATGTATTGAGAGAATGGTCTAATCGTGAGATATGGCAGGTTGGGGTTCCTTATGGGCTGCTGTGGTCCACTAGTGGAAGTCCACATAAGGAAGAATCTTCGCAACGCACTCGCGGCTTTTTGTTTTTGACCTTAGGGGCGGTCTCTGCGATTGCCGCCGGTTCCAGGACGCTCTTTCTGTACGAGAATGGGATTGGAGCGATCAATCTTCCTTATGACGGAACGCAGGTCGGTGCCTACAATTCGAGAGCCACTCACCCCGTTGCTCTGCTGAGAATGCAAGATTTCATCGAACGACTGACCGACAATAGTTTTTCAATTGAGAATCCATTTGCCTTCTCGACAAAAGCAGAAATGTGCAGACACGGAGCGGTGCAAGAATTGCGTGACCATCTGGGTTTAACCTTTTCTTGCGATGGTTTTCCCGTTCGCGCGAAGGACAAAGCACAGTGCGGCCTCTGCACGTCGTGCCTACTTCGGAGGCAATCCATCGAAAGCGCCGGATTGGCAGCATTCGACAGCAAAGGCTACCTGAACGACCTTACTAGCGCCGGATTTTCACGCTCGGAGAAGCAATTACATTCTCTCCTTGCTATGGATTGGCAAGCACAGAGAATCAAAGCTGCGCTTGCCCAAGCGAATCCTTGGGAGGCACTCGTGCAGGAATTTGTCGAACTTCGGAAACTTGAGTCTGAACTCTGTCGGTCGGGCCGGTTAGAACGGCATACTCTTCAGGGCAAACTGATTCGGCTTTACTCACAATATGCTGCCGAGTGGGAATCCTTTTCTGCACGCCGACTCTGCGATCGCGGTAGACGAATCGCTTGAGAATGCGGTTCATCTGTAGATCGACCTAAACGAGGTCACCATGGAAAAGCGTATTCTCCAACAAATTGATCCAAAGATTCTGGGTGGGCGTCTGCAAGAGGCGAGGAAGGCCTGTGGTTTTACTCAACAAGCTGTTGCAGATCATCTTGAGATGGCGAGGACCACGCTTGTTGCAATTGAGAAGGGTGAGCGTCGCGTAACGCCAGATGAGTTGATCAAATTGGCGGCATTCTATGGCCGAAGTGTTTCTGAATTGGTGAGCCGAAAGACCGTCATTGAGGGGTTCGTTCCTCAATTCAGGGCAGCTTGGAAAGACCTTTTTGTTGAGGACCCAGAGTTGGAAGAAAGTGCAGTCGAACTGCAACGGCTAGCGGAAGATTATCTGGAATTGGAAAAAGTGTGTGACATGCCTCTCAGCAAAAACTATCCGCCTGTATATGAAATATCTGGTGCCTCGGCGGAACAGATCGCCGAAGATGTTGCGACGGCTGAGAGGAATCGATTAGGCATCGGAGATGGCCCTCTCAGTAACCCAAGGGAACGTCTTGAGAATGATGTTGGTTTGAGGATTTTTTACCTTCCGATCGCTTCTAAGATAGCGGGATTGTTTGCGTATAACGATGAGCTTGGAGGTTGCGTCGGGATTAACTCGGGGCACCCACGAGACCGTCGCCACTGGTCTCTAGCCCACGAATACGGTCATTTTCTGACCGGGCGATATCAGTCTGAAATTACGTTTCTGAGTGAAAAAAAACGCGTTTCCGCGCGAGAGCGCTTTGCGGACAGCTTCGCGAGGCATTTTCTAATGCCTGCCAGCGGGCTCAATCGACGGTTCACCGAAATGCATCGCAGCAGTGAGCGCGGCATTACTCTTGCCCATGTTTGTGCGCTCGCGGACCTCTATCAAGTTTCCGTGCAGGCGTTGGTTTTGCGCCTGGAGGAGCTGGGACGGCTACCGAGCGGTACTTGGGCGCGATTGGAAGAAGAGGGTTTCAAAGTTCGGAGTGCACAACAGCTTTTGGGAATAGATGCAAATCCGCCAATTCAGCATCTTCTACCTAGGAGATATGTCGACTTGGCCATTCTCGCATATCAGCAAGGCAAGCTCAGTGAAGGTCAGCTAGCTCGGATGTTGAGAATGGATAGAGTCGCTGCGAGGATGAAAGTTGAGGAGGCCCGCACTCGATTCAATGCTGAGGAAGATGACACCTATAAGAATCTCGAACTAAATCTCGCTTCACCTCTGGGCGGAAGGTGAAACTAAAACCTTGTCCTCCCGCCCTGTCGCCATCCTTGACGCCTGTGTTCTGATCAATCTGCTAGCATCTGGCAGGGCTGGGGACATTATGTCTGAAAGTGGGTATCAGTTTGGAATTTGCTCAGTCGTTAAAAACGAGAGCATCTATCTGCGGGCGACGGATTTAAATGCTCCGCCCGAGGAAGTCAAGCTCGATGCTTACTTGGAATCTAACCGCCTCACGGCATTCGAATTGTCGAGCGACGAAGAGAAGGAACTCTACGTTGACTACGCGACGCAGTTAGACGACGGCGAGGCAATGTCTTTGGCTTTGGTGAACTCGCGCGGATTTAGCATGGCATCTGACGACAGGAAGGCCCGGCGATTGTTCACGGAGGAGATCGGAGATCTGAAGCGGCTGTTATCGACTTCTCAGATTCTGAAAGAATGGTCGGAAAAGGCCGGAATGAATACAGCCGACGTGAAACAGATTTTAACTGACGTGTCGCGGAGAGGACGTTTCTTTCCGAACTCAGGAGATACGCATTTCGATTGGTGGTCAAAAGCAATCGCGTAACACCGGCTCGTAGGCGACTCATTTCGCGAGCGAGTTCAGAAATAGATAGAAAGTGGCGAAACGCGCTGGCAAGATCGAGTGCGGTTACACATGGCTGATGAATTCATAGTTGCAGTCCAAAGTGTGTTAGATACTTTTGGATCAATTCCAGACACCTTCCTAGAAGTGGCCGTCGTCGATTCTTTGCGCGTGGCAACCGCAAACGTAGAACCTTCCAACCAAAGCGAGCGTGACATTCGGTGGGCCGAATCTGCAGCCATGAGTTTCTACAGGCGAGCTGATGGCGAAGCAAGCGTTTGGGGCACAACGTACGGTCCGATGACGAGTGCATCGAGGGAGGATGGGACTCCATTCTACGCGCCCGATATCAAGGAAGCAGACGCGGCAACGATTGAGTATTGGAAGAAGCGCAGCCTAGAGTGCAAACAACCGATTCTTCGGGCGCGATATTCAGATTTGGTGTGGGATTTCTCGCGTATCGTTGTCAAGCAGAAGCCGGACGTTTCATTCGCGAAAATGGCTATTGACGCATATATTGAGGCCGCAAAGTTATCGTACAAATCTGCTATTCAACCAATTCATTACACCGAAAGAGCATTGACTCTCGCTGCGAGTATCGGAGATGAAGAACGAATTGGCAGAGTTGTAGATGCGATGTTCGACCTCCATGACCGAGTGGCACAACCTGAATTAGCTGGTTCGTGGCCATTCCTTTTTGACAACCTCTTGGACAATAAGAAGATCGAGCTAACCAAAGCACAGCAAGAACGAATTATTCGTTCACTGGAAGAGGTTCTGCGGAGGTCGGTAGATCGAAGTGCGGCGAAAGAGTTTAATCCCTGGGGGGCACAAGGCGCGGCTGAACGTTTGGCAGGGATCTATCTTAAGTCAGGAGCCAAAGAGGAGGTTCAACGAGTCATCAGAGCCTATGGAATGGCTTTCGAGAAGCTCGCAGAGGAGGCATCACCGACTCTGGCTCTGGGCTGGTTACAGCCGGTGTACGAGGCGTATCTGAATGCCGGAATGAGAGATGACGCCCAGCGCGTGCAGCTTGCCTCCGAGAAGAAAGGCAAGCGAGCGCACGAAGACATGAAGGAAATTTCGGCCAGCGTCGAGATATCTGAGGCTGAAGTGGAGGAATTCATTAAGGCAATCATTGCTGATAGTTTGGACCTGGCATACAAAAGGATCGCTTTCCGATTTCTGACGAGGGCAACTGCCGCTCGGAATTTCTTGAAACAAATGATGCATCAGGCCCCACTGATATCGATGATTGGGATTCAACGAATTGCCGATGGCCACATCGCAGCTCAGGCTGGGTCTGTCGAGGGTGATCCGGATGGCCGTTTAATCGTGCAATTGGCCCAGATGATCGAAATGGAGTCCCTGTTCCTCTCCAAAGCGCTCGACAAGACCCATGAGCTTTACAAGCCGACGGCAAAGCAAGTCGCTGACATCCTTCGTCAGTCTCCTCTCTTTACTCCTGAAGCGGAGAGCTTGTTGACCGAAGGAATAGAGGCCTATCTGAACGGCGACAACGTAAAGGCAATCCACATCTTCATCCCGCAGATCGAAGCCGCATTGCGAGGATTGCTCGGTCTCTTGGGACTCCCGACAAACAAACCGATGCGGTCATCAAAGGGCGTGATGCAGGCGAAGAGCCTGAATGATGTGCTCGGCGATTTAAATGTCAAAGAAATCTTGGGGGACGACGCAATTCTTTACCTCCAGACGTTCTTGAATGACCCACGTGGCCAGAACTTACGGAACAGGATTTCCCACGGTCTGACGGAAAAGCGATACCTGAGCAGACCTCTCGCGGACAGGGTATTTCACGTGGTTCTTGCACTCAGCATGATAAGAAAGAAAGATGATTTAGGAAGAGTCGAGGCGAGTCGTAGGGAATGAAAGAGCTAGATCGCGATAGGAAGAATTCAATCTAAGAAAGTAGACTATGGGAAAATGAAAGCCATTTCGATTCGACCTCCATGGGCTTGGGCAATTCTTCATGCCGGCAAGGACATTGAGAACCGTACATGGAAGACCAAGATACGTGGCACCGTCGCGGTCCATTCGTCTCAAACCATGAGTCGGCCCTACTGCGAAGCATCGCTTAGGGAGATCACGAAGATTGTCCCGAATGCCCACGTTCCGACCTACGACGCCATGGTGCGGGGTGCCATCGTTGGAATCGTGGAAGTGGTTGGCTGTGAGGAGCACACGAAATCGAAGTGGCAAGTCCGCGACCACTGCGGCTTCGTACTCGCCAACCCCCGTGCACTTCAGAAGCCGATCCCGTGCAATGGTCGGTTGAGCTTTTGGGATGTACCGGACGCTGTCGGTCGACTTATTTTGGAGGGGCTAAAGTAACACTGGTTGGTGACATGGAAAAGGAAGTCGCCCTACATTTTAGAGATCCGCCAGTGCATTTGGAGAGGATTTCCGTACCTAGACTATCCTGGAAGGAGTGGCATTTGCCTGGAATTGCCCAGTCAGTCGGTTGTTGGAGTTCCTTCACGCCAACAAGGACGTCGGCTGTCCCCTTACATGTGAACGATTTGTTAAGAGTTGGTTTCACAAGAATCAGCTATTGACAGCCCATCATTCTCTGGTTATCGTGGCGACCTCGGCACGTGTCACATGCGCGCTTCGGAACTCCCAAGCTGTCAGGCATCTAATTTTAGGAGGGGTCATGGGAAACGAGGACCAACCTTTCGTCAAGAAACTTGCTGCTTCACGACTTCGTCCGGTGCCAGCGTCTGAAGTTCCGGTTCAGGCACCGGGAGAGGGACGGATCCAAATTACAATCGATGGGGTAGGACCTAGCGATGCGGAATTAATTAAGCTCCTTGAAGACACAGCTAAATTCATAAAGGACGCCGGCGGAAGAGTGGGGGCTGAGGCCTTTACTGAGAAGGGTATGGCTTTTCAGAGGTTGGATCTTAGTGACGTTGTGTCGTTAAAGCACCGCAGTTAGTCGCGGCCTACGCGTGTCGTTGGAGGGACTCTAAACCATGGCGGTCAAAAAACGACAAGCTAAGCGTTCGCGAAAAACTGGTTCTGCAAAATTGGAGTCAAATTCGCGCAGGGCTTCGGACCCCATCGCCGTCAAAATAGACGGAATTGGACCGCACGACAGCGACTTAATTAAGCTCTTGGATGACACGATTACGTTCATAAGAAAAGCCGGGAGCAGGGTGGGAGCTGAGCCCTTCACAGAGACGGGCCTTGTGTTCGAACGGCTCGATTTGAACGATGTTGTCTCCCTCCGCCACCGAAGCTAGTTTCATTCCACTAATTCCGCGCAGTGCAGAACCAGCCATGGCGACTAGAAGCGTGAAAACTGCACGTAATGACGCCTTCTGCAGGCTATTGCCAACGATCGCGATTGTTTCATCCGCAGAACACTACTATTTCGTAGACGATCGAAAGGCCCTTCGGGTGCGAAAGGATTGTCTCACTCCGGCGCTTGTTGAGAAAATAGCGGAGGGCGCAGCGGTGGAGGAACTAACCAGAGCGCCGTCCTACCTTTCACAAGATGTTCTCGCCGAACTGCATTCTTCAGGGATGTTGATCAGCGTCGATGAACTACCCGAGACCGACACAATTTGGGAGCGACAGTTTGGTTTCCTCGCCGAGAACACTTCTAGTCCGACGGCAGCGCAACGGTCGATTAGCGCGAGTCGAGTAGTAATAATTGGCTTGGGAGGCATCGGTTCGAATGTGATGCAGCAACTCGTAGGATCGGGTGTCCAACACCTCTATCTTATTGATCATGACGCTATTGCCCTTCATAACTTGAATCGTCAGTTTATTTTTGGGGCCGGCGACGTTGGGGCTCGAAAGGTAGATGCCGCACAGAAATACATTCTTGAGAGAAATCCGTCTGCTCATGTCTTGACCCATGCTGAGAAAGTCAGTTCGAGCAAACAACTCGATCATCTCCTAGATGGTGCACTCCCGGATCTCGTGGTGCTTGCCGCCGATGAAGAACCAGGCGTCATTGATTTGGTTGTCTCAGAGTATTGTGAGAAGCGCGAAGTAGCTTTCGTTAGAGGTGCGGTTAGCCTTACGAAGGGATACTGGGGGCCACTCATCGCGCCTGGGAAGACCGCTTGCTATTCATGCTTTCTCAAGCGATTGAGTATTCAGTTGAGCGAAGAAGAAAACGTGCTCGCGCGAGCTTGCAAAATCGTGGGACAGTATTCGTTTGGTCCTGTCGATAGCCTGATCGCGAGTCAGCTTGCTTATGACATAGTTAAATTTCTCGCAAAGTGCGAGAACATTCGGTGTCTTGGCACGAGAATACAACTCGATTTCGAGGATCTCTCGACTCATCGAGTGTTTGCGCCTCGTTGCTGCTGTAACTCCCCGAAGGATATCCAACCCTCCCGAGTCGAAATTTGCGACGGTAATCTGCAGGAAACTTCGCGGATAGGCTACAAAACCGAGCGCATTGAATCCCTTTGTGTCGAGATTGATGCGTTGCCTCCCGACCTCCGTCATGGTCACGTGATAGATCACGTAGGGCACACTCTAGCCCGTTTGATCCGAGAACCTCTCTTCGAATCGGAAGATACCGCTGGTGAGGTTCACGGACGTGCAGCTGTATCAGCCGTACCCTCGGACGAATACAAGTGTTGGACCATCGGCATCGCTAAGGACCTTTATTGGTCCAATGGTGAGCAGCTAACTGCAAAGAATGTAGAACAAGCAATTAAGTATTTGAGTTCGTCGCGCGACTGTCCGCTGTCCTGGCTTGCAAGGACGATTGGTCGTAAGGCTTCCTCCAAGTCCGGTTGGCACTGGGCGCTAGAAGTGCTGGACGACTTTAGAGTTCGTTTCCACTTGGAAAAGCCTATAGCCTATTTTCTTGATGTCCTGACCAACGATTGTTGCAGCCCGAGATATGTACCATCGGAGGTCGGCGAGCAAAATCGGGAATTGAGTTCGTCGCCGATTGCGTCCGGGCCCTATTCGCTAACCCGCAATTTGCCAGATGGGCGTGGAATCGTCTTATCACTAAATCGGTCGGCCAAGTTTTCTTACCCGACAAGCGCTTCCAATCTTATCTTTCTGCGGACGGATTCATCTGTCCAAGGAATGCGCCTGTACAACATGAATCATCTACAGATGACCTGCAACACGACGTTTCCTCCCGATCTATTACCCGCATACAAGAACTCTCCCGATTTCTTAGCCGCAGACCTTTCTTTAACCGCTCAGATCCAGTTTGGGTCGCGGTTCCGTAATAGATTTGGATCTCTTGAATTCCGACGGGCGATTTCATTTGCGCTCGACAGAGACGCGTTCGCTGCTGCGTTGGGCGATGCTGTTGCTCCGCTGTGGCTCTACAGCGGCTTATGGTCAAATGAACAGGAATGTATTCCAAAAGCTGATGCAGATAAGGCGAGGTCGCTTTTCTCCTCCTCAGTCAGACCATCAAAACTCTGCATCTCGTTTGCTGATTTTTCGCCAAACCGCGAAATAGCTCAAATAGTTGCTGAACAGATTCAGGACGTCCTTCTTCTCCGAGTCGTTCTTGAACCGCTGTCATATCTTGACTACGTTAGAAGAACATTCTCAGATGATTACGAACTGTTATTTACGGTGGTGTCGCCTGCGTATGAAGACCCCTCAAGTATGCTTGTCCCATTTTCATCAAGTGGTTTTCTTTCGAAACAAACTCAGTTTGTCGATCAACAATTCGATCATTTACTGGATGTCGCAGAAGCAGAGCCTGACTTTGATATACGAATGGAAAAATATCGTGCAGCTAACCGAAGGTTGCTTGAAGCTGTTCCAGTAATACCTCTAGCGAGGTACCGTAGTGCGATGCTTCGGAAGCCGTGGCTCAAGGGAGTCACTGTTAGGCGCTCCGGTGCAATTCCCTTCGAGGAAGTCTTTATATGACGGACTCCAAGTCCATGCAGACTAGATTCAGTAAAAAAGGTCCAAACGGTCTTTTGGCACAGCTGGGTCCGAACGAGGATAGCATTCAGGGGCTAGGTGTTGAGTTTCTCTTGCTTGAAGCTGCCTCGATGCAACTGGAAGGGATGGTTAGGCCAACTATTTCTCCGAAAAGCAATGCGACGAACAAATCAAGCGAGGAACCGTGAGAGTCTTATTACTTTTTCCGCCGCTTGCCGATCCTACGCTACCTCCTCTAGGGATAGCGACTCTCGCAGCATGTCTTGAGTCTCAGGGGAAGTGCACTGTATTTCAACGAGATCTCAGTATTCTTCTGCTCGATCGGATGTTCGACAAGTCAACCGTAACAGGAGCGTTGATGAACATCGAAGGAACCCAACTGCAGCTCGATCTGGAGAAGCTCGTAAGTAAAGCAGGTTTGCAAGCTTTGCCAGGGTTGGTAGAAATAGCGAAGAGTGATTTACGCGACAGGAAGAGCTTTTTCACTGCTCCTCGCTACAGGCAGGCGACGAATACTATCGATATCGCGACCCGGGTTCTGAACGCAAGTCTGCATCCCTTGAAAATTGCAGATGAATTCAATGGTCTAGACTATGTTGGTCCAGGGTCTCCTGGAATTGGCCAATTCCGTGAAATGTTGTATTTATTCGAAACCCAGCGATTCAACCCTGTAAAACGTATCCTCGACAGCATCATCCTCGATTTGATCACGAAGTTAGAGCCGGATATCGTTGGGATATCGCAAGTATATGACAGTCAGTCGTTCCTAGCCCGTTACACGTCGCACTTTATCAAGTCCGTGGCCCCTCAAACGACGATCGTTCTTGGGGGCACTTCCATTACCGAACAGGTGGATCGGGTCATTGTTGATTTGCGATCCATTTGGGACTCACATTTCGGACAAGCCGACTATTTGTTGCTAGGTGAGGCCGAGCTCGCGTTGATGGAATTCGTGCGCAAGTTATCTCTGGGGGAGGACGTTCTGCAGGTCCCGAACCTTGTGTACAGAGATCTGCATACCTCAAGAGTGAACAAAAACGCTCGCAAACGAGCGCAAGACCTGGACAGCCTGCCACCCCCCATTTATGACAAAGAGATGCTGGGTTTGTATTGGTCGCCCTCACCCGTGGTCCTTTTGGCTCCGACAAGAGGGTGTTATTGGGATCGCTGTGCGTTTTGCGCTTATGGATTGAGAGAGGGTGACCGCGCAACCGCCCCATATCGAGAAATGAGTCCAGAACGACTCTCAGAGCACGTTCGTTCCGTTATCGATCAGACCGGATCAAAACACATTATCTTCGCCGTTGACCTGATCCGGCCCGAGCAAGCTGAGGCATATGCTGTCGAATTCAAGCGAACCGGCCTCAACTTCTGTTGGCAAGCCGAGACCAGACCGGACGGGAGCTTGCTCAAGCAGGGGCGTCTGGAGACCTTGTATCAGGGGGGCTTAAGACATCTATCTTTCGGAATGGAAAGTTGTTCTCAAGAAGTGCTGGACTCAATGGACAAAGGGACAAAGGTTAAGAATTTTGTTCCTTTGTTCGAATCGCTAAATGATGTCGGCATTGCTATCGATCTCATGCTGTTCAGGGACTTTCCCACGGAAACGGAAGCAAATCTCCACGAGACAATCGAATTCCTAACGAAGCACAAGAGATTAGTCCACCGCCCAATCCGCTTAGGGCGATTTCATCTTATTGATGGTTGTAAGGTTCAGAAAACGCCTGAAGCCTACGGCGTCAAGATTGATCAGTCAACTATGGCAAGTGCGGTCATGCGTCCCGATGTATACGTTTGGGATTGGGCGAGCTCGGATTTGAGGAACAGTGCCAGCAGTTCGTCAAGGCCTGCCGGCGACTCTCCTCGGATCCGTGCAGGCTTGCAGACACTCTGCGGAGATACACACGTAGGCAGGCGCCCTTGGGTGGGCGCTACGGGTGGAGCTCATACGTTTCTCTATTTCTCATGCGCAGGGATCGAAAGCATTCGCTTATACAATGCATTCATAAATCGGGTACGCAATTTCCTACTTAAACAGCTATTTCATGTCAAGAATGTCGAACATGGGCTGCCTCTGGAAGTCACGGCGTACCCTGGCGAGTCTGAGGCGATACATGAAACTTCGAAGAAGTAGTCAGACTGAACCATCGAACCAGGGATCATATGATTTTCTAGCTGAGCTTGAGAACTATAGTTGGGTATGGGCGGGCTGGATCAACCCTCCATACACCAAAACTAGCGAGATAATTGCAATACGCGGTGCGCTTCGAGCACGGCCCGAAAAACCTCTACTCTTAAAGGAGTTCTTAAGAGAGGAGCAAGCAGCCAAACTTAGCGAAATCGTTCGGAACATCGCTCTTTGGAAGAGAGTCCATGCTGTGTTAGTTAGTTCAGGTGCTGTCGAAGAAGTAGAGGAAAGTCATTGGAGTTCTGTCCCTGCCGAAGAGAGATGGTACAGACACGACATGGCCCGTCCAATCGACGGATTGATTCACGGTCCTGAAAGCCTAGTGGGCAAAGACAGAGAGTTCTTTGAAAACTTTCTTGTGTTTACGATATTTGGGCCCGTGTTCAGAAGTTGGTTGTCGACCGTTCTTGGACGGTCTTTAGATCCGTTGGCCGCACTCGAAATTGCTCGTTATCAAGAGGGGGATTTCATTGTCCCGCACTCCGATTTCATAGATTCTAAGGTTCTGGGAGTAAACATTTACCTCGACAAGGACTGGAATGCAAAGAAGGGAGGGTGTCTCAATTTCATTAATGGCGCAGGCCAGACTTATGCGTTGGAACCACGCTATAACTCCTTATCGCTGATCCCAATAGCGCATGATTGCTTTCATTCAGTCGCTCCGTGGAAAAGTACCAGACCGGGACGATATACAGTTTCACTTGGTTACCGACTTCCCGAGCCGACCTCAGCAACTGGGCTCGATGAATTGAGAAATTGAGATGAATGCCGCGCTCGAATCGGACTTCTTTGTTCTTCCGCCATCTTCCGTAGTAGTTGACAGAGGTTCATATTTTGCTGTGTTTTGCAAAGAGCGGCCAGATTTTGTTTTTGGAAATTACCTGGCCTTGAAGTCGCCGCCAGCTCCTTCACAATTGAAAGAATGGGCAGAGATTTGGATCCGAGAGTTTGAGGCATCCGAATGCAGTCGAACGATTGCCTTTCAATGGGAAGACTACTCAGATAACGCCAAAAGCCCTGAGGATTTCAGCAAGGTCGCCTTGACCTGTAAGTTCACGCAAGAAAGGTCGGTAATAATGCAGCTCGCTAGCCCTCCGGCAGCAGTTTCACCCTCTGTATGGGTCTCTCGCCCAGTTACCAGCGAACATGACTGGAGTGAAGCGGAAGAGTTGCTGGAAAGTGAGCTGGAGGACTCGCTTCCTGGGGATTCTTTTACACGCTGGAGATTTGCACAGTTTCGCGCTTTGGTAGGGCTCGGTAAAGGTGAGTGGTGGGGACTTTGGGCTGATGCCCAGCTAATTGGTACGGCAGGTATTTTCTGGACTGAGGAGAACAGGATTGGACGTCTCCAAAACGTAGTTACTCGCACTGGGTTCCGGAACCGTGGAGTCTGTACTCGACTATGTCAGGAGATTGTGCACGCGCGGGTATACAGATTAAATCTGACTCAATTAATTGTTGTTGCTGCTGAAGGGTCCCAAGCGTCTGGGATCTACTGCAGATTGGGATTCCGCCCAATAGGTGTTCAGACGTCGTTAAGTAAATCTGTCACGGAGCAGGTCTAGTACCAGCAGTCGATGCAAAGGCTACCATCTATGCCATCCGACGTGATGTTGATCTTTCCTCCGCTAGTTGAAACCAATTTTGGCGCATATTATCCCTCAACAGCCGTCCTGGCCGCATTCTTGCGCGAAAGAGGAGTGGGGTGTGCACAAATGGATCTTAACGAAGATTTCGCCGAATACCTCGTGGGCGACAATATTCTCGCTGGAATCGCGAGTAGATGGGCGCAGACCGCAGCTCAGCATCGGGACGGCGTGTATCGCGCAGCAACAATACTTAGTACAAAGCGCCACAATTTGTTCGATGCTCAGGGGCGGCACTTGTTTCGCCAGGATTCACGCGGCCCAGCGCATCTATTGACGACCGTTGCCCATGAATTTCATATCGACATGCCTGTGCAAGAATGCGTAGCCGGTAAAACAAATGAGGCTATGCATTTTATTAGTGAGTTTTTCGAAGCGAATGACGTGATCTCTCGCTTGCCGCAATCGATAAAGCTGATTGGGCTTTCGGTCGCGATGGGGCCACAGATTGTGCCTGCACTGCTGCTTTCAAAGTATTTAAAACGCCGAATTCCTGAGGTCAAAATTGTTCTTGGTGGGCCCGCCATAAGTCTGATGGCGTCCGAAGATAGAATCGCCATCCTAAGTTGTGAAAACGGCGTAGATGGGCTCATTCGCTTTGATGGAGAAATACCCCTCGCAAAACTTGCGGTGCAAGTGATGACTGGAAACTGGAATCCGAGCGAAATCCCTTCAATGTCTTACGTTTCGTCCCACGGTGTCCAAGAAGTTTCGCCCATGGCAGGCGCTAATCTGGACACTCTTCCGTTTGCCCATTATGACGAGGAACTTTTGAATAAGCTGGCTGAGCCTGAATTCGGTATTGTACAAGCCCGAGGATGCTATTGGGGGCGCTGTGCATACTGTGATTTCGTCGAGCTGTATGATGGGAGCCCTGCTTTTCGCACACGGAGTACGACCCGCCTTGTAGAGGAGGTCGCGTTTCAGACGGCTCAACATGACGGGGACAAAGTTTCTGTCATTACAGAAGCAATGCCACCGGGGTTCGCAAGGCGTATGAGCGAAGAGTTAATTAGTCGTGGCTTGAAGATAAGCTGGAATTCTTTTGTGATGGTTGACGATCGGTTTACGCCGGAAATCATGAAGCTTATGGTCGCCTCGGGATGTGAATACGTAGTGGTAGGAATGGAAACAATGAACGACCGAGTACTCTCTCTTGTCCAAAAAGCAGCGAGCAGTCAAGACAACCTAAACTTCCTCATCAACGCCCACCAAGCGGGTTTGAAGATAAAGGTGAATCTGATACCAGATTTGCCTTCTACAACATACTCTGAAGCCATGGAAGCTCTTTCTTTGCTTCGGAATTGTTCGGATTACCTTAGTTCGGTTGCGATTTTTCCATTCGAAGCAACACGATCCTCTGCAATAGGTAGGAACCCCGAGCTTTATCACCTGAAAGATAGCGAGCCGGAAAACCCCACCGGACAAGCGCAATTCGCATCTAATCATTTGCGTGCCGTCGATCCAGCCATGACCGCCATTGAGAGATCGAAGGTTCATCGCGCTTATGCAGATTTCGCGCGCGAAATAAACGACTCTGAGGTCGCTGCCTCACGAACTGATTTTGTTTCAGAGAAGGATCTCTTTTCTGATCGACCCATCAAGCTTGCTGAACGTTTTATAGATGTATTCGGTGAAGGAAACGAGCTTCAATGCTACCACTCTGTCACGCATGAGCTATTTCGTTTGCCTTTGGGTTGGTGTCGAGTGCTTGAGATAGTGAAGGCGATGGGGTCTTTTACAGGCGGCGAGTTTGTTCGGAGGTTTGAACCGGCCGAAGTTGGTGCGCAACTGCTGCGTCAGATGGCCCGCTATTGTCTACTCTCGTTTGCACATGTGGATCCAAGCGCCGACGCCCCCACTCATGGCGCTGGAGATTCCACGGTGGCTACGCCCAGCATTGGCTCACATTGACACGGACACGGGAAAACTGCGGGTCGCTTCACCGGAGGTGTTTCTCTTACGACAGAAATTCTCGGGATTACCCCACTTGCCGGTAAGAAATTGCGGGAAAGCAGGTTCCGCAATTTCGCGTGTGTAAAACTTGGCGTGAAAAACGATCCACCTTCCAGTCGGGATTAGCCGGAGGGCCTCAGTGCTCGGAGCTTCCAGGATTAGTAAAAGTTAAGCCTATCACGAGAGTATTTCCTAGAACTCGAAAATCTGGCGGCAAGCTGCCCCTCATCGCCGTTATCTGGAATTGAAGATTTGGAGTCACGGGTTCAATAAAACTGCCCCGGAGAAATGAGCGTCTACCGGTGGCCAGCATCTCAGTTCCATTGTCTGCGACAGAAGTGATTGGTTCTGCGTATGCTAGCCAGCGGATCCTATATGAGTACTCGAAGGTGATCGGGCTACTACCCAGAAAATTGTGGGTCAAATTGAAAGGCCAGCGGAAGCTGCCGTCCACACCAGCAACACCGCGGAGAATAGCCTCATTTTCAACAAGATGAGTATCAAAATGTGATCCGCCTTCAACTCCAATCACCGGATACGCCGTGAACGCAGACGGTTGTTGATGGAAGTTGAATACCAATGGAAATTTGATCGTGCCCGCCTCTACCCAATTCTTGTCGTGCGGAGTGGTGGGTGCGATTTCCACGCTCGTGCGCACCTGGAACTGCGGCTTTCTGAGTACGAAGTGTGAGGTACGAGTGAGGTTCGGGTTTTTCAGTGCCCTTAGATCATAGGCCAACCCTACTATCAAGGCATCGAGGTTGGATCCCTCTGAAGTGCTTTTTTCAAATGTCAGGGGTATGTTGAGCCACCCGAGTCCCACCTTATAAGCAGGATCTGCCTGCACGTCAAAACTCAATTGACGTTGTCCGGCGCCGATTACGGGAGATAAAGAGATTGCGCCTTGAGCCGATCCCGCTTGACCAAAATGCGTCCACACCCAAGTGGATGCATAAATCGATCTCATGAGTCCTACGTTGCGATCGCAGGGGGAGATGGTTTGCGGAACGCTCTGACCCCAGCAGTCCTTGAGGGCTGTGAAGTCGGCCGGAGCGGTTCTCTGCGGGTCGGGCTGTTGCGGAAAGCCGCTGATGTCGGCCCACAAGACACGTACTGGTAATGCGATGACGAATTCTACGCCGGTGCAGATTCCCGAGCCTATGTCGCTCGGGTTGTATATTAAAATGTTTGGCGATTCCTCCGTCTGTGCCACGATTTTCCAATCATAGTTTTTACAGTTCGCGGCGGTAACCCCACTTATGAAGGGCACTTCGAGGACGGAGCCTGTGACGAGCGCTTTCGAGGCATTCACTGCGGCGACGATCGCGGCGTCGGTGCGGTCGCTAACCGGGCCGGTGGCGAAACTGCCAGCTGGCCCGTCCAAACGATTGAATTTGGTTACGCGGCAATCCCCAAGCTTGCTGTCCCCCGCAACACAGTGTGCTGAAACATAGGGAGCTACAACGATCATCTCCGCTGTTGCGCTCACGTTCGAGTCGCGCGCGGCCACCGCTTTCACTTCCACTTTTCCGGCGGGCACCGCCGTCGGGGCCGTATATTTGACGGCTTCGCCCGTCCCCTCGATTTTGCCCCCGGTGTCGTCTTTCTGTTGGTCCACGTTGACCTGCCACGTGACGCTGGGATCGGCGACCTTCACGGCCTTTGCGGATAGAGCGACGTGTTCGCCCGGTCGAACCATACGCGTTAGTGGCGTAAGCATGACACAAGCCTTGTCTGGTAATACGTCGGAGGGACACGAAGCGGCGTTGACGACGATAGTGACCGATGCCTTGTGGTCTGGATTGGCTATCGAAGTTGCGGTCACCTTGGGTGGATTGTCCGGCACGTCGTCGGGAGCAGTATAGACTCCCGTGGCTGGGTCGATGGTTCCCATGGACGGGTCTCCATTGACCGACCAAGTGACCTTCAAGTCCGCACCGTTACTTGCATAAACGGTTAAAGTCACCTTGCTCCGAGTGAGCACCGCCGCGCCTGCGGGCTGAATCAACATGGGAGGCGCGGGCGATGGGAAATTGTGTGAAGGGACATCCTGTGCATGCATCGCTTGCCCGAAGATCAAAAGCAGTGCCGCCAGCAAACCTTTCAAGATGTACCTCATGTGGCCTTCCTTGCCCGAAAGATTCGAAATCGAGAGTTCTCGTTCACTAGATGTTGGCCGGATCATCGGTTGCTTTCCGCCACGCTGGACGTGCTCGCTCCGAGAAACGCCTCTCTTACCGTTTTGCGGGAGGCGCTCCAGAGCTTCATGACTTCGAAAACAATGGTCGTCACATAGGTGACGGCAATCCAGACAAAGACCGCTTCAATCGGCAGACCGGACCATGCACCGATCGAGAGACCCATCATTTCGCTGGATTGGTAGCCCCACCATCCGTAGGGAACCGCCAGCGTCGCCTCCCAAAAGAGGCTAATCAGCAAAACAATGAAGAGTGTCAGGCTCAGAGCGCGCCAATTTATAAATCGTTTCACTTCCGGGAAAAACGCGGCAGACGGTACCACTGCCGTGACAACTAGGAACGTGAAATAGCCTGGGAAGCCCGCTGGACTCGGTGACATCAGTTTCTTATATGCGATTGCAGTCGCGATGAGCAGCACGCCGAAAATGACCGAGCTCATATGGAATCTTATTAAGCGAGGGATTACCCTTGCCTTCGATGGATAATCTTGGAGATTATAGGCGGCTAGCCAAAACTCGTCTGCCCAGGTGTATATCAACAGCACCGCTATGAATCCCGTGCAATAGAAGACGTATTCCTCGATTGGGACCCATTCGCCCAACGCGGGTGCCAAGATACGTATCGTTGCGCCCCGGTTTGGGAAAAATAGGAATAGCTTGGCGAAGAAGAAATCGAGACTGCATCCAAGAGGCACGAGCGTTGCTATCGTGCGCCAGAAAGCGCGCTGCGGAATTTTAAGGCCTTCGAGCGGCAGGAACCACCAGCCAATCACCAGAATGGGAATCACAAAGATCGATAAGCTCCACGTGTAACCGTGGGGCGTTGGGTCTGGACTCTGTATCTGCAACGAGGCCGGGATAAGTATAGTGTGCAGGGTGATTCCGACTGGAACAGCAACCATCCCCAGCATCGCAAGTACTATCCATCCGCCGTGCCGGGGGGAGCCATCGGATGTCGGGCTGACCATAAGATCGAGTTCTCCTCAACCCTCTAAGATGTCCATAGTTGAAGCGCCAACTCACACCTGAGTTATTACCACGGCCACCTTTTGACGAGGTGTAGGCGAGAGCCTACAGCTCATATCGGTAAACGTCAATAATCGAGCGGCGCTATTTCTCAGCCCGAACCAGCCGAGTGTAGAGTAACGGGATCAGCAGCACCTTCGGGACTTCAAGTTCAGTTGAGCTGATCGGAGGTTTTTGTATCGGCTTTGAGCGAAGAGCAGATTCCGTAAAATTACTGAAAACACAGAGAAGCCAGAGGAATGAATGGAGTTGTTGGAGTCGGTCGGTCCGCGCCCAAGGCAGGTGCGCTGCATCCGGGGGAAGAGGTCAACCGCCTCCCGGACTACCATAAATAGACCTATATTGGCAGTCTGGAGAATGATCGATCAGCGGTTAGCCACCGACGACTCTAGGCAGACAGGTAAAAAATCACCGTTTGATTGCTTTCCGCCATTTATAATTCGTAGATCATCAGCGTCGGGCCGCGTTGTTCAACTCTCGAGAGGTCAACAGCATGCCACGTCCCATCTCCGAGCAGATTCAAGGAACATACTTTCGTCTCCGATTCAGCGTGGCCATCATTGGCCTTCTGTTTCCGGTCATCCTCTACTTTGGTGGGAGGATGAATCGCTTCGGCCTGCGTGGCTCCATGAGCGCTTATTATTGGGCTACCGCGAACGCGCCGTGCCCATGCGATCAATACCCAGAACACTCCGGAAAGTGCAAGAAAATCGAGAAGAACAGCGAAGACGAAAAGTCCTGTCTCGCACGGCCAGCAGTTACAGAAGCAGGATCGATGAGGAGTTATTTTGTTGGCTTCCTCTTTGCGGTTGGGGCGATCCTGTTTGCAAACAAGGGTTATAGCCGACGGGAAGACATATTCCTTAACATCGCTGGCGTATCAGCATGGCTGATCGCTCTATTTCCGATGCCGTGGACCGGCAAACCAGCACCACTCTCCTGGGTGCATGGGACAGCGGCAATCATATTCTTTTTGGCCATCGCTTCCGTTGCGGCTTTTTGTTCCCACGCCACAGTGGAACTCATCAAGGACGCTAGACAAAGAAAGCTCTACATGGGTGCGTACCGTTTTCTTGCGGTCTTGATGATCGCTTCCCCCATCGCCGCATACATCCTGAACGCTCATATCCTCCGCAGGGACAATGCTATTTACTGGGTCGAGTTCTGCGGGATCTGGGCGTTCGCGGCGTACTGGATTGTCAAGGGTATTGAGATGTCCGGACCTGATACGGAGAAGAAGGTAGCGGCCGGAGTACCCTATGACCCACCCAAGTTGCATATCGTAGCAAGCGTGAAGAGCATGTTGTCCGGCGGAACGAGCACGACGATTCCAACTCCTCCCTCACCATGAACGTGTCCAGGTCATGCGTGCTGATATAGTCAAGCGCAAACAGCAACCTCTGATTTTCAGGTGCCCGTTAAGTGCCCCGAACATGCCGTTTTGAGAGGGTTTTGCGGCTGAGAAGAAGGACTAAGTCGTTTGAATCCGGCAGAGCCGGTTGACGTTTGGCGCGTTATGAGCCCGACGAGCTACCAGGCTGCTCCACCCCGCGCTATAGATAGTACGCGTCTTGTCGATCTTCTGCAACTCGCGCTTCTTAATTTTCTTAATTTGCCTGTGCTTGAATTCGTATCCCGAAAATGACAGAAAGAAGAGCGCGACTCGAATCGTAGGGAAATCCTGTTAGATTCTTACCAGGTGTTGTACGCCGTTCCATCGAACCGCGAGTTGAGCGGGGAATGCGAATGCACGTCGACCATCCCCGTAATCACTTGATCCGGGCTTAGCACGACATTGTCGAATACCGGGTCCCAGTCGGTTGCCTGGGTCATGGGATCAACGGGGACTTCCCGCAGATACCCTGCTTGGTGAAGGTCTTCAAGTGACTGCGGCGCGGCCTGCTTATCCAGCGTGAAATTGTCAATCGCTTCGCGCAAGACCTGCAAATCATGTTTCAGCACCGCTTCTCGCGATCGCTGGATGGTCATGTCGTATCGTCCGGCGGCTAATCCCAACAGGATTAGAATGATCGCAATAACGATCATCAACTCAATCAGCGTAAACCCACCGCTAGAAAGCCGGGTCGCGCGCTTCCTCCGCGCAACTCCGTTTTCCTTGAGTCTTCCCATGATTTTGTTCATTTCAACACCTCGACCTGACTACCAGTCGCTGTACTTCGTCCCATCGAGCGCCGTCCCCGACGACTTCGAGTACACATCGAAAACGTTTTTCCCACCCCAACTCGTCGAATCCGGATCGTCGCTGATCGAGCGCAATCCCCAGTCGGCCCGTCCCGTCATCGGGTCCACGGGAACCTTCCTCAGAAATCGCAGTTTCTTGTCGTCTCCCGGCCCAAGCTGCACGCCTTTGACCAGCGTATCCAAATCCGGCGGATAATTCTCGCTCCCGACTTCTGTCCGGAACTTGTGCTGATCAGCAAGGTCCTTGTAGCGGTCGATCGCGTCCTTCATCGTCCGCAGGTCGTAGCGGAGTTCCGACTCCTTCTGCCGTATCACCGTATACCGGAAAACTGGCAGCGCCATGGAAGACAGAATCATCAGGATCGCGCAGGCAATAATCAATTCCAGCAGCGTCATTCCTGCAGTTGAAGAAAGGCGTCTCTGCCGGGAACTTCTGTGGGGAGAAAACTCTCGCCGCAACATCGTATATTTCCCCTAGCTTGGATTAAGGCTGGACTTGCACCGTAGCCTCATTCGTTACCAATGGAATGGGCCGCTGCTGCGAATCCTTGGCGTTCTGCTGCATGATGGTCAGATTCGATGAGCCTGGCGCGATGCCCTTGATCACAATGCCGACCAGCGTGCCGCTCCCGCTCACGCCCTGCGTATTCGGCTGACGCGTGGCGGAAATAATGGCTTGACCCTTTTCCGCATTGACGCTCTTAACGATTGCGATCTCCTGCGTACCGCCCGAGAGGAATCCGCCGTGCTGTCCTTCGCTTACTGCATGCTGCACATCCTCGATGCTGATGACCGCTGGGTTGTATTGCAGCAACATCGGTATCGAGAATAGATCGCTCACATTCTCCACAACTACCGCAACCATTTTCGTCTCGCCCACTTTCACCGAGAGTGCCGACGGGTCAAAACGCAACTTGCCTGGTTGACCTTGCGGCGGATTGACAGACGGCCCACTGGGGACACCGCCCGGCGCTGCTGCTCCGGGGGCCGTCACCGCGGCTCCTGGCGTTGCCCCAGCCGAAGCTTGGGCAATCGACTTTGCTGGTTCCGTAACCGGCGTGCGGATTTCACTGTCGCGCTTCAGCTGAGGATTTTGATCGGGACCCGAGTAGATTCCGCGCAGATTCTCGCGCGTCCAGTCCGGCAGCCGCACGATATGCGGAATCAGCATGATCAAAACTTCATCTTCCTCGTGCTCCACGTTGTCGCTCGAAAATAGGTAGCGTATGACCGGAATCTTTGCCAACCCGGGCCACCCGTTCAGTGTCTTTGTGTCGGTCCTCTCGATGAGTCCGCCGAGAATGTAAGCCTGGCCATCTCCCAATCGAATGTCGTGCTCGACGACACGCTGGCTGATAATCGGCTGGCTGATTCCGCCAATCGTGGATGTGCCTGTGACCGAAGAAACTTCAATCTTAATCTTCAGGCTGACCTCGTGATTCGGGTGGACTCGCGGGGTCATGTCAATATTCACGCCGACATCCTGATATTGGAACTGCGTGTTGACCAGCGGGTTCACGAGCCCTGCCGTGCCCACCGCTCCCACACCCACGCCGGCCTGAAAGCTTCCCGTCGCAATCGGGATGCGGTCGCCGATTTTGAGTTTCGCCTGCTGCCCGTCCACCGAGCGAAGCTCCGGGTTCTGAATAATCTTCGTGAACGTATCCGTCAGTACCGCGTTTGCCGTAAAGTTCGGAAGCGTCACGGTGTAATCGCTGCTGTTCAGAGTCCGCAGCGTCTGCAGCGTAGTGTTGTTCGTGGTCGTGGTTGTCGTCGTGCTTCCGGTCGTCGTTGTCGCATTCGGATTTATGGCAATGGAAGCGGTTTGGCCCGGCTGAATTCCCAGAGTGCGCAGACGATCCGTGCGCGCCTCGAGCACTTCCACCTGAACCACCACTTCCGATTTGGCTTTATCCACATCATCGAGCACTTTACCGACAAGCTTCAGAACGTCCGGAGTGGCACGGATAATAATCGCGTTTTGCGAGTTGAGCTGCTGGACGCGATGCAAATCAAACAAGGAGCGGAGTCCCGTGAGGATTTCCGTCAAGTCCTGCGGCGTCACCGTATTCGACAGATAAAACGTCTTCAGCACCTCTTCTTCGTAGTCTTTCCGCTTGGCCGCTTGGTCGGGAATCACCATGATGATGTTTTCGGTGACCGCTTTTGTGAACGCTTTGCTCTCCAGGCACACCACCTCCAGCGCCTGCTCCAAGGTCAAATTATTCAAATCCACGGAGATTCGCCGGGCAGGGAAATCCGGGTCATAGATCACTGTTAATCCTGCCAGCTTCCCGATGGTGTCGAAGACAACCCGTGCGTCGGCGGACGCCTTATAGGTGATGGCCACATTTGAGAGTGGCTTGAGCTCCGGCGGCTCCGACATGTATTTTCCCATCTCGTCGTCCGAGATCGGCTTGGCGTTATCTCCCGCGTGCGTTTGGTCCACAATTATGGCGAGCGTTTTCTTTAGTTCCTGTGCGGCAATGGCGCTGGATGGATCATCCATTTGTGCCCGCTGGAACTGTGCCGCCGCGCCTTGCAGGTCCCCGTTTTCCCTCTGCTTCAGGCCCTGCTTTACGTGCATCTCTCCGGCCTCAAACCTCGTCTGGTTGAGCCGGATTTTGTAACCTGCGTTGTTGGGGTCGGTCTTCAGTGCCTTCTGATAGAACTCCAATGCGGCGTCGTAATCCTCGAGTGTCTCCGCCTTCCGGCCTTTGCTATAATCTGTTTGGCCCTTCGGGCAGCCCACTGCGAACAGACCCATTCCGACACATAAAAGGACACTGCCACAACGTCGCATGGACTCTCCGGTGCCTCGACACGAAGCCATTGCAGTCTATCACTCGCTTTAGAGCACCGGCAATACGTGGAAGGTTGGCTGTACTAAATCCGATAATATGGTTTTTTTGATGCGTGTAGCCAAGTTTTAACACTCCAGTTATGATTGAGGATTGTGCCCAAGCCAGCGAAAAAACCCGAGAAAGACAGCAAAGCCGGCGAGCAAATCGTGGCTCAGAACCGCGCTGCTTCCTATAATTACCACCTGCTCGACCGCTATGAGGCCGGTTTGGTTCTCCACGGCACCGAAGTGAAGGCCTTGCGCGAAGGAAAAGCGAATATCCGTGACGCCTATGTCGATTTCAAGCCCAGCGGCGCCTGGCTCGTTAACGCGCACATTGCACAGTACTTGCCCGGCGGCCCCTGGAACCACGAACCTCTTGGTTCGCGGAAACTCCTTCTCCACAAGAACGAAATTCATAAGCTCTCAGGGCGCACCGAATCCAAGGGCTTGACCGTCATTCCTCTGCGTATTTACTTCCGTAAAGGCTTGGCAAAGGTCGAAATCGCTCTGGCGCAAGGAAAGAAATCGTGGGACCGCCGCCAGGACGAACGCGACAAGGAAGCTCGCAGGGAAACTGAAAAAGCTATGTACAACAACCGGAGGCGTTGAAGAATCATGCAAATCACAGTGGAAGCAAAGCCGTATGCAGGCCTGGAAACCGAAGCACTTGTTTCCTACGTTTTCGAAGAGAGCGATCCCATTCAAGGCCGCATCGCGGAGATCGATCTGGCGGCGAATGGCCTATTGCGCAGCCTGGCCAAGAGCGGGGAACTCACGGGCAAGACGCTCGAAATGACTTTGATTCACGCGCCCGCCGGGCTCAGGGCTGCGCGCTTATTGCTGGTTGGGGCAGGGAAGCGCGAGCAATTTACCAGCGCCACGCTTCGAAAGGTGGCCGGCGCCGCGTTGCGCTACCTTAAATCCCGCTCCGTAAAACAGTTCGCGTTCCTCGTTCGCGAGAACAACACCACCGAGGACCTCGCGCAAGCCATCGCGGAAGGCGCGCTGACCGCCAACTTCGAATCCGACAAGTACAAGACCGAAAAGAAAAACGACAAATCCATCGATACAGTCCTGCTGACCGGATATTCCGACGCGGATCGCGCCGCCGGTGAGAAAGGATTGGCGCGCGGGCGCGTGGTCGCTGACGCAATGAATTTTGCGCGTGATCTCATCAACGAGCCATCCAACAAACTCACGCCGAAAATTCTTGCGGAAAAAGCCGAAGCCATGGCCAAGCAAGCAGGCCTCGCCGTCGAAATTCTCGACGAGAAAAAAATCACCGACCTCAAGATGGGCGCACTGCTCAGCGTTTCCCAAGGCGGCCCGGAACCACCTCGCGTTATGGTCGTCACCTATACGCCTGCGAATCCCAAGCCCGGCGCGCCTGTCATCGGCCTTATCGGCAAGGCCGTCACCTTTGACACCGGCGGAATTTCCATCAAGCCCGCCGAAGGCATGGAGAAAATGAAGTACGACATGGCTGGCGGCGCCACTATGCTCGGCGTTATGCGCGCTCTCGCTGCGCTCAAGCCCAACGTCAAAGTCATTTGCGTCGTGCCATCCACGGAAAACATGCCCGGCGGCAAAGCCCAAAAGCCCGGCGACATTCAAACGGCGATGTCCGGCAAAACCATCGAAGTGCTGAACACCGACGCTGAAGGCCGCCTCATCCTCGCCGATGGCATTCACTACGCGAAACAACTTGGCGCCACGCACCTGATTGATGCCGCAACGCTCACCGGCGCCATTGTTGTCGCCCTCGCGAATGTTAACGCCGGGGTCTTCGGCTCGGACCAGCCTTTCACCGACAAGCTGCTTGCCAGCTCCAAAGTGGCCGGCGAAAAAATGTGGCAGATGCCGATTGATGACGACTACCGCGAATTCATCAAGGGTACTGTCGCCGACATTCAGAATATCGGCAGCGGCAAAGGCGGCGGCGCCATCACTGGCGCGATGTTCATCAAGGAATTCACTGGCGATTCGCCGTGGATTCACCTCGATATCGCCGGCACGGCCTGGAACGACGACGCCAAGCCTTGGCTGGCAAAAGGACCTACCGCCGTTGCGCTGCGCACTCTAGTTCACCTCGTCATGTCGTACTGATTTTTCCCGGTCGTTTTGTGTTCCCTTGTAGTGGCGCACCATGCTGCGTCGCTACAAGGCGCGCACGACCGATCGTGCCCCTACATTTTTTCCGGTGCCTCGATTCCTAACAATCCCAATGTCTCTACCAGGCGCGCTTCGACCAGCTCCGTCAGGCGGAGCAGGAAGGCTCGTTTCTGTTCATCTGGCTCCGTCAGGATGTGGTGCTTGTGGTAGAAGTTGTTGAAAGATTGCGCGAGTTGAAACGCGTACTTGGCGACGAAGGCGGGTTCTTGCGCGCCGATGGCAGCGTTTACCGCAAGGTCCGGAGAGCCTGCGCTTAGCAGCAATTCCCAAAGGCCACTGCCTTCAGGAGCGTTGAGTAGCGCGGCTACCGTCTCGGCGGTAACGGCGACGCTTGTCGCGCCGGCTTCCACGCCTTTGCGGCGGATGCCGCGGATGCGCACGACGGCGTACTGGCAATAGGGGCCCGTTTCGCCTTCAAAGCTGAGGGCGTCTTTGAAGTCGAAGGCGATGATGGCGTTGCGCGTGAATTTCAGCAGGAAAAAACGCAGTGCCCCGACCGCGATGGCGTGGCTTGTTTGTATTTGTTCGGCTTTGCCCATTTCCGCGTGGCGTTGCTGGACTTCGGCGTGCGTGGCGGCTTCGAGTTTGTCGAGCAGGTCGTCGGCTTTGACGCCGAAGCCTTTGCGGCCGCTGACTTCGACGTAGGGTTTCTTGGCTTCTTCGGGCGTCAGTTCGTAGCCCATCTCGGCGGCGCATCGCGGCGTTAGCGCCACGATTTCGTAGGATAAGTGAATGGATTTTTCGGCGGCTTCGGCGTGTCCGAGCCGGCGCAAGCCTTCCGCGACAACGTCCTGCAGATAGGATTGGCGCGCGTCGATCACGTTGTAGACGATCGAGGCTGGCTCGCCGAAGTGCGGGGCGTCGGGATCGTCTTTTTCACTCGTCGTAGCCCAAACTGTTTCGCCCTCGGGAGTGTTCGGCCATTTGCGGTAGTGAAAATCCTTGCCGAGCAGGCCGAATTTCCAGAGCTGATAGGCGATGTCTTTCCCGACATAGGTTACCGTTCCGTTCGATCGAACGATGATCTTGTCCTGCGTGTTTTCCAGATCTTCGCTTTTCTCACTGACCTCTGAGCTCCCGGCGCTCTCTCCGTTGGTTCCTGATTTTTCTTCATTCCACGGCATGATCCAGCAGCCGGCCATTTTGCCGCCGGTGGCGAGTTGGATTGCGCCGGAGGCTTTTAGTTTTTCGAAGGCGGCGTCCCAGAATTTTAAGTGGAGGATTTCGCTTTCGCGGGCGAGCAGTTCGTAGTCGATGCCGAGGCGCGCCATGGTTTTCAAGTGGAGGCTGACAATGGCGTCGGCTACGACTTGGGCGACTTCGGCTTCTTCGCCGCGGTCTTCTTCGATGGCTTTCAGGGTGCGTCCGCGCAGTTCGGCGGCGCGGACTTTGTCCGCTTCAAAAAAATGGGTGGCTTTGGCGTAGAGATCCCAGCAGTAGTAATCGAAGCGAGGCTCCATGGCGAACATTTTTACGCTGACAGGTGTGCGGCGCTCCATGTCGAGGAAGCCGATGACGACGTCGGCGACTTGCACGCCGGTGTTGTCGATGTAGTTTTGCACTTGCACGGTATGGCCGGCGTGCTGGAGGATGCGTGCCATGGTGTCGCCGAGGACGGCGTTTCGCACGTGGCCGATGTGGGCGGCTTTGTTGGGGTTGATGCTGGTGTGTTCTACGATTACTTTGCCGGATTTCTTTTGTGAAAGAAGTGGCGAGTGGCGAGGGGCCAGTGTCGAGAGATCGGACCAGAAGGCGGCGCGATCGAAGTAGGCGTTGAGGTAGCCGGCGCCGGCGACTTCAATGCGGGCGACGCCTTCGATTTTGGGGAGGGCGCTGGCAATTTCCTGGGCGATCGAGCGTGGCGCTTTTTTGAGGCGCTTGGCTAGCTCGAAGCAGACGGGGGAGGCGGCTTCGCCCATTTCGATTTTGGGCGGGCGATCAAGAACGACGTCTATCGAGGCGGCGTAGTGCTGCTCGATGTGGCGGGCGAGAGCTTCGCGCAGGCGGTTTGTGATTGTCAGGTACACGATTCCTCGGCAGAGAAGTAGGAGTGAGTATAAGTGGATGGGAGGAAAGCGGTCAAAAGGTTACCGGAGAGACAAATCGGGAAAAACCGAGGGGGTACACGCCCGGGAGGCAGCAGCACCCTCACCCACCACCATTCCGCGAATCGAAGAGAAATTCTGACCATCCAACCGTCCGTCAAAATATTCCACTTTGTTTGACACACTTGCCGTGCGTCGATAGTATCGAAAGATTCTGCCGGGACTTAACTGATCGGCATTCCTCTGGCGGCTGTGCTCTATGAAACTGGCTTATTTTGATTGTTTTAGCGGGATTAGCGGGGACATGACGCTGGGCGCCCTGGTGGATGCGGGCTGCCCGGTCGGGCATCTGCGCGAGGAGTTGCTCGGGTTGCAGGTGGCGGGATGGGAGTTGACGGCCGAGAAGGTTTGGAAGAATGGGATGGCGGCGACGTATGTGCGGGTGGTAACGCGGGACCAGTCGAAACACCGGTCGCTTGGGGCGATTTTGGAGATTTTAGAGAAGTCGCAGCTCGTAGGGCGGGTGCGGGAGCGGGCCGCGGCGATTTTCCGGAGGCTGGGGGAGGCGGAGGCGCGGGTGCATGACGTGCCTGTGGAAAAGATTCATTTTCATGAGGTTGGAGCGGTGGACGCGATTGTGGATATTGTGGGGGCGTGTATCGGGTTTGAGGCTTTGGGGATTGAAAGGTTTGCTTGTTCGGCTCTGAATGTGGGCGGGGGGACGGTCGAGATGGCGCATGGCGTATTGCCTGTGCCGGCGCCAGCAACCGCTAACTTGTTGCAGGGCAGGCCTACTTATTCTAATGGGGTGCAGAGGGAGTTGGTGACGCCCACGGGCGCGGCCATTGTGGCTACTCTTTGCGAAACTTTCGGGCCGCAGCCCGCTATGAGTGTTGGCGCGATTGGGTATGGGGCGGGGACGGCGGATCTTGAGGGGCAGCCTAATGTGGTCCGGATTATGGTGGGGGAGGAAGTTCCGGTAGGGAAAGAGAAAGGCGCGCAGCCAGGATCGGCTGTGCTACTGGATGAGGAGATTGCGGTTGTTGAAGCGAATCTGGATGATATGAATCCGCAGATTTATGGGTATTTCTTGGAGAAGGCGCTCGGGATGGGGGCGCTCGATGTTTATACGACGCCGGTGCAGATGAAGAAGAATCGCCCGGGGACTTTGTTGACGGTTTTGTGTAAGCCGGGAGATGTGAATGCGCTGATGGGGTTGATTTTTGCGGAGACGACTACTTTTGGGGTGCGGACGCATGGGGCGCAGCGACGGGTTTTGCCTCGGGAATGGGTGAACGTGGGGACGGAGTTTGGGGAAGTGCGGATTAAGGTTTCGCGGGTCAATGGGCGGATTCTGCATGTGGCGCCGGAGTTTGAGGATTGCAAGAAGTTGGCGGTGGAGAAAGATGTGCCCTTGCAGCGGGTGATTGCTTCGGCTTTGCGGAGTTACGAGAAAAGATAAGAGAAAAAAAGGAAGAGAGGAGATAACCGAAAGATGAATCTGGGGGCACGATGAATCGAGCCCGTACCCATTGCAGCGATGGCGGATTGTTTTTGTTTCGAAGAGAGAAACGGGAAGATTGAACGGGGAACATGGCTGAAAAACCTAAATATTATTTGACTACGCCGATCTATTACACGAACGGGTTGCCGCATATTGGGCATACCTATTCGACGATCGTTTGCGACACCATTCGGCGGTACAAGCGGATGCGCGGGTACGACGTGGTGATGACTACGGGGACGGACGAGCATGGCGTGAATGTCGAGCGCTCGGCGAAGAACGCGGGCGTCCCGGAGTCCGAGTATGTGGCGAAGATGGCGGCGCAGTGGAAGGCGCTTTGGGATGAGTTGGGGGTGCAGGGCGACGAGTTTATTCGCACGACGGATTTGAAGCATGCCCATACGGTGCAGTGGCTTTTTAAGTTGTTCCGGGAGAATGGGTACGTTTATCCGGGGCATTACACCGGGCAGTACTGCATTTTTGACAATGCGTATGTGGACGTAAAGCCCGGGGAGAACTGTCCGGATTGCGGGCGGCCGACCGAGACGGTGACCGAAGAGAACTATTTTTTCAAGTTGTCGGCGTTTCAGAAGCCGCTTTTGGATTTATACGCAAAGAACCCGAACTTTATTCAGCCGGAGGCGCGGCGGAATGAAATACTGAGTTTTGTGGAGGGTGGGCTGCGGGATTTGAGTATTACGCGGACGACGCTTCGGTGGGGGATTCCTGTGCCGGGCGAGGAGCCGCACGTTTTTTATGTGTGGTTCGACGCGTTGACGGCTTATTTGAGCGCGGTGGGCGGGCCGCAGTATGAGAAGAGCGGGTATTGGCCGGCGGATTTGCATTTGGTGGGGAAGGAGATTATCCGGTTTCACGCCGCCTATTGGCCGGCGTTTTTGATGGCGGCGGGATTGCCGATTCCGAAACAGATTTGGGCGCATGGATGGTTGCTGATGGACAGCGCGAAGATGAGCAAGTCGCAGGGGAATGTGGTGCGGCCGCGGCCGATTGTGCATGTCTTGGGGATGGATGCGCTTCGCTATTACTTGCTGCGCGAGACGGTGTTTGGGCAGGACGGGAATTTTAGCTATGACGCGCTTGTGCAGCGGTATAACAGCGATTTGGCGAATGGGTTGGGGAATTTGGCGAGCCGAACGGCGGCGATGATTGAGAAGAATTGCGGCGGGAAGATTCCGAAGACTGGGGCGCTGCAGGCGCAGGATACGGCGCTGGCCAAGGAAGCGCAAGCGGCGATCGGCGAAGTGATGGAGCATTACGAGAAGCTGGAGTTTTCGCGTGCGTTGGAAGTGATTTGGTCGCTGATTTCGGCGGCAGATAAATATTTGACGGTGGAGAAGCCGTGGTCGCTCGGAGAGTCGGGGGACGAGCAGCAGCGGCGCGCTACGGTGCTTTGGACTACCGCGGAAGTGCTGCGCGTGGTGACGGTGCTGACGCATCCGGTCTTACCGGAGAGCACGGCGAAGGTTTGGGCGTTGCTCGGACAGCCGGGCGCGCTTGGTGCGGTGGATTTGGATGGATTGGCGTGGGGACAACTTGCGGCGGGAACTGCGCTAGGCAAGTCGCAGGCGTTGTTTCCGCGAATTGAAAAAGCTGAAGCGATTGAGAGGATGGAAGCCATGGAAAAAGAAGCACAGAATGCACCTTCGCCGGTTGCGGCGGGGACACCTGCGGCGGCGCCGGTTGCGACCGGAGCGGCGGCTTCGGGGGCGGCTCCGGCTGCTGCTCCGGCGGCGGAGAAGATTGGGATTGAGGATTTTGCGAAAGTCGAGATGCGCGTGGGGCAGATCAAGACGGCGGAGCGGATTGTGGGCGCAGATAAGTTGCTGAAGTTGACCGTGGATATTGGGACGGAGATTCGGCAGATTTGCGCGGGGATTGCGCAGTTTTATGAGCCGGAGAAATTGATCGGGCGGAAGGTAGCGGTGGTGGTGAATCTGGCGCCGCGGAAGTTGCGCGGGGTGGAGTCGAACGGGATGATTGTGGCGGCGTCGGTCGGGCCGGAGGGGCGGCCGGTGTTGGCGGGATTTCCGGACGAGGATGTGGAGATCGGGGCAAGATTGAAGTAAGGGAAAAGAAAGACACGCCACAGGGTGGATATTCGGGCGCGGAATAGAGGGCCAAGAGGAATCGCGCCCCTACACAATGGAATTGATTGATTCACATGCGCATGTGGATGATTCTCGGTTTGATGAGGATCGCGAGGAGATGTTTGGGCGCGCGCGAGCGGCGGGCGTAACTACCTTGCTTGCGATCGGCACGGGGCCGGGGCCCGAGAAACTGGATGCGGCGCTACCTTTTGCAGAGAAGTACGAGTGGATTTATACGACCGTGGGGATTCACCCGCATGAGGCGAAGGACGTAACCGAGGCGCACCTCAATGAGTTGGCGCGGCTGGCGAAGCACCCTAAGGTGATTGCTTGGGGCGAGATTGGGTTGGATTATTTTTACGATCATTCGCCGCGGGATGTGCAGGAGCGGGTGTTTCGGGAGCAGATGGAGCTGGCGGCGGCGGCGAAATTGCCGATTATCATTCATTGCCGGGATGCCTGGGCGGATTGCTTACGATTGATTGAGGAAGTCTGGCGGCCTACCGGGCTTGGCGGAATTTTGCATTGCTTTACCAGCACGCTTGAGGACGCGCAGCGCGGCATCGACATGGGTTTTATGATTTCGTTTGCGGGGAATTCGACTTATCCGAAGACCGAGAATTTGCGGGACGTGGCGAAGGTTTTGCCGCTGGAGAACATTTTGATTGAGACGGACGCGCCGTACCTTGCGCCGCAGCCGTACCGGGGGAAGCGGAATGAACCTGCCTACGTGGCGGAAGTGGCGCGTACACTCGCTAGTGTGAGAGACTTAGCCGCGGAAGAGTTCGCCGCCCAGACAGCAGGGAACTTCCGGCGATTTTTCCGCCTTTCCCGGCCGTCGATGTCTGCGGCTGCGGAGTCCCAAAGATGATTGCAGGCCAGGGGAGGAAGGCTATCGCGCTGCTTACTGCCAAAGAGATTTTTGATCTCGTGCGAGACGATTTGGTTTTGGTTGAGGAAGAGCTCGCGCGACAGAGCGCTGGCGCTTTCGAGCCAGTTTCAGAAATTACGAGCTATCTGTTGGGTGGCGGTGGGAAGCGTCTTCGGCCGGCTCTTTTGCTGCTCTGCAATGCGTATACGGGGCGGCGGAGTGCGGGAGCGATTCGGTTGGCGGCGGTTGTGGAGCTGCTGCACAGCGCGACTTTGATTCATGATGATGTGATCGACAGCGCGGACACGCGGCGCGGGCGGCCTTCGGCGAATTCGCGGTGGGGGAATCATCGCAGCGTTTTGGCGGGGGATTGGTTGTACATGCAGTCGTTCCAGATGGCGCTGGAGGAGAGAAATTTTCGGATTTTGGATGTGCTGATCGACTTGACGCAGAAGATGGTCGAGGGCGAGTTGATTCAGCTGGCGAAGATTGGGCGCATCGATGTGACCGAAGAGGATGCACTGCGGCTGGCCACTTACAAAACGGCGTGTTTGTTTAGCGGGTGCGCTAGATTGGGTGCCGTGCTTGGCGGGCTCGAAGGCGCGGAAGAAGAGGCGTTGGCGGATTATGGGCGCTACGCGGGGCTGGCGTTTCAGCTGGTGGACGACCTTTTGGATTTTACGGCCTCGGCGGCGCAACTGGGGAAGCCGGTGTTGAGCGATTTGAAAGAGGGGAAAGTTACCTTGCCCTTGATTTATGCCATGGAGAATGGGCATCGCGAGGCGCGCGGGTTGGTGGCTCGAGTGTTGGAGGAGAAAGAGTTCCATTCGGTGCGGGCGGAGACGATTGTTTCATTGGTGCATGATTCGGGGGCGCTGGAGCGGGCGCGGAATTTGGCGCATGAATATGCCCGGCGGGCGAAGGCTTGTTTGGAGGGGCGCGGTGATTCCGAGTATGCGCGAGCGCTGTTGACGTTGCCGGATTTTATTTTGGAGCGTGAGAATTAGGGGTCAGAACGCGCGAAGACGGGCACGGCGCGCGGTGCCCCTACGGAAATGCTGCCTTTTAAACTGGTCTACCACAACGGCTACGATTTAAATCTGGGCGAGCACGTTTTTCCTTCACAAAAATTCCATTTGATTGCGGAAACGCTGGTGCGCGAGAAGATAGCGGCCGGCGGAGATTTTCTTACGCCTGATCCTGCTGCGGATGAGGATATGCTGCGCGTGCATACAGCGGAGTGGGTCCAGAAGTTGAAGACGGGAACGCTGTCGGCCAGCGAGATTATGAAATTGGAGATTCCGTTTTCGCGGGAGGCAGTAGAGGCGTGCTGGCTGGCGGCGGGCGGATCGATTTTGGCGGGCCAGGCGGCTTTGCGGGACGGGTTTGGGTGCAATTTGGGTGGCGGGTTTCATCATGCTTATCCAGGGCATGGCGAGGGATTTTGCGCGATACATGATGTGGCCGTGGCGATCCGAAGGCTGCAGTTCGATGGAGCGATTCAAAAGGCGATGGTTGTGGATACGGATGTGCATCAGGGGAACGGGACGGCGGCAATTTTTGCTGAGGATGAATCGGTTTTCACGCTTTCGATCCACCAGGAAAATAACTATCCGGCGTACAAGCCGCCTTCGGATATAGATTTGGAGATGGCGGACCGCGTGGAGGATGACGAATATCTTGGCGCGCTGATTCCAGCGGTGGAGGCGGCGCTGGATGAGTTTCAGCCGGAGATACTCTTTTATGTTGGAGGGGCGGATCCTTTTTGCGAGGACCAGCTCGGCGGATTGATGCTGACCAAGAAAGGATTGAAGACTCGAGACAAACGCGTGTTCGAAGAGGCCCGGCGGCGCGGGATTCCTGTGGCGACAGCTTTGGCTGGGGGATATGCGCGGCAGCTGGAAGACACGATTCGAATCCATGTGAATACCATCGTTGCGGCGGGCGAGGTGGCGCAGGCTTTTCCTTCGGCCTCGGCGGCTGGACAGCGGTAAACTCTTTCGCGCGGTGGCGCGGCATTTTCCTGTACGAGACTGAGAGGAAGCTCATGAAGCGAATCAGGTTGCGGAGTGTTTCGTGTTCCGTGGTTGCCGGTGCCTTGTTACTGCTGAGTTTCACGGCGCAGCAGAAAACGGCGGCGCAAACGGCCAGCGACTCGTCGAAGAAGTTGAAGGTGTACATTTCGGTGGACATGGAAGGTGTGGCTGGGGTTGTCACCGCAGACCAGCTTATTCCGAGTGGTTTTGAGTACGAGCGGTTTCGGCGTTTTATGACGGACGAGACGATGGCTGCGGTGCGGGCGGCAAATGAGGCGGGCGCAGGCGAGATTGTCGTCAGCGACTCGCATGGAATCGGCGAGAATCTGCTGATCGAAGCGTTTCCGAAAAACGTCCGCATTGTGCGTTCCTGGCCGCGGCACGGCGGAATGATGGCCGGGCTGGATTCGAGTTTTAGCGCAGCGATTTTTGTCGGTTATCACGCGTCCACGACGAATCCGAAGGGCGTTCGGGCGCACACGTTTTCCAGCGCGCACTACGCGCGGGTGGCATTGAACGGCAATGCGGTGACCGAAGGGGAGTACAACGCTGCTTATGCCGGGGCGAAGGGAGTGCCTGTGATTTTCGTTTCCGGCGATGACGTCGCCGTGGCGGAGATTAAGTCGCGACTGGGAGACATTGAGACCGTCGAGACGAAAAAATCGCTTGGGTTCCATTCCGCTGAGACGCTGACGCCGGAGGTTTCCTGCGAAAAAATCTTTTTTGGCGTGAAATCCGCGTTGAGCCGGCTGCACGACTTCAAACCTTACGTGATCAAAACGCCGGTAACGCTGGAAATTACATTCAAGAATTACACCCCAGCGGAGTTGCTGAGCTACTTGCGATCGGTGCAGCGCATAGATTCGCACACGATCCGGTTTGTGGGCAAGGATATGGACGAAGTGGACGACTTCGAGGAATTTGTAGGGAATTACAACGCCGATTTGGCGCCGTGAATGGCGTCCTGCGCCTATTCTTTCTGTGCCGCCAGCGCGTGGCGAACCGCATTGGTTAGCTCTGTTTCCACACCCTCGGGATCGAATCCTTCCGCGCGATACGCGATTTTTCCCGTGCGATCGAGAATGACGACGGTGGGGAAGGAGTTTACCGAGAGGAGGGTATCCAGCCCATCCGCAAAAACTACCGTTGTGCGCGGTTTTTCTTGCTGCAGATAGGGCGGAACGAGAGTTTCGTCTTCGTCACAATCCGCGGCCAGGAAAACGATGTCCGCGACTCCCTGAAATTGGGCGGCGACTCGTTCGAAATGAGGCTCCATCTCGCGGCACGGGCCGCACCAGGTGGCCCAAAAATTCACCACCACGATTTTTCCTTTCTGTTCGGCAAGGGAATAAGGAGAGCCGTCCTGAGCCTTACGCAAGGTGAAATCGTAGGGCTCTTTGGCGCCGGCGTTTCTTTTCGGTTTCGGGGCTTCCGAGGACGCGACGACGTCGTCGTAGGAGTGCAAGAGGTAGTCGCCGAGGCCCTGGTCGGAACCGTGGGCCAGGCGCCAGACGTTTCCGAGCTTTTGACGAATCTCGCGGCGGTTTGCTGCCGCCGCCGGAGTCGCGGCGTCCGCGAGGGAGAAGGCTCTGGCATATTCCCGGATGGCGCCAGGCAGGTCCTTGTTAAATTCCGCGATTTCTCCGAGTTTTTCGCCCGCCGCGGCGCTTGGGGATAACGCCATGCTCGCGCGAAAGTCTTTTTCGGCGGCGAGGTTGTCGCGGAGCTTGAAGGCGAGCCTTCCGCGCAGCGCCAGGATATTCACTTTGTCGCGCTTCTGTTCGAGTTCCCATTGTTCTTTCGAGACTTTGGGAGATTTTTCACCGGCGGAGCTGTTGTTGATAAAGTCCAGCACCCGTGAGGAGTAATTGAGCGCACGGCGGAGGGCGGCTTCGTCACCATTGCGCTCCAAGAGTTGAATCGCAAGCAACGTCATGGACATGTCTTCCGGAGTGAGGGCGACGATGCGCTCGGCGTACTCGGTGGCGCGCGGGGAATCTCTTAACTGCAGGCTGGCTTCGACGATCGCCCGGTAGATTTGGGGGCGCTGGCGCGACTCGGGATAATCCTTGAGAAATTCTTCGAGATTGCGGACGAGCGAGGCGCGGTCATTGCCGGCGCGATCAATGGCCTGCTGCAACTCTTCGGTTTCGGTTAACGCTTTTGTCGAAGGAGGTTGCTTGGGAGCGGCGGGCTTGGAACTCAGCGCGGGCGTCGCCTGACTTTCGCTCTGATCTGCGTGGGCTGGACGGTCCGCGAGACACACGCACAGGGCAGCAAGAAGTACGAGCAGAGGCGTGAGGACCTTTCGCGAACTGTTCATCAACTTGGATTCTAAACTGTTTGAAGAAAAATTGCCGAATGGTGCCGGGATTGGAGGGATAGGGAGAGGCAGTTGGGCGGGGTCCTTACAGAGAAATCTCCCAGCCCCTGCGGATGATGGCCAGGTGCCGAACGATGGGCCCCCGGCCGAAAAATCCGTTATTGCGCGCCTTGCAGTTCAATGGCGCCCGAAACGGTGTGAATTTCCACGCGGCCGCCGCCGTCACCCATGTGCGCTCGAAGCGAATGTTTACCTTGCTCTTCAATCATGATAGGAATTTGCGCGCTAATCTGTCCGGTGACGGCACCGGCGGAAAGATGAAAGCTGGCGCTGGAAGGCACCGAGATGTCCACCGTACCGGAGACGGTCTTCAAATCCCAATAGCTGTTTCCGCTTGGATTGCCCTTGACCGTCACGCGGCCAGCGGTAGCGTGGGCTTTCACGTCGCCATCGGCGTCACGCACGTCAACCGTTCCGCTGGAAGTGTTGGCATCGACGCGCCCGCCAGGATTTCTTACCTCAACATTTCCTGAAACGGAATGAGCCAGCACGTCTCCCTTAGCGTTCGTGACGGTCACGGTCCCGGAGATGCTGGTGGCACGCACATCATCACCGCAATTTTCGGCGGTGACGGCTCCGCTAGTGGAGGAAAGTTTGGCTTCTCGGCCGATGTCCTGGCCGTGGACCGCTCCTGACACAGACTGCGCCAGCACGGGGCCGCGCACATTGCGAACGGACTGCGATCCAGAAACGCTTGTTGAACTAACTTCGGTAGCACGCGGCACTTCGACGGAATAGGTGATGGCGACATTATGAAGGCGCGACATATCCCTGCCGATGCGCAGAGTGTCCCCTTTGAGCTCGACGGGCGGACTGGCAACGATGTCGTCCAAGCGTTTCTGCGGGCTGCCAAAGCCAAATCCCGAGACCCGCACATCGCCGTGCACATGGACTTTGCCGTCGGCGCTGCCCACGATGGCCACGTCGCCGGCGACATTGCTCAGTTCGAGGCGAATTGGTCCCGAAACGTCCAGCGAGCGGTCGAAGCTGCCGGAGACGGAGGGGCCCATCTGGCAGCCAGCGAGGGCCACGACCGTCGCAAGCAACGCGAAATGTGCGGCCAGCTTGTGGTGTCGCGTCATTCTTCCTCCAGCGCCAAGCGCGCCGTTACTTTGACATTTCCTAACAGAAGATACGCAATTCCGGGGGAATATGTTCCGGTTGCCCGGAGTTCCGAAGCCTGCTCTAGCGCGCCAGACTCTCGTTCAGCGAACCCTGCCGATAGCCTTCGAGATCGAGGGCCACATACGTAAAGCCTGCCGCTTTCAGTCGCGCAGTGATAGAGGCAGCCATTTGCGGCGACATGGCGCGAGGCATTTCCTCCGGGGCAATTTCGATGCGGGCGAGCTTTTCGTGCAGACGGACGCGAAACTGGCGGAAGCCTAGTTCACGCAAGGCGGCTTCGCCACGCTCGACCAGAGCGAGCCGCTCCGGCGTCACCTCCGTCCCATAGGGTAGGCGCGAGGCAAGACACGCGGAGGCAGGGCGGTCCCATGTGGGCAAGCCGGCGCGCTGGGAGAGCTGACGAATCTCCGCTTTGTGCAATCCGGCGTCGAGAAGGGGCGTCAGGACGCGATGTTCCGATGCCGCGCGGTGGCCGGGACGAAAATCGAGGGTATCATCGGCATTAACGCCGTAGGCCACCGCGGCGAAGTCGCGCTCTTCCGCTATCACGTCCAACGCGGCGAATAGTTCATCTTTGCAGAAATAGCAGCGGTCTGCCGCGTTGGCGCGGTATTTGGGGTTTTCCATTTCGTGCGTTTCGATGAATTCGTGGCGCGCGCCTAGCTGGCGGACAAACTCCTCGACCACTGCGCGATCGTGCGCGGAATAACTCGGGGAAAGCGCGGTCACCGACAAGGCATGCTCACCCATCGCGCCATGCGCGGCCCAGGCGAGGTAAGCGGAGTCGGCGCCTCCGGAAAGCGCGACGATTAGCGAAGGGAATTCAGCCAGTTGCTTTAGAAGCAGGAGCTCCTTTTCCTCGGCAGAGAGCTGTGCCTGTTCCGCTACGTGGATGCGCACTAGTGAGTTCATTGGCATTGAGAGTATAACCCACTGCTTGCGGCTTTTCGTCTATGCGGGGCCAAACGACCTGCGGATGGCGAGGCAGCCGCGGACCTACAAAGGGATCAGGGTGTTTCGTGTTTCATTTGAAATCGAGCAAGACGTCGACCGTGTGCTTGTCGGCGTCCGTGCGCAGCCAATGCCCGACGGTTTCGTAGTGCACGGGGAGTTCGCCGAAAATCTCTGCCGGTTGGGACTGCAACTTAGTGAGGAACTTTTCGAACAGCGATTTGTCAAAGACGGCGCCCGCAGCAATGGACCACATTTGATGAACGTGCTCCTCGGCCGCCAGCGAAAGTCCTGTCAGAACCATGCTGTTGTAGTGGTATTGCGGGCCTTCAGCTACAGATACCGAGTAGGAAACGGTGTGCGCCTGGTCATCGTAGGCGGCGACGGGATCAATTTTTACATCGAGGTAGCCCAAGTGTCCGTATTCTTCACGGGCGCGGTCCCAGCCTGCTTCGATCTGCATGCCATCGGCGACGTCGCCTGGCTTTAGGCCGATTTCATTGGAAAGCGTGATGGAGGACAGAGCGGAGTTCGCGGACCACTCTGATCCCTTCCAGTGATAAATGGCACCGCTCGCCACCGGGATGAAAACGGGGATTTGGTCGGGCAATTTCTGATTCGGGTTGCCCGTTAAGCGCACCTCGGGTGGGCCGAGCTTTACACGCAGATAGCCTTTTTGAAGATAGAAGGGGCGCAATTGCTCCGAAAGAAAGAGATCAATAGTCATGCGCGAAAAGGGCTTTCCTTGTACGTCCGCAAGCTGCTGTTGCACGACGTGCGAAGAGGAGAGCGCAGGGTCGCTGAACTCGACACTGGCAATGAAGAAAGCGGCGCCTTCGACGTGAAATTCCTGGACGCTGCCTTCTCCTAGAGGATTCGGAAGCAGTTGGTGTTCCACCGTAACGTTGAGCTGGTGCGACGCCAGCAGATCTTTCACGGCATCCGTCGCCAGATCCACAACCGCGCCAGCTTCAGGAAGAGAGCCGTTGAAAAATGGGACTTTTTTGCGGATGGCATCGCCGAGCTCGCCGTCGGTAAACCAGGGAAGGTTGTCGAAATAAATGGGGACGCGGGGAGCTTCCTCCAATTGAAAGGTTACGGTGAGACCCTCACCGCGCGTCTGGAAGCTATAGTTCACTTTGGCGAAGAGTCCGGTTTGCAGCAGTCGGTCCGCGGCGGCTTGCAATTCTGGTTTTCCTACCTGGGAGCCTTTTTCCAGTTGAGAGAGCGCGACGACTTGGGCTTCCGGAAAAGTCTTCAGGCCTTCCGTGCGAATCTCGTGGAGACTTGCTGTTGCCGGTGCGGGCGTTTGGGCTTCGGCCGGAAGCGGAGAGAGAAGCGCGGCAAAAAGAAAACCTCCCAAGAAGACCCGGTAGATACGAGACATGGATTTATTTTAGCGGAAAAACGGACGCGAGCCTATCGGCGGAATAATTTCGGCGGGAATTTACGCTGAAAAGCCTTTGGACGACCTTTTCTGCTATTCGACGGTCACGGATTTCGCAAGGTTGCGCGGCTGGTCGACGTCACACCCGAGACGCACCGCGATGTGATAAGCGAGGAGTTGCAATGGAATGATTTCCAACAGAGGCGCGAGAATTTCGGGCGCCGTGGGAAGCTCGATGATGTGGTCAGAGGCTTCGCGAGCGAGATGGTCCTTCTCGGTGGCGATGGAGATGACGATGCCGTCGCGGGCTTTGACCTCTTTAATATTGGAAACACTCTTCTCGTACCGCGTGACGGATTCCGGATCGTTATCGTTGCGAGTGGCTAGGACGACGACGGGGAGATTCTCGTCGATGAGCGCGTTGGGCCCGTGTTTCATTTCGCCTGCGGGATAGCCTTCGGCGTGGATGTAAGAGATTTCCTTCAGTTTCAGCGCGCCTTCGAGAGCGATCGGATAGTGAATGCCACGGCCCAGATAGAGAAAATCGGTGTAGCGGAAAAATTGGCGGGCGAGATTTTCGTAAAAACCGGATTCATCCGCCTGCAGAATCGTCTCCATCTTGTGCGGGATGCGCGTGAACTCTTGCATTAGCTTTACCGCGGCAGCCGGGGTGAGCTTGCCGCGAATTTGTCCCAAGTAGGAGGCCAGGAGCAATAGTGCGGCCAGTTGCGCGGTGAAGGCTTTTGTGGAGGCCACGCCGATTTCCGGGCCGGCGTGTGTGATGATCGTTCCCGCGGCTTCGCGCGTGATCATCGAGCCCATGACGTTGCAGATGGCGAGAGTCGGCGAGCCTTTGAGTTTTGCTTCGCGCTGCGCGGCCAATGTGTCGGCAGTTTCGCCGGACTGACTGATGCAGACGGTGAGCGTTTTCGAATCGAGGATAGGATCGCGATAGCGGAATTCACTGCCGTAATCGACTTCCACCTGTAGGCGAGCCAGTCGCTCGATCATGAATTTTCCGGCGAGGGCGGAGTGCCAACTGGTTCCGCAGGCGACGATGCGCACTTGTTCGAACTCGCGGAATTGCTGTTCGGAGATTTGCATCTCGTCGAGGAAAACTTTTCCCGTATCTTGCGAGATGCGGCCGAGCAGAGTGTCGCGTACGGCGCGGGGCTGCTCGAAAATCTCCTTTTGCATGAAATGCTTGTAGCCGCCCTTTTCGGCCATGATGGGGTCCCAGGCGACGTGGTGCGCGGGGCGATCGACTGGGCGGCCGTCGTGATCCATCACGCGGACGCCGTTCTGAGTGAGGACAGCGATGTCGCCGTCGGCGAGAAAGAAAATCTGACGAGTATGTTCGAGGAGCGCGGGGATGTCGCTGGCGACAAAATACTCGCCGTCGCCGAGGCCGATGACCGAAGGCGGACCGATGCGCGCTGCTACGATTTTGTGCGGATCGCGGGCTGACAAAAAGACCAAGGAGTAGATGCCGCGCAGCTCCTTGAGAGATTTGCGAACGGCGTCCTCCAGAGGCGCACCGCTTTGCGAGTTTTTCTCGACGAGGTGCGCGACGACTTCCGTGTCTGTTTCGGTTACAAATTTGTGGCCTTCTCGCTGGAGTTGCTCTTTCAGCTCGAGATAATTTTCGATGATCCCATTGTGGACGACCACGATTTGGCCAGTGCAGTCGCGGTGCGGGTGAGCATTTTCTTCTGTGGGGCGGCCGTGAGTGGCCCAGCGCGTGTGGCCGATGCCGTAGGTGCCCTCGATCGGCGACTTATGAATCACTTCCTCAAGATTGCGGAGCTTTCCCGGGGCGCGGCGGATTTCAAGCTTTCCGTCTTTGGTGACGACCGCGATGCCAGCCGAATCATACCCGCGGTACTCCAGCTTTCGCAGCCCTTCGATGATGACCGGCACTACCTTCTTCGGCCCGATGTAACCGACAATTCCGCACATGCGCGGGATCTCCTGGGAATGCTATTTGGTTAGACTAGCATGGACTTGCGATGTGCCAGCGGGTTCCTATCGTGGATGTGGCGAATCCGATCAAGGGCGCAGAGGCCCGGCCGGAGCGTACTGCATCTCGTAGGAAATCAGATTACTGTTGGAATCGAAGTGGAACGTGACGCGCGCGGTGGAGGGCTGGAGCGTGTCGGTGTCGATGTGGCGCACGAGGGCTACGAGAGAGTTTTTGTCGGGAGAATCCTGGACGATGTAGCCGCGGGATTTGAGGAAGTGGTCGACACGGGCCAGGGACGTGCCCGGAGGAAGCTGCTTGTTGAGCATCTCGTCGATCTGCCGCAGGCGCGAGTCGGATGTGTGAAGGTTTCTTCGGCAGCCGTAGCCGAGTAGCGACGCCACGAGAGCAGCGCAGACTAACAGCAGGAACGGCCGGAGACGGGAGGGAAGCCACGCGGAGTTGCGGCGACGAATCATGAGCTGCTTCGCTTATTCGACTATTTCGAAGCGAGATTCTTCGATGACCGGGTTGGTGAGCACTTCTTTTGTTATGTGGTCGAGTTGCTTAAAGGCTTCGTCGCGAGTCAGGCCTTCAACGTTCAGAACGAAGAATTTTCCCTGGCGAACGTCTTTGACGGAGGCGTAGCCCAAACCCGAGAGAGCATGCTGGATCGTTTGTCCCTGAGGATCGAGCACCGTGCGCTTTGGCATCACCCAAACGTGTGCTTTCATGGGCTAAGTATAACATCGCGGGGCAACCGGTGAGAGCGCTTGAAAAAAACGCGGGAGCTGGCGGGGGCGGGAACAGAACGGCGTCAAGAATGGCGGACTTTCCTGAGGTCTAGCTTTTCGTTTTCCGAGAGGAAGGCATGTTCGAAGCTCATGTCCACGAGCTGGGCGAGTTCGGTTGCGCTCATCCCCATCTGCATGGCGTTTTCGTACTCGGCCCGCAAGGTCGTGTGAAACATCGCGGGGTCGTCCGTCGAGAGGACGATGGGGATGCCGTGGCGCCAGAGTAGCGGTAACGGATGGTCCGTGATTCGAGCCTCGGTGAGACGCAACTGTTTCGCTAGCGCGCCTGTGCGGATATTGCTCTCGGGACAAATCTCTAGCGCGATGCGGCGGTCGGCCAGCAGGTCCATGAGCGAGGGATCCTGCGCGGCCGCGATGCCGTGCCCGATGCGCTCCACCTTGAGAAACTCGATGGCCTCGCGGATTTTTTCAGGACCGCCGACTTCTCCTGCGTGCATCAACAGGTGAAGGCCACTATTTGCAGCTTCTTCATAAACTGGCCGAAAATCTTTCGTAGCGACGCTCATTTCGTCTCCGCCAATGCCGAACGCGACAATCGTTTTGGATTGGCAGCGTTTTGCGGCGGTAACGACTTCCATGGCGGCTTCAGCGCCGAACTGCCGCGCGGCGTCGAAGACCCAGTTCAGGCGAAGCCCGTTTTTCTCGAAGGGTTCGGTCGCCCCCAAAATGGCTTCGAAATTGGCTTCTGGTTTCTGTTTGCGTAGCAGCATCACCCCGATGGAAAGCGTGACCTCGGCGTAAACCACGCGCTGGGTCAATAGGTGTTCCGATAGGTCTCGCGCAATAAGGCCATAGTCGCGAGGCTCCCGCAGAAAAGACGTGACCCACTTGAAGGCGTCGATGAAGCCGGTGAAGTCGCGGTAGGTATAGCGCCGGCGAACTTCGTCTTCTGTCAGCAGAATGTTGTGTTGGGCGGTCAGCGCGCAAACTGTTGCCGGCTGGATCGAACCTTCAAGGTGCAGATGCAACTCGGCCTTGGGAAGGGAAGAGATGCTCGCCGGGAGGAGTGACGAATTCATCCGAGGGGCATCAATGAGGCAATTGTGGCCGGCCAGCATTAATCCATGCCGTCATCCAATACGAGCCGACATCGGTAGACGCTTCGGAAAGTTGCCGGATCAAGACGGCGGCGGCCTGGTTGTAGAAGCGATCGTAATATTCGTCGTTGTAGGAGTAAGACTTTCCCGCGACGTAGGCGTTGCGATCCGCCAGGAGAATCGTCTCCAGCCAACTGTGCGAGGCGATGCACACCTCGAACGCATGATCGGTCGGATCGTTGATGTACGAGGCGTCGTTTGGCCGCATGGGGAAGAAGGACGAATAGCGGTCGATCAAGACCGTTCCGAAGCGTTCGTTCACACCTGTCTGCGCGGTCAGCTTGCCGTCAAAGTTTTCCGTGGTGCTGAAGGGGTCGTGGGCTTCCGCGACGTAGTTCGCAAGAATCGCGGCGTCGAGTTTGGCTTCCTCCCAGTGGCCGTTCTTCATATCCTCGGTCAGCTTCTGACTGTAGACGCCGATTTGCCAGGGCAATACGCCGTTTGCCTGAAGTTTAGATTTGCCGAATTTGTCCAGGGCCGATTTGTAATTGCGCGGAAGGGAATCGAAGGGGAAGCGCCCGTACTTGTCGAGATAAAGATGATCGTTGCGCTTCTCGGCGGGAGTTTTCGCGACGGCATCGAGCGGATCGATGACGTGCTGGAGGAGAATCCCGCGGTAGGATTCAAAAAAACCGCGAAGGTCCTGAGGCAAAGTGTCGATGGCCTGGTTTACGACCAACTTGTGGGCATTGCGGCCCCACGCGGCGGTGAAACAGGGAGAAAAAAGAAGCGCCGAGAGCAGGGTCGCGAGAGCCGTCAAGTGTGTCTGGCGTGTTCCGATACTGTTTGTGTTTGTCCGCATCGGCATTGCTAGTTTACGTGTTCTCGGTCCGCAGGGTGCTGCGCTTACGGCTATAGAGATAATAGATAACGAGACCCAGCGCGAGCCAAAGGAGAAAACGAATCCAGGTGATTACAGTTAGACCGGTCATCAAGCCGCCGCAAAGGACGATCGCGATGATCGGGAACAGCGGCACGAAAGGAACGCGGAACCCGCGGGGACGCTCCGGCTGCTTGCGCCGTAGAATAACTACGCCCAGGGAAACTAGGACGAAGGCAAAAAGCGTGCCAATGTTAGACAGATCAGCGACGTCGCTGACAGCAAAAATGCCCGCCGGGATACCTACGGCGAAGCCTGCCACCCAGGTCGACATGTGTGGCGTTTTGTATTTCGGATGGATCCGGGCGAACAATTTCGGGAATAGGCAGTCTCGAGACATGGCATACCAGATGCGGGCTTGGCCGTACTGGAAGACGAGCAGCGAAGAGATCATGCCCATAAGCGCGCCCACGATGATAACGGTCTGAGCAAAGTGGCTGGCGCCGAGCGCGTGGAGGGCGTATGCGACGGGAGCTTCGGCGGCGTCGCCGGAGACGAATGTGGTGTACTTCATCATGCCGAGCAAAACGATGGAGACCCCCACGTAGAGAATGGTACATACGATCAACGAGAGAATGATGCCGATGGGCAGATCGCGCTGCGGATTTTTCGCCTCCTCAGCCGCGGTGGATACCGAATCGAAGCCGATGTAGGTGAAAAAGACGATGGCGCCCCCGGTGACAATGCCGCCAAAACCAGATGGAGCAAAGGGTTTCCAGTTCGCCGGGTGAACCAACATGCCTCCGATGAAGAGAAAAAGCAGGATGGCGCCAATTTTGATGGCCACCATCACATTGTTAGCTTTCGCAGACTCCCGAATGCCGCGAACGAGAAGTACGGTGAGAACGAAAATAATCAGGAAGCCTGGAATGTTGAAATAGGCCCCTGTCCAGTGGCCCGACTCCCAGACAGGGGTAGACCATCTGTCAGGAAGGGGGATGCCGAAGGACAAGAGTTGCGCTTTGGTATAAGCGCTAAAACTGATGGCAACCGCGACGTTGCTGACGACGTATTCGAGAATGAGGTCCCAGCCAATGATCCACGCGAAGATCTCGCCAAGCGTAGCGTAGGAGTAGGTATAGGCGCTGCCAGCGATCGGAATCATAGAAGCAAGTTCGGCGTAACAGAGTCCGGCGAAACCGCACGCAATCGCCACCAGAACGAAGGAGATGGCGATGGACGGGCCCGCGGGCGGGCGACCGTGCATGAGGACACTGGCGGTGCTGCCGCCGCGAAGAAAGTTAACGATCAAATCGAGGACCTGGGCGTGAAGGATCGAGGGGGCTTGAAAATATTCGCCGGCTGCCGCGGTTCCAGTGAGGACGAAAATGCCGGAGCCGATGATCGCGCCGATCCCGAGGGCGGTGAGGCTAATCCATCCAAGAGTTTTTTTTAGACGTTTTTCAGGGTCTTCGGCGTCGGCGATCAGTTGATCGATATTTTTGCAGCGCAGGAGTTGTGATCCCACCCATGCTCTCCGATCGCTTCCGGGCACGCCGGAAGCCTGGAATTACCGGGTACGCCGTTCAGGGAAGATTGTCTGGCTCAATTTACCCTGAGATGCCACGTTTCGCAACAAAGTGAGTCAGGCACTTTGAGGAGAACTCTACATGAGTTTAGGCTGGCTCGAGCTGCGCGAAGCGCTCGATGAATTTTTTTGTGCCGCGTCCGGGAAAACTCACGGAGATGCGGCGGTCCTCTTCATCGCCTTCCACGCCGACAACAGTGCCAACTCCGTAGCTCGGATGGCGAACCTTGCGGCCAAGCATGGGATCTGCATTGGCGCCGCGTTTTATGGCTGGCCTGCCAAACGAGCTGGCCGCTCGGGCGGGTTTGGGGGCTGCCACTGAGAGTTCCGGTTTGCCCCGTACACGTCGCAGAAATTCGTCGGCCGAATAGGAATATTCCGGGTCAGGCTCGTAACGGCGCTTTTCGCCGATCTCTGCCATCGACCCGCGAACTGTTTCCACCAGATCACTCGGAATTTCCGCGAGGAAGCGCGAGGGCAAGGAAGCGCGCAACTGCTGTTCGTTGCCGAAGATGCGCCGGTAGACGGCTCGCGTGAGCGTCAGCGACGTGCGCGCGCGGGTCATGCCGACATAAACCAGGCGGCGCTCCTCTTCGATGCCCTTTTCCTCGTTCAAAGAGCGGCCATGCGGGCAGATGCCTTCTTCCATGCCCGTCAGGAAAACGTGGTCGAACTCCAGCCCCTTGGTGCTGTGCAGCGTAATGAGCGTCACCCCGGGCTTGCCCTCGAACGAATCCGCATCGCTTACCAGGGCGGCGGCATCCAGAAAGTCCGTAAACTCCTCGCCCGCTTCCATGCTTTCGGCAACTGCACGCGTTAGTTCTTCCAGATTCTCGAGCCGCGCGACATCCTCGGGCGTGTTGCGATCTTTCAACATGGCCATATAGCCTGTCTCTTCCAACACGGAGTGCAGAAAATCGGCGGGATCCTTTTTGGCCAGGGCTTCTTGCAGCTTGGCGATCAGCTCTTGAAACGAGCGGAGAGGCGTCACGGCGCGGCCGGCGGCGGCTTCGGACACAAATTTTTCGATCGCGGTCCAAAGAGGAGTGGCGTCGACGCGCGCCGTCTCGCGCAGCGAATCCACGGTCGTCTTGCCGATTCCTCGCGGAGGCACATTCAGCACCCGCAGCAGCGAAATGTCGTCTTCCGGGTGCATGGCCAAGCGGACGTACGCCAACGCGTCTTTGACCTCGGCGCGATTGTAGAAGCTGAATCCCCCAACGAGTTTGTAGCGCAAGCCGCGGCGGCGAAATACCTCTTCGAACGCGCGCGACTGAAAATTCGTGCGGTACTCGACAGCGCAGGTCTGTGCGGAATCATCGTTCAGAATTCGTTCGAGCTCCCCCGCGACAAACTCCGCCTCGGCCTGGGCGTCGCGTGCTTCGAAGTAGCGCAGATTCGCGCCCGTTCCCTTCGTGGCACTCAGCGATTTTCCGAGCCTTTCTGGATTGTTTGCCACCACCGCCCCTGCCGCGTCCAGGATGTTTTGCGTAGAGCGATAATTCCGCTCCAGCTTCACAACGCGCGCACCAGGGAAATCTCGCGAAAAACTAAGCAGAATCGAGACATCCGCGCCACGCCACCTATAGATGGATTGGTCCTCATCGCCGACGACACACAAGTTGTGCTTGGGCCCGGTCAACAAGCGCAGAAGCTCGTACTGCACGCGGTTGGTGTCCTGATACTCGTCGACGTGGATATACTGAAAGCGCGCCTGCCATTTCTCGCGCACAGCCGGCACGTCCCGAAGCAGGCGTACCGAACGCAAAAGCAGATCATCAAAATCAAGGGCATTGCTCAGATGCAGCAGCTTTTCGTAAGCGGCAAATACATCCGCGCAGCGCCGCTCGTCTCGGCTGGTGGCCTCGGCGCGCAGCATCTCCGGCGTCTGGCCGTGGTTCTTCGCATAGCTGACGCGGCTGAGTATATTCCGTGGCGTAAGGCTCTCGTCATCGATGGCCAGCTTGCTCATGGCGAGCTTCACGGCGGCGAGCTGATCGTCATCATCGTAGATCGCAAAATCGCGAGGCAAGCCTGCGCTCGGTGCTTCCCGCCGCAGAAGCCGTGCGCAGAGCGAGTGAAACGTCGAAAGCCATGGCTGCGCGGGAGGCACTCCGGAGCGAAGCAGCAAATCCGACACTCGCGTTCTCATCTCCTCCGCCGCCTTATTGGTGAAAGTGACGGCGAGGATCGATTCAGCCGGCGCGCCTTGAGAAATCAGGTTAGCCATACGGAAGGTAATGGCTCGCGTCTTGCCCGTACCTGCTCCGGCAAGAATTAGCACGGGTCCGTCTACCGTTTCCGCGGCCAGGCGTTGTTCTGGATTCAGTTCATCGAGGAGATTCAACATTTACCTGCTGTGTTCGAAGATGCGATGCCTTTTGATGGTAGCCGACTGAGCAGAAGCACGCAAATTACCGGATTTTGCTCCAGCATTTGGCAAGAAAATCGCTTACAGAAGAACGACGCGCGTTCACCGCCCGCCTTGCTGGCTCAGATCGATTTCAAAATACACGAGCGGGTGATTCTTTTCGAGAGAGCGGACATCCGGGATGTAGAGGTGGGCGGTGCTGAGCAGATCGAGCTGTCCCTGCAGATCGAAGTAAAGCAATCCTTGTACGGCGTGATGAGGTGCGACGACGCTGCCGGAAACAGCGGCGTCGGCCGCGGCCTTCTGCAATTCGGTCCAATGCTTATCACGGCCGACTTTGGGGCCCTTCGGTATCGGAATGGGCGACCTTCGCGTTTGCGTTGGATCTTTTTTCCCGGTGTCGGTCATCACGTCGGCGACATCGTCCGCCGTCAGCGAGTGCAGTGCTTGGCGATTGTCTTCTGACACCGTGACATTCAACCGGATTTGTTCGAGGTCGACCTTCATGCTTTCATCCGAATCGTTGCGGAAGATCGTGTCGATAGCGACGATTCCCGCCGCGAGAGGCGACTTCTTGGGAAATTTGGCCTTGTAATTGGCAGCGTCCGTCCACGGCTGCGCGGTGATGGTTACGCCCTCGTGCGATTCGAGCGCGGCAGCCTTCAGCGTAGACGGCGGCTGTTGGGCGATGGATGCGTCAGAAAAAAGTGCTGCGGCTAGAAAGGGAACTATAATGCCTAGGTTTCGCATCGGGTTATAATAGTCCTTTCTCATCTCGACGCCTTCGATTCCTGGAGGAAGTGCAAGGTTGCCCGCACCGCCTGCTCGCGGCGGTGCGGACAAGAGACCGGAGCCACGTTTAGTGTATTTGATCTACAGCCTGCTGATGGGCTTCGCCGCCCTGGTGCTTACACCGTATTGGTTGGTCGAGGGATTGCGCCACGGCAAATATTTTTCGAACCTCGGCCAGCGCCTCGGTTTTTCGTTTCCAGCGCTCAGCAAGCTGCCTGAAAACCGCCCTGGCGCCATCTGGATTCATGCGGTTTCCGTGGGCGAAGCGCTTTCCGGCGTTACTTTGGCGCGACGGTTGAAACAAGCGTTTCCGGACCGACCTCTGGTCGTTTCCACGACGACTTTGACCGGGCAGGCGCTGGCTCGGCAGCGCATGCCGTTTGCCGACGCGATTTTTTATTTCCCATTGGATTGGGCATTTTGCGTCCGACGGGCGTTACGCGCGGTTCGACCCTCCATCGTCATTATTCTCGAGACGGAAATCTGGCCCAACTTTTTGCGTGAGTCTGGGCGCGCCGGCGTTCCTGTTGTGTTTGTCAGCGGGCGCATTTCGGACCGTTCCTATGCTCGCTATCAGCGTTTCCTGGGCATTTTCGGATTTTTTCTGCGGCCCTTTCTGCGCAGCTCTCTTGCCCAGGCTTCTGCTTTTCTTATGCAAAGCGAAACGGACGCCGAGCGGATTCGGGCCTTGGGGGCGCCGGGAGGCCGTGTGCAGGTCAGCGGCAACTTGAAATACGACTTGGAGCTTCCCGCGCCAACGCCGATTTCCGAATGGCTGGCAACGGAAGCGAAACGCGCCGGACGCTCGCCGATCATCGTCGCCGGAAGCGTTGTGGCGACCGAGGAGCCGCTGGCGCTTATCGCCTTTGGCACGCTGCAGGGAGAGCACCGTAAAGCGCTGCTGGTTTTGGCACCGCGCAAGCCGGAGTGCTTCGAATCCGCTGCTCAGTTCATCGATGACTCGCACCGCACCTTCATTCGACGCTCGCAACTTCCAATCCCCGGGCCTTCGCAGAATGGCACGCCATCTGGCGAGTTTTCTATCGCCGATGATGTGACCGTCATCCTGCTCGACAGTATTGGTGAACTCGCTTCGCTGTACCGCGTGGCCGACGGCGCTTTCGTAGGCGGTTCGCTGGTCGAGAGTGGCGGGCACAACATTCTAGAGCCCGCAGCATTCGGAAAAATTCCTGTGTTTGGGCCCTCCATGGAGAACTTCGCGGAAATTGCGGAGCGATTCACGGCGGCCGGAGCTGCCGTTCAAGTGGAAAGCCCCGAAGACGCGGGCGTTGCCTGGATCGAGTTCCTGCGCGACCCCGAGCGGGCCGCGCGGATGGGCGAGACCGCTCGCAACCTTGTCGAAAGCAGCCGCGGCGCTACCGACCGAGCCATCGCGGAGATTGCCAAGCATCTCGAAGCCGCTGCGCGAGAGAAAGGATGAACTTTCCGCTACTGATACGAGTTTTGCTCTGGCCGCTTTCGGTGTTGTACGGCGGTTATGTTTGGACCCGTGCCGCGCTCTATGCAAAAAGCTGGCTGAAGCAGAAGCGCTTAAAGGGCAAGGTGATCAGCGTCGGCAATTTAACCGTCGGAGGCACGGGCAAGACTCCCATGGTGTTGTGGCTCGCAGAGAAATTTCTCGCGGAAGGAAAGCGCGTTGCGATTCTGAGCCGAGGTTATCGGGGTTTCGGCGGAACGAGCGACGAAATCGAGCTGATGAAGCATCGCCTGCAGGAACGAGTCAGTTTCGGAGTCGGCAAAGACCGTTTCGCCGAAGGTCATGGCATCGAACAACAGCAGCCCATCGACGTTTTTCTTCTCGACGACGGCTTCCAGCATCTTTCGCTCGCACGCGATCTCGATATTGTCATGCTCGATGGTTCGCGCAAACTGAAGGACCAGTGGCTTCTTCCCTCGGGCCTGCTGCGCGAACCCCTTACCGCCTGCCGGCGCGCCGACATTCTGGTCGTCACGCGCAAGACCGAACGCCCGGACCTCGAAGCGGGCGACGCTCACCCATATTCGATTTTTTTCGCGCAGACACGATTGCTCGGCTTTCGCCGCTACGGTGGGCACGCCGGTCTCCATCCCTTAAGCGAAATCGGTCACGGTCCGTTTTTCGCTTTCTGCGGTATTGGCAATCCCCAGGCATTCTTTGATGATCTAAGCCGCTGGGATGTTCCCGTTGCGGGGGAAAGCACTTTCCGGGATCATCATCGGTACTCAAAAGATGATCTTGTGCGGTTGGAGCAGGCGGCGCAAAGGGCGGGCGCGATCACTTTCGTGACCACGGAGAAAGATGCGGAAAATCTGGGCCAGGGAAAGAGCACGGCGATTCCAATCTTCGTAGCCGTGATCGATTTTGTGCTCACTGCCGAAAGCGAATTCCTCGTCACTATGGAACGAAAACTCCAGTTGCCCCGCGGAGCGGTTGCGTGAAAATCCTGATTCGCGCTACAAACTGGGTTGGCGATGCCATCATGGCGCTGCCCGCGCTGCGCACCGTGCGAACGCGTTTTCCGGACGCCGAGATATCGATTCTCGCGCGGCCGTATGTTTCAGCCATCTACAAAAATCAGCAAGTGTGCGACAACATGATGTTTGTAGAGGACACGCGCGACATCGTGAGCGAACTCCGCGCGCAAAAATTCGATGTAGCTCTATTGCTGCAGAATGCATTCCAGGCCGCGTGGTTTGCCTGGCGCGCGGGAATTCCGGAGCGCATCGGTTATGCGCGCGACGGCCGAAGCCTGCTTCTGACGAAAGCCGTGCACGTTCCCAAGCCCGGCGAAATTCCCGTTCACGAGCAATACTACTATCTCGAGTTGCTTCGCCGCGCGGGCTGGCTGGATTCCTTGCCGAGCGAATCTTTCATCAAGCTCAATGTTCCCGGGGAGGATCGCCAGCGCGCTGCGGAGTTTCTTCTTTCTACCGGCGTAAGATCCGACAGCTTTCGAATTGCCATCGGCGCCGGCGCATCCTACGGCTCAGCGAAATGTTGGCCGCCGGATCGCTTTGCGGAACTGGCGAATCGTCTTCAGAGGCAAGCGCATGCAGACGTAATTCTCTTCGGCACTCCCGCGGAAGCCGCCGTCTCGTCGGCCATTGCCGCAGGCATGAGTCATCCGCCGATCGATCTCACTGGAAAAACTTCCATCAAGGATTTGCCCGCGCTTCTTTCTCAATGCCATCTGTTCATTGGGAACGATTCCGGCGCGATGCACGTGGCGGCGGCGGTCGGTCTGCCCGTTGTGGCTGTTTTTGGGCCGACAGATCCCTACGGCACCGCCCCCGTCACGCCACGTTGCAGCATCGTTCAAGAAAAACCGTACTGCAGCCCGTGCTTTCTGCGCCGCTGCCCGACGGATCACCGTTGTATGACTCGTGTTACGCCAGACGCCGTCGAAGCCGCCGCGCGTCAGTGGATTTCATCGATGGAGGTGCGCCCTGTCTGAAACCAGCGCGCCCCGCCCGGCTGTTTTTCTCGATCGCGACGGCACCATTTCCGAGGAAGTTGGCTACTTGAACCACGTCAGCCGGCTTCGTATCCTGCCGCACGTCGCTGACGCCATCCGGCGCTTAAATGAGGCCGGTCTGCCTGTGATTGTCGTGACAAATCAATCCGGAGTTGGGCGCGGCTACTTTCCCGAATCGCTTGTACACTCGGTGCACGAGCTGATGACCCAGCAGCTCGGAGCCGCCGGCGCCCACATCGACGCCATATACTATTGCCCGCATACGTCAGCGCACGCCTGCAATTGCCGCAAGCCTAAGACAGGAATGCTCGAACAGGCAGCCCACGAGCACGCCATCGACCTGCACCGCTCTTTTGTCGTGGGCGATCGTCACGGCGACATCGAACTTGCCCGCGGCGCCGGCGCTTGCAGTATTCTGGTGCGCACCGGTTATGGAGAAGGCGAGTATCTTTGGAATGCCGCGAAGTGGAAGATTCAGCCTGATTTCGTGGCTGCCGACCTTGCAGACGCCGTTCACTGGATCTTGAGGCCAACGAAATGAAGCGTTCCCCGAAGAAGAACGCACCGTCATCTTCCGTCGATCTTCTCGCCCTCGCGGACTTCGTCGAACAGTTCTCTTCGAAAACCGTCGTTCTCTTTGGTGATTTTGTCGCGGACGAATATCAGTTTGGCGAGATCTCCCGCGTCTCCCGCGAAGCGCCCGTTTTGATCCTCCGCCATCGCGAAACGCATTTCGCTCCCGGCGGCGGCGGCAACGCCGCCAATAATTTTGCGGCACTCGGAACGCGTGTCTTCCCTATTAGCGCCGTGGGAGACGATCCTGCTGGGGATGCGCTCATCGCGTCTTTCCGAAGCAAACGTGTCGACGTGTCTGGAATCGTGCGCGTCAAGGGATGGACGACACCCACGAAGACTCGCTTCCTCGCGGGCTGGGCGCACACGGTGGGCCAGCAAGTTCTCCGCGTCGACCGCGAGCCGCAATCGCCGCTTCCGGAGGCTGTGCACAAAAAGCTTCAAACAAAATTGCAAGCGAAGCTGCGCTCTGCGCACGCCCTTGCCGTTTCCGATTATGGCTTTGGCGTCGCAGCGCCCGCACTGGTCCGTCAGGCCCTTTCGCAGCAAAAGAGCGCGCCGCCGGTCACCCTCGATGCACGCCACAACCTGCACGATTACGCCAAGGCTGGCATCACATCGGCTACACCCAACGAAGCGGAGCTGGAAGCCCTGCATCACGTCTCGATCGGCCAGAATCTAGCGGAACTGGCTCGCTGTGGCGCCGCAACGCTCGCTGTGATGAAGCTCGGTGCACTGCTCGTCACGCGCGGGCGCGATGGAATGGCGCTCTTCGAACCTGGAGACCGGCTGTCGCAAATATCCGTCTATGGAAGCGACCAGGCCGTTGACGTCACCGGCGCAGGCGACACGGTCCTTGCCGCATACACGGTTGCGCTCGCCTGCGGCTCTTCTCCTCTTGAGGCCGCTCACATAGCAAACATTGCCGGCGGTCTCGTGGTCATGAAACGCGGCACCGCCACCGTCACGCGCGATGAGCTCCTCGCTGCCCTGCGGCATCAAGCCGGCGGAGCTGCTTCCTGACTCATGCGCAGCGCTCAATCCAAAATCGTCACTCGCGACTCTCTTCGGGGTAAATTAGCGGAGCACAAGCAGCGGGGGCAGCGCATCGTTTTTGCCAACGGCTGTTTCGATACGCTTCACGTCGGCCATGTTCGTTATCTGGAAGGAGCGCGAAGCGAGGGCGATGTCCTCGTCGTCGGCGTCAACATGGACTCAAGCGTCTGCGCGCTGAAGGGGCCCGGCCGTCCCATTCTTGATGAGAACGCCCGCGCGCTGCTGGTCGCCGCGCTTCGCGCCGTTGATTACGTGGTTCTGTTTAGCGAACCGAGTGTTGAGTCTCTACTCGAAGACCTCCGCCCGGATGTTCATGCCAAGGGAACTGACTACACCGCGGAAACCGTGCCCGAACGTGCCACGGCTGCACGCCTCGGCATCCAGGTCGCCATCGTCGGCGACCCCAAGGATCATTCGACTCGCGATCTTCTAGAATCCGTTCGCAAGGCACCGCATGCCTGATTCCCGCTTCCTGGTTCTTCGCCTCGGCTCGCTTGGCGACATCGTGCACACATTTCCTGCTGTTGCAGCCCTACGCGAAACTTTCCCCGCTTCTGAAATCGTTTGGCTTACGCACCCGCGTTGGAAGCTCTTGGTCGAAAGCAGCGCGCTGGCCTCTCAAGTTTGGGCCACCGAAACCCGGTCCATTCCTTCCCTGCGCAAGATCATCGAAGCTCTGCGAGCCGCTCACTGGGACGCGGCCATCGACTATCAGGGCCTCTGGAAGTCCGCTGCACTGGCTTTTTTCGGGGGCATCAAACGCCGGATTGGTTTTTCCTCGGAGACAATTCGCGAGTTTGGCGTTCCCATCCTTTACACCGATCGAGTTCGCTGCGCCACGATTCACATCGCCGATCAAAACGGAGAGCTATCTCAACGAGCAGGATCGCGCAACCCCGTCGCGCCCTTTCGCTTGCACGTTCCCGAAATAGATGACTCGGGAATTCGTGACTATTTGCAAAATCTTGGATTGGAACGCTACATCGTCTTGAGTCCCGGCGGCGGCTGGCGCTCCAAGTGCTGGCCGCCGGAACGCTTTGGCCAGCTCAGTCAACTGATTCGAGACACCCTTGGCTTGCGCTGCGTGGTCAATTACGGCCCCGCCGAAGATGATCTCGCCCTTGCTGTCCGCGAATGCAGCGGCGACGCCGAGCCAATTCCTTATAATGGTCCGCTTCGTCCTTTGATGGCTCTCTTGCGCAACGCCGCGTGCATCGTCGGCGGCGATACTGGCCCGCTGCATCTTGCGATCGCCCTTGGCACTCCGGCGGTGGCTCTGTTCGGTCCCACGGACCCCGCGCGCAACGGCCCTTATCGCACGGATGATATCGTTCTGCGCGCGCCCAACGCTGTCAGAACGCACAGTCGCATCGATCAAACTCATCCTTCGATGCTGCAAATTCAAGTGCCCGAAGTTTTCGAAGCTGTGCGCCGCCGCCTTGGAGTTTCTGCATGAAACCCGTCGGCGCGTTCTTTGCCCGCTGGCGTGTTCGACTCAGCTATCCTCTTGCCATTCTCGTCTTGTGGTTCGCGCGGCCAACTCCCCGCAGCATTCTTTGGGGAGCGCCCCTCGGTTTACTCGGCTTGTTCCTCCGCGCGCGGGCTGCCGGCCATCTCCACAAGCAGGAAGTTTTGACGGTTACTGGCCCCTATGCCTACACGCGTAACCCGCTCTATTTCGGCAGCTCCATTCTTACGCTCGGAGCTTCTGTTGCAGCGCACTCCTGGCTATCGGCGGCCATTCTGTGCGCATATTTTGCGTTGTTCTATTCGATCGTCATGAGGCGCGAAGAAGTGGAACTTCGTCAACATCACGGCGCTGCTTTCGACGAATACGCCAGCACTGTACCATTGTTTTTTCCTCGCCTAACTCCCGCGAAACTGTCTTTCGCGGGAGCCGGTTCATTTTCCTTTGCGCAATACAAGAAAAACCACGAATACCAGGCGGCGATTGGCTTCCTGCTATTGCTCGCTGTGCTGCTGTTGATTTGGTGGTTGCGCCTCGACTGAAGCTGCTCCAGCGGTTTTCGCGGGACTCTCCGAATAGCTGACCCGCAATCCTCCCATAGCGGAAATTGCGGCAGCAGGGAAGAGGTGACCGATGCTGGTCAAGACGATGCCCGCGCAGATCAGCAAGCCCGCCGAAGCGAAACTAATCGCGAGGTAAACATGCGAGGAAACTCGTTCCGCGAACCAGGGCGCCTGGCCGAGTACAACGCCGCCAGCAGATAACGCAGCGATGGCTGCGGCCGCAACCTCATGCGACTTTTCTCAACCTTACAAGCGCTTCGATGTGATAGGTCTGCGGAAATAGATCGAACATATGCATCTCGCTCAATTCATAGCGCACGCTCGGCGCGGCGATCTCTTTCGGTTTCCGCGGTGAACCAGTCAAAACGGCCAAATCTCTCGCCAAAGTCGACGGATCACACGACAGATACACGATTTCTGCCGCGCCAAGGTTAGCCAGCAACGCTGCTGTCTCGGCTCCCAATCCCGCTCGCGGAGGATCCAGTACGATGAACTCCGGCCGCTCCTTTGTCTTTTTCAGAAAATCTTCCGCATGCTCATTGTGGGTGGTCATCGACACACCGGCAGCCTCCGCGTTTGCATAAAGATCGCGAGTTGCCGCAAGATTTGCATCCACGCACACAACTCTTTCAAACGCTCGCGCAAGCGGCAGTGAGAAAAAACCGACGCCCGAATACATATCGAGCGCCAGCTTGCCCTTTGCGCCTGCCGTCACCGTCTTCAGCAAATCCCCAATCAAGAACCGGTTCACTTGAAAAAACGAAAGGTGGCTCACGCGGAATTTGAACCCGCCAGCCTCATGAATCAAGTAGCCCGGCCCAGTTAATTCGAACTTGTCTTTCTTCTGGTCCAGCAGCAGCAAACTGTCAATTTGCGGAATCGCTTTTCCCAAAACCGCGGCGAGTTCCGCCGCAGGCTTCGGAAACCGCTCGAAGGCGACGTTCAGCGCGATCTTTTCGTCCGCCGAGTCAGCGAACGCTTCGATCTCCAGAATTTCCGTGGGCAAAGCGCCAGACCTCGCCATTTCCTGCAATCGTCCGAACGTTTGCGCCAGGAGCGGCGAAAGCACTGGACACTCGTCGATCGGCACAATGAACGAGCTCTCCGGCAAAAAATATCCCAGCGCTCGCGGCATCCCGCTCTTTACCGCCCACTGCGCGCGATTCCTGTATCCGTAAGGCGCTGCGGTATGCGCCTGAATTTCTCCGCCCCAGGAAATTCCGCCCAGCCGCGAAAGCGTTTCGCGCAAAATCTCTTTCTTTAAGCGGACTTGCTCCAACACAGTGATGTGCTGATAGTGGCAACCTCCGCAGGTCTGAAAATGCGGGCATGGTGCGGCAGTGCGCTCCTTCGAGGGCGACGTCACTTCCAGCAATTTTGCCCACACGACTTGCTTTTTTTTCGATTTCTCTGCCGCCCGTACCTCTTCTCCCGGCAGCACGAACGGCACAAAAACGGTGTTTCCGTCGGCGTGCGCCAGCCCGTCGCCGCCGTACACCAGCTTCTCAATCGATAATCGTAACTCGTCAGACATATTCGTAGGCCCCATTCTGCGTTTTTTCGCCCGGAAAGAAAAGGTAATTGCTTCTGGAAAGCGTGCTTCAGGAAAAGTAGTACAAGCTCAACCGCGGCAAGCGAAATTCCTCCAGCAGCCGCTTTTGCAAATATTGTTTTTCAACCAGCGCAATCTGCTCCGCCTTCATTTTGCGGCGGTACGCTGCAAGCTGCCCATCCATCTCGCGCCGAATCTTCAGCATCGTTTCTTCGTTCGCAAAGCTCATCAAAGTGGCATGCAGCTTGTCGTCCAAAACCGTCAACCGCCTCTCTAGATCTTCCAAGTCGAGCGCGCCTGGCGCATCGAGCAGCGTCGTAATTCCGCTCAATGACTCCGCGACTTCCCGCAAACGCCCAACTAGACCGGGGCGCGTCGATTCCGCGCTATCCGCTGCTGAAGCAATTTGCGCCGCGTTCTTCAGAAAGTGCTGCCGCAACTCCTCCCGCGAAAACGGTTCCTTGGGCGGTGCGTTTCCATTCTTCGGCGCGCTCCCAGCCGCGGCTTCCAATTGTTCTTCCGCGGCTTCCAGCACGGCGTCCGTGCAGTACGCCAGACTCTTCAACGGCCTCCCCGCGCCACGCCGCGATCTTTGATAACTTTCAAACGCGTGATCGATCCCTTTCAACACCGCATCCAGCGGCACTCCTGCCTTCTGCCAAGTTTCCATGATCGCCCAGTCCAGCGGCGACACCAGCAAATGCGCCCCGCGCTTCTTCCAGAAATAATTCTCAATTTCCGTGAAATAATTGAAGTAGTTCCAGCAGTCCATGTGATTCGCCAGTGCGAGCGAAGCGGAGCAGCCCAGCCATGCGCGCGGCAAAACGCGCAATGCCCCTCATCGCCAACCTATCTCTGCGCTTTCTTCGTGGGGGCCGGCGGCGATGGAGGAGTCCGTGTCCCACGATCCGCAACTGCGCTTTTCGCAGCTTCTGCCGGCTGATTTTTCTCCCAGATCAGCCGCAGCCCCGTCAACGTCAGAAAATCATCCGTATCCTGAATCTGTTTTGAACCCTTCGCCACTAGTCTCGCTTGCCCGCCGGTAGCGACCACCTTCACTTCGCCGCCGAGTTCCGCCTTCATCCGCGCGAGCATCCCGTCCACCATGTCCACCGCGCCGTAATACAGCCCCGCCTGCATGTGCGTGACAGTATTAGTGCCGATCACTTTCCCCGGATCCTTTATCTCCACGCGAGGCAATCGCGCCGCCCGCGCAAACAAAGCCTCCGACGCAATCCCCAGCCCCGGGGCAATAACTCCGCCCAAATATTCTCCGCGGGCCGAAATCGCATCAAACGTAATCGCCGTTCCAAAATCCACCACGATGCAAGGCCCGCCGTATTTGTGGAACGCTGCCACGCCATTCACGATTCGGTCGGCGCCAACCTCGAGCGGGTTATCCACCAACACCGCCATCCCCGTTTTCACGCCAGCTTCCACGAATAGCGCCTTCTGCCCGAAATAAATCCGCGACATCTCCGCCAGCGTCCAATTCACCGGCGGCACCACCGAGCTGATAATCACGCCGCCTATCGAGTCGCGATCCAAACCCGCCAAGGTAAATAAATTCCGCGTGAGCACGCCGTACTCGTCAATCGTCTGCTGCCGCGCTGTCGTCAGCCGCCAATTCGCGATCAACTCTTCGCCACGGAAAACGCCCAGCACCGTATTCGTGTTACCGACATCGATCGTCAGCAGCATCTAGCGCGCCTCCGCCACGTCGCCCGAAATCACCGTCACCACCTGCCCATCGTCGCGCTTCACCAGCAGCAATCCTTCCGGCCCGAGCCCTGCCGTCGTCCCCGCAAAACTTTCCGCCCCGCTCGTCACCCGCACGCGTTTCCCACTCGCGTAGCTCGAAACGGCCTCGAACTTCTCCGTCACTGCCGCCGGGCCCTCGCGCAGAAAACGATTGTAGTCGTTCTCGAATTCCCGCAGCAACAGCACCAGCAATTCCAACCGCGAAACTTGCCCGCCGGTTTCGAGCCGCAGCGAAGTTGCCGTAGCTCCCAGCTCGCCGGAAAATTTCTCCTGGTTCACGTTCAAGCCGATCCCCACGATCACGAACCGAACCAGCGACGGCTCCGCGTGCATCTCCGTCAGAATCCCGCCCACTTTCTTTCCGCGCAGCAGCAAGTCATTCGGCCATTTCAAGTCCGCCGCCAGTCCGGTCCGCGATTCGATCGCCGCTCGCGCCGAAAGCCCCGCCATCATCGTCAAAAGCGGCGCTTGTACAGGCGCCAGCCGCGGCCGCAATAGCAGCGTCACATAGATTCCCGCCGCTCGGTCGGATTGCCAGGCCCGTCCGGCCCGTCCCTTGCCCGCGGTCTGCTCTTCGGCCAACACGACCGCGCCTTCCGGTTCGCCGGCGTGCCCCAATTCCAGCGCCACGCGATTCGTCGAATCTGTTTTGAAAAAATGGTAGATGCGCTTCCCGAAAAGACTTCCTTTCAATCTCTGCCGCAGCATGTCCGGAGTCAAAATATCAGGCACGCGCTCCAAGAAATATCCCTCGCCCGCTTTCCCCTTCAGGCGCACGCCCAGCCCGCGCAGTTGCCGCACCCATTGCCACACCATCGACCGTGACACGCCGATTTCCCGCGCAATCCGCGCTCCGCTGATCACAATCGTCGCGTTCTCCGCCAGCAGCGTCAGCAGTGCCGCCAGCCGCTTGTCCGTGGTTCCCGGTAGTGTTTCTTGTGGCATCGAGAATTCGTATCGCGCTCGGAATGCTTACTGTCCCATGCCCAGCATGAAAAGGGAACTACTTGCCGCCTTCGATCTGCCTCAATCGGTCCAGAAGTTTTTGCAGCTCAATCCGCTGTTCCGCCAGCGTCGCTTCCAGTCCGCGAATAATCTTCTCAGGCGCCCGGCTTCGAAATGTTTCATTGCTCAGCTGCGACTCTTTTGAAGAGATAGCTTTTTGTAGGCCATCGATCTCTTTTCTTAGCCGCGCCTTCTCCATTTCCGAGTCGACGACATCCGAATATGCGATCCGCACGTCAAACTCCGCTGTTGACCGTACCGCTCCGCCCGCTTGCTCCAAAGGACGTGGTGAAATATTTAGCGCGCTTAGAAAAGCTAGTCTCGAAATTGCTTCCGACTCGGCTTGTACTCTGTTCCGGACCAGCTGGGCTGTGCTCCAAAATTCAGCTGGAACCTTCTTTTTGGGATCAAGTTTCATTTCCGCCCGAATATTGCGGAGTGCTGTGATCACATCTTGCATCTGGGAAAAAATGTTCACTGCGTCCACGATTTTCCCATGAGCCCACTCACTCCGTGGTTCTGGGAATTGGTCCAGCGCAATCGATTTTGCGCCGGGTGCCTGTGGCAGTTGATGCCACAACTCCTCGGTCAAAAACGGCATAAACGGGTGTAGCAGGCGCAGCGCGTCGTTGAAGGCAGCGAACAAATTCTTCCAAGCTACGACCGCACGTTCCCTGTTTCCGCTTTGCAGTTCCGGCTTGACCCACTCGATATACCAGTCGCAGAAATCTCCCCAGAAAAACTGATACACGTTTTGCGCCGCCTCGTGAAACCGGTAATTCTTCAGCGCTTCATTCACCGTCTCGATCGTGATCGCCAGCCGCGAAAACAGCCACTGATCAACCAGCGGCACACTTCCCTCGAAGGCATATGGCGCGCCCGCCCGCACCTCCGGCGAAGCCAACTCCTCGATCCCCGTCCCGCCCTGCTCAAACTTTTCCAGATTCATGAACAAAAACCGCGCCGCATTCCAAATCTTGTTGGCGAAATTGCGCGCGCCAGCCAGCCGATCGTCGGTCAGCACGATATCCGTCCCCGGCGCCGCCATCGACGCCAGGCAAAACCGCATCGCATCTGTCCCGTACTGCTGATTCAACACCACCGGATCGAGCCCCGTGCCCTTGGACTTGGACATCTTCTCGCCGCTGCCCGTCCTTACTAGCGAATGCAAATACACCGCTCGAAATGGCACTTTCCCCGTGAAGTGAATCCCCAGCATGGCCATGCGCGCCACCCAGAAGAACAAGATGTCATAACCTGTGATCAACAAACTCGTCGGATAGTATTTCTCAAAATCCGCCGTCTTCTCCGGCCAACCAAGCGTCGAAAACGGCCAGAGCCCCGAACTAAACCACGTATCCAGCACGTCCGGATCCTGCCGCAATTTCCCCGACCCGCATTTCGCGCACTTCGTCGGCGCTTCCTCTCTGACGATCATCTCCTCGCAATCGCCGCAATACCACGCCGGAATCCGGTGCCCCCACCAAAGCTGCCGCGAGATCGTCCAATCGCGAATATTGTCCAGCCAGTTCAAGAATTCCTGCCGCCGGTTGTCTGGCACAATCTGAATCGTATTTTCTTTCCCCGGCTCCCACTCCCGCACCGCTTGAAGTGCCGGCGCCGCCAGCCCCTTCATCGCGCAGAACCACTGCGTCGAGATCCGCGGCTCGACAATCGTCTTGCTCCGCTCGCAAATCCCGATGGCGTGCGTGTGATCCGTCACTTTTTCCAGCAAGCCCAGCGCCTTCAGATCCTCTACGATCCTTTTCCGGGCTTCGAACCGGTCCAGCCCCGCATACGCTCCGGCCGCTTTGCTCATGTGCCCGCTATCGGTCATCACGTCAATCTCTGCCAGGCCATGCCTTTTGCCCACTTCAAAGTCATTCGGATCGTGCGCTGGCGTAATCTTCACCGCGCCGGTCCCGAACTCCCGGTCCACCATCGCATCCGCAATGATCGGAATCTCCCGGTTCATCAACGGCAACAAAACCATTTTTCCAACGAATGGAGCGTACCGCTCATCTTCCGGGTGCACCGCCACCGCCGTGTCGCCCAGCATCGTTTCCGGCCGCGTGGTTGCAACGACGACGAATTCCTTTGTTCCGGCAACCGGATACCGGATGTGCCACAAGTGCCCCAATCGCTCTTCGTGGTTTACTTCCAGATCGCTCAACACCGTCAAACACACCGGGCACCAATTCACCAGCCGCGTTTCGCGATAAATCAATCCCTCGTTATAAAGCTGTACGAACACCTTGCGCACAACTCGCGACATTTCCGGCGAAAGCGTAAACCGTTCTCTCGACCAGTCACAGCTCTCCCCGATCGCGCGCATCTGCGCCGTGATCTGGCCGCCCGCCTCGGCCTTCCACGCCCAAACTCTCTTCTCAAACTCCTCGCGCCCCAGCTTCTGGTAATCGATCCCCTGATCCATAAGCTGTTTCACAACGACGCGCTGAGTCGAAATTCCCGCGTGATCCGTCCCCGGCAAGTACAGCGTGTTGTACCCGCGCATCCGGTGCCAGCGGGTGAGAATATCTATCTCCGTGTGCTCCAGCATGTGCCCGATATGCAGCGAACCCGTGACGTTCGGCGGCGGAATAACGATCGAAAACACCTCTCCCGGAGCGTTCGGATCCGCCCGAAACAACTCCTCCTTGACCCAGTACTCCGCCCAGCGGGGCTCTATCTGCTGCGGCTCATAAGCCTTGGCAATTTCTCTCGCCATCAGGAACGCATCTCCCCCGTTGCAGCGGCGGGCCTTGGCCCGCCCCCTTGTTGTTTCCAATTCGTTAAAAGCAATCTTCGACTATACGGGGCAAAAACCAACTCCGTCAATTCCAGCGCATTGCCAGCAATTTCCACATCACTCCCTTTAAATTTACTTCACGATTCTCTGGATACGCCGGGGTGGGGGGGATCACAAGCAACCTAAATTGAACAGTGGCGCGAGAAATGACGGACGAATCGCCACGAATGGACGGGGGCGACAAATGGGGTTAGAAACTAATGGGTGTGGGGAACTATTGCTTCTTCGCGTTCATCTCCTCGCGAACCATCGATTCCACGACGTTCTTGAGGATGTCTCGGGTTACTGCCTGCAGCATTTCCGGGTTCATCTTAGCGAGAACTTTAGCCACCATATCTTCCATGCTCGGTTCAGGAGCCTTTGTGCTCGTATCCACGGCGGGGGCCTGCTGGCCTGCGGTTTCTGCAACCTGGTGGGCCTCTTCTCGGATCGCTTCCACGGTCGCTGGCGTCAGCGCCGCCTCTACTACTTTGGACTTCGCCTCGTCGCTCAAAACCGGCAGAGAATCGACTGTCGCTTCGAGATCTCCTCGTACGACCTCTTCACTGGCCCCTACGTAAACGGTCGTCTCAGCAGCCGAATGGGCAGCCGGAGCGCTCTCTACCGGTGTGCTCGCCGCAGGAGTATCCCAGGTCGACGCAAGCCGGCTGGCTTTTTGCACTTCCTCGTCCCAGGGACTGGCGACAGAGGAAAACCATGAACTTGTCGCCGCTGGTTTCTCGGATTCCGGAGCAGGTTCTGCGATCGCTGGTGCGCTGGCTGGAGCCTCTGAGGAAACCTTTGCTTGAATCTCGGACGGAGCCAATTCCCGCACTTCCTCTTTCAGAGGCGCAGGCTCTTCCATTGCCGCAGCTTCCACCGCCGTCTTATGAGTCCGCGCGGCTGCCCACGCATCTCCCGAAAATGGTGCAGCGGGCACGGCCGCCGCTGGTAATTCCGCAGCGGGCGCGTCTGTCACCATCGCTCCGACGCTCTGTTCCGATTCCGCTGCTTCCTCGAATCTGGAAATCTCTTTTTGCGGCGCCCATGAATCGTTTCTCATCTTCCGCGCCGGTGCTTCTGAGAACGCCGTCTCGCGCCAATCCTTCACCGGGCCGGTTGCTGCTGCTTCCTCTTCTCCCATGGCGTCGCCAGCGTCGCGCCTCCACGATCCGGTGCTCTCTTCCTCTTCTTCTTCTTCAACCTCGTCTTCTTTGTCGCCCGAATTCCAGTCGCGCTCCAGTTGCGGCCGCGCCGTTGTTGCATCCCCAAGATCATCTTCCTGCTCAGTTACTGGCGATTCCAGCAGGCTGCCGAACGCGAGCGGCTGCGAGCCCGCGTCAATCTTCACTGGTTCCGGCGGCCCAGGCATATCTTCCTGTACTTGCTCGCTCTCGACCGACGGGAATTCAGGAACGTCAGGGAGCGTACCCATGTTCGGAATCGCGCGTCGAGAGGGAGCCACTCTCGGCGCCAGCATTTCCGCCACGCGTATCGGTTCTTCTACCACCGGTGGCGGCGGCGCCACTCCGCCAATCGAAACGCCAGCTCGCGCTAGCGCGGACTTCACCATCGAAATCAGCGGATCAGGCGGCACAAACGGTTTCTTCAATACTCCGTCCGCTCCAACTCGTTGTGCTTCTTGTTCGTCGAGCGGGTCGAATGCGCCGACCAGCAATATCACCGGAATGTGCGCAAGCGTGCTGTCCGATTTCACGTATTGGCAAACTTCGTATCCGTTGCGGACGGGCATGAAAACGTCAGCGAGAACGAGGTCCGGGCGTATATCAGAAATTTTTCGCACCGCCGCTTCGCCATTGCCAACAGCAACGACGTCGATGCCCTGATCTTTCAGGGCAAGCCCCACCATCTTCTGGATGTTGCTGTTATCGTCCGCGACGAGGATCCTGGCCACTAAGCTTCCTCCGGATATACTTCACCCGTGTCTGGCATGTCGACCGCTTTGCGGTCGCTTTTGAATTCGACCGCTTTACGGTCATCTCAAACTATCGACCGACTCGCGGCTGACAGTTCATTAAGACTCCACAGTATTGGAGCACCCGGCGTATTGTGCGTCAATCTCCTCGCGGTACCTGTGTGTCGGAAATGAATATGCCCTCCCGGCAGCTTCCTGGGAGCTTTCTTTGCCCAAAAAAAGAGTGGTGCAGCCTGGCTGCACCACTCCGTCCCATCCCGGTTATCTGTTGGTGCAAACTACCAGGGGACCAGCTTGCGCAGTCCCTTTTTCTTCTTGCTGCTGGATTCCTTCTTGGAATCGCCGCTGTTCTGTGAGTCGTCGGTTTTCGCAGCATCCGCCGCCGGCGCCGCAGTGTCGCTCTTTGCCTCGGTTCCTGTGGTCGCGGCATCGCTCTTGGCCTCTGTCGCCGCTGATGTGGCGTCGGGCTTGGCAGGTGTTTCTGTTCCAGCCGCCGCTGGCGGATTCTTCGCGGCTTCATCGCTTGTCGAGGTGTTGGAAGTAGCTGGCGGCGCAGTCGCCGTCGGTGCTACGGCAGCGGGAGTCAGTTCTGTACCTGCTTCCTTTGGCTGTTCACTCGCCGCCGGAGCGGTTGCTGGGACATCGGTGCCGGCCGGAGCCACGTTCTCGGAATTGCTAGTGGAATCCGTTGTCCCGGTCTGTCCTGGAACTACTGTTTGGACGAGTGCCGTCCCAGGCTTACCCGATCCTGATTTTCCGCCGGGTGTCAGCAGGTCTCCTGCGGACATCGAGTCGGATTCCGGCTCCATTTGCGGAACTCCGGTTCTCGCCGCCGCCATAAATTCTCCATGCGGCCCGTTGCTTATTAACGAAAGAGGTTTCTTAACAAGGGGAGTTTTCAGCCTCGGCGTATTCTGTTCCGCCGTCATCCAGGCAAGAGCATTAGGATCAGCCTGCGGCACGGGTACTCCAGCTGCCTTCAGCTTGTCCTTGGCCTGCGGCGCCAGACTCGACAAAGGATAATTCTTCACGATTCTGGCGTAATACAGCGAAGCCACCTCTTTGTGCTCACTTCTCTCGAAGATGTCGCCCATCATCCAGAGAACCTGGTCCGACTTGCTGTACAGCGGATAGCGGTTCGTCACCGTCAAAAGCCTCGCCGCCGCTGCCCTCTTGTCGTTCTTAACGTAGTAGTAGTAGCCGATGCGATAGTCGCCTTCCGCCAGCACTTCCTGCACTTCTCTCAGGTGCTGCTGCGCCTGGGGTGCCAGCGGATCGTTCGGATATTTTTGAAGAAAAGTCTGGAACTCCTCCTCTGCTGCCAGCGCGTGGCTCCTGTCCCGGTCCGGCTTGTCCATCTGCTTGTAGTGCGTCATGGCGACTTGCATTTGCGCGTAGGTCGCTTCGGGCAGGAAAGGGAAGAACACTTCAAAGTCTTTGTAACCGGAGACGGCCAGAGCGAGGTTCGAAGTTCCGCCCTCTTTGTAGTAGGAGTCCGCGATCGCCAGCTTGGCCTTGGCTAGATACTCGCTGTCCGGGTACGTGTTGATAAGCGTTTGCATGTTTAGCCGGCCAACTTCCTGCCTGCCGTGCTTGATATCATCCACGGCCCGGTCATACAGAATTTTGTCCGGCTGCGCGTTGTTGTCTACGCTCGTCGACTTATCAATTTTTTTCTTTTTGTGGAGAATCTGGGTGACTTGCGCGCTGCACGTCGTCGCTCCCAGCAAAAATAGCGCCCCCAAAATGCAGAGCGCTAGATCTTTCCCGGTTACATATAGCTTTGAGGTTGCACAGCTTACAGTTCGGCCCAAACTTCACCTCTCTCGCGAATGTCGGGTTCCTCGCCGCAAATCCGGGTTAAGCCCAACTGGAAACTAGCCAGTAGAGTCCAGACCTCACAGCACCACGACCGGCGGGAACAAATCAGTATAACCTGAACGAAAGGCCAGGTGGACCATGAAATTTGTCCCCAAGGACAGGTCCCTCCTAGCCGTTCTTACCCCCTGTGATGCACACTTTGGTCCTCTTGGGTTGCCTGACCGCCCGTACTACTATAATTTTTAACGAAATGTAACAATGATCCCGCCAGTCACCGCTACTATACGGCGTTCAGGCTTCCGAGGAGCCGCGGCCAGCCGCTCACTGATCTAAATGGACAAACGCAAATTTCTCTTTGTTTCGCTCTCCGGCCTTATCGGCGACATCGCCTGGCAAGTTCTGAAGGAAGGCCACGACGTTCGCTACTACATTGAAGCTGAAAAAGAGCGGGATATCGCTGACGGCTTCGTTCCCAAATCGAAGGACTGGGAACGGGATGCCAAGTGGGCCGATATCATCGTTTTCGACGACACACTCGGCCAAGGGGCTAAAGCTCGCGCGCTCCGCGCCGCGGGGAAGCCCGTCATCGGCGGCACCGAGTACACCGATCGACTTGAGGATGACCGCTCTTTCGGCCAGGAAGAGCTGAAGAAAGCCGGCGTCAACATCATTCCTTATCAGGATTTCGACTCGTTCGATCCCGCCATCGAATTCGTGATGAAGAATCCTGACCGCTACGTCATCAAGCCTAGCGGGGAAGCCCAAAACGTCAAACGCCGTCTTTTTGTTGGCGAAGAAGAAGACGGCGACGACGTTGTTCGCATGCTCGAAGCCTACAAGCGCGCCTTCTCTGACGAAATCAAAGTTTTCCAATTACAGCGGCGTGTCACCGGCGTCGAGGTCGCCGTCGGGGCTTTTTTCAACGGCAAAAAATTCATCACTCCCGTCAACATCAACTTCGAGCACAAAAAACTTTTTCCCGGCAACATCGGCCCGCCTACCGGGGAGATGGGAACCTCCATGTTCTGGAGCGATCCGAATCGCCTCTTCAACCAAACGCTCCTCAAAATGGAGCCCAAGCTCGCGGAAGAAGGCTACGTCGGGTACATCGACCTGAACTGCATCGTGAACAACAACGGGATCTATCCGCTCGAATTCACGAGCCGCTTCGGCTATCCGACGATCAGCATCCAGCAGGAAGGCATGCTCACGCCGATTAGCGATCTTTTCTGGGAACTGGCCACTGGCGCGGAGCCCAAGTGGCGCACACGCAGCGGCTTTCAAATCGGCGTGCGCATTGTTGTCCCGCCGTTTCCGTTCGATGACGAGCCCACCTTCGAATCTTTCTCCAAAAATGGCGCCATCGTCCTGAAGAAGCCAAACTTCGACGGGATTCACATCGAAGATGTAAAAGAAGTGAAGGGCCAGTGGCTCATCGCCGGCACAAGCGGAGTCGTGCTAGTCGTCATCGGGACCGGCCAGACCATGCTCCAAGCCCAAGCCCAGGTCTACTCGCGCATCAAGAACATCATGATCGCCAACATGTACTACCGCACAGATATCGGCGACCGCTGGGTCGAAGACTCCGACAAACTCCACAACTGGGGCTACCTGCGTTAGTTCCGCGCGAAAGGGAAGCCGGCCGAGGCTTAATTCTGCGCCACCGTGCTATCTCGAAAAATAGCCCGTCTTGGCACGAATTTTCACGCCTTCGCGTTTAGGCTTGATCACGATTTTCCGAAACGTGTCGTCTTTCAGCGGATCCGTGGGGTAGTAACCCAACTCGTAGGAAGTTCGCAGTTCTTCTGCGATTTGGCGGAAATAGACGTGCGCGTCCGTGGTTTCCGCATCGATGTGCGCGCCGCCCGTTTCGCGCGCTACGCGGTCCATCACGCTGGTGCCGTATTTGTTGCGAGCGGTGAGTTTGCCGTGCTCTTTGTCGGTGTATCGGAGCGCGTAGACCACTACGTTTTCGCTCTGCGCGGTCTCGACGGCGGTCATCATGTCATGCGAACTGGAGTTGTCTTCTCCATCACTGAAAAGCAAAATTGCTCGCCGCCCGTTCTCACGCGCCAACTTTTCAGTCACCGAATAATAAATCGAGTCGTAGAATGCGGTGCCCAGATCGCGGTCCTCGTCGGGGCCCAGCAAGGGGAATTTTTCGCTGCCTTTTTGGTATTTCTTCCACTCATCCAGCAAATCGGATCCCGACGCGGAGAAATCACTCAGCAGCCGGATATGGTTGCGAAAGCCCACGAGAAACACGCGGTCTTTTGGTCCCAGGACATCCTTGAAGAAAACTTCCAAATCATTTTTATGTTGTTTGGAAAAGTGATCCTGGCTTCCGCTGGCATCCACCACAACCCCCAGCGTAAGAGGCACATCGGAACTGCGTGAAAAGAAGGCCACCTTTTGAGGTACCGCATCCTCGAATATATCCACGTCGTCCTGCGTGAGATTGTCCACCAAGGCGCCATTCGCATCGCGTGCCACAAAGGCAACGCTGACCAGATTCACTTTGACGCGGATCGGGTCCTGCCCGTGGCCAGACGTGAAGCCAACCGCAACGCCCAGGGTCAGAAGTCCAAGCCCCGCCGCCACGGACAAGCCTCTCGGAATGCGCGCGCGCATTTGGATTCCGGCAGTCATCAAGCCGGAGTCTTATCTTCGCTGCGCGCCTCGATGAAGAGCAGGTTGAAAACGCTGCCACTGCCGTTTGGTTTAACGCTGACGATATGCTGCTTCTCCTTAGTACCGGCCTTGAACAGCATTTCGCCCGCATCCTGATGGTCCTCGTCGCAGGAGAGTTTCTTCGACATGTCGCTCTTGTCCTTGTCGGTTTGCGCTTTTGAGCCGCCGCTGCAATTTAGCACCGTCCCATATTTCGCGAGCGCCTTCTGATAAAACGCCGCCACTTTTTCTGGCGAGTCGCTCGACTCCATCTTCAAAACGACCAACTTGAACCCGAACGTGCTTCCCCAAAGCCCCAAATTCGCGGCCGAAGAATCGTTCTTGTCGTCTTTATGCGGCGTCGCGCCGGGGTACAGCGGCAACCCCGCTTCCTTTGCCGTAGCTTGCGCGCTGATCACCAGACCTGCTTCGCTTCCGTCCTTGCTCGTCAACGTTACATTGACGCCGCTCTTGTCCTTCGTTTGCTCTTGCGCGATCGCAGAAAGCCCGGCCAAGCTCAACACTCCGCACAACGCCGCGCCAAGCAAAGCTGCCCGGCCGCCGTTCGTTCGAATCTCCACCCAACAGCCACTCGCATGTTTGCTCATTCCACCCTCCCTTACCGTCTTGCGTCCAAGAGATATCTATAGGACGACAAATGCCCGCGATTGTTTCAACGAGGTTCTAACCCGTCTCGCCTAGATACGAAGCGCGCGTCGGCGAAGTTCCATTCTTCGCTTCCTCGGCGGCCGGAGCGAGCGGGCAAGGGGCCGGGCAAGCCCCACCTCTCCGGCGGATTCGAGATTGTGGGAATATTTTTAAGTGTTCGGCGGTCATTCGTCTTGATAGGGTGTATTTGACGTCGAGCCCTTAATATCATCCACAAGGAGAGTGCCAATGAAACGTGCCTTGGCTTTACTGGTTTTGCTGGCCGCTACGCCGGTGGCGCCGCCGCTGGCGCAAGAGGTGCAAAAGCCAGAAATGGCAAAGATGACGCTGAAAGTGGGCGACACCGCGCCTGACTTCACGCTGCTCAGCGACGAATGGAAAAATGTAAAGCTCAGTGACTTTCGCGGCAAGAAGAACGTTTTCTTGGCCGTCTATGTCCTGGCCTTTACAGGCGGTTGAACGAAACAACTTCAGGCGGTCCAGGCTGGAATCGCCTCGGGTAAGATCGACACCTCAGATACAGCAGTTTTCGGCATTAGCATGGATAGTCCTGCCGCCAATGCGGCGTTTGCCAAGCAAGCCAACATCAGTTTCCCCCTCCTTAGCGACATGAACCACAAGATGCTCACGACCTACGGCATCCTGAAGGGCTACGACGTCCAGAACGAAACGTACAAGTGGGCGCTACGGGCCAACATCGTCATCGACAAAGAGGGCGTGATCCGCCTCATAGAAGAAGGCGACAGCGCCGTCGATCCCAACACTGCGCTAACCGCCTGCTCCACCCTGCACAAGAAGGAGCCGTCAAAATAAGCTGGTTTGGGCGATTGAAAAAAGCCTTTCGCCGCGCGTTGTTCGGGAATGCGCGGCGAATGCGTCTTCAGAGCGATTGGTCAATGCAATCGCTCTGAGGATGAGCGCAAACGGGCGGGCCGAGCGCCGCCCCTACGGCTTGTCCGTGAAATTCACGACTTCGTTTTCCATGGGGATTTCGTTTTTGTGAACTTCTGCTGGCCCTTTTGCGTCTGCCGGTTTCCATCCCCAGCCGTTTCCAACAACTTCAAAAGACGCGAGTGAGTAGGGCAAGCCTTCCGCACCCAGCGGGGAGCTGCCATTCTCGATGTGAAAGTGCAGGTGTGGCTCGGTAGAGTTTCCGGAATTTCCGACCAGGCCGACGACTTGGCCGCGTCGGACTTTGTCGCCTAGTTTCACGCGCAACGAACCGGGCTGCAAATGGGCGTAAAACGCGAAATGGCCGCCGCCGATATCCAGAATGACGTGATTGCCGCCGACGGTTTCGAGAGTAATTGGAACGGCCCGCGAATTGATTCCTGGAACATTCTCCGGTATGCCGTCTTTCACTTCGGTGACGACGCCGTCGGCTACGGCTAGCGCATCATTTCCGTAGGCGAGATAATTTTTATTGTCTTTCTCATCGTCGCGGAATGTCTTCCCGTCGTCGCGGAGCTGCACCCAATCAATGGCGAATCGCTGGGCGATCGCCGCGTGACCGTCGATCGGAATCAGGGCTTTTCGATGGCCCGAAGTGTTGGATGGTCCGTTGCCTGCAAGCCAATGATTTCCGCGAAGCGGGGAACTGATTGCGATTGGTCCGTGACCCACCGGGATCGGCCGAGTCTCGACCGTCATCTCTTCCGGATACGTTCCAATCTTCACAGTTAGAAGCTGCCGGATGGTCGCCGGAACGGCATCCGCGGAGTCGAGTGTCGCCCACATATAAACGACAGCCATGGACCCGCCAGCGAGCTTGGATTTTTCCGTCGCGCCCGGTTGGCCGGGGCGAGACATGACTGCTTCCAATTCCGGACCGGAGTAGGAAACGAGCGACCGCGCCGTGGAGTCGCCGGACAGGGCTTCGACTTTCGTCAATTTGTAGTCCCAGCGGTCCATATTGTTCAAATGCAATTCATAAACGAGATGCCATTTTCCATCGGCTTTGAACGCCGTCGGTGCAATGGGTACCACGACATCGACAAAGGTGGAAATTGGTTTTTCTTTGGGTCCTTCGACTGGTTTTTGCGCGGCATCCTTCGGCGTTGCTTCTTCCGTGCTGCGGATAAAGGTGATGGGCTGGCCCGGCATGCCCGCCTGCGTCCAGGAGCCCGCAATCTCGGTACGCGCGGCGTTGAAGGCGCCTTCGTAGACGCCACCCACGGCTTTCACTTCGAAGCGTACCGCCTCGCCCTTCAGAGTGACGTTTTCCATGGGGATGACGGAGCCTTGATCCACGCTGTTCAGTTGGCCCGCGAAGGTGCCGTCGGCGGACTTTGTGATGGTCAGGACGATGTGCAGTTTTCCCGCGCCTTGGCCCAGTTCGCCTTTCCAGGTCCCGGCAAGAGCCGCGTCGGCTGCTCCGGCCTGCCGCGCCGCACGGGCAGAGGCCATTGCGCTCAAAGAGAGCGCGATAGTAAACGCAACAAACGTTGCAATACGCCAGCCAGAAGCACTGCCTGCCAGTTTCTGTGCACCGGCTTTGTCTACTTTCCGCTCTATTTTCTTGGGCACAGTTCCTCCTCGCATCTTTCAACAGGCGTTTCGCTTCTTATGGCCTGGTGTACAGGACTCGGAATCTTCGCGCGGGCGGGTCTTCATTGTCAAAGTATTCTTCGAAGCCTTCTTCCGCGAGGCCGGCGCGGACAAACTCATTCATTTCCGCGCGGGACAGCGGCCAGGGCATCTCTCTCAGGGGTTCGTTCTCCTCCCGCCCGCGGACAATTGCCAGCAGCTTACCTCCGGGCCGGACAAACGCCGCAATTTTCACAATCGCTTCCGTTCGAAGATTGACAGGAAGCGCTTGCACGGTGTTGGCTTCGAACACAAAATCAAAGTTCCGTTGCCATTCCGCTGGAGGTTGCAACAAGTCGGCCACACGATAGTTCACTGCGCTCTGCGGAAATCGCTTGCGCGCCGTTCGAATGGCGGTTTCGGAGATGTCAAAAGCCGTCGTTGCGAATCCCCACGCGGCCAATTGCTCCGCGTCATCGCCTAGGCCGCTGGCAATCACGAGCGCATTCTTGCCTTCGGTGGCTTGCGGGTGCGCTTTCCAAAATTCAACGATACCAGGATTTGCCCCTCTATCCGCCCACGGAACAATGCTCTTGCCCTCTTCGGACTCTTTGTAAAGAACTTCAAACCATCCCGTCGGATCGCCCTTCCGGGCATACTCCGCCGCCAACTCTCTGGCTCTTCTGCGGTCTCTCATAGTGCACGATTCTACGCCGGGGACGCGAAAGAAGTAGTATTCTTGGCGCCGCGTCACGCCGCGAGTGAGGTGCACCGATGTTTTTAGGCGATCTGGCTTTCGCCGGCCGAACGCTACGCAAGAGCCCCGTCTTCGCCCTCACGGCTGCACTGACGATCGCCTTGGGCGTCGGCGCGAGCACCGCTATCTTCAGCGTCACCAACGCCGTGCTGCTGCGCCCGCTGCCCTACGAAAATCCCGATCAGCTGGTGATCATTCCTACCGACATGCGCAATCGGGGCGTCAAGGACTTTCCCTTTTCCAACGCAAATTACATCGATATGCGCGAGGCGACAAAAGACGAATTCCAAGGCCTTGCGGGCGTCTTCACGTTCCCTTTCACGCTGACCGGCGAAGACGGCACGCCGGAACGGGTGCATATGGGCTTCGTGACGACGAACTACTTTCAGCTTGTTGGTGCGAGAATCGCCTTCGGGCGCGATTTCTCCGACGACGATGGCCAACCGCAGCCGCCCCCGCCGGCGCCGGGAACGCAATCGGCGACGCCGGTTCCGCGACTGCCGCTAATGGCAATCCTTAGCTACGAATACTTCCAGCGCCAGTTCGGCGCGAATCCTGGCGTACTCGGAAAATCCCTGAACAAGGGGAGTCCCTTTAGTCCGCGGATCATCGGAGTGCTCGCGCCGCATTTTCAGATCTACTTCCCGCCATCCGCGGATTTGGAAGCCGCTCCCGACATCTGGATCGCGAATCGCCTCGGTTACAATGCCGAGCAGCGAAATTCTGTTTCGATGCGCGTGATCGGCAGATTGAAGCCTGGCGTGACGATCGGACGCGCACAGGCTGCCGCAAATCAAGTCGCCGAAGAAGCGCGCAAGCACTTCTCGATCGAAAACACCGCGGGGTATGCCATCCGCGTGGAGCCCATGCGACAGCATCTCGTCTCCGAGGTGCGCCCTGCGATTCTCGCCTTGATGGGAGCGGTGATTTTTCTTTTGCTGATTGCCTGCGCCAACGTGGCGAATCTTTTGCTGGTGCGGGGCTCCTTGCGGCAACGCGAACTCGCCATTCGCTCGGCTATCGGTGCCAGCAGGTGGGATCTCGCCCGCCAGATCCTTTCCGAAGCATTGCTGCTTGCCACCATCGGCGCCTTAGGCGGCCTCGGCATTGCTTGGCTCGGAATTCATGAACTGCTGGCCATTGCTCCGGCGTATCTCCCGCGACTGGATACGATCCGGATTGATTCGACCGTGCTGATTTTCACCATCGTCTCGAGCCTCGTCGCTGCTGCCGTTTTTGGACTGGCGCCGGCGTGGCGCGCGGCTCGTCCCGATGTGATGATCGTGCTGCGCGGCACCAGCCGCAACGAAGGCCTCGCCAGCGGAGGTCTTTCGCGAAAGATCGTTGTCGGCCTGGAAGTCGCTCTGGCTTATGTGCTGCTCATCGGCTCGGGGCTGATGGTGCGCAGCTTTCTGGAATTGCAGCGTATCGATCCCGGGTTCCGCGCTCATGGCCTCCTCACGTTTCAGGTGCAGTCCGATCGATTCTTACAGCAGCCGGAAGAACGCGCCGTCGCGACTCGCCAGCTTGAAGATCGGCTGCGCGCTATTCCCGGCGTTCAAAGCGTAACCGCGGCAACGCCTTTTCCTCTGACGGGTGGCTTTAGCCCAATTCGGTGGGGTACCGAAGAAGCGCTCGCCGACGCGAGCAAATACAAAGCAGTCGATCCAATAATCGTGCTTCCCGGCTACTTCGAAACTATGGGAACGTCTTTGCTCGAGGGGCGCACGTTCACGGATGAGGACAACCAGCCAGGCCGCACTTATGCCGTGGTCGACAAAATTTTGGCCGATCGTGCCTATCCCGGTCAGTCTGCGGTAGGGAAGCGAATTCTTATCCGCATTCAAACGCCGGAACCGGTGTGGGTCGAGATCATTGGCGTCGTTGCGCATGAGCGCGGTGTATCGTTGAGCGAGCCCGGACGCGAGCAGGTTTATTTCACCGACGCATATATCGGATCGGGCGCCACCGATCACTGGGCCCTCCGAACCGGCACCGATCCGGGGAGATACGCCAACGACGTTCGCCAAACGATCAAGGAATTTGACCCGCACCTCTTGATCACCGACTTAGAGCCCATGGACGCGGTGATCGAGAAGGCGCAAAGTGGTACGCGATTTTCGTTGCTCCTCATCGGATCGTTCGCCGTCGTTGCAGCGTTGCTCGCGGGCGTCGGGCTCTACGGCGTGCTCGCCACCGTCGTGCGGCAGCGCACCGCCGAAATCGGCATTCGCATGGCCCTGGGTGCGCAGCCTCGCAACATTTTCCGGCTCGTTGTGGGTCAGGGACTGCGGCTCACTATTGTCGGCGTGGTCCTCGGCCTGTTTGCTGCTTTTGCCGCCACTCGTGAGATGGCTTCGATGCTGGTGGGAATTAAGGCTACCGACCCTTTGACGTTCGTCACGATGGCGGCCGTCTTCCTTTTGATCGCTGCTACTTCGTCGTGGCTGCCTGCATGGCGAGCGGCAGGGCTCGACCCGACTGCGGCTCTTCGCGACGAATGAACGTCCTTAGCGCAGGGAGCCAGCCTTGACGCCGCTTCATCAGTTCGGCTGTTTAGGCGGCATACGTGCCGGTGTTTCCTGGCTGAATAGGCAGAACCACTTGCCGGCGCGTTCCGCCCAGATCGAGGAAATGTATGCCTGCGCGGCAAACTCGTGACCGTGGGAAACACCCTTTTCGTGAATCTTGTACGAGATGAGACCGGACTCGGCGGATAGAGGCACGAATCTCACATCCTCCATCGAATAGTCCGTGAGCGTAAACCCGGCGACATTCCTGACGACCTCAGCTTTTGTGGCGGGGCCGGCTGCGTCCACAAACACGGCCTCTTCCGCCGTCAGATTTGCAAAGATTTCCACGTTGCCGGTCTTCAGAGCTTCGAGCCCCTCGCTTTCTTTCGCCACGATTTGTTGCTTTATCGACTCTTCACTTACTTTCGAATCGGGCGATTCGACCAACCGAGCAGCAACAAGGGAGCTTTTGAACTGTCCAATCAGAATAGCCATGAAAACTGTGGGAACCACAACAAGCGAACCTACAGTTTTCTTCATCGAATTTCCTTTCGCAATACCGAGCTAATTGCCATCGACAAGAAACTTGCCAATCGTTTCGTTCAGGAATTTTGCGTCGGCGGGGTCGGCGGCTGCTCCCGCCGGGTGTCCCCATAAAGACGGAATCGGCTTGAGCGTCACGGTTTTCATAAAGCCCGCCTCATACTTCGCGTCGGTTAGCGGAAAATATAGATCGGTTTCCGAAGGCATGTACAAAAAAGGGACCTTGATCGACCCCAGCGCCTTCGCGACATCACCGCCAAACCCGGGAGTGCTTCCCACATCGTGCTTCTCCCAGGTGCGCATCTGCAAAATCAAGTTGTTCGCATCCGCACCAGGAATAAAATTCGTTTTCAAATCGTTCACGAAACTTTCAAACGTGGTGCCTGGCTTTGCTCCTTCCCGCCATAATTCCTTTCGCCACCACTCCTGCGAAAAGAGCCACGCCGTCCACACAATTGCAAACGCTTCGATGCCTTTTTTGGGCTGTTCCTTGTAGTCGCCGTTCGCGAACACCGGATCCGTCGTCAGCGCCGTAATCTCGCTTTCCAACCGCACGATTCCATGGCCGTAAGTCTTGGCGGTTCCGGAAGTAGCCACGACGCGGTCCGCAAACGCCGGATAGCTCACGGCCCACTGAAATGCCTGCTGCGCCCCCATCGAGAAACCGATGACCGCTCTCAAGTGGGTGATTTTAAGCTCCTCCGTCAGCAGCCGGTGAACGGCTTCCACACTATCCCGGATGGTCGTCACGGGGAATCGAGGGCCGTGAAACGGCTCGGGAGTGTTGCTCGGAGAGGAGGAATTTCCGTTTCCAAACAGTTCGGTCGCCACAAGAAACAGCTTCGAGGGGTCGAGCGCTTTGTCCGCTCCAATCAGCCATTCATAGCCATGAAAATTCGCCATGTAGTGCGATGGAAGCAGCACCACGTTGTCCTTCGCCGCGTTAAGCTTTCCGTATGTTCCGTACACCACGCGCGCCTGCGGCAAGACGACGCCGCTTTCCGTCTTGAAATTCGCGATTACAAACTCGTGGCGTTCGCCTTTGTCCGCCTTGCTCTCCGCTGTCTCTTGCGCAAACAGTCCAGCAGCGAATAGCGTTAGTGAAATCAGCAGCACCAGAATCAGTTTTTTCATTTCGAAAACCACCCGCTTTCTTTTGTGATTTCCTCTGAGGCCCGGCCTTTTCTATGAGGTGTTCCTGTGATTCGCGTACAGCAGTGGCTCCGTAACACGCATGGCTGTTTCCAGAGGCAGGTATCCTATCACCGCCAGAAATTTGCGACAGCACTAGCGATTGTGCAGAGCAGCATCAGACACAGGATGTTTATTGTGCTCTTACCATGGTTGCTGTACTTTACGCGGAGATGCAAAGTGTCGATAAATACGTTCAGATTTCGGTGATGGTTGGTGCGCTGTTGGCGGCGACGCCCGTTCCTTCCGTCTCGCTGCACGACTCTTTCGATTCGCGTCAGGCGTACGCCTATACCGCCGAGGTTGCGAGTTTTGGAGAACGCTGGCCAGGATCGCCTGGCCACAAGAAAACAGAGGATTTAATCCGTCAGATTCTGCAAAAGGACGGCGCGCAGGTGGAAACCGACGATTTCGTGGCCGCCACGCCCCGCGGCCGAATTCCCGTGCACAACATCATTGGCAAGTTCAACGTGAGCACCGACCCCAAGCAGCGCATCTTTATCCTTGCCGGTCACTACGACACACTTTTTAAACCGGGATTCATTGGCGCCAACGACGGAGCGTCGAGCACTGCGATTGTTCTGGCGTTTGCCGACGCACTGGCTCACCAGAAGACCGGAATGCAGATCTGGCTGTTGTGGACCGATTTGGAAGAGGCGATCAACAGTTTCAAAGGCGACGATGGCTTGTATGGGAGTAGGCATCTGGCCCAGAGGTTGGCGGCAAACGGACTCGTTTCTCGTATTCGTGGTTTGTTTCTCCTCGACATGATAGGCGACAAGGAACTGAAGGTAGCGCGCGAGACGGGCTCCAGCAGTTCTCTGCAAGTTTTTATTGCCCAAGCCGCCGACCAGCTGGGGTACGGCGGGTATTTCTTTAAGTACGACGCCGACATCATCGACGACCACATGTCGTTTATAAAAGTCGGCATACCGGCGGTAGATGTAGTCGACGCGCGATACGGCCGGATGGGCCCAGGTTTTGACTCCATGGGTGAATTCCACCACACCAACGCCGATACGATGGACAAAGTGTCCGAACACAGTCTCGGGATCGCAGGCCGCACGATTCTGCTGACCGTCGAACTGCTTGACAAGCAAAACTGAGCTTGTCGCGCGAATCTGCGTACCGCTAGTTACGATTTGAGCGACGGAGGAACAACAATCTCGCAATCCGTCGTACCATCTTAGAAAGGGGCATCTTACCGGAGGCTACTCATTGGGATCTGAACGTCGTCGCACACCCAGGTATACGTTTATCGCCAGTGCCGAGCTCATTGAGGAAGCGTCGGACGTGCGCATAGCCACGCGCGTGAGCGAGCTGAGCCTCTACGGTTGCTATCTGGACATGATGAATCCGTTTCCCGTGGGAACGCTGGTGCTGGTGAAGATATCGGCCGGAGATGCTTTTTTCGAGGCCAAGTCAAAGATTGTCTACGCGCAGCCAAATATGGGCGCCGGCGTGGTTTTCCTCGAGATCGAAGCGCAATACCAGCCCGTTCTGGAACGCTGGCTCGACGAAGCTTCGAGAGGGAATGAAAAGCGCGTCGGCTGACTCAACGCTTTCCGCGGTTCCGCTCCTTCTCTTCAAGAAACTCTTTTCCAGCTCTCGGCACTACTTGTTGTGGTTTTTTTCCTGTTGATCGACCGCGTCGTGCAGCCCGTCGAGCAGCTTGCTCTTTTCCTGCGCGTTGGACGTTTTTCTTGTTTCCGACCATAACGCGGTTCCGCTCTTCGGCTCGATCACCGTAATCCGCGTGCAGCCCGGCGGGGCCAGTTCTTCGCCTGCTGCGGGATTCGTGCTTACAGGTTTCACATTGTAGGTGGCGGCGGGGTCATTGCCAGGAACATATTTCACGATGCTGCTGCCGAAAAGCCTCAGGACAATGTCCGCTTTTTGGGGAGAGTCCACGATATCAAAGCGGCCCCATTTGTTCAGGCCGACGAGAGCGTCATCCTGGAGCTCGGCGTCGTTCGTTTGGTTGTCCACGTAGATCGTTCTGGCGGAAAGTACTTTCGAAGGAATCGTAACGTGTTTGTCTCTAGCGTGCGCGATTTCGAAGCCCATCAGCATTGCGCAAGTAAGAAAGATGGATGTCATCTTTTTCATGGATGCCCCCGGTACAGACAGTTCTTAGGCTGGTGAGGGTTCCACTTTATGGAGCCCAATCTGCTCCGGTAACTGGACGTGAGACGCGAAAGAGGCCAAGTGGCGCGGGGTTTCACCAGCCTGTACGCGAGGGTAGGAAGCGGGTGGGGAGCAATGGCGCCGAGAGAGGCACCGCCGCCAGCCAATTCGGAGCTAGTGCTTGCGAGCTTTTATGTCGTCGTAGACGATCAGGGAGAGGACTACAAGAATCCACACGGGGAAGACGCCCATTCCGGGAATAGCCTCGGCAACCAAGCCCGGCAAAAGCGCCCAACGACGGCCTAGGATTAGAAACAGGAGTGACGCGGTTACCAGGTCGACCACCCATTCGATGGGTGGGGCAAGCACCGTCCAGAAGGAGAGAAAGTCCGAGACAGCGGCGACAAGGAAGGCAGCGGCCTGGCGTTTGCGCGAGGGACGCTGAACGGGAGTCAGCACCTCCGGGGATGTCAAAACGATCGGTTGATCCGTCGGAGTTGTCATGACTTCGGTTGCGGTCCTCGAGACTTCCTCAAATTATCCTGTCATGGGTGCAGGCGAACCGCAAGACATGACTGCCAGAGCTTAGTTATAAGAAGGAATGCGGTGAATGAGTTTCGACATATTCTACGCTAAAGTTGTTTGGCAGAAAGATGACTATGGACAACACACCTTACCCTAACCAGCCAGCACCTCGCGAAGCGCCAGGAAACTCGCGAAGAGTGTACTCCTGGGTTCTGGGAGCCTTGCTCGGGGCACTTCTTACGGTCATCTTATTAGGTGCGGTCGTGTGGTTCTCGACCGGCCTCGGGCTATTGCACCTGATGGGGCTTCTACGCGAAGGACGAACACTGTTTAATGTGGATCAGCCGACCGTAGTTCATCAAATTCAGCAGCTTCAACGACTGGAAACCGTAAGCTATACCATGGATAAGATCATCTCGGGTGAGCATGACAACGCTTACCTGCCAAAATTTCTTGCCGGTGATCGCTTGCTGCTGGTAGTGCACGGCGAAGTGGTCGGAGGCATCAATCTTGCGGGTTTGCAACCGGGCGACGTCCTGGTACAAGGGCAGAAAGTTTCCATTCACCTACCCGCCGCGGAAGTCTTGAGCACACGAATCGACAATGCGAAGACGAGAGTATATTCGCGTGACACCGGCCTATTCTCCTCCCCTGATCCCAACCTCGAAAGCGAAGTGCGCCAGGAAGCCGAGCGCCAGCTTCAGCAGGCCGCTCTGCAAGACGGCATCCTAAAGATCGCTGCCGACAACGCGCGAAGCACGATCGCGAGCATGTTGAAGGGCTTCGGGTTCCGCGAAGTGGATATTCGGTAGTTTCGCGGGAGAAGCTTTCCGGAGCTCGCGGCGAAGCCCTCTCCGTACTTATCCCTTGGCCTCGCCCCGGTTTTAGGCGCGAGGAACGATAGCTTCCACGGCATCGCAGAACCGATCGATCTCCGCCGTCGAGGTGTAAACGTTGGCGCTGACACGAATCCCGCTGATGCCGGGTCCGGTGATAGGCGTAACGAAAATGTTGTGTTTGCTCATCAAAGCTTCGCCGAGCTTTCCTGGCTCGATGGTATCGAAGTGAATGGTGCCGAATGCGCCGGACTGATCGGCATCCAATTTGACCAGCATTTGGGCGCCGGGAACTTTGGTCAGCCTCTCGGCCCAGCGATTCTTCAGATATCTGAAGCGCGCGAATTTCCGCTCGTCTCCTATTTGCTCGTGGAACTCCAGCGCTTCGAGAGTGGCGTTATGAACGGCCGCAGGGTGAGTTCCGATTTCCTCAAATTTGCGGATATTTTTGTCCATCGACGGCGGCGCGGCCATCATCGCCCAGTGTTTTTCTATGCGGTCTTTTCGCACGTACAACATGCCTGTGCCGATGGGTGCAGAGAGCCACTTGTGCAGGCTGGCGCCGTAGAAATCGCAGTCTAAGCCGGCAAACTGGAAGGGCACGTGCGCAAAAGCGTGCGCTCCGTCCACGATGCTGGTGATTCCGCGGCGGCGCGCCAGTGCGCAAATTTCCTTGACGGGAAAGATCTGGCCAGTCATGAAACACACTTGCGAAACATGTATGACGCGCGTGCGCGGCGTGATGCCTTGCTCGTAGAGCCGCACCAAATCGCCAGGGTTATTTACCGGAACGGCGAAATCCATTTGTTTCAGCACAATCTTTTCGCGGCGCTCACGCTGTTGCCATGTAGTGATCATCCGTGGATAGTCCTGGCTGGTGGTCAGGACTTCGTCACCCGGCGCGAGATCAATGCCAAACTGCGCGATCTGCAGTGATTCACTGGCGTTTCGCGTAATGGCGATGCATTCGGGATCAGCCCCCCACATGCGCGCGAGGCGTTTCCGTACCTCTTCGATCTTGGGTTCCAAGTCGTGCCACATGCGGTAGCTCGGCAGCTGGTTGCTATAGCGGATGGCTTCAATCTCGGCTTCCAGCACCGCGGCCGGCGCCGGGGCTACACCGCCATTGTTGAGATTGAGGAGGCTTGGATCGTGCCCGTAGGCGTCGCGGATGGTCTTCCAGTACGCCTCGTCGCCCGCCACATCCTCCGGCGAGACATGCGCGTACGCGCGGTTCAGTAAACCAGCCACCACGAGTGCTTCTGCGCCGAGCAGAAAATTACGGCGGTCCAGTTGCGTTTTCATGGTTGTAAACTCCCACCAACGGGTTTGAATTGCAAGCACACATTGTTCTGACAGGTTTCGGACCTACGGACTGACAGTCATGACACCGATTGCCCCGCCGCACTCCAAGCGGAGGGTCTACGAGAAGGCCGTTACTCAAGCAGCACCACCTCAGCTTTCGTCGAGTGTTCTGATGGCAATGGTGAGGCTGGCAGCCTATCCTGAATCTCACCCGACGGAGGCAGAAACAGATGGGATTCTTCGAGATTTTCGAGCAAAGGGGACGGTGTTTCTTCAAATGTGCGGCTACCCTTGCCGCAATCTTCTTTGTGGCCTCGCCTTGTTTTTCTCAATCCAAACCAGCAGGCCAGCAAGCCGAAATGCCGTGGTCAAAGGATTTGAATAAGTACCCCGGCTTGCTTCCTGAATTCAGCCGGTTGATCGAAAAACTCCAGCACGACATCCAGTATCCGGCGGCACGAGGGGAAAGCCGTCTCTTGCCTCTGCTGCCTGCTTCCACGATTTCTTATGCGGCGTTTCCCAACTATGGAGACGTCACGGAGCAGGCGCTGAAGATTTTCCGGCAAGAGCTGCAGGACAGCGCCGTCCTCCGCGATTGGTGGGGACACGGCGACCTGGCCACTTCGGGGCCCAAGATTGAGGATGCTCTCGAGAAGTTCTATCAGTTCCAGCAATATTTGGGAGATGAAATCGTGGTCTCCGGCGCTATGGAAAGTCCGGAGCCACGCCTTCTGGTCGTGGCGGAAATCCGCAAGCCAGGCTTGAAGAAATTTCTTGACCAGCTCCTGGCTCTAGCCCCTGACAAATCCACGCTCGATATTCGCGTATTGGATCCGCAGGGACTCGCTGCCGAGAAGAATGGCGGCCCAGAGCGAACCTTCAACGTGCTGGTGCGGCCCGACTATCTCGTGGCATCTTCCGATCTGGCGTCGCTCCGCAGTTTTAATGCCCGGCTGGATGCCGGAAACAAGGGGTTCGTCGCGACTGCTTTTGGACAGCGCATCGCCAAGGAGTATCGAGGAGGCGTGTCGGTGGTGGCGGCCGCTGATCTGCACAAAATCCTGGACCAAATTCCGCCTAGCGCTAGGCAAAACGCGAATTTCCAGCACAGCGGATTTGCCGATGTGAAGTACCTGGTTTGGGATCACAAGAGTGTGGCCGGCCCGACGGCCAACCAAACAATCAGCCAAACGGAATTGAGTTTCAGCGCACCGCGGCAGGGCCCGGCGTCCTGGCTCGCGAAGACAGGACCGCTGAGCAGCCTGGATTTTGTCTCGCCCAAAGCGATGGCCGCTGGCACCCTGGTGTTCGCGAATCCCTCGCAGGTTTTTGACGATCTTAAGGAGATCGAAGGTACTTCGAGCCAGAGCCCCTTCGCGACGCTTGCGGCGTTCGAAAAAATGTTGAATCTCAGCTTGAAGGACGATCTGCTCAAATACCTGACCGGCGAAATCACATTGGAGTTGGACAGCGTCGCTCCGCCGGAGCCCGTGTGGAAGGCTATTCTCAAAGTCAACGACGCCGGCCGTTTACAGCAGACTTTAAGCACTCTGCTGGCGGTAGCGCATATTGAAACGCAGCATTCCGAGGAAGGCGGAGTCACGTACTATACCGTCCCAGTTCCCAGAGGGAAGACCACGCTTGAAATCGGCTACGCATTTGTCGATGGCCACCTCATTGTGGGAGCAAACCGTGAAGTGGTCGCCGAGGCAGTTGGGTCGCATGCCACAGGCGGCTCGTTGGCGAAGGCCCAGAAGTTCCAGGCCGCGCTGCCTCCAGGCCATCCCCTGGAGGCCTCGGCATTGCTTTACCAGGACCCCGCCGCATTGGCAGCGGTGAGCATGCGTCAAATCGCGCCAGAAATGACTGACTTTTTTGCGCGCTTTTCGAAAGATTCCCCGCCAACGGTTGTCTGCCTCTATGGAGAGGAAGCCGCCATCCGCGCAGCGAGCAAGGGCGGCGGGCTTGACGTCGGTGCAGGTTTGATCGTGGCGGCCATCGCGATTCCCAACTTACTGCGGGCAAGAATGGCCGCCAACGAAGCGAGTGCCATCGGCCTCTTGCGTAGCGTGAACACCGCCGAGAGGGCCTATGCGGAGATGTATTCAGAAAGAGGCTATGCGCCGAACCTGGCTACGCTTGGGAGTGATTCCCGTAATCTAAAGGCCAGGTCAGCGGACCACGCGGGGCTCATGGATGCGACTCTCGTTAATGAAAGTTGCACGGTAAATGCCTGGTGCGCGAAATCTGGATACCGTTTCCGAGTAACAACTCTCTGCAAGCAACAACCGTGCAAGGACTATTTGGTGATGGGCACTCCCGTCGACAGTAATACCGGAGTGCGAAGCTTCTGTACGACCTCCGACGGTGTGATCCGCTACAAAACAGATTCTTCGCCAACCACTCCGGCCAGTCTGACGGAATGCAGGACATGGCCTCCGATACAGTAGTCGTGCTGATAATCAGCCTCTCGTTAGCTCTTGCTGCGCGAATGTGACACCGAACGCCGGCGTGACAAACCGCCAATTGCGCTCCGCCAAGAAGCTTGCTGACCATCTCGTTTCGTAGACAACCGTACAGAGCGAAAAACTGCTACATTCTGGGGCGGCGCATCTGGGGCCGAGTGCGCACGGCTGCGCTGAGGTGCGCGGGGGCATCATTTTTTTCTCTTTGCGGTTGTTCCCATGGAGCGATATGACGCGAGCCACTGCAATGGCAAAAATCTTGATTGCGTTTTCCTTGAGCGCGGCCGTTGTTCCGAGCGTTGCCGGACAGCAGTCCTTTCCGGTTACCTCGACGGTGAACGAGTCTTCGATCGCCGGGCGGCCCGTCGCACTGGACAACCAGGGAAAGCTGCTGCCGTGGCCGATGCCAAACGACACGGGATACTCCTACTCGGGGTATTTTCTTTCACAATGGACCATCGTTTGGGACCAATACAATCGCCAACGCCTGCCTTACTATTTTTGCTGTTTCGATTTTGATCGCGCGACCTTTGAACTGATGCCGGAGTGGCATTGGGTAAATTCAACCGGCTATCTGCGCGCGATGATGCAGGGATTTGTCGAGCGGCTCTACCCCTACACGGGCGACGCGCGCACGCTTGAGTTTCTCCAGAATTTTGTGGACTACGAATTGGAAAATGGTTTGACGCCGGAAGGCTGGGCCTGGGCGCAGGTACCTTATCCTTCCGCTAATCCGGGAAGCCGCCGCTACACGGGCTGGAGCGAACACGGAGAAGACTTCGTCGAGCCGCACGTGGTCGGGGAAGACGGTTACGCGTATCTCCGCCTCTACGAGGTAACGGGAAACACCAAGTATCTGCGCGCTGCGATTCGCTGCGCCGAAGCACTGGCCAAAAATTTCAAGCCCGGCGACGAGCTCCATTCACCGTGGCCTTACCGCTGCTTCGCGCGCGATGGCAGCCTGAATGGCGGCAAGGGAATGTTTCCTTACTCCGCGAATGTCGTTGAGCCGATCATGCTGCTCGACGAACTGATCAGGCTGAACCAGGGCGCCACCGCATCTTACAAAAAGGTTCGCGAAGGCGCATGGGCGTGGCTGATGAAATATCCAATGCAGAACAACGTATGGGTTGGCTATTTCGAAGATGTGCAAGCCAGCATGGGAAACATGAACCAGGTGATTCCTCTTGAATTTGCGCGTTATGTGCTCCTGCATCCCGAAAAAGATCCCGAGTGGCGCGAGCATTCGCGGAAGCTCATTGAATGGGTGAAGACCACGCCGAAGTGGCCGAAGTATATCGTGCACGGTGCGACCGTCACGACCGAACAGGGGAATGGGAAGGAGTTCTGCTGCAATCTTCCGAATCAATGTTGCGATAGTCATAGCGCGAGGCTTGCTGCGGTGGAAGCGCTCTACTATGCGAAGACGGGAGACATCGCCTACAAGGAAGCGGCATACCGAACCTACAATTGGGTCACCTACTTTCAGGGGCTTTCCGCGGCCGCTCACGCTCCCCTCAGCAATCAGTGGTGGTTCACCGATCAATTTGCCGATGGGCCACGCAGAATGATGGATGCGTTCTGGGCCGTTCCTGAATGGGCTCCGGCGGAGGAATCGCACCTGTTGGGCTCGCTCTCCGCGGTAACCAAAATCGCATACGGCGCTGGCGCAGTGACTTATTCCACGTTCGACGCTGAGTCCACCGATGTATTGCGTTTGGATTTTGTGCCGGACTCCGTAACCGTCGGCGGGAAAGCCATCAGCCCAGGCAAAGACCTCGAACAAGAGGGCTACACTTTTGACAACGCCACTCACACTCTTTCCATCCGCCGCACCAGCTCCAGAGACGTGGATATTCAAGGAAAAAGCGGCCGAGTCCCGCCTTCCTACATCACCTTCGACGATCCCCATCTTCCCGCTGGAACGCTTTTGGTGGGCCAGTATCCTTCCGGTGTGATCGATTGGGGCAAGGGTGAATGGCAAATTGGCACGCCGTTCGGAAAGTTCGGGACTTTCACACTGGCGCTTTCCGATCCAAAAGCGCCGCGCGCGGATTTTGTTTTCTTCACGCCGCACATTTTTGTAGGCGTGGATATTTACAATGATGGAGAGAGCGACGCGGCGATCACGTTTCGCTCGCCGGAAAATCGCGAAGTGTCTTTTACCGTCAAGCCCAAGGAGCTTCGTCGGTTGAGGACCGATTGGCGCGACGTGAGCTCGCGTGTGTCCTTCGATCTCACAAATGGGCAAGCGCTGCGGTTTGATAACCTGGCTTATATTCACCCCTAACCTGATGCTTGCTCACGAAGCGAAAAGCGGAGCATGCAGTTAGTGGGCTCGACCGCCGCCAGACGATCCGCCCGCCGACGAACTACTGGCGCTGGAAACGCTCCCTCCGCCGCCCGAAGAATGCGAGGAACCACCCGACGAGCCACCGGAGTTCCCTGAACTGGAGGAATGCGATCCGGAACTCCCACCACTGTAGGAAGCTCCAGCTGAGGTATGGCCAAACGATTCCGCGTACCGGCCGGATTGGTTGCTTGCGAAGGTCTCAACTCTGCCGTTAGAGGCGATGCCTGCTACGGGAACTCTTTCCGCCTTTGCGCCCGTTCCCGAGAGCATCATGAATTTCTGCGATTTGTAGTCGTACGTGATCGGCGGAACGGCGTGACTGGCCGCGGAGAGCGAAATGGCGCGCGACGTTTCCCGTGTCAGTTGCGCGCGAATCAGCGGCGGGGCCACCGCAATCGATCGCGTTGAGAATCGACGCTGCATCTCTCGCGGCGATACGTTCAGATACGTGAGTTTTTGCGCCGAATCCCACGCCACTCGCTGCGGCGCCTCGCCGGATTTTGTGGGAACGAGAATAATTCCATTCTTCAAATTGATGGGTGGTTTGCCATTAACGTCATCGGGATGGCTGGGCACAAAACCCACCCTGTTGCCTACACGAACGAGAATAGGGCGCGGTGGATGCACTGGGTGGATGGGTTTGCAACTCGCCCCTGAGCAGGGAAGCGATGTCCGCGGCAGCACCATGGCATACTGGCCGTTGCGGTAAAGCCATCCATAGTTGAAGCACGATTCATCGGCAAAAGTGGAAACGTGGGCGTGGGGAGTGGCTTTTGCTTTGAGGCGCAACAGGTTTTCAAGCTCTTCCTGAGTGTGCGCGACGCGCGCAATCGTTCTGGATCCGCCAGAGAAATCGCACGGTCCGCCCCACTCATTCTCCTGCCATTGCACCGTCTGCGGCTGGAAGCCGCCGGCATTGGAGGCTTGCGTTGCAGGCGCTTGCGCGTCGCGCTGAACTGCTTTTGTGTCGGCGGCGGACTGTCCTTCTTGCGGTTCCCAGCAAGTGCCGTAAGGCTCGCACGCGAAAAAAGTGCCGTGGCGATAGAGCTCTGCCAAACCAGGCACGGGAGAGGGCAACCCAGAAGCCTTAAGGGCAGCGGCCATAGTCGTTTGCCGTACCTGCTCGCGGGACTCGACCGATTGAGCCCAGTTTCCATGCGCGGCCGGCTCCTCAACAAGCTTCGACGCAGCAGTAACAGATTGCAGCGACGGAATGGGTTGCCTTTCCAAAGAATCGAGACCAGCGAAATCCTCCGGAAAAGCGGAACTCTCCAGCGCTCCCGCATCCCGGAGCTTTTCGAGCTTGGCTTGTAAGCGCTCCATCTCCGCGGAATTTGCGGAATCGAAATCCTGCGGGGTAACCGCCCGGCTCGGCTGCGGGTCAGAGAGGATCCGCCCTCCCTGAAACAAGATTGTGGATCCAGATCGAACCAGGAGCGGGAGCGCGTTCCTCTGAGCCAGACTAGCCGCGTTGCCTCCGAGCGGCGTAAGCCCAGTGGCGTCGAGATAAGCGTCCAGCCGCAGAAAGTATCTATGAGATTCTGAGAATCCAATGTGGTCTGTGGGCGTTTGGACGGAAAAGATCTCCCCGGGGGAGGTTTCTAATGCAAAAGCGGCGGCTCCAGTTGGCAAGCTTAGCTGTGTATTGAGCCGGTCATCCTGCGAAGAAAGCTCGTTGAAAAACAACAGGGAATTTTCGGCCAGGTAAACCGTGGAGCTATTCTCGAATTCAATTTCGGCAGTGCCGTTTCCGGTCGCTACTGCGAATCCTTGTTCAATGGGCTCGCCGCTCTCGGCCTCTTCCCATTTTTGATTCAGCTTGATGTGTTTGGCGTTGCCGTGGGAAAGGCGAACGTCTCCTTCAACGCGCGAAAAGCGGACGTCGCGCGTGTGGCTGCCGCCGGCCGCGCGTGCCGCAGCGGCTTGAGGCGCCAAAGTAGCTATGAGAACGAAAGCGACGAGGAAAGAAAACAACCGAAGGCCGTTTGGTTTCATGGCCGAACCCCCGACCTGAGAAATGGGGACCTGCTGGTGGGACGTATGTGTGATGTTTGCGGTTTCGTTACTTAGCCTGATTCTATAAACTTCAATCTAGAGGCCGGCTCGGTCCCGGACAGAACCGGGTTTCACCCTTCGGCTAAAAGCCGATCAAAGTCTCCCCAAGAACAAAGTCCACGCATAGAAGAGATTCGTGGCGTTCACGGAGCCGAGTCCGGTGGCCAAATCGTACCCGGCGGTCGCTGGATATGCGCGGTCGTTTTTCTTGTTGGAGGTGGAGAGTTCGCCGATATTGGCGGCATCGGCGCCGTGGCAATCGTAGAAATGGCCGTCGGCGTTTTGCCCGCAGGGGATATCTATGTCGCCGGCGGTGACGTCGTTGAAAACGCAGGAGGCAGCGGGGAGCTTGCCGGTTGTCTGGCTGGCGTTGCAGCGCGAAGCGCCTTGCTCACGGAACTGCTGCGCAGCCAAGAAGTAGTACACGTAGTTGGCGTCGCCTTGCCTGCCGAACTGCTGGTTGATGAGGGCCTGAATACCAGCCATCGAGGGAGCAGCGAAAGACGTGCCGCCGCCACCGAGGAAAATGGCGTCGTTGTTGGCAGTGCATGTGGTGCCCCCCTGATTGGTGTCGGAGAGGCATTCCACATAGAAGCTGTCCCACACTTCATCGCCGGCAAACAGGGAGAGATCAGGCTGATCGCGCAGGCCGTCATTGGGCATTCCCGGCACGCCAAATTGGAAAGAGGGTTTGGGATTGCCGCGGCAAGTGCCGCTCACGACGCCAGGGATCGACGGAGTTCCGGTAAAGCACGTGCTGGGACCTCCGCTGCCGGCGACATCCTCAAGGAAGAATTGCTGTCCCACGGAAGAGTTGCAGAAGCCCGCCGGGCCAAAAGATTGCGTGAAGCCGCCGATAAGCGGGTCGCTGTAGATGAGCTGGCTGGTGCAGCCGTCGTTCCACGGGATTTCCGGAATGTAGGAGCGCGCGGAGGCGAGCGTCACTGGATTATTGGTGGCGTTCCAATAATTCGAGATGGGCACGCCGTTCGTGTCCTGATTGTACTGCGCCATGAAATCCGTGCCGCCGACATCGACGGCAAAAGCCGTCGCGGTGTTGTCGCCGCTGTTGATTCCGAGCGTGGAATAGTTCGTGGACTCAACCGGGGCGCATTCGTCCGCGCCCGTGTCTCCTTGCGCGATGAAGAAAGTCACCCCCTCCATGGTGGCGAATTCGGCTTCAAAATTTTCGAGAGCGACTTCGGCATGGCCGCTGACGGTTTCGCAAAGACCGTAGCTGTCGGAAATAATGTCAGGCGGATCGGTTTCCAGAAGGTTGATGATCGCCGTGTCCAATCCCGAAGTAGTTTGCGTGTCGGGGCAGGCAAAGAGCTCGACGTTCGCGTCGGGAGCAGCGGCGCTGGCCCATTCGACATCCAGAGCAGCTTCGATTTCGTCGCCATTCTGACCGGGATTTTTGCAGCCGGGATAAATCTGCTTGAAGTTGCCTTGCTTAAAGCCATCCAGCCCAAACGATTTGCGGAATGTCGACCAATCGTTGGGATGAGCGAGATTGGTGTCTTCGACGGTGGCGATGGTGATGCCTTTGCCGGTGAAGCCCTGGTTCCACAGCGGCGTGAGATTGTAGATCGTTGCAAAATCAAAAGGAGCAACGACAAACAGGTCCGCACCCTCGAAGGGCAGCGTGAAGTGCGGCTGCCACTTCCCGGCATCGTGATCGAAGGACACCGGCTTCATTTTCGTGACACGCGGCCTGCGGAAGAAATCGTGCAGCGGCATGCCCTCAATGGCGGGCGCTAGTGCCGCGGGAACTTGGGGATCGCGAATGTTGGCGATGTGCTTGTCGCCGTTCGCCAGAACCAGATTGTGCATCTCTGTATGGAAGGTGTCGCGAATCTGTTTCGCTGAACCGGCAATATCCAGCAGCAACCCATTTTTGTAGGCTTCGTTCACAGTAAAGCCGTGAGATTTCAGCCATTCCTGGATTGCTTCACTGTCCTGCGGGTGCACGCCGAAGCGCGCGCCGAACTGCTCGGCCGTGAGCCATCGATGAAATTGCGGGGAAGCCGGATCGTGCATCGCATCGATCTGTTGCTTCACGCGCGTCTCGGTCTCCGGATCGCGCTTCAGAAGAAGCAGAAGGTGCTCGAAACGAGTGTCGTCAGGCACGGCGCCGCGGTCGAACTCGGCGCGCGCCGCCGCAGGAGTCGTGTTGCCGCCGAGCCTCACCAGCTTGGATTCGTCGATCTTCTCAGTGATCAGACGCTTCTGCTCCTGAGCTTCTAAGGGGCAAGCAGAGAGAGCCAAGGAAAGTACGCAGAACAGGGAAGTCGCACGGAAGCGCATGGCAAGAACCTCCGGAAACTCGACAATGCCGACGGCTATCGTCGACTAGGGCTTAGAACGTCAGAGCCGGACAGGGGATGGGGTAGTCGTTGTCCGGAAACTCCGACAGGCAACTCCGACTTGCGCATCATACCCTTCCGTTGTTCGATAAAACAACGTACTTGCAACCCGGTGTTCTTGCAACCACTACACCGCGATTTAGGCAAAAACCAATATGGCGCTGTGCGAGAAAGTTGCGCGGTTATAGCATCGCTGCTGATGAACATTCGAAGCGGCCGCGACGCAGGACAGGCTAGCGAGATTCTAAAATGGATTCGCAAGCGCGAGGAGGAGATGGCGCGTTTGCTCGCAAAACTCGTGGCCGTCCCGTCAGAGAATCCGCCGGGGAAAAATTATCAGGCGGTGGCAAAAGTTCTTGAGAAGCATATTCGCAGGTCCGGCCTCGATTTCAAACGGCTCCAATCCAAGACCAGGACAAAAACCTCGAAGGAAAGGCCCGCTTGTTTGCTTGGGGAACACGGCAGCGGAGATCGCACCCTCTATTTCCACGGCCATTACGACGTCGTTCCCGCGCAAGCGGCCCAGCAGTTCAAGCCCCAACGGAGGAAACACTTTCTGTTTGGACGCGGCGCTTGCGATATGAAAGGCGGCATCGTAGCGATGCTCTATGCGATCCTCGCGTTGAAGGAACTTGGCGCGAATCTCGATGGAAAAATTGGGCTGATGCTTGTGCCGGATGAAGAAACCGGCGGAGCGCGCGGTTCGGGACGTTTGGCCAAGGAAGGATTGTTGGGACGCGCGGGGATCGGAATGCTTTCGGCGGAGCCTACGAGCGGCGTTGTATGGAATTCCAATCGCGGAGCGATTTCCTTGCGTGTCGAGGTGCGCGGCAAATCGGCGCATGTAGGCTTGCAGCATCGTGGAGAAAACGCCTTCGAACGGATGCATCGTGTAGTCGAGCGATTGATCGCTCTTAAGCGGGAAGTCGAGTCGCGGACAACCCGCTACGCGACTGAGCCGGAAGAGGAATCCAATCACGCCGTGCTGTCGGTTCCCAATCGAGACGCTTCCCTCGGCCGCCATTCCATATTGATGATCGGCGGACAATCAGGCGGCGGCACGAACTTCAACGTGGTCCCGGACAGGTGCTGCTTCACGGTGGACCGAAGGATCAATCCTGAAGAAAACCTGCAGGCGGAGAAGGAAAGACTGGTCGGCGTTCTGGAAGACTGCGAGCGCGACGGAATTCCCCTCGAATGGCAGATCCTTCAGGAAGGCGAGTCAGCCGCGAGCAGCGAGGAAGAAAAGCTGGGTCGGGCGCTTGCCAGGAATATTGCGGCGGTACGCGGTAAGGCGCCGCGGTTCGAGATGTGTCCAGGGCTACTAGAGACGCGATTTTACGCGGCTCGCGGCATTCCGGCTTACGCATACGGTCCGGGCTTGCTTTCCGTCGCCCACGGGCCGAAGGAATACGTGGATATGCGGCGCGTCGTGGAATGCGGCGCGATTTATGCGTTGACGGCCCTGGAATTTCTAGGTAAGTAGTGCCCCAGCGTGTCGGCACAGCCTGGCCGATGGAAAGCTGCATGACGTATTTAGGAAAGGACGGCAATACATGTTCTCGTTCAGGTCTGCGCGTTCGAGGTGCTGGACGTATGCCGCGCTATGCCTTTGTGGACTCTTCGCTGCCGTTCCTTCGCCGGTCCGTGCGCAGTCTGCAGCATCTCCGACCGCCACCGAAGATCCAAAAGAGATCGATCAAGCCTGGCAGAAGGCCAGCGCAAAATATGATGAACCGCGCGCGGTCCTCCTCAAGGAAGTAGATCGCAGGGGTCACGATGGCCCGTTCCGTCCCGACTGGGAATCGCTTCAAAAATATGAGGTTCCCGAATGGTATAAGGACGCGAAGTTCGGCATCTTCATCCACTGGGGTGTTTATTCTGTTCCGGCATTCGGCAGCGAATGGTATCCGCGAGACATGTATCGCGAAGGTTCCGACGAGTACAAACATCATCTCGCTACGTATGGCCCTCAAGATAGATTTGGATACAAAGACTTTGTTCCGATGTTCAAGGCCGAGCGCTTCGATCCGGCTGCTTGGGCGCGCCTGTTCAAGGACGCCGGCGCCAAATATGTCGTCCCCGTCGCCGAACACCACGACGGCTTCGCGATGTACGACAGCGGTCTAAGCGATTGGACGGCCGCGAAAATGGGTCCACATCGCGACGTGATTGGCGAACTCTCCAAAGCGGTCCGAGCCGAAGGTCTCCATTTCGGCGCGTCGTCGCATCGCGTCGAGCATAATTTTTTTCTCGGTGTCGGCCGCCAGATTACATCCGACATCAATGATCCCAAGTACGCCGCTTTCTACGGCCCCGCGCACAATTGGATGGAAGCCAAGCAGGGCACGCCCCTGTCCAACGATTTCACGTTTGTCTCCTCCGCTTGGACCGCGGATTGGCTGGCTCGCTCCTCGGAGATCGTCGAGAAATACCATCCGGACGTCATGTATTTCGACTGGTGGATCGGGCAGGCTTCCGTGCGAGCGGACCTGACACGCTTCGCGGCTTTCTACTACAACACCTCGCTGAAATACAGCGATCACGTCGGCGTCATCAATTATAAGGACTACGCGATTCAGGAACATAGCGCCGTCCTCGATTTGGAACGCGGCCAACTCGGCGAAATTCGCCCCCTCTACTGGCAGACCGACACTTCTGTCAGCAACAAGTCCTGGGGCTACATTCAGAACGACACGTTCAAGACACCGCAGTTCGTCGTGCAGCAACTGATCGATATCGTGAGTAAAAATGGAAATTTGCTTTTGAACATCGGTCCGCGCCCCGACGGCACGATTCCGGAAGAAGTACAGGCGGTGTTACGCGACGTGGGTTCCTGGTTGAAAGTAAATGGCGAGGCGATTTACGGTACGCGCCCGTGGAAAATTTACGGCGAAGGTCCCACAAAAGTTGCTGCTGGCTCGTTCCACGACACGGATACTGCTGGCTACTCGGCTGAAGATTTTCGCTTCACTGCGAAAGGAAACACGCTCTATGCGATTGAGTTGGGTTGGCCGGCAGGCGGGGAGGCAGTAATCCATTCACTTGGGAACAGCGCCACGAGCGCCCAGAAAATTGGTTCTGTTGTGCTGCTCGGTTCGGCCGGAGAGCTCACGTTCGAGCAAAAATCTGACGGCTTACATATTCAGATCCCCGCACAATCTCCCGGCAAGTACGCGTACGCGTTCCGCATTCTGCCCGCTGGCGTGGCACCCTAGCAGGCTCTCGTCATTTGCTATTGATAGGGTTTTGCGCTCCGCGGCAGCTCAGTTTGCGACGGTCAGCTCGATCGTGATGGACCCGGGGAGGCGCTGGCCGGCCAGCGGCGTTTGGTCGACCACCGCGCCGTGTGGCCATTGCGGCGCCGAAACGTAATTCACCTTACGGCGCAGCCCGGCGACATCCATGCGGTGCTGCGCGTCGGCTTCGTTCAGGCCCACCAGATGAGGCATGACGTAAGCGGCTTCGCGCTGTCCTTCGGATACGAGCACGTCGACGCGCGGAGTCGCGGCGCCTCCCCCGGGACGCGGAGTTTGTATAATCACGGTGTCCGCGGGTTCGTCGGCCGTCGAAATGCCGGAGACCTCTCCAACTTGCAAACCCGCTCGCAGCAACTCAATCCGCGAAGCGCGAAGAGAATTACCTTCCAAAAGAGGAATCTGCAATTGCCGCTGGCCGAGGCTGAGCACAACGTGCGCTTGCTGTGGAATTTTCATCAGCATGCCGGGCGGGGGGCTTTGCCGCACCACAACATTAATCGGCAGTTCGCTGTAGAGGCGATCAGCCACGCGCAACACCAGTCCTCGAGAGTGCAGCAATCCGTTCGCTTCGGCGACATTTTTTCCGACGAGATTGGGCATATTCACTTCGCGCCCATGAATGGCGATGCGCATGGCGGTGATAGCGCTCAGAAATGCAGCCGCCGCCAGGATGAACACCAGCAGCGCCATCCGGCTTACCCATTCGAGGCGTTCTCTGAGAGTCATGAAAGTTGGCCGATCTCAGGTATCGAGTTTCTGCTCCAAGTGTAAGACGGCACGCACGGCGCCGGAAACTCTTTTTCTTCGTGGTTTACTTCTTAAGTGGCGGAGCAGGATAGTCCGGCAGCTTGTCCTTGCTGGTGTCCGCGCGCTTCACTTCCAGCTCATCAAAAAGCAGCGACGGGCAAATGATAGTAGTGGGCACGCCGCCGACGCGGTTGCTGACGAGCGGGTCGTTGCCGACGGCGATGAGATTGCTCCTCAGGGCGCGCACATCGAGCTCATTGAACACGGCGCCGCGGACCAATTCCTCATGGCCATCCGCGTAAACCCGATACAGAAGACGCGGAGAATTGCCGGGGCCGAGTGTATCGACCCGATAAGCGTAGGGCTTGCCCTGGTCGGTGATCATCTGCAGTATTTTTTTCTTGAGCTCCTCCGGCGGCTGCGCTTCGGCGCTCTTCAGGAGCAGCACGCCGAGACTCGGAGAAGGGAAGGAGCCGGGAGCCGCGCGTCCATGACCATTCGAAGCTGGAAAGTCTCGCACCGGCTGGCGGCCCACCAAATAGTTGTTGAGCATCCCGTTCTCGATGATGTTAACGGTCTTGGCCTTTACGCCTTCGTTGTCCACGTCGTAGCTGCCCACCAGGCTGTGGCCTTGGAAATCTTTCAGTGTTGGGTCGTCAATGATGCTTAGGAAGCTCGGCAGGACTCGCGTCTTGTAGCTGGTGGCGAATGCGCCGATCGTTCGGTTCGGCCTGCCGGGCTGCGGTTTGCGCCCCACGACATTCGAACCCACCAGCGAAGCAATCACGTCGTCCGACGCATCCGGCGCGAATAGGACCGGGCCGCGATATTCTTCCTCGACGATGGGTGCTCTGCGAAGCGCAACCACCGTTTCCAGCGCTTGTTTTACGTCGCTGAGCAATTTGTCCCTCGCGGGAAGTTCCTCTGCCCGGCCAACCATCCAGTACGGATTGCGGCTCACGCGCATGCCGTCCTCGGCTTGCGCGGAGCTATTCAATTGCAGGTTGTAAGTCGTCTTGCCATTGCGCGTGACGGTGCCCTCGGAATCGACAAAGTATTCGTTGACTGCGGAAAAGCGGGCCGAGGCGCTGACGGACTGAATGTCGGGATACTGGCGATAGAGATTTGTGATGTCCTCAAGAGTTTTGTTCCACGCTGTTTGATCGATCTTGAGCGAAGCGATGGGATCCAGCCGGTTCACTACGGGTTCCTTCGAAAAATCGTCGACCGGGTTAGGGTCCGTGCTGAAGCGCTTCATTTCCGCTTGTTTGTCCGCGAGCGCTTGACCCGCGGCTTTATACGCTTCGTCGGTGGTGAGCCAGATTTGGTGCCGAAGCGCGATCGGATCATCATCGAGCGGCAGGATATTGGTTTCGCCCATCCCCTGGCCGTAGTAGCTGTCCTGTTTGTAGTCGCCGACGCGTACCACCACGCGGAGTATGCGGAATCGAACCCGCTGACTCTCGTGGAGAGCGCCGAAGGCCGCTTGCGCATCGTAGTCGTCGATGTCATTGACGCGGTACTCGATGTAATAAGGGGCTTGGACCTGATCGATCTTCAGCTGCGCTTTGGAGCGATCCAGTTCTGTCAGGAGCGCTTCGAGCAGTGCATCACCGCCGGCCGACGGATGCGGTGCCGCAGCGCCGTTAGTCGACGACGTGTCGGGGGATCCAGCGCCCGGAGGAGCATGGCGCTCCGCGCCTCGAGTACTCGCAGCGCTAAAGAACAAGGAAGCGGCGAAAGCCAAACCTGCGAACGCGCGAAAAGTCTTCATCGCTTCACCTCTGGTTTGGCTTGCGCTTCTTTCGCCGGTGCAGTGTTTTCAAATCCCGGGGCAGGCAAAATCGGAGGCCGATCATGCGAATGCTGGCGCTTTTGCACTTCCATCTCGGAAAAGAGCATGGCTGGGGCGACTGCGGACACGGGCACTTGCCCGCTTTCGGCGCCGCAAACGCCGTTGAAAACGTGCTGCTGGTCGCCGGTCAAAAGGATACGCGTGAGCGCTGCAAGAGGCGTTCCGACTATGTCCACGCCGCGGACCAGTTCATCGGGCCGCCCATCCGCGTAAACTTTATAGACGATCACCGGCAGCACCTGGAAGGCTTGCGGCAGAGAACGTGTCGTCAGCGTGAAACCACCCTGAATGTCGTCGAAATACAATCCGTAGGGCTTGTTCTGTTTTTTAACTTCATCGATTAGCTTTTGCCGCATCTCGGCTTCCGGAACGCTTTGCGAGGAAGTCACAATCAAGTTGCCCTGGCGCCCCGTGGGCATCAAGCCGGGCTGATTGCGGCCGTGGCCGTTGGATTCCGCAAAATCCTTGATCGGCATACGCGACATCAGGAAATTCTTCAGCACGCCATTTTGAATCACTTCCACGCGCCGCGAGGGAACTCCTTCGTCATCGAAGTCGTAGGAGCCGGCCAGTTTCATACCGGCTATTTCGTGTACGGTCGGGTCGTCAGCAACGCTCAGAAATTTCGGCAGAACCTCTTGGCCAACCTTCTTTGTAAACGTCTGGCCCTCTTCCTCATCGCGCTGCCGGTGTCCTTCGAGCCGGTGGCCCAGCACTTCATGGAAGAAGACTGCTGCGGCTCGGCCGCTAAGCAAGGCGGGGCCGTCGTACGGCTCGGCTTCCGGCGCATTCTTGAGAGCTTTCAGGTCGACCGCCATCTTGTCAATTTTGGCGGCGAGGTCCGCTTCGCTGGGAAGGCCGCTCGCAGAAGGCGCCTGGAAAGTCTCGACGCGCAGCAGCTCCATGCCGTCGTCCGCGCGGGTTTGCGCCTCCATAATAAGGCGCGTGGTGGCGCTCGGAGATTCAATGGCGCTGCCTTCGCTGGAAACCATGCGCGAATTAGAATCCGTCACCTGGAGAACAACGTTTGCAAAAAAGACGTCGGGATATTTCCGGAAGACCCCGGACAACCGGCGGATTTCTCCTTCCCAAGCCGTACGGTCAAAAGCGGGTGGAGCAGTCACGTTGCCCAGGTGCGTTTCCGGCGCTTCCTTCGAGAAGTCGGGCGACTTGTCTTCCTCTTCCGCGCGCACCGCTGTGTTGGTTCTTACGTTCAAGAAGGCGGGAGCAGCGCGCTTATATTCGCGATCGGTCAATTCCCATAGCACGCGAGCGATCGCGTCCGGGTCGTTGCCTAGCGGCAAAGTGCCCGAGGTCATTCCCGTCGAACGGCTCTGGCCGTGCGTGTTGTCGAGCGCGGGCGCACCCACGCGCATAACCACGTCGGCTTGTCGGCGCTCTAACGAGGCATCCGTGAGCAGGCTGCCGTACGCGCCGACCAGTACGACAAGATCCTGGTCATAGACGGTGTAGCTCATGTAATAAGGCGCGGAATCCGTTTTCCCCAATTCCGAAGACGCCCGCGCGAGTTCTGCCTGCATCACTTTCATGACGGGATCGCTTACAGTTTTCGAAGTGGGTTTATCGACGGCCGCAGTCGAGCCGCCTTCGCCAGTTGCCGACGCTAGAGGCAGCGTGGCGAGCTGTGCGGCAAGCCCCCAGCAACCGACAAAGCGCAAAAAGTTTTTCGCGTGGGTGTTCAGGCTCCCGCGCGTTAAGACTGATTTGAAACTGTTCATGGAATGTGAGCTCCCGATGCTGGTGTATCCAATGCCGATTCTGCCGAAGACCCAGGCAGATATTGATTGCACGAGTGGGTCAATTTTTGAGTATGCCTGAGCGTTGGGCGGCGCGCAAACTAGCTTTCGCCGAAGTGTTCACCGGAGAGCAAGCGGGCGCCATGCACGAACTCCGCTGCGGATACTTGCTTGCGCCCTTCCAGTTTGACGCTGAGGAGGCGCAAATAGGTTGTGCCGCCGCAACGAACCGTCACTCCATCGCGCCGAACGAGCAACAATCCCGGACGGCCAGGTTCGCCTTGCTGGGCGTTCCTCTCGCCCATCAAATCATTAGACGCCGGCTCGCCCCAAATGTGGCCTGTCTGGCCACGGAAAGACGTATAAGCGCCGGGCCATGGCGCGAAGCCGCGAATGTGATTGAATATCTCCTGCGCCGTGCGCGACCAATCGACGCGTCCATCTTCTTTCTTCAACATGGGCGCGCTGGAAGCCTGTTCATGATTTTGCGGACGAGGCAGAATCTTACCAGCCGCCAGTCCGCGAAGCGTCTCCACCATAAGTGGCGCTCCCAGCTCGGACATGCGAGCGGCTAGCTCCGGAGCCGTTTCCGACGGGCCGATATCCAGTTCTTTCTGCAACAACATTGCGCCGGTATCCATCCCCGCATCGATGCGCATGGATGTCATTCCCGTTTTTGTTTCCCCATTTACGACGGCCCAATTGATCGGAGCAGCGCCGCGATACTTTGGAAGCAGCGAAGCGTGCAGGTTGATCCAGCCCAGTTTGGCGATGGGAAGAAGCCGCGCCGGGATGATTTGCCCATAGGCGATGATCACGATTACGTCAGGCGCGAGCTTTTGCAAGAGTTCCTGTGCTTCCGGAGCGCGGATTTTCTCCGGTTGGTGGACGGGAATCCCCGCAGCGATCGCCGTTTCCTTCACTGGTGAAAAGGAAACCTCATGGCCACGCCCTCGAGGGCGGTCGGGTTGAGTGATGGCCGCGGCAATTTGAAACTCACTGTGCGCGAGAAGATGCCTGAGCGTAGGAACGGCGAATTGGGGAGTGCCGCAGAATACGATTCGCATCAAAGAATTCCTTCGAGACGCCGCGGGGCCAGAGCAACCCACTCCTTAATCGTTGAACGCATGCCTTGCAGGGGCGCGGCATGCTGCGTCCCTACCGCGATTACGGTTGCAACGTAGGGATCTTTGCTGAAGTTACCACTCGCCCTGTTTTTTCATCTTCTTGATCTTGCGCCGGATGAGGTCGCGCTTGAGCATGCTGAGGTGTTGCAGAAACAGAATCCCGTTCAAATGATCGATTTCGTGACAAAAAGCCCGCGCCAGCAAATTTTCGCCGCGAATCTCAAATGTTTCTCCCTTGGCATTCTGCGCGCGCACCGTGACGAATTGAGGCCGCATCACGTACCCCCGAAAACCGGGTATCGAAAGGCACCCCTCTTCCTCGCGAACTTCGCCCTCGGCGTGAATGATTTCCGGATTCGCCAGCACGATTTTCGCTTCGGGGTTTTTCCCGCCGGTAACATCCACTACCGTGAGCCGCATGCTCTTTCCGATTTGCGGCGCCGCCAGTCCGACACCCTGCGCGGCATACATCGAAGCGAACATATCCTCGGTCAGTTCCTCGAGCTCCGCATCAAATTTTTTTACCAGGGGAGTCGGCTTCTCGAGAATCGGATCGCCATACTTGACGATCGGATAGATTTTGCGCGGCGGCGCCTTCGCTTCGACGGACGCCGGGGCCGCGCTCGATGCCGCTTCAGAACTCGTCGATTTGTCTGGCATAGTTGTCGAAATTCCGCCGCATCTCGGAAAGGCTGTCTCCTCCGAATTTTTGCAGAAAAGCATCCGCCAGCACAAGGGCCACCATCGCCTCGGCGGCCACCGCCCCCGCCGGGACGACGCACCAGTCGGAGCGCTCATAGGCTGCCGCAACAGGTTCCTTTGTGACCATATCCGCCGTGTGCAGCGCCTGGCGCAGCGTGGAAATGGGCTTCAAGTAGCCGCGGATCACGACATCTTCGCCATTCGTGATGCCGCCTTCGAGGCCGCCGGCGCGGTTGGTCGAGCGGCGAAAACGCCGAGCCGCCTTCTCGTACGAAATCTCGTCCTGCACTTCGCTCCCGTAGGACGCCGCGGCCGCAACGCCCGCGCCTATCTCGACCGCTTTGACGGCTTGCACACTCATCAGCGCCTGGGCCAGGCGTCCATCGAGTTTCTCGTCCCACTGCGCGTGGCTGCCGAGCCCCACGGGAACATTGTGCGCGACAATCTCAAAGATTCCTCCGACCGTGTTCCCCGCCTTCAGCGCGGCATCCACTTCCGCTTTCATCTTTTCTTGCGTCGCCGCATCCACGCAGCGTAACGGCGAATCCAAATCGGCGGTGGCCGCTTGGATCTCTTTCCATGTCGCCGTGCGTTCCAGCCGAACGTGCCCAACTTGAATGGTGTGGCTCGCGATTTCCGTGCCGAGTTCGCGCAGCAGCAGTTTGGCGAAAGCTCCCGCAGCAACGCGAGCCGCAGTTTCGCGGGCGGAAGCCCGCTCAAGCACGTAGCGCGCGTCGTGAAAATCAAATTTTTGTGATCCCGCGAGGTCTGCGTGTCCCGGGCGAGGAGCTAGAAGTTTTCTCTCCTTACCGGCGGATTCGGCGGTTGCTTCGACAGGCAAGACATTTTCCCAATTGGCCCAGTCGCGATTTTCAATGCGAAGCGCAATTGGCGCTCCTATTGTCTGACCGTGGCGCACTCCCGCAAAAATATCCGCGCGGTCTTTTTCGATCTTTTGGCGTCCGCCGCGCCCATAGCCAAGCTGCCGCCGATGCAGCTCATGATTGATGAAGTTCAGATCCACGGGCAGAGACGCAGGCAATCCCGAAACAAACGCAAGTAGCGCCTGTCCGTGCGATTCACCGGCCGTATAGAACTTCAGCATCTGCGCGAACGCCCTCACCTACCCTCTGAAACTTGTAGCCGTGGAATCAAAGAGTTTAACCGTGGATGCGCACCTCGTCCAGCAACTCTGGAAGGCACTGCCTAACTTGAAAAGCATGCACTCCCTGAGAGTCATAGCAATGGCGGGCAATGGTGCCGGCGATGCTCTCCTGTTCCTTTGGTGCGTCAAAGCACGTCAATCAGCTCCAAAAGCCGGTTGTCGTTCTTTGTCGCTTGCAGTCCATTGCCGCCGCGCTCAACGATGGCCGCAGCCTGCAGGCCACGGTCATTCCTCGCCGAAATAAGAGTCTCTCTGGCACGGAATCTCATTTCCGGGAGACCGCGCCCCGGCTTAAAGGAGCAACTATGAAAGCACTCAAGAAGCTGATTGCCGCGAGTTCTTTTTCCATCATCCCCTTGGTCTTGCTGTTCTTCTTCTGTCCAGGTGTGGTTCGTGCACAGTATCTAATCGTAGACTGCACTGGAGCAAATCCGTCTGCTTATCCAACTATCAATGCCGCACTACCGAACGCGACTCCCGGCACGTCGATCCTGGTGACGGGGCCCTGCACGGAAAATGTATCTCTGGCGGGCGTGAGCTCGGTGAATCTAGGAGCCTACTATGGGCTGACCGCTACGCTTAACGGCGGGCTCTACATTAGCAATTCGCAAAATGTGATGCTTTATGGTCTTAACGTGACCAACGCGTCAGGGAGCGGCATTTCAGTCTCGAATAGCAGGAGTATTGATATAGACGCCTGCACAAGCAACGGAAATAGCGGAGTTGGGCTAAGCGTGTACGGGATGTCCGATGTAACAGTGGGTGCAAGCGGGGCGTTCGACCACAATACGAGCGGTGGAATGAGCATTGGCGGAAATTCGCTTGTCGCCCTGGACCCGTGGGCTGGAACAGTCGATATCAGCAACAATGGCGGGCCCGGCGTGTGGGCTTCGCAAGCCAATTTTTCGACAAATGGAAACACAACCATCACAAACAATGTGTTCGGCCCAGGCTCGAACTCAGGGTTCGGGATTGACCTGCGGGGCGGCGCACATGCCCAAATTGGCGGCATTATCGGGCAAAACGTAATTTCGGGGAACCAACAAGGCGGAGCCTGGCTCCAAGAAACCGCCGAGATCTCGTTTTTTAGCATCGGCCAGCCAAACTTGATTCAAAACAATGGGCCGGTGGGAGTTTCGGTCGGCCTGGGCAGCCAGGTTACGTTTGCGGATATCAGCGGGCCCTTGGGCGCGCTCATATCAGGCCATACGAGCGCGGGCGTCGAACTTTACGCCAACAGCCAGGGTTATTTCCTCGGCCCGAACCAAGTGCTGAGAAACGGGACTCTCATGAATGCGCGCACCGCGGGTATTCTCGTGGACGGGAACTCGGAAGTATATCTCCGAGGCGGGCAAGTGGCGCAAAACAACGGGGCCGGGATACTTGCGCTGGTCAACTCCAGTGCGGACTTTACGGGAGTAAGTTTTTCCGGAAATGCGCAGGGACAGATTATTACCTGTGACTCCAGCTCCACGATGGTCAGTGACCTGACCACGCCGAACAGCGCGTTTTCTCCAGCCGGCGTACTCTGCAAGACTCCCCATGCTCTCGGAAATCGAGCGAACTTGAACTCGCTGCCACCGATTCCAGACTTGAGCAGCCACAAGGCGCTATACGATAAGTACGCTAAGACCGCGGTAAAACACTAATCCCGCAAAAATCTGTTCGGTGGATGGGCAAGGGGAGCCGCCTTAGGAAGCGGCTCCGCTTGTCCGACTCATCACGTGCGGTTTCGTTCGAGAAATTCCAGGCGGTTCCCCCAGGGATCTTCCGCGAAGAAGCGTTTCATCTCCGGCAGTGAATCGTCTTCGATGATTTTTACGGCGTGGCCCAGCAACGATTCGCGCAGCTTGCCCAGGTCGGAAACGGCGAAGGCCGGGTGCGCCTTCTTGGCGGGTTGAAACGCGTCTTCAACGCCGATGTGAAGTTGTTGGTCTCCGCATTGGAACCAACAGCCCCCGCGCGCGCGGAGAGGCGCAGGCTTTTCGATTTCCGTCAAGCCAAGAATCGAGCCATAGAATTTACGGGCTTCGGCTTCGCAGCCGTTCGGAGCCGCCACTTGGATGTGATCGATGCGGGTGATCACGGTCTCTCTCAGTGTAGGATAACCCTCGCCGGCTGTGCTTTATTCCAGGCCAGAGATTGTCTGCTACCGCCGAGTCTGGCTGAGTGCATCTGGCTGAGTGCTTGCTGAGTGCTTGCTTGACGTGTTCCCGGCGCGCGGTTACGCTTCCGACTCAGGTTTTGTGCCCCAGGAGTTCAGCGAAACAGCTGACGAAACAGGTACTCGTGGCAGACACACCTCTCCAGATCGCAGGTCGCGAGGACAAGACGGAACCGCGAGTCACCGTCGCGGGAGTGTTGGTGAATGCGGCCAAAGGTGCCGTGGCGGACGTCCAGGATTATGCCAAGCTCTGTGGCCGGACGCTCGTCACTTTGGTCACCCCGCCGTTCTACCTCCAAGACGTTTTGCAACAGATGGACAGCATCGGCGCAGGCTCCCTGCCGATCATATTGTTATCTGGCTTTTTCATCGGCGCGGTCATGGTGTTGCAGACGGGCTCCCAATTTACGCGCTTCGGCCAGAGCTCCCTTACCGGGGACGTGGTGGCAATCGCGTTGGTGCGCGAACTGGGACCATCGCTAACGGGATTGCTTGTCACAGGCCGCTGCGCCACTGGAATCGCTTCCGAGCTCGGCTCGATGTTGGTGACCGAACAAGTGGACGCCATGCGCGCGATGGGGACCGATCCCGTCCGCAAGCTGGTAGCGCCGAGGGTGATTGCTACCCTGCTCACTCTGCCTCTCCTGACCGCCATGACGGATTTTATGGGCCTTCTTGGCGGCTGTGTGGCCTCCGTCTTTTCTCTCCGCCTCAGCGCGATCGAATTCTGGCGCCGTGCGATCGACGCCCTCGATTTTGCGGACCTGATGCAGGGTTTTACGAAGCCGTTTTTCTTCGCGTTCATTCTCGCGACCATTGGTTGTTACAAAGGCCTGACCGTCCGCGGTGGCACGCAAGGTGTTGGCCGGGCCACGACACAAGCGGCCGTGCTATCTTCCGTGCTGATCATCGTGGCCGACGCATTCCTGACCAAAGTGGCGTTGTTCCTGGCGGACAAGCTTTTCTAGAGTCTACCGGGCCCCAGTCGAATTTTGGCATGCGCAGATTAGTATCCAGAAATTGTTTCGTGTCCGCGTAACAGCACAATTGCCGCTATAATGGCGGGCACACGCCCGATGAATAGCCCCATCAGATCGAGTCCCGACTCCAGCCCCACCATCAAATTTGAGAGCGTCCGCCTCGGCTTCGACGAAGGCGACGTCTTGCGCGGAGTTTCCTTCCAAGTGCAGGAGCGGGAGACTCTTGTACTGCTTGGAGAAACAGGCACGGGCAAGACTCTGTCTCTCAAACTAGCGGCGGGACTTCTGAAGCCCTCCGAAGGTAACATCCAGGTCCTTGGTCGCGACGTTTCGAGCATGGCCGAAGGAGACCTGCTGGCATTCCGGCGGCAAATTGGATTTGTCTTTCAAGAAGGGGCGCTGTTCGATTCCATGACCGTCGGGGACAACGTGGCCTACCGCCTGTTGGAAGACAAAGTGAAAGACGAAGAGATTGAGCCGCGAGTGCTCGAGGTGCTGCGATTTGTGGAGCTCGAGCACACGGTCGATCAGTTCCCCTCCGAGCTTTCTGGAGGAATGCGCCGTCGCGTGTCCATCGCCCGAGCGCTGATCAACCAGCCCCCTATTGTGCTGTATGATTCGCCCACGGCGGGACTGGATCCGGTCACCTCGCAAACGATCATCACGCTGATCTTGCGGCTGCGCGACGTATTCGGCGTGACGGCGCTGCTCGCCACGCAGCGGCTCCAGGACGGCTTCGCGCTGGCGAATTTCCGGTTCGATCCGGCGACCAAGCGCGTCGTGCACAGCTCCTCCAACGGAAGTGCCCGAACCAGGATGGCGGCGACGCGTTTTCTGGTTTTGCGCGAAGGCGGAGTCTATTTCGAAGGCGGCCAGGAAGAGCTTGCGGATACCAAGGACGATTATCTGAAACGGTTTCTCGTGTGAATGGGCGGTAGTCCTTTGGAAGATCGAAAGGGAGGAAAGAAAAAATGGCGCAGCGCAAACAACTAACGTGGACGGAACTGCGCGTGGGGCTCTTCGTGCTGGTGGGCCTGTCGGTTCTGGCCGCCGGCATTTTCTACGTGACGGGCGCAGGCACGATCGGTCCGAAATATCGTCTGATCACCTATCTCCCGGAAGTCTCCGGGCTCGCGAACGGCGCGCCGGTGCGCCTGGATGGCGTAGAAGTCGGCAACGTCGAATCCATCCGGCTGGCGCCTCGCGTTGCCGGCAAAATCCGCGAGCGCAACCGAAACATCGAAGTCGTCATGCGCGTCGGCAAGCACTACGAGAACGATATACTCACCGATTCCGCGGCAAGTCTCGTCACGGAAGGATTGCTGGGCAACCGCTACGTCAATATCAGCCTCGGAATCACCGGTGTTCCGCTGAAAGACGGCCAGGAAGTGCCCGGATCGGAAGAAAAGGCCATGAAGGAAGTGGTCGAGCGAAGCGCGGACATGCTCGGCAATCTTCAGGCTTTGTCCGAAAACGTGCAGGAACTGATCAATGGAGTCAAAGCAGGAAAAGGTTCGCTCGGAAAATTGCTCACCGACGACCAAGCTTACAATCACCTGAACAACCTGCTCTCCAGGGGCGACGCCATGCTTGCCAACATTCAAGCTGGACAAGGCTCGCTTGGCAAACTGGTGGCCTCCGACGAAATGTACAACAAAGTGGACAAGGGATTGGACAATGTGAACGTGATCTTGACCGACGTCCGCTCGCAGAAAGGAACCATCGGAAAGTTGCTCTATGATCCATCGCTGTATGACGAGGCCAAGCAAGCCATTACCAACAGCAACGCCATCATCACCGATGTGCGCGCCGGCAAAGGCACCCTCGGCAAACTCGCCACCGACGACACGCTCTACACCAAGCTGAAGGAAACCAGCGACAACCTGGCCAGCGCCACCTCCAAACTCAACGACAATACAACCACCGTCGGCAAACTCTTTTCCGATCCCAGACTTTACGATAGCTTGACCGGCCTCACCGGAGATTTGCGTTTGCTCGTCGGCGAGTTCCGGCAGAATCCCAAGAAGTTCCTGCGCATCAAAATAGCCGCTTTTTGAGGTGTAGAAGTTCCCGGGTGGCCTCGAGCGCACTTTGCCAGTTGTGGCGTGGTGTGTTGTAATGCACTTGTAACAATGCAGGGATAGGCTGAGTTGACGGATCGCCTCTCGCAAAGAGCTTAATGGAAAATCAGGACATCGCACAAAAGTTGCCGCGAACGGAAGCGGCCAAATCCACACTACCGCAACCGGGAAAGCCTGTCCCGAGCCGTGCCTATCCCGGCGCATTAATCGTCGTGGAAGGCACCGACGGTTCCGGCAAAAGCACGCAACTCTATCTGCTGAAACGCTGGCTCGAAATCGGCGGGTACCGCCTGCATTTTACCGAATGGAATTCGTCACCGCTGGTGAAATCCGCGACGCGGCGCGGGAAACAGCGGCGCTTGCTCACCCCCACCACTTTCTCTCTGCTGCACGCCGCCGATTTTGCGGATCGTTGCGAACGCCAGATCATGCCGCTGCTTCAGGGCGACTATTTGGTGCTTGCCGACCGCTACATTTACACGGCATTTGCGCGCGATGCCGCTCGCGGCTGCCCCGGGCGCTGGCTGAGAAATCTTTACCGTTTCGCGCCCGTACCCGATATCACTTTTTATTTTCGAGCGCCGCTGGATGTGGCCGTGCATCGCATCCTCAGCGGGCGTCCCAAACTGAAATATTACGAAGCCGGAATGGATATGGCGCTGTCGTACGACCGAGCGGAAAGCTTCCGCCTCTTCCAAGCGCGCATCCTCGAGGAGTACGACAAAATGGTGGATTCCGATAATTTCGTCGTCTTGGACGGCACGCTGCCGGTGAACAAGCTGCAAAAGCAGATGAGAGAGATTGTGGCATCCAAAATCGATTTGAAGCGTTTTGCGCCAGGCATTCCGGCTCCGGAGTGAGCATGCCCGATCAGGAAAAAGAGAAAGAAAAACTCAACGCGCCGGCAGTTCCAGCGGAATTGCCGCAGGCCACCGGAGCCCCCCTTCCCCCGGCAAAACCTGGCGCGCCGGCCGAGGACGGCGCCGCGCAGTATTTCTACGGCGAAGCGCTAGTCGGCTTTGACCCCAGCGAAATTACGGGAAACCTCATCGTCATCGAAGGGATGGACGGCTCCGGACGCTCGACACAGATCGCGCTGCTTCAGGAATGGCTGGAGTCGGAAGGCTTTGCCGTTCAAACGAGCGGATTGCGCAGATCGTATCTGGTGGGACGAGACATCGACGAGCTTCTGGCAAAAAACGCCGTAACGCGGCTGACGCTTTCCCTGATGTACGCCACGGATTTCTTTGACCAGGTTGAACATCGCGTCTTGCCGGCCCTTCGCTCCGGGACCGTCGTGCTTGCCGACCGCTTTATTTTCACGCTTGTGGCACGCGGCGTGGTGCGCGGCATCAATCGCGACTATTTGAACGGCCTCTACGCCATGGCCCTGCGTCCGCATCTCACCTTTTGGCTAAATGTGCGGCCGGAAACCGCCTTCGCACGCGAATTCAAGAAAGCGCAAGCCATCAGTTACTGGGAAGCGGGACGCGACATGTCTCTTTCGCACGACCTCTATTGGTCGTTCATCCGCTACCAAACCATGATCAAACGCGAATTCGAAGTGATGGCCAAGCGCCACTCGTTCATCGAACTCGACGGCGAAGCCAGCGTGTCCGCTGTCAACAAGCAGCTTCGCCAGCGTATCGGCGAGCAATTGGGCATTCGCGCGACGAAGTACACGCCCTCCGCCGCGCTTGCGCATCTCTGGCGGTAATTTCCGAAATGTCCGAGCCGGTTCATATCGCCGCCATCGACGCGGGCTCCAATGCCGTGCGCCTCGCCGTCGCGCGCGCCTACTCCGCGCTCGACATCGAACCCTTGGTCAACGAAAGATATTCGCTTCGTCTCGGCGAAGGCGTGTTTTTGCGCCACCGCTTCAGCGAAGATCTTTTCAAAAAGGGAGTAAAAGCGTTCCGCCACTTTCACGAAATCATGGATGAATTTGGTGTGACGCGCTATCGCGCCGTGGCGACGAGCGCGTCCCGCGAAGCCCGCAACCGCGACGCTTTCGTGCGCCAAATCAAGCAGAAGAGCGGCATCGCTCTGGAAGTGATCAATTCCTCGGAAGAGTCGCGGCTTGGCCGAGTAGCGGTCATGGCCGCGCTCGGGCCGGAATCGCCGCCGCGTTGCATCGCCGATCTCGGCGGCGGGAGCCTGGAGATCAGCATCATCCGCGACCATACCGTCGAGCAAAGCGCGCAGTTGCCCGTGGGCACCGTCCGCCTGATGACCACACTGAAAATCCCCGGCGCGATCCGCCCGATGCAGGCCGAACAGGTCCGTCGCTACGTACGCGCGCTTCTCGAATCCCGTTTGCCATCCCGGCCAAACCTCGGCGACCAGGTGGCAGTCGCCCTTGGAGGAAACGCGGAAACGCTCTCGAATATCGCGCCCGGTCCCCGCCTCCATGGACTTCCAACCCTCGAGCTTTCACTGCTGCGCGAACGCCTGCCAGATCTCCTGGAGCGCGATGTGCGCGAGCGCATGAAGTCCTACGGCATCCGGCGCGATCGCGCGGACGTGCTGGGCATCGCTGCACTTACGTTTGTCACGCTGGGGCGCTACCTCAACATTCGCAATTTTTCGATCCCCAGCGTCGGCCTTCGCGAAGGATTGATCCAGGAAATCGCCCATCAAGCCTTTTCCAGGACGGAGCCGCACCGTTACGACGTAGCCGCGCGGCAACTGCTCGTGGGCACTCGCAGTTTCGCGCGGCGCTTGCAAAAGGATCAGACGCACGCCGAGCACGTTCGCGAGCTGAGCATTCTGCTCTTCGACCAGCTTCAGCCCGTCCACCATCTTCCGGCACAATCTCGCGTTCTGCTGGAAGCCGGCGCGCTCATGCATGACACCGGGCACATGATCAGCCATCGCGGCCATCACAAGCACGGCGAATATCTTGTGCTCAACGGCGATATTCCCGGCCTGGAAGGCCGCGATCGCGCGATCGTCGCCGCGCTGGTGCGCTACCACAATCGAAAATCGGAGCCCGCGGGGCACCACCTCGCCTATTCCTCGCTCAATAACAGCGACAAGAGAATTGCGAGGCGTCTCGCCGCGATCTTGAGAATTGCCGAAGCGCTGGATCATTCCCATCGCCAGCGCGTCATGCAGGTTTGCAGCGCGTTTCAGCACGGAGCCGTAGGCTTGCAGGTCACTGCGCGGGGAGATGCTGCAGAAGATTTGCTCGACGCGAACCGCAGCGCCGAGCTCTTCGAAAAGGAATTTCACGTTCGGCTCTATTTTCGGCAAACCGCTTCGAAGGAAACGTAGCTTAGAGCTCTAAGCTCGCGCCGCTTCGATAGCATTTAGATTCGTGAAAGGGGGAAAGCCCAGATGGAACTATATGTCGTGCGCCACGGCATTGCGATCGACCGGGAAGATCCCAAGTGCCCGCCCGATCCCGAGAGATATCTGACCGAGGAAGGCATCGAGAAAACGAAGCGAGTCGCCGCCGGTGTTGCCGCCCTCAGCGCATCGCCGGACTTGCTGCTTTCGAGTCCCTACGTCCGCGCCATGCAGACCGCCGAAATCTTCGCGGCCGCATTCGATTATCCCAAGCAAAAAATCCGCCGCACGGATTTGCTGCTACCTGGCTCGGAGCCAACGCTCTTTTTTCGCGAACTTGCGAAAGACAAGCAAACTTCGACGCTATTTATTTTCGGCCACGCTCCGCAGTTGGATGAAATCATCGCCTCCGCTCTGGGCTCGAAACATCACATCACCTCGATTAAAAAAGCAGGCGTAGCGCTTCTCGAATTGAAGCGCGTCTCGCCTCCGAACGGACAATTGCTCTGGCTGGCGCCGCCAAAGCTCCTTCGCCGCACGGGGAAGTAACCGTTTTCAAACGGATGGAGTTAGCCGGAGACGGCGGAAACCAGCGGTGGTTCAAATGGCGACGCGACTGGCGCGGCGGCATTTTCCGGTTTCGGCACGGCCTTGAGGATAAGCGGTTTCCCCAAGACAGACTCGAGAAGATGTTTGGCAGCGGCCAGGCGAGCCGCGGTCTCGGCAGTGTCGCCCAAACCGGGGACGCGCAGGACAAAGGCGTCGGCTGACTTTTCAAAGCGCAGACCAACAGCGCTCTCTACGCCGGTTTTCCACAGAGCGCGCGCCAGCCTCAGGATTCCCGCCAGCGCTCGAACCGTGGCTTGCTGCTGTTCAGAAAGTTTGGCAAAACCGTTCTTCTGCTTGGGTTCTGCACCGCGGTGAAAGCGAACCGCCCAGGCCATCAAATCCCATTGTTCCGCTGACCAGTTAGGCGGAACAGTCAATCCCAGCAGAAACTTGCGAAGAGCCTTCTGAGACAAGTTGCGATCCCCAGCAGCCCCTACGCCGTGCAATTTGGCTGCGGCCTCCATCATGTGGCGAGACGCCGATTCATCAAATACCGGCGAGGCGTGGACACGGCGCAGAAGGTCGAACACGCGCATCGCCATGCGCGCTACTTGGCCCGTGCGCTGCGGATGCGCATCGGCAGCGCGTGCGGTGGCGCGAAGCCGCGCCATTGCTGCCGCCTCTAAACGCTGGCCATAGGCCAGATTGTGCCGCCATTCGTGCCACAGGCTGGTCCTCCCCAGTGTGAGCTGGCGATAGGTTTCGATCCGCTCGCGGCGTTCGTGAATGATCCTCTCTTTCCACGCTTCCATAGATTCTGCGGTTGCGGAGGGTTTGGTCTCCTCCATCAATTCGGCAAGCACATCCAAATCGTGAATGTCTCCGAGGAGGTCCTGCAGGCGTTTCAGATTTTCGCTCCAAGCGGCATTGCGATCCGGCAGAAAGCCCTCGAGCGTGTAGCGAAATCTCTTTAGGCCGATCCGTAGTGCATGCCAGGGCTTGGACCTTTCTGTGCGCAGCGCGCGGTTGTGAAGTTCTTTAGCTTCCTCGAAACGCTCGAGAGCAAGGCATTCGGCAGCCAGACCTTCCACCGGCACGATTCGGACGCGCTGGCGCAGCCGCCTCTCGAGTTGCGACCATTTTTTCTCGTTAAATTTTGCAGCCGCGTGCAACGCATGCGCGGAGCGCTGCTTCTCGTCTGTCTCGAGAACCGCAAGCATTTGCGCACGAAGAGGATCATTCTCCGCGCCGAGCTTCTTGACCCATTCCTCCATTACTTGCGCGTCGCGGAGATCGCCGAGGCCTCGAAACAGCTTGCGCGCCGCCTTGCGCATTTCGGGCCAGGCGGCGTCGGGATCAATCTCCTCCATCACCGCTGCAAGCGAACGGCAGCGGCGAATGGCTACACGTAAATCGTGCACTGTGCCGGGATCCGGGGAGGTCCGCAGACTTCCAAGCTCTTCCAGAACGCGGTTCATCCAGTGAGACAGACCGCGGTGTTCAAGCCGCGACCCGTTGGGAGGGGCAACTGCAAAAGGCGAACGCAGAGCAGCCAATGAAAGGGGTGACCGCGAACCGGTCATCGCCGTAGCCATCGAAAACCTCGACTTCGAAAACCGTTCGCATGCCGCGGGCGGGTCCGTGGCCCCTGGCGAACGGGGGCTATAGAGTAGCTCTTGACCGCAACCGAGTCCAGTCGAGGGCCCGCGGCCAAAGTTCGGGCAGCATGCGAGCCAGGACGACCCCCATGAGCAGGGTCATGGCCGCCGCGATCAGAAAGACGCGTGAGGGGTCAGGATGGCCAAGTCGCAGCATGGCGTACTGCGCCAGCGGCTGAAGAGCTACACCGACGAACGAAAGCAGGTTTGCGACGGCGATGGCGCGGCCTTTCTCTTCCGGCCGGGGCCGCTGCTGGATGAGCGCGTTCACCGGGACGACGAAGAATCCTCCGGCCATGCCCAGCAGCGCCAGCTGTGCCAGGACAACGGAGTAGCTGATTCCCGGCCGGGAAAGCAGCGCAGACATTAAAAGGATGCCGCCTAAACCGGGAAGGACCATGCCTGGTTCGATTTTCCGTCCCGAAGCAAGACCCGCGACAAAGCTGCCAATCCCGATGCCAAGACTAAGCGCCGCCAGAAGATAGCTGCTGTGCGCGTCATCTACGTGGAGAATGTCGGTGGCATACAAGACGATGTTCAGCAGGAGCAGGGAACCGAGAAACCAGAAGAAGGTGTTGGCGACGACGGCGGTCCAGAGAGTCGAGTCGCTTCTCATGCGCCGTATCTCGTGGAAAAATTCCGCGGGGACATTCCAAGCGAAGCGCCGAGCGCGATCGGCGGCGGGAACTTTGCTGATGCCGAAGCTTGTGAGAAGGCCGAGCACCGTGAGCGCGAGGAAGATAACCCCTGACCACACCTGTCGTCCGTGAAATGTCTGCGCCAGAAAGCCGCCAGCGAGCGCGGCGCTGATTGCGGCGAGCAGCGTGCCGAGTTCGATGATGCCGTTGCCCCAGCTCAATTTTGCCAGAGGCAGCAGCTCTGGCAGCAAGCCGTACTTGGTCGGGCCGAAGATTGCACCTTGCGTGCATGCCAAAAAGAGAGCGATTCCTGCGATCTCCAAACGATTGCTTGCGAGCGCGTAAGTCGCCAGACCCATGACGCCGAGCTCGAAGACTTTCGTCCACAGCGTTACGCTGCGCTTGCTGTATCTGTCGGCGAGATAGCCGCCGGGAATCGAGAAGAGCAGAAAGGGAACCGCGAAGAGCAGCGGCACAACCAAAACAAACCAGAGATCGCGTCTTTCTTTTGAGATGGCGGCGTCGAGCACTAGAAAGCTGACGAGCCACTTGAGTGCGTTGTCGCTGAACGCGCCCTGAAACTGAACCGCTATGAGCGCCCAGAAACCGCCGAGGCTGCGCGGTTGAATTTGAACCTGGGAGTTGGAATCGCTCGACGGTGACGGTGCCATGGATGGGCGGAGTTTATCGGCTCGCCGTACTGCGGGCAAGCGTTCGATTAGCACAGCCTCGACGACTCGCTTAGAATGAGGAGCAGGAGACTGGAAAAGGAATGAAACTGAAATTGCCGGCGGGCTCGTTTAACGCGTATCTATTCGATTGCGACGGAACGATCGTCGACTCCATGCCTCTTCATTACGTTGCCTGGAAAAGGGCGCTTCGGGAATGGAATTGTGAATTTAGGGAGGAGCTTTTCTACGCTTGGGGTGGCCGGCCCACTGCTGAGATCATAGCCACTCTAAACCATAGCCAGGGTCTCAGCATGCCGGTTGAGGATGTCGCGAGCAGAAAAGAAGAATTCTATTTCAAGATGCTTCCGGAACTCAAAGCCGTTCCCGAAGTGTTGGAGCATATCGAGGCGCAGCGCGGGCGGATTCCGTTTGCGGTAGTCTCGGGGAGCGCGAGGGACTCGGTGACGGCGTCTTTGGAGGCGCTGAAGCTGCTGGACAGATTCGAGACGTTGGTTTGTGCTGGAGAGTATGAAAAAAGTAAGCCCGATCCCGAAGCCTTCCTCCTGGCCGCCACGAAACTCGGTGTAGCACCAAAGAACTGCCTGGTTTTCGAAGACACCGAGATGGGCATTCAAGCGGCGACGGCCGCAGGAATGGCTTCCGTAAAAGTTCCACCGCCGTGGGAGCGCCTCGTTTCCTAGCGAATCTGCGGGTCGTTGCGCCAAGCGAAATCAAATCGGTTCATCGCACGCTAATCAGCTGCGGTTCCCTACGGCGTCCTTGAGTGTGGGGCGGCGACATGTTATTTTTGAATTGCCGACCCGGAGTGGCGGAACTGGCAGACGCGCCGGACTCAAAATCCGGTGGCCGCAAGGCCGTGTGGGTTCGACCCCCTCCTCCGGGACCACTAGTTGCACCTTCCTACCGGACTTTACGGTGTACCGTTCCAGTTTGGTTTTGTGAATACTGCTCTGCCCAGAGCGCAGACATTCCCAAACGCCGGGCGGTCCCGCTTGTTACGAACTACTGCTTTATCTTCCCCACTAATAAATCCAGCATTTCCGTTTCTCTGACAAGCCTTATTTCGCGTGATTGGTGGGGAGAGTCAAATGGGGATCTTCGTCCGTGCCCCACATTTTTTGGTTGTCTCGAAGCGGCTTAATCGGTTCTCCCAAACTGTTTATGCTGCCGTAGAAAGAATGACCTGTACGGCTGAATTGCTCTATCGTGCCGTCGTCCCATCTAACAGTCAGAAGTTCGTTTGCTATCTTCAAAATCCGGCCTAACTTGTCAACACCCGTGTTTGGACGAAACAGACCGACTTCTGCCCCCAGCTTGAAAACGATTTCTTGCTTGAGCGGCTTGGACTCTTCTGATTGTTCGGGTTGCTTGACTTCCTCGGGCTGCTCGGTTTGCTTCGGTTGCTCGAGTTGCTCCGTTTTGCCCTCACGCACATCAACCACAGTGACTTCGTATAAGTCTTTTTGTTTGGGTTTTTTCTTGGTTTTCTTCGCGGTCATTTCTTTAACTTCTCTTGCATGGTTTTCGACACCCATTCACGCAACGTCACGCCTTGAAAGGCGGCTGCCGATTTGGCGCGGCGAATCAGATCATCGGCGCCGGCGCGGAGGTTCAGGGACTTGGACGCCATAGGACAAATGTAACATAGAGAACAGACGTTAAAATTCCAGCATAGAAACGAGGAACGCCATGAAGAAGTTTACCGTTGCTATCCTGCCGTTGCTGTTGTCCGCGTACGTGTGGACCGGTTCAAAACCTAAGCGGACAGAACCCAACCCGGTGGAATACACCCTAACCATCCATGTCAGCGCGTGCCATTTAGTCATTTTCTCTCTCGGCATGCTTCAAGTGCTAGATGTCCTCATCGATGGAAAGAAGTACGAATTGCAATCTAATTCGAATACTGGAGTATTGGCACTCGGTGACTACAAGGCGAAGCTGGTTCAAGATTTGCACAAGACTTCGTATGAATCGTCTCAAACCTATGAGTTTCTGTTCCCGGACATGAAAGTCAGAAAGTTCTCGGTGTCCGGGCTGACCGAGTGAATTCCTGAAAATCAGACGCGTTCACTTGTTCGCGGAGTCTGTCGGCTATAACCATGTCGGGACTCTTTCAAAGGGATGAATCAAAGGCAATAGGTCACAGTTCGATGATTTTGTTTCGTACTGCAAACCGTACCAAGTGAGCTAGAGAATGAATCTCAACCTTATTCATCAGCCGTGCCCGGTAAGCTTCTGCGGTCCGAACGCTAATCCCTAACAATGCTCCGACTTCTTTGTTGTTCTTACCATCTGCCAGAAGCTGCAAGACGGCCCGTTCCCTCGGGGACAATCGGCGAGCACTGGCTTCTTTTGGAGTACTGTCCTGTACGTTGAGACATTTTGCTTGTGGCGACTTTAGGGAATTTTCTAGACGTGGGCCTTTGCATAGCGCTTGCACTTCTTTAATGCATTGTGTGGCGAGTTCGACAGACTGGGTGAGCAGTTCGGATTGTTCGCTGGACGGTCCGTCAGCAATTCGGTTTAGATCCAACTCATCTTTCATCGCCGACCGGATATGCAACAAGCTTCCAACCAGATGATTCAACGACCGCTCCAAGTCCTGCCTTTTCGTAATTTCCAGAACTACTGCCACGACCTTCGTAACATCTCCATTCAAATCTCGGATTGGGGAAAAGCTCTCCAGCCAGTGCCCGATTCCGGCGCGCAAGGGAAGTTGCAGAGTTACGTTTAGTGAAACAGGTTTGCCAGTGCCAACTACTTGGTCGATCGCGCCTTCTACTTTGGTCGCGACATCTCCGAAAATGTGTCGCGGTCTCATCCCCACGTGTCTCGCGGCGGGCACCCCGTTCATTACCGCCAATGCCCCATTGATGGCGCGATAACGCATTCGTGAATCCAGCACGGCCACGCCCACCACCCGGGAAGCAAACAGTGTTGGCAGCAAGGGTCCAGCTGCATGGAAAGAATGGAAGCGGGGTGAGGGAAGTCGCGTCAGCAAGGTCCATGAATAGTCCGGACTCCGCCGACCTTCAAGTCGGTATAAATACCTACATCCGCCGGGCGTATGAGGAGCCGTCTGCCGGACCCGGCCGAAGCTCCGGGCGATCTTCTCTTGGATCTCTTGCTTCAATTCTTCCTTCGTTTTATAACCCATTGGCCGTATGCTGATTCTGTCGAAAAAAAGAATCCTGGGCTTAATTGAACCGGTTTAATATGACCTTCGCGGCGCCTGACGGCGTCCCTGAGATTTGAATCGCTTCTGAACTTCTGCGAGGAGCTTTATGTCCCGTTCCACTGGGTTGTCTAAGTGTGCGCTCGAACTGATGATCCTGCTCATGGCGTCGGCGGGAACTGCGGCGCAGGATACCGAAGAGCACGCAGCGCGCGTTTATCTCCACAACGATTGGCAGATCAAATCGTCGTGCGAAGTGCAAGCGACGGGGGAGCAGATTTCTGCGCTGGGGTTTGACGCGAGCGGGTGGCATACCGCGACGATTCCAACCACCGTGGTGGGCGCGCTGGTCGCTGATAAGACTTATCCCGACCCTTTCTACGCAACCAACCTGCATTCGTTTTCGGGAATGTATCCATCGAACAAAGTCCTTTTTGCAAATCGCGAATTGCCGAAGGATAGTCCGTTTCTTTGCTCGTGGTGGTACCGAGCGGAATTTACGGTGCCTGCCGGCTTCGAGCAGCAAGCCGCATGGCTGAATTTTCTGGGGATCAATTACCGCGCGAACATTTGGATCAACGGCCAGAAAGCGGCGGATGCGAAAGATGTGGCGGGGGCGTATCGCACGTTTGAGTTTAACGTGAGCAAGTTCATCCACGCGGGGAAACCAAACGCGATTGCGGTGGAAGTGTTTGCGCCGAAAAAGGACGATCTCGAGATCACCTGGGTGGATTGGAATCCTACGCCGCCGGACAAGTTGATGGGCATCTGGCGAGAAGTCTTTTTGACCCGCAGTGGCGACGTAGCGGTGCGTGCCCCGTTTGTGGCCTCAAGACTTGACAAGAATTATGAATCTGCTTCGCTGACGCTGAGCGCCAGTGTGCACAACGTTTCCGACCACGCTGTCAGCGGCGTTCTTTACGCGGGAATCGACGACGAAAAGCAGCTTTCGCAGGAGGTGACTCTCGGTGCCTCCGAAGCAAAAATCGTGCGTTTTACGCCCGAGCAGTTTGCGCAACTGAAGCTTTCGCATCCGAAGCTTTGGTGGCCTTATCAGATGGGAGTTCCAAATCTCTATACAGCAAAGTTCTCGTTTCTGGTCAACGGGAAGACATCCGACTCCGTCGATGCCAGCTTCGGGATTCGCGAAGTAACTTCGGAGCTTACCGAAAAAGGGTATCGCCTGTTCAAGATCAACGGACGCAAGTTGCTGATTCGCGGCGCTGCGTGGGCGGAAGATATGCTGCTGCGGTGGTCGTCGGAGCGGCTGGACGCCGACCTGGCCTACGTCCGCGACATGGGACTGAATACGATTCGCTTGGAAGGCCATCTCGACCGCGACGAATTTTTCGAGAAAACGGATCGCCTGGGTATTTTGGTGATGCCGGGCTGGTCGTGCTGCGACGCCTGGGAGCGATGGAAAGATTGGAAAGGCGACCAGCGCGCAGTGGCTGCCGCTTCCTTGAAGAGCCAGATCACGCGGTTGCGCAATCATCCAAGCGTTATGGTGTGGCTCAACGGGAGCGATGGGCCGCCGCCCGCCGACGTAGAGAAAATGTACTTGGGCATCGAAAAGGATTTGGGATGGCCTAACCCGATTCTTTCTTCGGCTTCCGAAGAAAAGACGACAGTCACCGGGAAATCCGGCGTGAAGATGACCGGGCCGTACGAATATGTGCCGCCGGTCTACTGGCTCGCGGACACGAAAGCGGGCGGGGCGTACGGTTACAATACCGAGACGAGCCCCGGACCGGCAATTCCTCCGCGCGAGTCCCTCGAGCGATTTATTCCCAAAGATCATCTTTGGCCGATCGATGATGTGTGGAATTACCACTCCGGAGGAGAGCGGTTCACGACGGTGAATGTCTTCACCGACGGATTGACGCGACGATACGGGGCGGCCATTTCTCTGGACGACTACGAACGCAAGGCCCAGGCCATGACCTATGACGGGCAGCGCGCGATGTTCGAGGCTTATGGGCGCAACAAGTACACGGCAACCGGCGTGATTCAGTGGATGCTGAACAACTCGTGGCCGTCTTTGATTTGGCATCTCTACGATTATTATCTGGTGCCCGCAGGCGGCTACTTCGGGACCAAGAAAGCAATGGAACCTGTTCACGTGCAGTATTCCTATGACAACAATTCCGTGGCTGTGGTCAACAGCATGTACATGGAGCTGAAGGGCCGGAAAGTCAGTGCGAAAATTTACAATATTGATGGCACGGAAAAGGCTTCCAAAGAAGCGACAGTGGACCTGCCGGCCGACAGCAGCACCAAGGTTTTCGATCTGCCGAAAGTGGAGGGCCTCTCGAAGACTTATTTCCTGCGATTGCAATTGCAGGCTCCGGCGGGAGAACTCACCAGCGATAATTTCTACTGGCTATCGACCAAGGCCGACACTCTGAACTGGGCCAAGCAGCAGGACACCGTCTATACGCCACAGGCGGAGTTTGGGGATCTCACCGGCCTAAATTCCTTGCCGCCGGTGAAACTTAGAACGGAAGCTTCATGGGGAAACAGCCACGCTCGTGTAGAGATCACGAATCCGAGCAATGCAGTTGCGTTCATGGTGCACGTGCGAGTGATTCGCAGCGAGGATGGGCAGGATGTCACACCAATCCTGTGGGACGACAATTACATTTCGCTGCTGCCAGGCGAGAAGCGAACCGTGAGCGCAAAGTTTGAGAAGTATACAGAGACCGGCCCGGCAGCCAAGGTCCGGCTGATAATTGACGGGTGGAACGTGGCGCAGGCGACGCTGGGGGCATCTTCCAATTGACGGGGCGGCCTCGGAAAGCGGGGGGCGCGCCCGCCCCGTGTATCCAGAGAACTCTGAAGTAAACGCTTAGGAACACAGGAGTTGCGGGCGTGCTGTGCAATCGCACATGAAGCGGCAGAGGGAGCATGGAAGTTTTTGTTCTTGCCCGAAGTAGATCGGGCAGATGGCAGCGTGGCTTGAGACCATTTTCGATAATTCGTGCGGCATCAATGACTTGCGCGATTGTGCTCGGCGCCTTTGGTCCGGTATGTGCGCCGGCGGGGCAGGATCCGCGGCTAGCGGCAGCCTTTCTGAGGATTGAGGAATCGATCCGTAAGAGTGGGGCGGATGTGGGGCTCGCGTTTCGGACGCTGGACGGGAAGACCGAGTGGTTTTGCCACGCCGACGAGGCGTTTCATGCGGCGAGCACGATGAAGGTTCCGGTATTGATCGAGCTGTTCCAACAAGTGCGCGAAGGAAAGCTGAAGCTCGACGATCCGCTGCCCATAAGGAACGAATTTCACAGTTTGGCGGATGGCTCGGTTTATACGCTGGACGCCGCCGATGATTCGGAAGCGGAACTGTATAAGGCGGTTGGGCAGACACGCACTTTGCGGGAACTTTCGGAGCTGATGATCACCGTTAGCAGCAATTTAGCGACGAATCTGCTGATCGAAAAGCTGGGCGTGGAAAATATTCGAGCGACGGTGCGTTCCTTGCACGCAGACGGAATGAACGTTCTGCGCGGGGTGGAGGACGGCAAAGCGTTTCAGAAAGGATTGAACAATACGACGACCGCGCGCGGTCTCGAGCAGCTCATGGATGCGATCGCGCACGGAGAGGCGGTCGACCAGCAATCTTCTAAGCAGATGGTCGAAATCCTGGAGCGCCAAACCTTAAACGAATCTATTCCGGCTGGCCTGCCTCATGGCATTCGCGTGGCGCACAAAACTGGCGAGATCACGAAGATTCATAACGACGCGGCGATTGTATTTGCGCCGAGGCCGTTTGTGCTGGTGATTCTTGTTCGGGGAATTGCCGACCAGAAGGAAAGCGCGGCGCTTATGGCCGATATCACACGCCAGATTTATCAGGCCACGCAGTAGAGGCTGTCAATGCGGCCCGCAGATTTGCACAACCCTGCGCCGTAGCGTCTCATCCAAGGCTGTAGGGCGCTTAGAGTAAGATATCGGCCTGAGTGGCGCGAGGACGCCGGCGCGGAAGAGCAGTCGCAGAAAAACGCTGGCGGAAAGAGGCACATGATGAATGGTCGAGGACGGACGATTGCCGCGGTGGCCCTGGGATTATTTTTTGCGTGTGCGGCGGCGGCGGATACCCTGGAACTCAAGGATGGGCGGGTGCTAGAGGGCCGCTACCTCGGCGGGACACAAGCAGTGCTGCGATTTGAGATTAAAGGCGAAGTGCAGACGTTCAATGTGTCGGACGCTGTCGCGATCACGTTCGCCGGCAACTCCGGTAAGACGAGCGCTCCGGTGGTTGCGCCGCCTCCTTCTGTGCCTCCGCCAGCAGCAGCCATACCTCCACCTACATCTCCGGATACTTCCGCTGCTTCAGCCGCGCCCCCTCCAGATGCCTCTCAGCCTCCCATCACTTCCCAGGACGTTCCTCCTTCGGCTCCGGTTCCGGCAACGAAGCCGTCGTCGCTGGCCCCAGCTCCTCCGGCGCAAGACCCTGCCGCTCAATATGGCGAAATCACCATACCGGCAGGACAATCGATCTTAGTCCGCATGATTGATGGAGTGGATTCTTCCAGAAATAAAGTCGGCGACGTTTTCCACGCCAGCCTTGAAACTGACCTGTACATCAACAACACTTTTGTGGCGCGCAAAGGCACCGACATTTATGGCCGTCTGGCAAATGTGCAAGAAGCGGGAAAACTTTCCGGAAGCGCGGAGTTGCAGCTCGAGCTCATGCGCATCGTCATCGATGGCCACGACTATCCGCTGGTCAGCAGCGACTACAGCGTGAAAGGGCAGGGCCGAGGCGCGGACACCGCGAAGAAAGTGGGGGGCGGAGCCGTCTTCGGAGCGATCATTGGAGCGATCGCCGGCGGGGGAAGAGGCGCGGCGATTGGGGCGGGAGCAGGTTCTGCGGCAGGTGCCGGGGTGCAGGTTTTCACCAAGGGCGAGAAGGTGAAAGTACCTAGCGAAACCTTACTGGAATTCCGGTTGCAGCAGCCGGCCACGGTTGTGGCTTCACAACGCTAAGACTCGGCCTGACGCGTCCGCGACAAGCTCAGGAATGCCGCTAGGTGGTTTTCCACAGTGGAAAGGGCGGTGTTGTCAAATTGGCACCATCCCCAGGAAATTCCGTCTTGCTTCTCCTACTGTTAGTGACTAAGATACCCCCTCGACCTGGAGAGCAATCGTGCCAAAAGAAAAGCCAAGAGTAAACATCGGAGAAGTCATCAAGTCCTATCGCAGCCAGAGGGGTTTGTCGCAGGGAGACATCGAGCGCCGCACCGGGCTGTTGCGCTGCTACCTCTCGCGTGTCGAGAACGGCCATACCGTGCCGTCGCTCGAAACATTAGCCAAGATTGCGGAAGCCATGGACATCTCGCTCGCGGATTTTTTCCCGGGCACGGAGACGCCGCGCGACCGCGAAACGCAAAAGATGCTTGGCGAACTTTCGCAGGATGAAATTCGTTTTCTCGCGGAGATCAAACGCTTCAGCACCACGCTTTCGGATGGAGATAAGCGGCTGGTGCTGGCCATGATTCGCAAGATGGCGACGCTGATTCCGCCGCCCACGACGAAGAAGCTCGTCATTCGCCGCACCACCACGGTGTGACGTGATTGTGGCTCGCCCAAGATAGGTGCGTGCGAGTGGTGGCTGCGCAAAGAGGCAGCCGAGCTGCCGCACTCCCGAGACATACTTTCCCATTTTTGAATTCAGTTGTTTTGTCCGCGGATTAAGCGAATTGCGTCGGGAATCGCCGCTCCGGCGCGCCCGCCAGCCGACGAGCGAGCCGCATCGGGGTCTTCCGAATCGAGGGACCCTTCGCCGGGGGCCAGGAAGAGATTGCTCTCGACTTCGTGCTGTTTTGTGTAGAGGTCGTAGTATCGGCCGCCCGCGGCGTAGAGCGAGGCGTGATTGCCGCGTTCGATGATGCGGCCGCCTTCGACGACGAGAATTTGCTCGGCGCGGCGGATGGTTGAGAGGCGGTGGGCGATCACAAAGGTCGTGCGTCCGCGCATCAGGTAGCGCAGGCCTTCCTGGATGAGCGCTTCCGATTCGGAATCGAGGCTGGACGTCGCTTCGTCAAGAATCAGGATGCGGGGATCGGCGAGAATGGCGCGTGCGATCGAGACGCGCTGCTTTTGGCCGCCAGAGAGTTTGACGCCGCGTTCGCCAACCAGCGTGTCGTATTTTTTCTCGAAAGACTCCGCAAACTCGTCCACGCGGGCGATGTGGCAGGCGGCGAGAATTTCTTCCTCGCTGGCTTCGGGCCGCGCGAAGGCCACGTTCTCGCGAATCGTACCGTCAAATAGAAAAGTTTCCTGCAGGACAACGCCGAGCTGCGTGCGGTAAGAATTTAGCTTTACGGTGGCGAGATCGATTCCATCGACGAGGACGCGGCCACTCGAGGGAACGTAGAACGCCGAGATCAAGCCGATAATCGTGGATTTGCCCGCGCCCGACGGGCCGACCAGAGCCGTAACTGTTCCCGGCTGCGACTCAAAGCTCACTTCATGGAGAACTTCCTTGCTGGACTCATAGGAAAAGCTGACATCTTCCATCACGACCAGGCCCGAAATGCGATCCATCGCCACTGTGCGGCGGGGATCTTCGTCCTCTTTCTTTTCATTCAGGATTTCGCGGGTGCGTTCGAGGCCGGTGATGGCCTCGGTGATTTGCGTGCCGATCGCGACGATCTGGAAGACGGGAGCAATCAGAAAGCCCAGGAAAAGGTTGAAGGCGAACCAGTCGCCGAGGGTCATGCTGCCGCTTAAGATTTTGTGACCGCCGAGTTCGAGCATGAGGGCGCTGACAACGCCTAGCAGCGTGGCGCCCGAGAGGCTCATTAGGGACGTAGCCGTGAGCGTTTTCAAAACGTTGTCGAGGAGGCGCTGGACGCCGGTAGCGAAGATGCCTTCTTCGCGCTCTTCGGCGTGATAGCCCTTAACGACGCGGACGCCGCCGAGCGATTCGGTGAGGCGGCCGGTAACTTCGGCCGTGATTTTGGGGCGCGCGCGGAAGATGGGGCGAATCGTCGAGAAGGCCTTGCTGATGCCGAAGCCGAATACCAGGAGAATCGAGAAGGCGACGCCGGTGAGCAGGACGCTGGCGTGAATCAAATAGACTAGCGCGAAGACAGCGGTCATCAAGCCGCCTACGAATTCGACCAGGCCGGTACCGACGAGGTTGCGGACGCCTTCGACATCGCTCATGATCCGCGAAACGAGGACGCCGGTTTTGTTTGAATCATAAAAGGAGATAGGCAAGCGGCCGATATGCGCCTGCACCTGGCGGCGCAGTTCGGTGATCATTTTCTGCGCGGATTTGGAGAGAAGCTGGGTTAGCGTGAACGAAGTCAGGCCCTGGACGATAGTAGCGCCGAGGACGCCGAGGACGATGGGTGTTAAGAGATAGACTTGATGTCTGATGGCGACGTTATCGACGAAATATTTGGTGGATGCGGGCAGAACCAAGCCGCACACGCGGTTGATGGCCATCAATCCGAAGCCAAGGATAAGCAAGCCGCGGCGCGGATGAATCAGCGCCCAGACGTCGGGGAGCGCCTTCCAGGCGTTCTTGCGCTTTTCGGATTTCGCTGGGGTAGATGATTTCGTGTCAGATGGCATAGTGTGTGGCCGGATCGAACGTCTTTCTTGGATGCGCATGGAAACAGGTAGAGTACATTTCATTCGGGGTTCGAACAAGGATGGCACATGTCTGATAGCGGCGAAGAGAACTCCCGGGGAACTTTGGTCGTAACGGGCGCGGGGCGGGGCATTGGCGCGGCAATCGCGAAACTGGCTGGAGCTAGCGGCTTTCGCGTGGCCGTGAACTATGCGCGAAATGGGCAGGCTGCCGCGGATGTGGCCAGGGGCATCGTGTCATCGGGCGGCCGCGCGTGCGTCATTCAGGCCGATGTTTCCCGCGAGAGCGAGATCGTGAGACTCTTCGAGTCGGCCGAGCGCCAATTGGGGCCAGTCACAGGATTGGTAAACAACGCCGGCATCACGGGAGGCTTTGCGCGCGTCGAGGCAGTGACGAGCGCGACGCTCACGCAGGTTTTCGAGCTGAACGTGATCGGGGCGATGCTTTGCGCGCGCGAAGCGGTGCGGCGCATGTCCACAAGCAATGGAGGAAGCGGCGGCGCGATCGTGAATATCTCTTCGCGCGCGGCGCAGATTGGCGGAGCGGGGGAGTGGGTGCACTATGCGGCTTCCAAAGGCGCGCTCGATACGTTTACGCTCGGCCTCGCCCGTGAGGTTGCGTCCGGAGGGATTCGCGTCAACGCTGTGGCACCGGGACATGTTTTGACGGAACTGCACGCGGCCAGCGGTGATCCTGAGCGGCCGATGCGTTTGGCTCCCACAATTCCCATGGGACGCGCCGGAACGCCAGAGGAGATTGCGGAGGCGGTCGTGTGGTTGCTCTCGCCCGCCGCCTCTTACACGACGGGAGCAATTCTGGCAGTCAGCGGTGGACGATAGACGATGGCCGAGGACGGTCTCGGTGCCGGGAGACGCGTCAGTTGCGGCAACTTCTAGTCAGCGGCGGCCCCCCCGCGCGGAACTTGCACGGTAGTAGGCCGCTCCAGGTTCAAAACGCTGGCGATGAATTCGCTCACGGTAATACCTAGATGGCCCCACAGACGGCGTTTGAGGCTGCTGTAGTCCTGCGTTCCGCTGAAGAGATCGCTCATCAACTGCCGGAACACGGCGCTACGGTTCATAAATTGCACCATGCGGGTGGTGACGGCCGTGCCGAGGAAGGAGCCGCGGTAGAAGCGGCGCACGATGCGCGCGGCGAATTCCAGTTCGCACGAGAATGCGGCTTTGACCCACGCCGTATATTTTTCGGGGCAGCCTTCCGCAAGCGAGCGGCCCAAGAGCTCGCCGGAGCGCATCGCGTAGAAAAGTCCCTCACCCGTGAGAGGATCCACCCAAGCCGCAGCATCGCCGATCAGAGCCCAATTTTTCCCCAACACCGCGCGATCGGAAAGCGTGCTCTCTCTCGGCGATGGCAGCACGTGGCTGTAAAATTTCGCGCCTTCGGTCGAGATCCCCTGCTTTTCGACAAAAGCGCTCAAATGCGTTTTCAGTTCCGTGCTGTTATGCGCGGCCATGCTTCCGCAGATCCCCACAGAGAGATGGTCGCAGCGTGGAAAGGACCAGATGTAGCCTTCGAAGTGCGGAAGGAATTTCACGATGATGGACTCGGCCGTCTGCGGCACGAAGTAGCCCTGCGTCATTTCCAACTCGTCGCGTTTGAGGGGCCGCGTCTCCGGGGCGATTTGATTGCGTGCGCCGGCAGCCAGTACCAGGAAATCCGCGCTGTGCCATTCGCCATCTACAGAAAAGCGCGGCTTCGTGGTGCTGGTGTCCACGCCAAGCACATGCGCTTGCTGAACTTCGCAGCCGGCGGCTCTAGCGCGGTCGAGCAGCATGCCGTTCAGCACGCGGCGCGAATAAATCACGATGGGATGCGTCATTTCGAGATTCGCGCGCTGATCATTGCTGCTGATCAATTCGACCGAACGCACTAGTTTTTTCGGATAGGGATTGTCGAGCAGGAAAGGGAAGCATTGGACCGCTTTATGGGTCAGTCCACCACCGCAGGGTTTTTCCCACGCGAGGCGTTCATCAAAAATTTGGACTTTGTGTCCCGCGCGCGCGAGCTGCTCACCGCACATCGCGCCGGAAGGTCCGCCGCCGACGATTGCTATTTCTGCCATGATCCTATCTCGTTCTGATGGCCTCGAACTCCGTCCCTGGACGCGGAAACCTACAGGCGGCGGCTGGGTTTGGCAATCAATTTTTTCAGGTAACGGGCCCCATCAAGTGGTGGGGAAGACCACCAGGCAAAACCCCGCGAGGAGTATAGCACCGAAAAGGGCCGCCGCTGCGGGCGAGGCCGTAACTTCCCGGACAACCTTCATGCCAGAAACCTGCAGCACGCAAAAGAGAATAAAGGAGGGCGCCAGAAGGACTAAAAGGACTTCGCCACTGTGTAAGACAAAGACGCCCGCGACGATCGCGACCCATGCGATCAAACGAAGAACGAGCGCCGTGGGAAGCCGGTGCCATCCTTTATCCGGAGTTACAGAGCCGAGCAGCAACTCTTCGGCTGCGTGATAGGGAAGCGCGACGAGGAGGATCGGCACGAAGCGCGCCCATCGCGCGGCCGTCAGCCACGCCTCGCTGACCGTCAAGTCAATCCACGCGGTGACCAGGAAGTGAAGAAGAAACGCGGTGAAAGCTGCGGCGAGAAGGGTGAAAGTGAACGAACTCGTTAGCTGGCCACTGCTCGGCCGCGGCCCGAATACATTTCGCAAGGAATTCCAGTGCAGGACGAGCAGAACCACTCCGAGAATCAATAGAAAACTCGCGAGATAATCGCCTTCAAAAAGATGCAGTGCGCGAAGCGGGTCTATGTAGGAGAGGACGCCGACGGTTCCAAGGCCAACGATTCCGTATTCCAGGAAGACGCGGCTCTTTCCGGCAGCGGCCGATCTTTGGGAGACCGGCATTTCCTGATTTTTCTTCTGTAAGGTTTCGCGAAGAAATGGCCCTGCCAGCAGCAGGATACCCGCGAATCCGGCTAAGAAACCTAAAAGGCCCCTTCGCGAGGGCAAGCGCGGCTGCGTTCCGAGGTGCAAGACGCGAACCGCCCAGTTCTGCGCGTTGGACATGGCTCGGGCGTCGAACAAGATGCTGACATGCGTCGAGTAGGGAATCACATCGTATTGACTCGTCCCCTCGCCCGGCGTCGGCACCAAATCTTTGGCTCCGCCGCGTATGGCTTCTGGATCCCTTGAGGCGCTCATCACCAGCGAATGCGCCGGGAGCGCGCCGAAGTCGTGAAACGGCATCATTTCGGGCGAGATGCCGGGGATCGGGCGCATCGGAGCGGGAGAGAGCGCAATGACTCCGGCGACCGGCACGTTCGAAGCGACACGCAACGCAATAGCGCCGCCGAGCGAATGCCCCGCCAGAATAGTGCGTTCCGGATCGAGCAGCCCACGCGCGATGAGCTCGCGAACCAGGTTTGCGCTGCACTGCTCCGAGCGCTCGTAAGAAAAAGGACCAGACGTCCGTCCGTGACCCGGCAAGTCCGGAACGAAAACGCGCAAGCCTTCGGCAGCGAAGCCAGCCGTCAGGTAGGACATGATTCGTTTGTTCGCGGAAAGGCCGTGCAAAAGCACGACATAGCCCTGCGGCTTGTCTCCTGCGGGTGGCGTCATCGGCTCGACGAGGTCGGTTACCAGGCGGCATCCGCCGGCGTCAATGCGAAACGTATGCGATTGGAATGGAACTGCGAGCGCCAGCCACAGGCCCGCTGCGCAAAGTCCGGCTCCAGCAAAGGCGCGAAGCGTCTTATTTGCCTTCATCGCAGTTGGCTGGCTCGGGAGCGCCGCGGTTGCCGCGCGTGATAAACTAGCTTTACATCAAACGCCAGGGCAATTTTTGCGTGAGACTTCATGGAGTTCCTTTGAACCCGGAGATTCTTACCCTCGAAGAAGCGATTCTGCGGTTTGGCCGCGAGAAACGCAACGGCCGCCGCATCGTCTTCACCAACGGCTGTTTCGATTTATTGCATCCCGGGCACATCGGCAGCCTCGAGCAAGCTCGCGCGCTTGGAGACGCCCTTATGGTCGGCCTTAATAGCGACGCCAGCGTGCGTGAATTGAAAGGCGCGGGACGTCCTGTCCTGCCGGAACACGAGCGCGCTGAAATTCTCTCGGCGCTCGAAAGCGTGGATGCTGTGATCATTTTCGACGAGCCAACTCCTCGTGAGGTCATCGCTCGTCTTTTGCCGGATGTACTCGTAAAGGGCGGCGACTGGCCCGGCGATCAAATCGTGGGGCGCGAAGAAGTGGAAGCTGCAGGCGGCCGAGTCGTCTCCATCCCCGTTGTGCCTGGTTACTCGACCACGGCGATTCTCCGGAAGATTCGCGAAGGCGCTCCCACCTCTCGCGTGGAAGCCTGACATTCACGCATGATTCTGCCTGCCGTTCGCGAACGATTGGACGCTGTGCTTCGCCACCCGTCGGTGGAAGGCGCGCTGGGCGCTCTGCGCGACGGCGCGCAACACATTTCTCTTTCCGGCCTGCATGACGTTGCCAAAGCTCTTGTGGCCGCGTACCTGACGCATGAGCTGCGGCGTCCGGCCTTTTTCATCACGGATTCGAATCGCCGCGCCGAGGCTCTCGCGGAAACCGTCCGTTTCTTCTCCAGCATATTCCCGGGAATCAACGGAGGAGTTGCGACGCTACCAGCTTTCGATACGCTGCCGTGGGAATCGCAGAGTCCGCATCCCGACATTCTCGAACGCCGCGCCGCAACTCTTTTTCGTCTGACCGATGGGCAGGTTTCTTTAGTCATCGCACCGGTCCAATCGGCCCTCTGGCGTTTTCAGGATGCCACTCTCTATTTGTCGCTTGCCCGCACGCTCACAAAAGATGCAGAAGTGCCGCTGGAGGAATTTATCGCGCATCTGGCGGGCGTGGGCTACACGCGCACGGAAATGGTCGAGCTGCCCGGCCAGTTCGCCATGCGCGGCGGCATCGTGGACGTGTTTTCGGCGGAAGCGCCACGGCCCGTCAGGATCGAGTTATTGGGAGACACGGTGGAATCCGTGCGCGAATTCGATCCGCGCACGCAGCGATCCATCGCGCCTGTGCAGCGAACGACGCTCTTGCCGCTCACGGAATGGAACGTAGCTACACTCGTCGGCGCAACGCAATCGGCAGCTCCGTCTTGGGAGGCAACCTCCTTTTTCGGACCCGCAGAGCAAAGCGGCCAGAGTTCGCTCTTCGAGCTTGCTGAGAGCTCTTTGAAGCCCGTCGTATTCCTGGACGAACCGCAAAGCCTGCGGGATGCGACGGAGAAGCACCTCCGACAGGCCACAGCGATCTACGAGCGCCACGGCAGCGCGACGGCCCCGAGCGCTTCGCATTTCTTTTTGAATGAAGAGGAGTTCGGATCCGCGCTCGCGAAGACTTCGCAGGCGCATTTCGAGCAGCTCGCCGTCAACATCGGCTCGGCCCCGCAGTTCGAGCTGTCTTCAAGGCCGAGCCCGCGCTTCCACGGCGATGTCGTCGCGTGCATGGCCGCGGTGAAGGCGCAGCTCGCTTCAGGAGGAAAGGTTTTCCTTGCGGCGGCGAGCACCGGCGAACTTGAACGCCTCGCGGACATCTCCCGCGAATACGACGTTCCTTACGTCCTCGGCGAATCGGAAAACGCCGCCGCCGGTTTTACCGCCGAAGGCGCAATGGAAACTGCCGGCTTGTTGCTGATTCGCGCTCCCTTCGCCGAAGGGGTTACGTTTCCCGATGCCAAGCTGACGATTTTCGGTCACGCCGATCTTTTCGACGTCGCCCCGACGGTCGAGCGTCCCAGCCACAAAATCCGCACCTCCGGGTTCTTCACCGATTTCGCGGAGTTAAAACCGGGCGACTTCATCGTCCACGTCGATCACGGCATCGGCCAGTTCGAAGGCCTGCGCCAAATCGAGTCGGACGGCCATCGCGGCGAATTCATGCTCCTGCGCTACGCCGACGATGCGCGCCTCTACGTACCGCTCGAGCGGATGGATTTGGTTCAAAGCTATCGCGTCGTCGAGGGCTCGCACCCGACGCTCGACAAGCTTGGCGGCACCGGCTGGAACACGCGCAAGACGCGCGTCCGCAAATCTCTGGAAGACATGGCGGAACAGCTTCTTACTCTCTACGCGGCGCGCAAGACTGCGCAAGGCTTTGCTTTTTCCGCCGACGGAAATTTCCAGCGCGAATTCGAAGACGCGTTCGAATTCGAGGAGACCGTCGACCAAAACACGGCCATCGCCGATATCAAGCGAGACATGGAGCGACCCACCCCGATGGACCGCCTCCTCTGCGGCGACGTCGGCTACGGAAAAACCGAAGTGGCCATGCGCGCGGCCTTCAAAGCCGTCTCCGACAGCAAGCAAGTCGCTGTCCTCGCGCCCACAACCGTTCTGGCCTTCCAGCATTTCGAAACTTTCAAGCAGCGCTTTGCAGCGTTCCCTGTGCGCATCGAAATGCTCAGCCGTTTCCGTAGCGCCGCCGAGCAGAAGAAAATTCTCGCCGAACTCGAAGCGGGCAAAGTTGACGTAGTCATAGGCACACATCGCCTGCTCTCGAAGGACGTTAAGTTCCAGGATCTCGGCCTTCTCGTCGTGGACGAGGAGCAGCGCTTCGGCGTCGCTCACAAAGAGCGCTTGAAAGAGATGCGCCAAAACGTCGATGCTCTCGCGCTCTCCGCCACACCCATTCCTCGCACGCTGCACATGTCGCTCGTCGGCCTTCGCGATATGTCCGTGATCGAGACTCCGCCGCGCGACCGCCTTGCGATCCAAACGGTCGTCGCTTCGTTCCAGGAAGACTTAGTACGGCGAGCCATTGAAAACGAACTCGCACGCGATGGCCAGGTCTACTTCATACACAACCGCGTTGAATCGATATACTCGCTAGCAACTCTGGTCCAGAAACTGGTACCAAAAGCCCGAGTAGTCGTCGGCCACGGCCAAATGGGCGAGAAAGAACTCGAAAGCGTCATGCTCAAATTCATCCGTGACGAGGCCGACGTAATGGTCGCCACCACCATCGTCGAAAACGGCCTCGACATTCCCAAGGCCAACACCATCCTGATTAATCGCGCTGATCGACTCGGCCTCGCCGAACTCTATCAACTCCGCGGCCGCGTCGGCCGCTCCCATCAGCGGGCTTACGCGTATCTGCTCGTTCCACCCGATACGTCCCTTTCCGAAATCGCACGTAAACGCCTTTCGGCCATGAAGGAGTTCAGCGAGCTCGGCGCTGGCTTCCGCATCGCCGCTCTCGACCTCGAACTTCGCGGCGCCGGCAACATGCTTGGCCGCCAGCAACACGGCCACATCGAAGCCATCGGGTTCGACATGTATTGCCAAATGCTCGAGCGCGCCGTTTCGAAGCTGAAGGGCGAGGAGTCAGCCCTCGAGCTGCGCACCACGCTCAGCCTCGGCCTCGACGTCCGCATCCCTGAAAACTACATCCCCAGCGAAAACCTCCGCCTGCGCACCTACAAACGAATCTCCTCGATCGCCAGCCAGGAAGAAAAACAAGACGTCCATCGCGAACTAACCGACCGATTCGGGGCGCCGCCCGGCACGGTAGAAAACCTTTTGGAGTACGCTGTCCTCAAATCCATGTGTGAGCGCCTGCGCATCGCAGCGGTCGAACGCCAGGGAAACCGCATCGCCATCCGTTTTCACGCGGAAACACCGCTCGACCCGGCCACCTTGGTCAAGGTCGTGCGCTCACGGAAGGGTATTAAGCTCGATCCTAGCGGTGTTCTCTGGCTGGAAACCACGCGCGGGGAGTCGGTCCCGGGCGCTCTCAGAAACGTATTGCTCGGCCTTCAAGGGCAGAGCTAAACTCTATAAATGAGGAACTACATGCAAAATCTTGCAGTCATCGCGGCGCTCTTCGCCGCCCTGCCGCTAGCGGCACAGCAACCCACTCCGCCGACGCCGCCTGCCCCCCAATCGCAGAACCCTGCACCGAAGCCTACGCTCGAAAAACCGGACGAAGCTCCCGCTGACGTTCCTGGTGACGTTCCCGCGAAGGGCGCGCCCAAGAAGCCGGTTCCGGTCAAAAAGCCGGCCGTCTCCGCCGAAGGCGGCAAAGTCGTCGAAGAGATCGTCGCCCGCGTCAACAACGAGGTCATCACCCGTTCCGAATTTGAACACTCGAAAATCACCGCCGAGGAAGATGCCAAGACCGACTGCCAAAATCGCTGCACCCCCGAACAGTTGAGGACGCTCACGGAAGACCGCCAGAAAAACGCTCTCCGCGATCTGATTGACCAGTCCTTGCTCGTCCAGCGCGCCAAGGATATGGGCGTCAGCGTAGAACCCGAGGTCATTAAGCAGCTCGACCAAATCCGCATCGAAAACAAATTACAAAGCATGGAAGCTCTCGAGCAAGCCGTCTCCGGAGAGGGACTGAACTGGGAAGATTTCAAGAACAACATCCGCAATGGCTTGCTCACCAAAAAGGTCATCGGCAGCGAAGTCGGTTCGCACATCAATATCAGCAAGGATGAGATCCAGAAATATTACGACGAGCACAAAGCGGAGTTTATGCGGCCCGAGCAAGTTGCCCTCCGCTCCATCGAAGTCAATACCGCCGGCAAGGATGAAGCGGACGTCGCCGAGCTCCGGAAGAAGGCTGAGACGGCCCGAAAGCGCATCATGGACGGCGAGGACTTCGGCGAAATCGCCAAGCGCTATTCCGACGGTTCCACCGCCAAACAGGGCGGCTATTTGGGCGAATACAAGCGCGGCGAACTCTCCAAGGAGCTCGAAGAAACCGTCTTCAAAATGAAGCGAAACGACCTCACGGAAGTCATGGAAACCAAACAGGGCTTCCTCATAATGCAAGTCCTCGAGCATTACGACGAAGGCGAACAGTCGCTCGCTAAAGTCGAAAATGAAATCGAGGGGAAGCTCTACAATCAGCGCTTGGAACCGGCTATGCGCGAATATCTCAAGACGCTTCGCGAGGAAAGCTACGTCGTGATCAAGCCTGGCTATCAGGATGCCGCCGGCGGAAGCAACTCCGAGATTCAGGAAGTCAGCGCTACTCCTGAGGTCACCAAGACCAAGAAGGGCCATAAGAAGTACATCCTGTTCGGCAAGCGCGCCGCCGATTCGGGCGACTGATGAAGACGCCTTTCGTCGCTGATCTTGGCACCGAACAAACCATCACCACTTATTTTCTCGTTCACGAAAAAGAAGTTCGTAACACCCGCGCGGGCAAGTCCTATCTCCGTCTGGCGCTCGGCGACCGTAGCGGCACCATCGAAGCTGTCATGTGGGATCAATTCGAGGCCCCGGCAAAAGACATCAGCCGCGACGATATCGTCAAGGTCAACGCACGCGTCGAAATCTACCGCAACAAGCCGCAGCTCACCTTGCAGCAGCTTCGCCTCGCCAAGCCCGAAGAAGTCGATCTAGCCGATTTTCTGCCGCATACCAAGGAAGATGTCGGCCAACTCTGGTCGCAACTCCTCGAATACGCCAACTCGATTGCCGACCCGTGGCTCAAGAAACTCGTGAACGGGATCCTCAACGATCCGGCGATTGCGCCGCGTTACAAGCGCGCTCCTGCAGCGAAAGTCATGCATCACGCCTACCTTGGCGGCTTGCTCGAACACGTTGTTGGCTTGTGCGGCCTCGCCAAGCAAATCGCCGCGCACTATCCCGAACTGAACGCCGACCTTTTGATGACCGTTGCGATCTTGCACGACGTTGGCAAACTTGACGAACTCTGCTACGACCGCGCCATCGGCTACACCACCGAAGGCCAGCTCCTCGGCCACATCGTCATGGAAGTCGAAACCGTTTCCAAATCCATGGACGCCATCGAAGGTTTCCCTGCCAATCTGAAAGCGGTGGTCCAGCATCTCCTGATCAGCCATCACGGGCAGCACGAATTCGGTTCGCCCAAGTTGCCGATGATCCGCGAAGCCATGGTCTTCCACTATCTCGACGACATGGATTCCAAGATGGCCGCCGTTCGCGCCGCGCTCGCCACGGAGTCCGGCGAAGAGGAATGGTCCACGTTTAGCCCCGCCCTCGGCCGCAAATTCCTAAGGCTCGACGCCTTCCTCAAAGCTGCAGACGGTGGAACGCGCTAGTCCGAGTGGCGCATGTATGCGGTTCGAACGCGCTCGGGGCGCTGACCAGTAGCTCGATACTGCCGCCGATGAAAACTGGCCTTTCACGCCCGCTTCTCCGTTTGGCAGGGGCGATCCCTCCTTTAACGAGGTTTGCTCTTCGTCTGTCGGCCAAGGTGATGGCTCCCCGCAAGCCGCACTGGCTCCTGCGCCAGATGGCCGCTGATCTGAATTACCGCATTGCGGTGGATACACGTCTCGGCAATGGAATGAAGATTCGCGTCATATGGACGGACGTGATCGGCTATTCCATCGCCGTCGATGGCTACTATGACCTTCCCATAGTGCGAGTCATCCAAGAGCTGCTCAAACCGGGCATGACCTTTGTCGACGTTGGCGCCCATGTGGGACAGTACAGTCTGCTAGCTTCCGGCTTAGTGGGAAGAGAAGGGGCCGTCCACAGCTTTGAGCCTGAGCCTGCGACCTTTGCTTTGCTCGAGCACAATGTACTCATAAATGGTCTGCGCAATGTTCACCGCGTCCGTTGTGCCCTTGCAAAAAGTTGTAAAGAAGTCGAGCTCTATGTGGCCCGGCCGGACAACATTGGACAGACCTCGTTGCGCCAGCCCGACAATTTCTCAGGGGTGCAGGTCAAAGTCCAATGCCGAACTCTGGACGACTATGCCGAAGGGCACGGCATAGACCGAATCAATTTAATCAAGATTGACGTCGAGGGCGCGGAACTTGATGTACTGCTCGGTGCCCGCTGGGTTTTGTCTCGAAACCCGAAGCCACACATCATCATCGAGTTCTGGGAGGAGTTCCTGCAAGCATACGGCTCTTCGTGCGCGCAAGTTGCAGAGTTCCTAAAGGGAAGCGGCTATAGTCTGTTTTGGATTGGCGAAGCGGGCCTGACTCCCTACCTTCCCATGAAGAACGCAGAATTATTCAATGTTCTTGGGGTGCCCCGGGCGGTGATTTAATATCCGCCGCATGCTCGGTCCCTGTGGCAACCTGCAGGCGCGCAATTTATTCGAGAGCATTGCCTGTTTGCAGCACCTGGATGCCGCATAGTCCATGTGGGCTTGTGGTTACCGAGAATATTCGCGTCACCGACTCTCTTTCACGATGCGCCCGTTGAGCGGCTGCACAGGCCGGACATCGTGCGGATAGAGCTTGGCAAACGCGTCGATCTGCTCCGCCGAGATTTCCATCGGCGTCTTCAGCACAAACCACGTCACACCCTCCGTACAAGGCGGAGCCGTTTGCGATCCTTGATATATGTAATAGCCGGTGTTGTGGGGCAGCAAATTCGCGGGATTCACTTCGACTCCGGGAATTTCCTCCAATTTGCCCGCTGTCTTTGGCATAAATTTCCAAAGCTGCTGGATGGTGGCGTTCGCGCTGCCCGCCTTCAGAAGAACCGCGACTCCGGCCACTTTCCCATCGCTGTCTCTGTGCATCAAGTGCAGCACCATATCGTATGGCTTGCCGTGAATGTACTCTTCGCTGGGACGATGAAAATGGAATTGCTTTAGTTCATAGCGCTTGTCTCCCACAACAAGAAAATTTCCCGAATGAAGGTAGTCCACGCGTACCGCGGTATATCCGTTGTTAATGATGTTGAGCGGGCCGCTCTTGTATTCGAATCGTATTGCGGGAAGATCGGCTTTTTCCGCGCTTCGAATGTCGATCGGAGACTGTTCCTTGCCGTCTCTGCAGGCAGCATAGTCCGGATCCAGGTCACCCCAGTGTTCGGCGCCTCTTGCCCCTTCGTAGCTCCATGGTGTCTTCCAGGCCGTGGACACAGGCTTGGCGTCCTGCGCCTGTGGATTCTCGCCTGCCAAAAACGCCGCGACAACCAGCAAAACAAACGTCATCCAGGCTTTTCGCAAATGGCACCTCGCTCTCGGCCCAGCAGCTTATTCGGTCGATCAGGTCCGGGTAAGCGCGCAGTCGAATCGCCCGCAGTATGCCAGTCGATGCGCAGCAACGATTCGTCCGCCATCAAAATATGTATGTCGATAGTGCAGATGCGCGTGTCGCGTCCATTCCGCGCGTGCTGCCTTCCGCAGTTGCTTGTCCTTGCCTCGTTGAACTTCGTTGGATCGACCAAGTAAAAAACCTCATTCGCGGGCCCTTGCGAGAACCGCCCTCGGAATCCTTTTCCGTATGTTAACCAAACTTTTTCCAGCAACAAATTCCCCGGCTTCGTGTTTAAAAGCCTAAGCCCACTCAGTCCGGGTAGCTCGAAAAAAGAACCGTATCATTGATTGAATCTCTGCTTCAGGAGGAAGTTTATGTCGATTTTCTCAGGATTTCGCAGGCTCCTCGTTGCCGCTGCGATGACTGCGCCTATGCTCACCCTGCCGGTCGCGCACGCACAAGTCTCGATCGGCGTCGGCATCTCCGTGCACGTTGCTCCACCCGCTTTGCCCGTGTACGTGCAGCCGCCGCTACCCGCTCCGGGCTATCTCTGGACCCCTGGCTACTGGTCCTACGGAGACGCTGGCTACTATTGGGTTCCCGGTGTTTGGGTGCAGCCGCCGAGGGCAGGCGTTCTCTGGACCCCAGGCTATTGGGGCTTCGCTGGCGGCGTTTATGGCTGGCACGCCGGCTACTGGGGCCCACACATAGGGTTCTACGGCGGTGTTAACTACGGCTTTGGCTACGGCGGCGTCGGCTTCGTGGGTGGCGAGTGGCGCGGCGGAGCATTCGCCTACAACAGCGCCGTTGCGAACTTTGGCAGCGTCCATGTGACCAATGTCTATGAGAACCGCACCATCGTCACGCAGAACACCATCATCAACAACGAGCATGTCAGCTTCAATGGCGGCGTGGGCATCCAGGCGCAGGCCTCTGCAACGGAGCTGAGAGCTGCCAACGAAGAACATATCCAGCCTACCGCCAACCAAGTCCAGCACCAGAACTTCGCCGCTCAAGACCGTTCCCAGCTCGCTTCTGTAAACCACGGAACTCCCGGGACTCCGGCGGCCTCCAACGTGAACGCCTATCATCAGGTCTCGCAGCAGCACGCGCAGTCGCAGCCGATATCGGCTGCCGACCGCAGCGCTGGCCGCAACTACAACCCCAACACCCGTGAAGCCAATCAAGATCAGCGCATCGCCAACGGGCTCCGCAGCGGTCAGATGACCTCCGGCGAAGCCGCCCGCGCCGAGCGCACCCAGGCGAACATCGACCAGCAGGTTCACAACGATCGCGCTGCCAACGGCGGCAAGTTGACCGGTCAGGAGAAACAGCAGATCAACAGCGAACAAAACGCCGCCAGCCGCCAGATCTACGACGAAAAACATAACGACAACACCGTCAAACCAAACGCCGTCGACAACCGTGAAGCCAATCAGCAGCAGCGCACGGCCAACGGCCTTCGCAGCGGTCAGATGACTTCCGGCGAGGCCGCCAAGACCAACAGCAACCAGGCCAAGACTGCTCAACAAGTTCACAACGACCGCACCGCTAACGGCGGCGCCCTGAACGCCCAGCAAAAAAAGCAAATCAACAAAGAGCAAAATAAAAATAGCAAGCAGATCCACAACGAAAAGCACAACGACAAAACCACCAAACCCCCGGCCAAGTGAACGGGCCGCTAACCAGAAGCAAGAGCTGCAACACCAAGCAATCAACGCCTAAGCTCGAACGGCTGGCATCCTCGCCAGCCGTTTGCTTTGGTGAACGTAGATTTAGCCTGAAAACCGAAGTTGAAGGTGGTTTCATAGAGATTCCTCGATCGATTTTGAGCTCAAGTCGCGGGCCCAGACTGCAACTTCGGCGAAGTTGGGACCCCATAGGCTAAGACTTTTTCCAGCAACGGGATGCGTGGTTTGA
>DATMKS010000014.1:0-4719 GCA_035571045.1 Verrucomicrobiia bacterium
TCTGCGACGTAGTGCGTTTCCCAACCCGATTTCCTCATTCTGAGGCAAATGTCCGAATCTTCATGATGGAGCCGAAGCCGCACATCGTAGCCGCCGACAGCGTCGAGAGCCTCCTTGCGGAACAGTACGGCGTGCCCAGGGGCGAATTCGGAAAGACCGGATTGTTCTCCAAATCTTGTTTCAAGAAAACGCATGCGCCACCGCGTGAGAACGCGCCGCGGAGTCGCCGAAACGAGCCGGGTGTAACAGGCACCGACTGCGGGGTGTGCCAGCAAGTAATTCGCACAAGTGGCAAGCCAATCCGAGGCGGGAACGACCTCGGTGTTGATGCATGCAAGAAAGGGAGCGTTTGAACGCGCGATGGCCGCGTTCCTTGCGCCTGAAATCCCCAGGTTCTCAGGAAGACGGAGAAGCAATATCTGAGCGGAGATCCGCGCCCAAGCGGGAAGCCCCACGGGTTCAAGGGAACCGTCGTCCACGACGAAGATATTGGCGATCGAACAAGTCTGCGCGACGCAAGCTGAGAGGGTCGCGTCGAGAGCTTCCGCACGCTCACCGTAAACGGGAATAACGACGTCCACCTCGGGCTTTCTATCTTTCCGCTGATCTACCATTCGTTAGGCAGCACCGCGCCCCATCTCCGTGAATTCCAGAATCCGCTGACTAATTCGTACTCGCACCCGCATATGCGGCGGACCCAAAGCAACCCTATCGGCCAGTATAGTGCTTGCGTCGAACGGCGAACAACCGCCCCGCCTTTGTCCGAAAAAACCAGGAGTGCGGCCCTTTCTTCCCTTGCTGTATACTCAGCTTTCTTATTCATCACTGCTCGTCTGCCGCGCGCCCAAGCACTGCTCTTGGCGGGAAGCGAAAGGGTCATGCCGAACGCGAAAGAGTCTCTTCGTCTGAACCTCGGGTGCGGGCTCCAAACGCCCGATGGGTGGGTCAATGTCGATGGTTCCTGGAATGCCAGACTGGCCAAGCGCCCGCGCCTCCGGCGCCTGCTCACGTCCATGCATTTCATTGCGAAGGACAAGTACGCTATACCGTGGAGCCCGAAAATCTTCATCCACGACATCCGGAAGCCGTTGCCATTCCCCGACGGTTCGGCGAGTGTCATTTATGCTTCCCACGTTCTCGAGCATCTATACTTTGAAGAAGGCAAGCGCCTGATCCGCGAAGCGTTTCGAGTGCTCGGTGCGGGCGGCATTTTGCGCGTTGTGGTTCCTGACCTTAATACGATCGTCCAGGAATATCTCGGAGACCGCCCGTTTGGACAGCTATCGGGAGAATTTAGCTCTCTTAGACCGGCGGACCGAGTGAATCACCGGCTTCTGATGCATTGGCCGACCGCTCCCAGCGGTAACTTGCTGTATCGAATCTACAATGCGTGGCAGGATTTTCATTCCCATAAGTGGATGTATGATGCCGATTCGCTCATCGCTCTGTTTCATGCGGAGGGGTTTGCCGACGCGAGGCGCAGAGGATGCCGCGAGAGCCAAATAGAAGACGTCGACAAAGTCGAAGACCAAAGCAGGATTCTCAATGGGGCAGGGGTCTGTGTCGAGGGTGTGAAGCCGATTTCCTAGGGATTTAAAAAAACTCGCCGAGGTTCCCAAAATTGCGGTTGTTTAAGGAGTTTCACGCTCTTAAGTGACGCTGCCTGACTTCGGTCCTCCGAGGGGTATGATAGAAGCTAGATGCGGCTTGCTTCCCCAATACGCTCAGGAATTATTCAAAGACGGTCGTTGCTTCTGCTCGGCACTCTTGTGGTCGGCGCTTTTGCCGCCTACAAATCCGCCCAGTATGTGATAGATGACGACATAACAGGCCTGGCTTATGCCGTCATGTGCATCCTGGGTGGCGCAATCGTTGTTGGGATTCTCCACAACTGGCGAAACGGCGTGTATTTCTTCCTGAGCTGGCTGCTGTTCGAGGATTTTGCGCGGAAATTCCTCGGAAATAACATGGCGATTTACTTCGCGAAGGACTTTCTTGTCCTGGTCGTGTACATCTCGTTTTTTGTGGCCTTTCGCCGCAAAGAAGTGACGATCTTCCGGCCGCCTTTTCTCGTGCCGCTCTTTATTTTCATTTGGTTCGGCGCGATGCAGGTATTCAATCCGGCTTCCACACACATCATGTACGGCCTGATGGGCTTCAAAATATTCTTCTATTACATTCCATTGATTTTTATTGGGTACGCGCTCCTAAATTCCGAGGCAGAACTGCGCCGTTTTTTCACGATAAATATGATTCTAGTGCTTGTCATCGTCTCTCTGGGTATCGCCCAATCCATTATTGGTCCGGGCTTTCTGAATCCCGCGGTTCAGGCCGAAGACCTTCGTCTGCTGAGCGGGCTGTATCGCTCGTCAGAATCGGGCGCTTCCGCTTACCGGCCTACTTCTGTTTTCGTCAGCGCGGGCCGCTACGCGGATTTCATTATGGTGGCGTGGATTCTGGTCCTGGGATTCAGCGGCTACCTGCTCCTGCGCCATAAAAAGGGGAGAACTCTTGCCTTTATAGCCCTCCCGATAACGGCAGCCGGAGCATTCCTGACTGCGTCCAGAGGTTCTTTCATGTGGGGAATGATCAACGCGGTAGCAACCAGCATTGCGTTTGTCTGGGGCGCTCCCTGGCGCCAAGGGGAAGCGTTGCGAGTGTTCCGCTCGATTCAGCGAGTTGCCATTGGCATCGGACTGGGAATTGTTTTACTCTTTTTTGCTTACCCTGAAGCCCTCCAGTCGCGGCTGGACATTTACAAAGAAACGCTGCTGCCTAGTAGTCCGACTAATGAACTCACGCACCGTGGCTGGACCTATCCCGTGGCCAACTTTGTCGGGGCCTTCAACTACGACCGCTGGCCCTACGGGTATGGTATTGGAACGACATCGCTGGGCGGCCAGTATGTCGCTCGAATATTTAACGTGAAGCCGCCGGTCATGGGAGTCGAAAGCGGATACGGCACGCTTATTGTTGAAATGGGGATAGTGGGTCTGATTCTTTGGCTTATCATGAGCGTGGCGATCCTGTTCTCCGCGTGGAAGGTGGTCAAGAAGCTTAAGGGTTCCCCCTGGTTTCCGCTTGGGTTCGTGATTTTCTGGTACGCGTTCTTTTTGCTTTTCCCTGCCACGTTTGGCGGCATCGCCGCTTACGAAGACTTCCTCTTAAATGCTTATTTTTGGCTGCTGCTCGGTTTGCTCTTCCGGCTTCCCACCCTTGCGCTTTCGGCGCAGTACGCGGCTAACGCTCCTGTAACTGAACCAGCGCGCCGCTGGATACGCTGACTTGCGGCTCGCGGTTGTCTCGCCATTCGTTGACCGGCGCCATGGCACGGAGCGCGCCGTAGCGGAATTGGTCGAGCGGCTCGCTCGCGATTACGGCTGCGAGATCCATCTCTATGCGCAGCGCGTCGAAGACCTTTCCCTAAGCGGACACAAAGCGCAGCAAGCAGGCTCCATCTTCTGGCATAAGGTTCCGTCCATCGCCGGTCCGCATTTGGCGCAATTCCTGGCCTGGCTGTTATTCAACGGGTTCTTGCGAATGTGGCACACGACCTTCGGCGGCGCTTCTTACGATCTGGTTCTGTCGCCGGGGATCAATTGCCTCCATCCAGATGTGGTGATCGTTCACGCGCTGTTTTATCGATTGAGGGAACTCGCGCGCGAAGAGAACGAGGAGTCGAGCGCGCAAGCCGGCATCTTCCGAAGGATTCACCGCAAGATTTACTATGCGCTCCTGACTGCGCTAGAACGCCGGATTTACAGTAATCCCAAACTCGCTCTTGCGGCCGTTTCGAAGCGCACGGCAGAGCTTCTGAAGGAGCATTTTCGCCGGGAAGATATCTGCGTGGTCCCGAATGGCGTGGACGCAAAGCATTTTTCCGTGACGGCCAGGCTCGCCGGACGCTCCGAATCCCGGCGGCGGCGTGGTTTTTGCGACGAGGATTTCGTTTTGCTTCTGATTGGCAACGATTGGTCGAACAAGGGGTTGTTTACGGTTTTGGACGCCATGGCGGCTCTCCCCGGGCTGCCAATCAGATTGCTGGTGGTGGGGAGCGATACGGCGGCGTCCTTCCAGGAGCGCGCCCGGCAACTTGGTGTGCAGGAGCGGTGCCGTTGGGAGGTTTCAAGCCCCGATGCGCTTGAGCTCTATTCCGCCGCGGACGTTTATGTCAGCCCGAGCCGGGAAGATTCTTTCGGACTCCCCGTGGCCGAAGCCATGGCGTGCGGATTGCCGGCGATTACATCCGTTTGTGCGGGCGTCGCCGGCTATATCGACGACGGTATCGATGGTTTTGTTCTTCGCGAGCCGCACGACGCGCAAACACTCTGCAATCTGATGGAGCGGCTTCAGTCACAGCCAGATCTGCGGCGCGTTGTTGGCGAAGCGGCAAGCAAAACAATCCAGGAGTGGGACTGGAATCGGAACGCCGCCCGAATATGGGAACTCCTCAAAAATGCCAAAGCGAGAAGTTCTCCGAGCGATTAGAGAGCTATTCCAGTGCCAAGGTCATTTTTTTACTCCGCCGAGAACCGCTTTTCGCGTGGCCTCGAGCGTGAACACGAGCGTTTCCTTCGGAATGCTGGTGACGAAGGGACCGACCAGCCAGCCAAGACCGGTCGGAATGTCGCGGGTAAGCGAAGCTGCCTCACTCTGCACATAAACACCTCCGTCGCGTTCCTCCATCCGCCACCAGGTTTCCATGCGCCACAAAAAGCC
>DATMKS010000015.1:0-58060 GCA_035571045.1 Verrucomicrobiia bacterium
TGTCTCGACCTTCGATCTCTCCATTCCCGACGGCAACCACATTCCCATCGAAGAGCGCTCGGCCGCCGAAGTCACGCATCTGCAAGGCGTGCGCATCGCGCCCGACGTTCACGCCGCGCATCCCGCTTTTGACGTCACCCCTGCCCGCTACATCGCCGCTATTTTCAGCGAACGCGGCGTGGCTCGCGCCCCGTACACCGAATCCCTGCGCGCCTTGGCAAGCTCCGCCCAGCTCGCTGCAGCTCCTGCCGCGCGCTAGCCGCCTGCGCCCATTCGGATGCTCGCCGCAATCCAAAAGACAATCCTCGCAGTGGCGCTCCTCGCGCTTCCAATTTCAACTGTTCAAGCAACGCCCGAAACAACCGCTCCGCAAAGCGCCAAACCTCAGCCCATCCGACTTCATCCCGCGAATCCACACTATTTTCTGTTTCGCGGAAAAGCGGTTGCGCTCATTACCAGCGGCGAACACTACGGCGCGGTGTTGAACCGCGATTTTGACTATCACCGCTATCTCGCCGCTCTCGAAGTCGACGGTCTGAACTACACGCGCCTTTTCGCCGGTTCCTACGTCGAAGTCCCCGCGAAATCTTTCGGCATCCTCGACAACGATCTCGCTCCCGAACCTGGACGCTACCTGGCGCCATGGGCGCGCAGCGAAACGCCTGGCTACGCCGGTGGCGGAAATAAGTTTGACCTTGAAAAATGGGATGACGAATTCTTCACGCGCTATCGCGATTTTCTATCGGAAGCCGCCAAGCGCGGAATCGTTGTGGAAGTGACGCTCTTCTCCGCGCATTACGCTGAAGCTCAATGGCAGATGAGCGCGCTAAATTCCCCCAACAACGTTAACGGCACCGACGCCATCGACTGGAGGAAACTCAACACCCTAGAAAACGGAAATATCCTCGCATACCAGGAAAAATACGCCCGAAAACTAGTGGGCGAAGCCAACCCCTTCGACAACGTCATTTTCGAAATCCAGAACGAGCCGTGGTCAGACCGTCCCCTTCTGACCGACGTCATTAACTCGTACCTCCGCCCGCCCTCGCGCGATACCTTTCCGAACTCGGTAGATCTCCCCGATGAACTCTCAATGGCTTGGCAAGCTCGGGTGGCCGAGTGGATCGCCCAAGAGGAATCCTCGCTCCCAAATCGCCACCTCATCGCCCAGAACTATTCCAATTTTCGCCTGCCCGTCGGCAAGCTCCTGCCAAACGTCGACGTCGTGAATTTCCACTACGCCTACCCGGACGCCGTGATCCTCAACTACGGCCTCGGCAAAGCCATCTCCTACGACGAAACCGGTTTTCTCGGTCGCGACGACGATGGCTACCGGCGCCAAGCCTGGAATTTCATGCTCTCCGGCGGAAGCACATTCGGCGCCTTGGACTATTCGTTCACCACCGGCCATGAGGACGGCTCCTACTCCGAGCCAAACGGTCCCGGCGGCGGAAGCCCTTCTCTCCGCCATCAACTTCACATCCTGAGCCAGTTCCTGCAATCGTTCACCTTGGTGGCCCTCCGTCCCGACGCGCAGACAGTAAAGCACGCCGCAGGAGCGACGGCTCGCGCCCTCTCCAATCCCGGAAAGGAGTACGCCATCTATCTGGACGGAAACGGTCCCACGGAGCTAATCGTCGAACTCCCGCCAGGCGACTACTCCTCGGAGTGGGTCAATGTAGCAACGGGTAGAATCGAGCAGTGGGAGAAGTTTACTCACAAAGGCGGCGACAAACTTTTGCAGTCTCCCGCATTCCAAAACGGAATCGCCCTTCGGCTAAAAAGGACTCCTCCGAGAACGCTGCAAAAGATGGACCCGTCCGCTAAACGCTCGTCGGCCCGCTCCCTGCCGTGAAGGTCAGCTCCAAATCCGCAATTCCAAACTGCTCGCACATCTTCATCCAGTTTTCAGGTGAGATTTTGCCGTTCGCCAGCTCTTCTATCAACGCCGGCGGATTGATTTGCTCCGTACCTTTAGTCAGAAAAAAACTTCCTGGCTGCGCTTTCAATTCCCAGCCGCGCTCGAGCAGCGCCAGCCCGAGCGCCATCCCAAGCAATTGCCCCGCTCTTTGCGCACGCTGCTCGGGCGTCAGCAACATCCCGCGTGGATCGCGTATCTTCGATCCCATCTGCGGAAGCTTTTTCACTACCTCAGGCAAGGATCCCGCCGTAATCCCGTTCATCATCGGTGCATACTCGCCGACCGCAGCCCTCCACGAAGGAATCGTTACCGTCTGTCCGATTTCGTCCCATCCCACCTGCCGCAACGAATTCTTCGCCAGCTTTGGGTTCATCAGCTCGAGAAACTGCAGTTCCGTAGACTCAGGCTGTTCCAGCAGCGAAATCGCCCTCTCGCCGTCTTTTTCAACCGGTTCCTCCTTAAATTTTTCGATCGCCGCAATCCGGTCTCGCAAGGGAGGATGCGTGTCGTAAGGTTCTGTCTTGCCTTCCGCAATCTCTCGTTCAATTCCCTTCGTTACCTGTACTTCGATCTGTGGCGCCCCCATGAACCGTGAGAATCCATCGGCGATGGCTGGTTTGCATCCCTGGTTCAGCACCGGCACAACTTCCGAATTCCAGTAAGGCCCCCACGCCATCGACGCCCCATGAATCTTTCTCAGTCCCTGCACGAGCGGCTCGGACCCCGCCACCAAACACGCCAGCTCATCGGCGCGGTATTCTTTTTTGCGCGAAACAAAATTGATGACGCGCAAAAAGAAAATGAAGTACCACTTCAGAATGAACGTCACCACCATGTTCATAAACTGAAGAGCGGCGATTCGGCCAAGCTGCCCGAGGGAACCAATGTTCCGAAACGCACGAATCATCGCGCTTTGCGTTTTGTAGACCCACGGGCCCATCTTCGTGTCGCCGCCGTAGTAATGCGCGAATTCATGCGCCAGCACTGCACGCATCTCCGAAATCGTCAGGCTGGAAAGCAAAGGAAGCCCAATCCCCATCACTCGTCTGCTGCCAATTCCCATAATCCCGCCGCGGTCCGCCACAAACGCGTTGACCTGCCCAACTAGATACACCTCGCGCGGAATCGGCTCATTCAACGAAGTAGCAATCGCATTCAACTCCGCGAATAGTTTCGGATGCGCCGCAGGCTCCAGCAAAAGCCCCGGCGCATCAAACTTTTCCCGCCGGGGAACCAATGACCACAGGATCGTCGCACCGACGACGATACCACCCAGCACCAAAAGCCCAAGTTGAGCGGGAGGATGTTCCATGCTCGTGAAAGCCAGGAATGGCAGGTATACGCATGTCGCCGCCAGCAGCACGATCACAATATAAGAAACGGCCACCATCGTTATCGCGAGCAAAGCGAAGAGCGCCACGGACCGCCGCGGCGCGATCTTTTTTCGCATGCTGGCGTAATACGTCGGCATACTCAGTCCGAATCTTTTTTCGATGTTTTGTCCGTCGCCGTTGCGGGGAAAACGTTGTGCTGCGGCGGCGGCATCGGCGCATCGCCCATGCGGTCCTTCCAAAGAACTTTATTCAGCAGCGCTGTATCCACCGCGTCGGCGTGGCTGAAATCCAGCTTTTTCCCTTCTTTCCATTCCCCCGTATTCATCCGATAGATCAATCCATTGTCGCGGTTGCGAAAATCCGCTGAAAAGGCGGGCTGCTGCCCGGGACCGCTGAAGAGCGGCGCCATTACTGCCGCGCGCGAATCGTTCGCGTTCATTGGCGGCACTCCTAGCAGCGATTCAATCGTGCGCACCACGTTGATCGTCGTGTAGAAGGAATGGTCGACGAACGGCTTCGTTTCATCTCCTCCGCCGGATGTCATTGGCGCGTACTTGCTGATCACCAGCGCCAAACTTCGATGAGAGTCCACGTGATCCGGACCGTCCTGTGCGTCGTCCTCCAAAATCAAAAACGCCGTATCGTCCCAATACGCGCTGTGCGAAACCGCATCCACAACTCGCCCAATGGCCAGATCATTGTCCGCAACGGAAGCCGCCGGCCGCGGTTTCTCTTTCGAGAGGCCCGCCGTGTGATCGTTCGGAAGCCGCAAGAGAATAAATTGCGGCATCGTGTCCTTGCCTGCGTTCCGCGAATTCACAAATCCATTGAACTCATTCAAAAATTCATCCGCGCGCAACTGATCCGGATACGCCACCTCAAAATCCGGAAACGAGGGATCGAAGTGCCCGCGCAATTCCTCTTCGCTCGCCACATTCTTCGCCAGCACCGGAATCGCCCACGGATAGGGGCTCGGCCCTCCTCTCGGCTCTCCCACATTTTTCTCAAGCGCCTCGCCTTTTTTGATCACCGCTCGCGCGCAATTCCTGCCTTCCGCCTTCGGCGGCCCGCTTGCCGCCTCTCCCTCATCGTTTTTTTGGTTGCACCACCGGCTTACGATGAACTCACCATAGTGCCGGTAAGAAACGCCGTGGCTGGCGAAGTTCTTCCAGAGATAGCCTCCGGTCGGCTCTCCAGCATCAGGAACCTCATCTTCGACGGAAATCCCGCTCAGTAGAGTGCCTTCCGAATCGTAAGTATGCTCTTTGCCGCGATACCCGATCGGCCAGGTCTTCGCGATGTAGTCCGAAATCGACGCGGAATTCGACCAGATATGCCCATCTCCCGAAACATCTCCGCTGTCGTAGAAATTATCCAGAATCCCGAATTGCCGCGCGAGTTTGTGCTGGTTGGGTGTTATCTCTTCGCCGTACATCGTCAAAGACGAATCGCCATTCGCCCCTGCCAGGTCGCCAAACACCTGATCGTACGTCCGGTTTTCCTTAATGATGTAAATCACATGATGGATTTTGTTTTCACCGCTGGCAAATGGCACGCGATCGCCGTTGCCCCGCAGAGCATTTGTCGCCACAACTTCGTTTGTGTACGTCGTCAGATTTGCCGTCACATCCGCAAGCGGAATGCGCGCCAGCGAACCATGAATCATCGCGGGGCCGTACGGATACTCGTTTCGCCCGTCCCTTCTCTTGCCGATGGGCTTCGGATTAGGTCCGGACCCTTTTCCCTTCGCGCTCGCAATCAGCAAATCCTTCCCGGTTGCGGCAACAACCGTGGGGTACCACTCGGTAGGAATGAATCCGGTGGCTTCGGCCGCTCCGCTGCCCCTCTCTTTCGTAAGATCAAACACTGCCACCGAATCCGAAATTGCATTTGCAGAGAAAAGCGTCTTTTCGTCCGCCGAGAGAGCCAGATATTCCGGGTCGCTGCCGCCATATTTTTGTCCCGGAAGTTTCGTGGAAAGGTAAGACACGATTTGCCCCGAGGTTGTATCAAGTACGGCGATCTCGTCGCGGTTGGTCAAAGCCACATAAAGCCGCGAGTTGTCTCTATTCAATAGCAGCGCTGTGGGATGCGACCCTCCTGCCAAGGGGAATTCCGGCTTGCGGAGCGGAAGGATCCGCACCACGCGCCCATTCACCAGATCCAGCTCCGCGACCGAGGAAGCATTCCACAGCGAAACGAATCCGCGCTTCCCGTCTTTCGTCATTACCGTTGTATAAGGCAGCGATGCTGGAATTTGCCGGAACGTGGAGAGATCAAAACGAAAAACAATTCTGCCGTTCGCCGTATTCACCAGAACAGCCTCATCGGAATTGTTATTCGCCACCAGCAAACGCTCTTCACCCCCGCTATTGGCGACGCTCAGTCCCGCCGGGTAGGTCACGTCCTCTAAGTCAGCGCGTCGTTTTTTCCCCGCGGGGATTTTGGCGCGCGGCGCCAAAGGTAGAAAACGCTCAGGCGCGATTCGCCCGTCCTCAAAGCTATAGACCGCGATCCCGTTCCCCGTATTTCCCTTCTGCTTCCCAAGCGGATCGGTCAGCGAGGCCATGCTTGCAAACAGGTGTTTGCCGTCCAGGCTGAACGCCAACCCCAGAAAATACGTTTGCTTGGCTCGACGGCCCAGACGGTCATCCGGGAAGTCCGCCAGCGCATCCGTTTCGAGATTGAGCACCGAGAGAGACTGCTTCTCTCCCGAAGTGTAGGCGCCAAACCCGCTGTGAAGCAGCACCGCGAACCGTCCATCGGGAGAGATCGCTATCGCCGTCGGCAAATTGTTTATTGCGCGCGGCGCGCCAGGAACATCTCCAAGCAATTTGCCGTTTGGCAGTTGCACCGTCTGTTCAGCTTGCTCGAGAAGGATCGACGGTGCCAGAGCGGAAACACAAAGGATGCAAATAAACAAAGAAGCGAACCTGCTGATGCCATAAACGCGAGTGTCCATCGCGCGAGTATAACGTTTTCGTATAAAAAAATGGTAAACGCGCATGTTGTTGTGGCGCACCATCGCGCCGCCGCTCTTTTCCGCCCTTCGAAACACAAGCCCCTGTGTTTGCCACACTCAGAGAAAACACCCGGGGCGTGGGTATGCGGCTTCAGCCTTGGTGCCTCGCTCCTCCGCCCGTGCCCTTCCTTCTTTTTCCACAGCAAGTAAACATCCGACCCCAGCAACATCCGCAACTCTATTCCCTTCAACGGTTTAGTTTGCGATTCGCTCGGCTCCGGGGAAACGCCCTCCTCACCCACCAACCAATACTCACGCCGGCTTATTCTGGAAACAATGCCCCGCTCTGACCGTCAAACAAGCCAGCGAGCTAGTGTGCCCGGGAGGTGCCTAGATGGCCGGAACTCTTAGCCAGGATTTGCGCAGCGGCGTGCGCATGTTGAAGAAAAGCCCGGGGTTCACCTTCGTAGCGATTCTCTCGCTAGCCCTTGGTATCGGCGCCAACACCGCCATCTTCACGATTATTAATGCCGTTTTCCTACACCCGCTCCCGGTCCAGGAGCCCGCCCAGCTCGCGGAAATGTTCACCCGGGACACGCGGACGATCGACGCCAGCGCCAACTTCCAGCTCACCCCAACTTCGCTTCCCAACTACGAGGACTACCGCGACCAAAACACCGTATTCACCGGCTTGGCGGCTACAACGTTCATACTGCCTCTCAATTGGGGCGGCCAGGCCGAACCACAGCAGCTTCAAGCCTCTATGGTCAGCCCGAATTTCTTCGACGTCCTCGGCGTGAAGCCCTTTCGCGGCCGCTTCTTTTACCCCGACGAAGGCAAAAAGATAGGCGCCGATGCCATTGTTGTCCTTAGCTACGCTCTCTGGGCGCGCCGTTTTGGCTCCGACCCTAGCGTTGTCGGCCAGACCATAACGCTGAACGCCACGTCTTACACCATCATCGGCGTCACACCCCCAAATTTCAAAGGCATCGTCTCCCTCGCTCCCCCAGACGTCCTCTGGATTCCCCTCAGCATGCGCGACTACGTGCTTTCCGGTCAGCTCAAAGAGCTGGAAAATCACCGCCGCATGCGCTGGATCTCGATCGTAGGCCGCTTGAAACCCGACGTCAGCGTCGACCAGGCCCGTGCCTCCCTTAAAACCATCGCCTCTGCACTAGAAAAGGAATATCCCCGCGACAACCCCGGTCGCACCTGCGAGCTCTACCCGCTTAACCAGTCTGCTTTGGGCATTAACCAGCGTGGCCAGTTCTCCCTCGCCGGCGGTGTCCTCATGGGCGTGGTCGGTCTAGTGCTGCTCATCGCCTGCGTGAATCTCGCCAATCTTCTCCTCGCGCAAGCCGCCAAGCGTGAAAAGGAGTTGAACCTTCGCGCCGCTCTCGGTGCTGGCCGATTCCGCTTGGTCCGCCAGCTCCTCACCGAAAGCACACTTCTTTCTCTTTTCGGCGGCCTAGCCGGTCTGCTTATAGCTCTCTGGGGCCGGAAACTCTTGTGGTCGTTCCGCCCCCCGTTCCTCGACGATGGCTCCATCGATCTTTCCTTCGATTCGCGCGTTCTCTTTTTTACGCTCGCTATCTCTCTTCTGACTGGCTTGGTCTTCGGCATCATCCCCGCGCTCAAGGCTTCCAACACCGATCTCAACGAGGTTTTGAAAGCAGGCGGGCGCGGCGGAACGATGGGCTGGGCGCACAATCGTATGCGCAGCCTCCTGGTGGTATCGGAGGTCGCGCTGGCTCTGGTCGCGCTCATCGGCGCCGGCCTCTTTCTCCGCAGCATGCAGAAAGCCCAGGAAATCAATCCCGGCTTCGAGGGGAAAAATCTCTTCCAATACAATTTCGATCTCAGCGGTCTCCGCTACACTCCCGATCACGGCCAGCAATTCTTCCGTGATGCCCTCGAGCACGCCAAATCCGTTCCTGGCGTCGCGGATGCCGCCATATCCTCCAACGGCGTGATTGGCGGCGGACTTGCCGGAACCATCTTTCGCGATGGCGAACAAGCCGATCCCAACAATCGCGGCACCCTCGTCAGTTTTGATGACGTCATGCCCGGTTACTTCTCCGCTCTCCGCATTCCCACTTTAAGTGGCCGCGATTTTACCGACTTCGACCGCGAGAACACCAAGAACGTTGTAATCATCAATAAGGCCATGGCCGATCTCGTCTGGCCCGGCCAGGATCCCCTCGGCAAACGCTTCACCATCGTCGTCGACCCCAATCAATACGAAGTTGTCGGCGTGGTCGGCACGACGCTCGTCGGTCAGGTTGGCGAGGATCCCCAGCCCGTCGCCTATTTCGCGATGCGCCAGCAATACTCTCCCTTTGCCAGCATCATCGTTCGCACCACTGGCGATCCCGAAGCGGTAATGGGCGCGGTCCGTGCTCAGGTGAATGAACTCGATCGCAATCTCGCTCTGACCAACGGTCAGACAGTAGGCCAGCTCCTTGCGCAGGGCCTTTGGGCCGCGCGCATGGGCGCCGCACTTCTCGGCCTTTTCGGCGTGCTCGCTCTCATCCTTGCATCCGTCGGAATCTACGGAGTTTTGTCCTACTCCGTCACGCAACGCACCAGCGAAATCGGTATCCGCATGGCCCTTGGCGCGCAAGCACCGCAAGTTCTAAAGCTGGTCTTGCGGCAAGGCATGCTCCTCGCCGGAGTCGGCGTCCTCGTTGGCGTAGCGATCGCGCTGCCGATCACTCGCTTCGCTTCGTCTCTGCTCTACGGCGTCAGCGTCTGGGATCCCGTCACCTATGTCTCCATCACGCTTCTTCTGATGGCTGTCGCGTTCCTGGCGTGCTACGTTCCCGCGCGCCGCGCTACACGGATCGATCCCCTGGTCGCCCTGCGCTTCGAGTAGCCGCTATGGCCCAAAAACGCGACGCTCCCGCGACTAAACGCTAGAGTCCTGCGAAACACAGGCTGCCTCGACCACGAGTATCCCCTGTGGATTTCTGGACGCAGAGACACGGCGCCCTGACACGTCCCAACCCTGGCTGACCGGCAAGCTCTCGTTAAAGCGCTTATTTTCTTTGGTTTGCAGACGGACACGGTCGTGTCTTCCTCGGCAGTGCGCATGCACTCCTCTCTTCGGAATATGCATCACGAGCAAACGCAACGAGGGCTGCAGCCATGTCAGCCAAAAAACCCACCCGAAGTCTCTACCGTCCTTCCCCAGCAAGACTTTTTTCTCGACGCGCGCTCGCAGCACTTGCTCTCTCGGCGCTTGCGCTATCTTCATGGACTGCCGATCGCCTCTGGCCCCGCCAGATGCACGTCTCGGCACACCATCGACATATTGCTCCGAAAGTCCAGGGCCGAAACATTGTGCTTCCGTTCTCGAACGAAGTGGCTTCGGCCGAAATCGCTTCGTTCGACGACCAACTCGAGGCTTTTCTCAGATACGAATACCTTCGCGGTCGCGATCCGGACGACGCTGCAAAAATCTTTCTGACCGCCGGCCACAGCGGCAAACGCGCGAATTACAAGATTTTTCTGCTCGTCGAAAACGACCAGCTCGCCGCGGTCCAGCGCCTTAACCGGATGGAATCGCACGGGCTCATCACACACTACGAACTCGTGGCCTGGACGGGGCAGGATCTCGCTTTCGCGCAACAGCAAAGCCGCATGTTTGAGAACGCCTACAATCTTCCGACAGAGCAAAAACTAGAGACGCTTCCGTCCTTCCAGCTTTTGCCCGCGCTCGCAGACTTTCTCGTTTTCAAATCGCAAACGGATTGGCGCGTTGTCGGCCAAAGTTCGCGCGCGCCTCAGCCGCTCACGCATCATCAGGCGCTGCGGCTCGCTTCGGACATACTCGACGTTGCGCATTTTTATAATCTGCCGCTGGACTATTTTCTTGGAGTCGGCGCGATGGAAAACAACTACATGGACGTGAACGGTGATCTCACGCACGCGGTTTGGAAAAAGCGCGCGGAACACGGCGACATCGTTCTCGAACACGACCGCAAGCGCGTTCTCGTGAGCGACTACTCGATCGGGACGTGGCAAATTTCGCGCGAAACACTGCGCGCCGCTCACCAGCTTTATTTGAAGGACAAGCGTCACTACGACGAGCTGCCGCCGCGGCTTCGTCCCTCGCGCGATCTGGATGTGAATTCGGTGAACAGCGAAGTGCTTACTACTTACGCGGGACTCGTTCTCAGGGACCTGCTGGACCGCTTCGGCGGAGACGTGGATCAAGCCATCGGCGCGTACAATGGCGGCGCTCGCAATCCCAATCCGGCCTACGCTGCCGGTGTGAAAAACGTCGCGCTTTATGCGCGCCGCGTGCTCGAACATGCGCCTCTGCCTGCCGCAAAACCTCCTGCGGCCGCCCTGCCGAGCGGAACCGTATTGTAGGAGCTCCTACTTGTTCCACCCGGGTACGGTCCTTCGGGGCTCAAGGTAAACGTGCCGTGCCTCTCTCGGCGCGCCTGCCCGGATGGGCAGGTTCTTGAATCGTGCGAGCCTGTACGTTTTCGATGTTGCCTCGATTTGAATCGCACGTCTAAAGTAGTGGCTGCCCGACAGTATCTTACGCAAAATGAAATCAGCCTTGGGAGTCTCCGCAAGCAAGCCAAAACCCTCGCCTCTCGAGGGGGCCGGCCATTTCCGTATTCTGCCAGTCGAATTCAATCCGCAGCAGATTTCGCGCCGCGAGTGGTGGCTTTGGCTTTCCGCTTTATTCGTCACTGCGCTATCGGCGATCGCCTTCCTGCTCACTTCGATTCATTCCTTCTTTAGTCATGCGGATTATTTTTACGAAATCAGGTCCGATCAAGCTCGCTGGGCCACGCTATGTTTGATTCTGATTTTCAACGGTTGGCTCGTCTATCGGCAGTGGTCGTTCCGCCGGTTGCGAAAACTGGCTGCGGGACTGGCCCTTGATTCCCAAGCGCTTCCGCAGCCACTCTCGGAAGCAGCGGGGCTGGACCCCGTTACGGGCTTGTACACGCGCTCGTCTCTCGAGCAGCATCTCGGAAAAGAAGTGGCGCGCGCGCGGCGTCAAAATTCTGCCCTAAGCCTAGCCACTCTGCACGTGGACGAGTTCGCGCATCTCAGCTCGCGCTACGGCAAGTCCGCCGTAGACGCGGCGCTCAAGGAGCTGGCTCGCCGCTTGAAAAAAGCCAGCCGCGGTTCGGACATTGCCGCGCGGCTAGGTGACGATGATTTTCTACTCTTGCTGCCCGAATGCGGCGTGAACGAGGTCAAACAGGTTTTGAACCGCCTCGGCGCTATTGAAGTGAGCGCCTCGGGCGAAAGAATTCCTCTCAACTTCACCACTGGGTGGGTCGATTATCAGCCCGGCGATTTGCCCGCTGATTTGCTTAAGCGGGCGGCTGAACTTCTTCATCTTTACGACACCGCCGCTCACGACAGCTTTTCCACAACTCTTGCACCTCACTAGTTTCGCCTCTTGCGAATAGCTTCGAAGTTTATTGCGCCTGCCGGAAGGGGCCGGAAGAGCCAGGCCCCTACAAATTCTTCGTTAACACCTTCGGCGTTCCGCGCGTCATGCTCCTCAGGTACACCAATTTGCGAGGTCCGGCATGAAATCGCGTGTCATAAAAACTGGTGGCTGCTTACTGCTCTCACTGATGCTCGTACCTTTGCTTTGTTTCTCGGTGGTTGGCGCCCCCTGGCCTTCTGGAACCGGCACCGTGGCGGAAATCGCGGCGATGCAGATTGCTCGCGCCAGCCACACTTCCACGCTATTGCCGAATGGCAAGGTGCTCATCGCAGGCGGATTTGCGGGGAGCGGCACCGAGTACAACCCCTACCGCACCGCTGAGCTCTACGATCCAGGCTCCGGGACGTTTCATTCCGCTGCCGAGATGACGATTGGGCGTTCAGGCCACACCGCTACGCTTTTGAAAAACGGCAAAGTGCTTATCGTGGGCGGCTGGACTGGCCGCTACGATCTTCGCGGCTCCGCGGAAATTTACGATCCTGCCGCCAATACATTCACGCCGACAGGAAACCTGGTCATCGAGCGCGCGGGAAATACGGCGACGCTTCTCGCGGACGGGCGCGTGCTGGTCGCGGGTGGCGAGGATCGCCAGGAAAATGCTATCGCGAACGCGGAAATCTATGATCCCGCAACAGGAAAATTCACCGCGACTGGCGGCATGGCCGATCCTCGCGGAGCGCACACGGCTACGGCTCTCAAGGATGGGCGAGTCTTGATCGTAGGCGGCGGCTCGGGGCATTACCCTTCGCAAAATGTCTATCGCACCGCGGAGCTTTACGATCCAGCAACGGGAAAATTCAGTTCTGCAGGCCAGATGAGTGTGGGCCGCCACAAGCACGCCGCCATTCTTCTTCGCAGCGGAAAAGTTCTCATCGTGGGCGGATCGGACAACCGCGACTGGCGCGGCGAATACGCAAGCGCCGAAATCTACGATCCTGCTTCAAGAACATTCATTGTCACTGGAGCGATGAATACTTCTCGCTTCAAACTGCCAGCCGCTGTAGCCCTGCTCCCCAACGGCAGGGTCCTTGTTGCTGGCGGTGGCCCGTTCGCCGAGGTGTATGACGAAACTACCGGAACGTTCACAAAGGTTTCGGGCTCGTTGGGAGCGGCGCGTTTCTTCGCCTCTACAACTCTTCTCTCTGGTGGCAGAGCCCTGATTACCGGGGGTTATGCCGAAAACAGCGGCAGCCTGCCAGCGACGCCTGCCGCCTGGCTCTACCAGCCCTAAGTAAGGCCGCCCTTTTCCAGATGCGCTTCTCCTGATGATAGCAAGCCGGATTACCTGGTGTTTCTCTAGGAAATCGCTCGTGCCGGAGTCGTTCGCTATCGCGTGGACATGGGTGAGAGAACGGTCAGCTACCTTGACCGGGCCGGCCAGGCCTACGTGGAAAAAAGTTCCTCAGTTCTAACGGCTACGCCTGAGACCCCTAGCGCAACTCGAGTCATTGAGAATTTTCTTCGCCGAATTGCCACTTCCCTCTAGAATCCTCTGGGCGTGAAAGGCGACTGCACGTCGCGGCAAGCGATTTATTGGGAGCGGCCATGAAAACGGAGCAAACGGGGAAGTCTCCGAAAGTTCTTGTGATTGACGTTGGCGGGACGAACGTCAAGCTTCTGGCGACAGGGCAAAAAGAGCCCCGAAAATACCCGTCGGGTCCGACCATGACGCCGCGCAAGATGGTGAGCCTGGTAAAGAAGGCCGTTTCGGATTGGGAGTTCGACTGCATTTCACTGGGATATCCGGGACCGATCATCAATGGGCATCCGCTGCGCGAGCCGCACAACCTGGGGCCTGGGTGGGTCGGATTCAACTTTCAAAAAGCGTTTGGCTGCCCGGTAAAGATTCTGAACGATGCCGCCATGCAGGCGGTGGGGAGTTACAAAGGCGGACGGATGCTGTTTCTTGGGTTGGGTACGGGCCTGGGATCGGCGATGATCGTCGACGGAATACTGCAGCCGATGGAGCTGGCCCACCTGATATATAAAAACGGCAAAAGCTACGAGGACTATCTTGGTTTGCGCGGCCTCGAACGATGTGGAAAGAAAAAATGGCGCCGCTGTGTGACAAAAATTACAAGAGAGCTCAAGGTTGCGCTGGAGGCGGATTATGTGGTCCTGGGCGGAGGAAACAGCAAGAAATTGAAAGAGCTGCCGCCGGGGGCGCGGCTGGGCAGCAATGAAAATGCGTTTCTGGGCGGGTTTCGCATGTGGCAGAAAAATCAGGTAGCGAATCCTTTTTGAATTGGCGCGTTCCGTCTGTCGGTAGAAAAACGGCAGGCGGACCCTGCAACTTCCAATCTTCCCCATCCGCTTGTATATTGCACGCGAACATCGAGGAGGTCTTCGTCATGGAACTGTGGACACGACGTAAGTTTTTTCTGGCGTCACTTGCGAGCAGTCTTGCCGCGGGAGCCGGCAAAGTTTTTGGAACTTCGCTGCCAGCGGATGCGGGTGTGCGTTCGTCGTCGATACCAATCGGGCCTGCACAAGGCACGCGGCCGATCATTATTTCCAGCGCGAATGGACTTCATGCGCTCGACAAGGGAATGGACATCTTGAAGAAAGGCGGCGACACGCTGGACGCGGCCATTGCGGCGGTCACTGTGGTGGAGGACGATCCAAACGATGATTCGGTCGGCTATGGAGGCTTGCCGAACGAAGAAGGCGAAGTGGAGCTGGACGCCAGCGTGATGCATGGGCCTACGCACCGCGCTGGATCGGTCGCGGGAGTGCGGCGCATCAAGAACGTCGCGCGGCTGGCGCAGACGGTGATGGAAAAGACGAATCACGTGATGATGGTCGGCGAAGGAGCGCACCGCTTTGCCGTCGACGAAGGCTTCGAGGACATGAGCCTGCTCACCGAGCATTCGCGCAAGATTTGGCTGGCGTGGAAGGCGGCGACTTCGGTGAATTGGCGGCCGGGGATTGATAGCCCGGAATGGAAAGAACACGTTGCGGCGATTTTCGATGGCGACAAAGAGAAGATCGCTTATGCCGAGCGCGTGATTGCCCATCCACCTACGGGAACGATTCCTTGCATGGCCCTGAATGAAAAAGGAGATATCTCTGCCACAACCACGACCTCCGGGCTAGCCTGGAAAATTCCGGGGCGAGTGGGAGATTCCCCGGTCATTGGCGCGGGATGCTTCGTTGACAATGAGGTCGGCGCGGCGGGGTCGACCGGCAAGGGCGAGGAAAACATCAAGATCTGCGGCGGGCATACCATTATCGAAATGATGAGGCGCGGAAAGTCGCCCGAGGAGGCTTGTTTAGAAGCGCTCGCGCGCATCGCGCGGAACTACAACAACGACAAGAAAAAACTGGCGACGTTTCACATTTTCTTTTATGCGCTGAATAAGGATGGCGTGCACGGCGCGGCCTCGCTCTGGCGCAATCATTACGAGGAGCCACAGCACTCGGTTTATGCGGTACACGATGGAACGCAGGCACGGTTGGCGGAGTGCAAACCGTTCTTCGATGAAATCAATGCGCACGGATGATGCCCGCGGATAAAATAGATTCATGGACCAAGCGAATATTCTGATCATCGGAGGAGGCGTCGTGGGCTGCGCCATCGCACGCGCCGTTTCCGCGCGCTGGCAGGATGTTTTTCTTGTCGAGCAGAATCCCAAGCTGGGCATGGCCACGAGTTCGCGCAACAGCGGCGTCGTGCATTCCGGCATCTACTATCCGAAGAACTCGCTGAAGGCGCGGCACTGTGTCGAAGGCAACCGCCTGACGTATGAATTTTCTAAGAAACATAATGTGCCGTTCCGGCACACGGGGAAGCTGGTAGTCGCGGCGGATGCGCACGAGGAGCCGGCGCTGGAGGCGTTGAAGAAAAAGGGCGAGGACAATGGTGTCGAGGGACTGCGGCTGATCGGGCCGGAGGAGATTCGCCGGAGGGAGCCGCATATTCGCGGATCGGCGGCAATGGTGGTGCCTTCTACGGGGATTGTTTCGGCTGAGGAGCTTGTCCACGCGTATGCGCGCATTGCCGCAGGGCAAGGCGCGGAGATTGTTACGCATGCGCGGGTGACTTCTTTGGAGCCGGTGGCAGGGGCGGTTCGCGTGCGGATTTTGATTGGCGATGAAGAAGGGACGCAGGACGAAACGATTGAGGCGCGGTGCGTGATTAATGCTGCTGGGCTTTATGCCGATGAAATAGCCGCGCTGTTGGGGAACAATTCCTGGAAGATTTATCCGGTGCGCGGGGAGTATTGCGAGGTGCGCGGGACGCGGGCTTCGTTGATCAACGATTTGGTTTATCCGTTGCCACACAGCGATGGGTTGAGTTTGGGAGTGCATTTTACCAAGACATTGTGGGGAACGTTTCTGCTGGGGCCGACAGCGACGTACGTGGACGGAAAAGAAAACTACGAGAAGAACCGGTTGCCGATTGCGGATTTTGCGGAAAGTGCGAAGACGCTTTTGCCGGAGATTGAGGAAAGCGACCTGCATCTGGGTTATTCGGGGTTGCGTCCCAAGCTGGTGCCGCCAACGGGCCACGGGATTGCGGATTTTGTGATTACGCGGGATGCGGCGGTGCCGCAGGCGATTCAGCTTGTGGGGATTGAGTCGCCGGGGTTGACGGCCGCGCCGGCGATTGCGGGGTATGTGGCGGAGTTGGTGGGGGAGATTTTGGGATAAGACCGGAAAAAACATTTACACAGAGATCGCAAAGGACACAGTGGGCACAGAGAAGAATGACAGGCATTTGGGCATGGCGTGTTCTGTGGATACGAAATAATTCATCAGGACAAATTACCCGACAATAATGCGGAGGAATTTCTTTTTTCCGGCACGGAGGAGAAATTCTATCGGGTTGTTCAGCTCTATGTCCTTGCGTACATCCTGTACTCGGACACCATCGATTTCTACGCCGCCTTGCTCAACCAGCCGTATGGCTTCGTTCTTTGATGTTACTAGTTTCAGCTCTGCCAGAAGCGCGACGAGCTTTTTCGCGGGGCCCCGAGGGATGCGTTGAACTTCGGCCTCTGCAGGGGTTTGGCGGTCGCGGAAGACGCGTTGGAAATTTTCGGCCGCTTTGCGGGCGGCTTCTTGGCCGTGGAATCCGGCGATGACTTCTTGGGCGAGGCGCATCTTTACGTCCATCGGGTGGGCTGCGCCGGTCGCGACTTCCTTTTTTAGCGCGGCAATCTCGCTCGGAGTGCGGTCGGTCACCAAATCGTAGTACGTCCACATTAAATCGTCGGGGATGGACATCAGCTTGCCGAAGATTTCGGCGGGGGGCTCGGTGATGCCGATGTAGTTGCCAAGGCTTTTGGACATTTTGCGCTGGCCGTCGAGGCCGACAAGGATGGGCATGGTGAGGGCGACTTCGCCGGCAAGGCCATAGGCGCGCTGGATGTCGCGGTGCACCAGAATATTGAATTTCTGCTCGGTCGCGCCGAGCTCGACGTCGGATTTGAGGGCGACGGCGTCGTAGGCGGTCAGGAGCGGGTAGAGGAGTTCGTGGACGGAGATGGGCTGGTGATTTTCGAGCCGGGAACGGAAATCTTCACGCTCGAGCATGCGAGCGAGGCTATAGTGGCCGCAGATGCGGACGATGTCGTAGCTGGAGAGCTTGTCGAGCCACTCGGAGTTGTAACGGACTTCGGTCTTTTGCGGGTCGAGGAGTTTGAAGACCTGCGCGAGATAGGTTTCGGCGTTGGCGTTGACCTCTTCGCGGGAGAGCGGCGGCCGCGTTTCGGAGCGGCCGGTGGGGTCGCCGATCATGGCGGAAAAATCGCCGATGAGGAAGATGGCGGTGTGGCCGAGATCCTGAAAGTGTTTTAGTTTGCGGAGAACGACGGTGTGACCGAGATGGATGTCGGGAGCAGTGGGGTCGACGCCGAGATAGACGCGGAGCGGCGTGCCGGTTTTGAAAGAGTGTTCGAGTTTCGCCTTCAGCTCCGCCTCGGGAATGATTTCGGCGACGCCTTTTTTCAGATAGGCGAGCTGCTCTTCGACGGGTTTGAACTTGGTTTCGGACATTTTTTAAGTTGTTCGAATGACGCGACGGCCTTCGATTTTGTAGCGGTCTTCGAGGACGATTCGAACGGCTTCGGAATAGATTCTGTGCTCTTCCTGCAAAATGCGCGCTGACAAAGTGTCCTCAGTATCGTTGTCGTTCACCGGCAAAACCGCTTGAAGAACGATCGGGCCCGCGTCGAGATTCTCGTCCACAAAATGAACCGTGCAGCCGGCGAATTGGACGCCGTATTCGAGCGCTTGCCGCTGCGACTCCAAACCGGGAAAGGATGGCAGCAGCGATGGATGAATATTCAAGATGCGATTGGGGAACGCGGCCACAAAATACGGCGACAGTAGACGCATGTAGCCGGCGAGGCAGACGAGATCGACTTTGTGCTCGTCGAGGACTGCGACGACCTGGCGGTCATACGTTTCCCGTTCCAATCCTTTTGAAGGAATCACACGCGTGGGAATGCCGCGCGCTTTTGCCCGGTCAATGCCGGGGGCGCCGTCGCGGTTGCTGATGACCATGGCCATTTCCGCGTTTGGAATTCGGCCGGAGGCGATGCTCTCCGCAAGCGCTTCGAAATTCGAACCGCGGCCGCTCAACAGCACGCCTATGCGCTTCTTCATAAACAAAAAACGTTAACACAACCGCGGGCATCGGCAAAACTTGGCTGTACCTCTCGTATGTCGCGGGCGCGTCCCAGTCGAATAGGCAATGGCATCGCAAAGTTTCGGCTGTCGCGTTAGAATGCCGGTTCGCTGAACGTAAATTCATCTCGAAAGCGTACACCATGACCAATCGCACTAACCTGCTTCGCCGTCATTTTCTCAACGCCGTGACTATGTTTCTTCTGATGCTCGGCCTCTTGGCAGGTGCCTCCCATGCGCAGCAGAGCGCACCGGCGAAGGCGCAGAGCGTTTCGCACGATCCGGCGGAGCCGTCGCAAAACAGCCCACATCCGAAGATTTTGCCGCGGCCAGCTGGCGCGATTGCGCGCGCGAGCATAAACGAAAAAACGATGCGCGAAATTATTCATGAACAGGTCAGTTGCGGAACTCGGCTGACGCTTTCTTCGTGGACCGATCCTAAGCGGGGGATCGGATGTGGGCGCGACTTTATTACCACGCGGTTCGACGAAATCGCGAAAGCTTCCGGCGGAAAACTGGAAATTGTGGTGGACAAATTTGAGTCAAAATCGGAGCGGACGGGGCCGAATCCGGTGCACCTCGAAAATGTCTATGGGATTTTGAAGGGTTCAGATCCAAATCTTGCTAAGAATGTTTTTATTGTCGTGGGCGACTTTGACTCGCGGCCTTCAAACGTGATGGATCCTGAAGCGGATGCGCCAGGGGCCGACGACGATTCTTCCGGTGTTGCGGTCGTTCTGGAGTCGGCTCGTCTATTGAGCAAGGCGGCCGCAGCTGGACATGGCGGCCGGGCGACAGTTTTGTTTGGCGCACTATCCGGCGAAGAGCAGGGGCTTTTGGGCGCATACCGGTTGCTGGAATGGACTAAGGAGCAGGGGTATACGGTGGGCGCGATGATGGACAACGACATTGTCGGCGCGGACCCGGCGCCGGGCGGGCCGCATCGCGTGCGCGTCTTTTCTGAAAATGGCGCGATCGAGGATTGCGATGGGCCGCAGCGCGAACTGGCGCGCGCGATCGAGGAGATCAACGGACGGTCGGCGATACGAATGATTTTTCGTCTGGACCGCTATGGACGCGGCGGCGACCACTACCCATTTTCGAAGGCGGGGCTGCCGGCGGTGCGCTTCACGGAGCCGCTTGAAAATTACAATCACCAGCATCAGACGCCACGGATAGAGAACGGCATCGAATACGGCGACTACGAAAAGTTTCTAAATTTTGCGTTCATGGGAAATGTGGCGCGTGATAATGCCGAAGTGTTGCGGCAACTGTCGCTGGCTCCGGCGCCGCCAGCGACAGTCAGGCTGACCGGAGCGGTCACGCCTGATGCGAAAGTGTCTTGGGCAGCGGACGAGGATGCGGAGCGGGCGGGGTTCGAGATTTTGTGGAGGGAGACGACCGAGGCTCGGTGGAGCGTTTTTGATTTCGCGGAAAAGCCAGGGCAAACGATCTTGAAAGAAGTCTCGACCGACAATCACTACTTTGCGGTTCGCTCCATTGGAAAAAACGGCGCACGGTCGATCGCGGTGATTGCCGAAGCAGAACGCCGCGCGCCGCCGACTCCGAAGCAGTGAGCCAGATAACGGTGGATGAAACCAGATGGGGATGACATTTTGGCGAGGTGGGGCGCGGCCCTTCGAAGCTCAGGATAAACATTCTGCGCCCCTACAACTTGGCGATGGTGGGTTTGTAGATTAGGCCGATGACGATGCCGACGACTAGCCATTCGAGGAAATAGGCTACGGATTGTTGGGCGGTGAGTTTGAGGCCGATATTGAGGTTGACGTAGTTGTGGATGACGAAGGAGCCGATGGCGAAAACGCCGATGAGCGCACCGAAGGTTGCGCCTTCGGCCAGGCCGGAAGTGCCGCGGTAGAGTTGGGCGTAAATCACGGCAAGCGCGAGGATAGCAACGAACATGGCGACCATTCCGGCGGGCATGACGTTTTTTATGCCTTCCTGAGTGCGGTAGACGCCGGGGTATTTGAGGAATTCGCTTCGCAGCGACGGCACCAAGCCAAACGACAGGCCGCCGATGACGAAATAGGCGATGAAGCCGCCGAGGGCTGCCAGCGCCAAGCGTCCGTGGTTCATGTGTGTTTCTCCTGAATGCGGCGGCGTACCATTCTTAAAACGAGCGAGTTCATGCGGCTTGCGCCAAGAGCAACTGGTCGAGCTTGTCGAGCGATTCCAACGTGCCTTGCGAAACGATTTTGACGATGGTTTGATCCGGAAATCCTTCCTGGGTGAGAAATACTTTTGTTTGGCGGCCTTGCGCGATGAATTCGATGACGACGCGCGTGGTGGCGGGGCCCAGGTTCACGTGGTAGGCGATTTTTTCCGGCTCGACGATTTCGTCATAGACGCCGGTGATGGTGTGTTTGCCGGCGCCCTCGATATCCATTTTCTGCGTGAAGGAACCGCCAACGCGAAAGTCCACGGTGAATTCGACTTTGGTAGTTTCCTTGCAGCCGGACCAATGTTGCAAAAGTTCCGGGCGCTTCCAAGCCTCGAAGACGCGTTCGCGAGGGGCATCAAAAACGCGGGTGATTTGTATGCAGGTGCCGTCAATTTTCAGCTCGGATTTCATCGCAGCTTTTCCTTTCGCTTCTCGCTTTTGAGCAATTCGTCCAGCTGGTCAAACTTGGAATCCCAGAACGCGGCGCATTGAGCCATCCACTTTTGGGCTTCCTTGAGGCCTGCGGCGCGGGCGCGGATAAGGTGCAGGCGTCCCTTGCGGTGACGCTGAATGAGTTGGGCTTTTTCGAGAACGCGGAGGTGCTTGGAGAAACCCGGGGGAGAAATGTGAAAGGGCTTGGCTAGAGCTGTGACCGGGCTTTCACCGCGCTCGGAAAGGCGGACCAAAATCCGCCGGCGCGTGGGATCGGCCAGCGCCGCGAAGATTGCGGTAACCGTATTTTGTTTGTTAGCCACTGGGCTAACTATAATGTCGCTTGTTCGCGGATGTCAAGGAATAGTTAGCCGATGGGTTAAGTATGTCCAGGAGCGTAACAAAGCGTGAGCCTCTAAAGCAGGTCGTGGATGCCGCGCGCCCGCGACGGAGAGTAAAACGCCGATGATGTGCGTCAGTGTTTAGGCGGCGCGGTTGGCTGAGAGAAGGTGAGGAAGTGGCCGCCTGGATCCTGGACGGCGAATTCGCGCATGCCGTAGAAGGCGGTGCGTTCGGGCATGACCTTTTGTACGTCTTTCATGGCGGCCAGGACGGCGTCCAGGTCGTCTACTTCCAAATATAGATAGGTGGGGCCTTTTCTGGCTGGAGCAGCCATGGCGGGCGGGGCGTCGTGTTCCACGCTGGCGTAGGTTTGGTACATCACTTCGACATTGCCCATTTGGAAAGCGACAAAGGCGAGTTTGCCGCCGTCGGGGACTTCGATGGTCTTGGTGAAGCCGAGTCGATCGATCCAAAAGGGCAGGACGGGCTCGATTTCGCCGACGAGCAGGACAGGGGTGATTTTCTTCACGTTCATGGGTTTTCTTCTCCTCGATTTGATTGGCTTGCCGAGTGACACCTAAAACCAGGAAGCCGTCGAAGCGGCAGTGATAAAAGCGCACAAGTCCAAATTCTCCTTGCAAAGGACACTAGTCTTATTTAGACTAGCTGAGGATAAGGAAGCTGTGGTTGCTTGTCAAGGAGGTTTTTATGCCAGCAAGAACGCGGGAACTAGGGGATTTGATCTCTATTGGACCGGCGATGCTGCGGGATTTCGAATTGCTGGGGATTCGCAGCGTGGCGCAACTGGCGAAGCAGAATCCCAAGCGGATGTATGAAAAAATGGAGCGCATGACGGGTCAGCGGCAGGATCCGTGCGTGTGGGATACGTTTTCGGCGGCGGTGGCGCAGGCGAGGAACCCGCGGCTGGCGGCGGAGAAGTGCCAGTGGTGGTGGTGGAGCAGGAAGAGGAAGAAACGAAGTAAGGAGGCAAAGATATAAAGAGAAAAAGACGAGAAAGAGAAAAAGGGTAACGCAGAGATCAGAGAGGAGCGCGGAGAGATTGAAGAGAACTGTTAGAGCGAAGAAGAAATTAGGGCTGACTACGCCGGACTTGGTGCTTTTGAGCTTGCTGGCGGAGCGGCCGATGCACGGGTATCAGGCAAATGCGGAATTGGAGCGGCGCGAGATCCGGGACTGGGCAGGGATTTCGCGACCGCAGGTTTATTACTCGCTCGAAAAACTGGCGAAGGCGGGGATGATTCGTTCGTTGGAGACAGACGAGCCTACTTCGGGGCCGGAGCGGAGCAGCTTTGAAACTTCGGGGAAGGGGCGGGCAGCGCTTGCCGATGCCCTCGAAAGCGAAGATTGGACGACGCAGCGCGACCGGCCTGCATTTCTGACATGGGTGGCGCTTTCTTGGCAGACGCGGCCGGGCGTGTTTCAAGAGCAGCTCCGGCGGCGGCAGAAATTCCTGGACAAGGAATTGGCGCGAGAAAAGGAAACGCTGCGTTCGGTTTTGGAGGAAGTGGGGCATCCCTACCATGAAGCGGTGTGGATGGTGAGTCTGATGATCGAGCAATTTCGGACAGAGCTAGGCTGGCTGAAACGCGTTACGCGGGAGATGAAGAAGCGTGCGCGGGCGAAACATCCGGAGTATGCGTCCTGAAAGTAGGGAACGAAGAACGTTTGCTCAGGGACACCAAGAGCGCAGAGGGTACGGAGGAGAGAAAGCTAGAGATTTAGGGAGCCGGAGTGAGCTACGCGCGGTTTGCCAGAGTCGACTCGCTCGATGCGGCCGATGCGGAAGAATTTCTCGCGGCGGCGTTTTAGGTCGGCTTCGACGGATTTTACATGGGCGGGGGGGACGATGAGGATCATGCCGACGCCCATATTGAAGGATTGCAGCAACTCGTTGGTTTCGATTTTTCCGAGCGCGGCAAGAAATTTGAAGATCGGCGGGACGGGCCAGGACGTGAGGTCGATTTGCGCTTTTACGCCGGCGGGGAGGACGCGAGGCAAGTTGCCGGGAATGCCGCCGCCGGTGATGTGCGCCAGACCGGAAACCCAGCCGCGCGCGATGATATTTTTGAGGGCGGGAGCGTAACACTGGTGAGGCTTTAGAAGCTCCGCGCCAATTTTGTTCCCTACCTCGGCGACATAAGTGTCCGGCTTTAACTTGGCGATTTCAAAGACAAGCTTGCGGGCCAGCGAGTAGCCATTGGTATGGAGGCCGGAGGACGGGAGGGCCAGAAGCGCGTCGCCGGGTTTGACGGATTTTCCGGTGAGGATCTTTTTGCGCTCGACCACGCCTACGATGAAACCCGCGAGATCGTATTCCCCGGGAGGATAAAAACCGGGCATTTCGGCGGTCTCGCCGCCAATTAGCGCGCATCCAACTTTGCGGCAGGAACGGCTCATGCCTTCAATGAGTTGCTCGATAGCCGCCGGATCGAGCTTTCCCATGGCAAGGTAATCGAGAAAGAAAAGCGGCATGGCGCCCTGGACGAGAATATCGTTGACGCAATGATTGACGAGGTCGCCGCCGACGGTCGAGTGCACGCCCATGGCTATGGCGATCTTCAGTTTGGTGCCGACTCCGTCGGCGCTCGAAACGAGGACCGGCTCTTTCCACTTTTTGTTGTCGAGCGCGAAGAGCGCGCCGAAACCACCGATACCGCCGAGAACTCCGCTGGTGAACGTGCGGTTGGCATGGTGCCGGATGCGCTGCTTCACTTCGTCGGCGACAGCGATGTTCACTCCGGCATCGGCATATTTCATCGAAGGCGATTCGCTTTCGTTTTTTATTGGGCACAGATTCGCGCCCATCGTGCTCACTGCGGAATGAACTGCAAACTGCCGCGGCGGGGCTCGCGGCGAAACCTTTTATAGCGCGCGCAAACATCTTATCTATTGCGCGTCTCAAACACCGGCTTCAAAACAGAACATCCGGATCAAAAGGTCCGGAACAAGCGCCTCCAGCGCACGGTGCTTGGATGGATGACGGCATTTGCGTAAGCCAAAAATCGTTCGCGAATCTGGCCGGGCTCCCAGGCTCCTTGCCCCACCTCGAGCGACATGTAAATCATCACCGGAGTGCCGATGATGTCATTTCGCGGAACGGGGCCCCAGAAGCGGCTGTCGTAGGAATTGCCGCGGTTATCACCCATCACAAAATAACACTTGTCTGGAACTGTGAAGGGGAGCTTCCAGTCGCCCGGCTCGCTGCGGCCCAGCGTGTAATTTTCGCTGAGCCTCTGCCCATTGATCCAAACGGCGCCGTCGTGAATGTCGACTGTGTCGCCGGGCAGGCCGATGACGCGCTTCACGTAGTCCGGCTGATCGGGCGCGAAGGGCGGCTTGAAAATGATGATCTGCTGGCGTTTGGGATTCCGCCATAGCGAGACGTGCCAGTTAGTGAAAGGAACGCCAGCGTCGTAGCCGATACGGCTCATGATGAGGTGGTCGCCGATGAGAAGCGTGTTTTCCATTGAGCCGGAAGGAATAACGCGCGCCTGACCGATGGTGCCGTTGATCAGGAGAAATGCGAGCCCCACCCAGAACCACGCGAGGATTTCGCGCTGCACGCGCTTTCCCATGGGGAGCTTGGGTTCTTCGGCTTTTTTGGATGGAGTTTTGACGGTTTCTTCGCCGGCATCTCCGCCGCTTGGTTTTTGTTTTAGGTCAGCCTTCACGTTCCACCGCCACTGGCTTTTCGATAGATGCGTCGTCTGGAGCGCTGCCGCTGCTCTCACGGACTTCGAGCTGCACAAGATCGGTCGGATAGACGCCCGTATAACAGGACGTACAGAACTTGCCTTCGGTGTCATTCACGGCTTGGCGAAGCGCGGGGAGCGAAACGTACCCCAGCGAATCCGCGCCGAGAAACTTGCAAATTTCCTCGGGGGAATTCGAGGAAGCGATGAGCTCTTCGCGTGTGGGCGTGTCGACGCCGTAATAACACGGAGAAATCGTGGGCGGGCAACTGATGCGCACGTGGACTTCGCGAGCGCCGGCTTCGCGGACCATACGCACGATTTTGCGGCTGGTCGTGCCGCGAACGATGGAATCGTCTACGAGAATGACGCGCTGGCCTTCAATGAGTCCTCGAATGGGATTGAGTTTTAGTTTCACGCCAAAATTGCGAATGGCTTGTGACGGTTCGATGAACGTGCGGCCGATGTAATGATTGCGGATCAAACCCATGCGAAACGGAATTCTCGATTCGAGCGCGTAGCCGACGGCGGCGGGCACGCCGGAATCGGGCACGGGCACGACGATGTCGGCATCAACGGGATGTTCGCGGGCGAGAAGACGGCCGAGCGCTTCGCGGCTTTCGTTCACGCTGCGGCCGAAGATGATGCTATCCGGGCGAGCGAAATAGACATGCTCGAAAATGCATTGCTGCATGGGCTTTTCGGGCGCGAAGTGGATGGACTCGATGCCAGAGCGGGAGATGCGCACCATTTCGCCGGGCTCGATTTCGCGGACATATTGCGCGTTGAGCAGATCGAACGCGCAGGTCTCGGAAGCAACCAGCCATGCGTCGCCGCCAGTTGGCAGTGGAAGCCTGCCGAGCACAAGCGGGCGGAAGCCGCGAGGGTCGCGCACGGCAATAAGTTCGTCTTGCGTTAAGACAAGCAGCGAGTACGCGCCTTCGACTTGATTGAGGGCATCGCCAAGCGCGCCGGAAAGATTGCGGGCTTGCGAGCGCGCGATGAGATGCACGATCACTTCGGTGTCGCTGTTGGTCTGGAAGATAGAGCCGCGATGCTCGAGTTTGCGGCGCCACTCGGCGGCATTGGTGAGATTGCCGTTGTGGCCGAGGGCGACTTTGCCCTTGTTGCAATCGATCATGATGGGCTGCGCGTTCAGAAGAGCTTTATCGCCGGCGGTGGAATAGCGCGTGTGGCCGATCGCAAGGTTTCCCGGCAGTTTAGCGAGCACGCTCGGCTGAAAGATTTCTTCGACGTCGCCCATGGAGCGATGGAGGAAGAGCTCTGTGCCGTCGCTCGAAACAATGCCTGCGGATTCCTGGCCGCGATGCTGGAGCGCGTAAAGGCCGAGATAGGCGAGATTGGCGGCTTCGGGATGGCCGAATACGCCGAACACACCACACTCGTCGTGAAAATGATCGTCGGCAAAAGCGAGCTTGTTTGTCATTTTGCGGCTAACGTGTTCTCGAGCGAATTGGCCCAGATGCTCTGCAGCGTGTCGAGGGGGGAATCGACTACTGCGCTCCCCTTATATTCGATGCGGAGCGCGTTGCCAAGATGCACTTTGCCGGTTTCACGCGCGCCTACATTGTATTGTCTCGCAGTTGCGAGAACAGCGGCAAGTTTTGTGGGGGAGACGGAGACGACGCAGCGGGCGCCGCGTTCGTGGAAGAGGGCGTGTTCGGCGGGGGCATCGGCATCGGCGTCCAGATTTACATTTGCGCCTAGGACGGTCACGGCGTGCCGCGCCCCTGCGGAGGCGGCGGCGAAGCAGGATTCGGCCACTGTTACGGCAATGCCGCCGTCCGAGACGTCGTGGGCGGATTGTAGCGAGCCCTCGGACGCGAGAGCTACTAAGCAATTGATGAGTCGTTTTTCGGCGGCCAGATCGATCGCTGGCGGTTCGCCGGAGACAATGCCCGCGATGGTCTTCGAATATTCGGACGACGAAAATTCGCGCGCAAATTGCGTTGTAGGGGCGGAGCTTGCCCCGGCCGCGGGCAACCCGAGGGTCGCCCCTGCAGCATGACCGTCGAGCAAGATGATGACGTCGCCTTCCTCGCGAAACGCAATTTTCAGGACTCGTGAAGCATCGTCGAGAATGCCGAGGATGCCGATGACTGGGGTCGGGTAAATGGATTTGCCGAGGGTTTCGTTGTAGAAGCTGACGTTTCCGCCGGTGATGGGCGTGCCGAGTTCGTTGCAGGCGACCGTAAGGCCGTCGATGGCTTCGCTGAATTGCCACATGACGTCCGGTTTTTCGGGGCTGCCGAAATTGAGGCAATTCGTGGCGGCGATGGGGCGCGCGCCGGAGGCGGCAACATTGCGCGCGGCTTCGGCGACGGCATGCATCGCGCCGACGCGCGGATCCAACTGGCACCAGCGGCCGTTGCCGTCGGTGGCAAGCGCCAGCGCGCGCTTTACGATTCCTGTTTGCGGATCTTTGATGCGCACAACCGCCGCATCGCTTGCGCCAGGGCCGGCGAGCGTGTTGGTACGCACCGAAGTGTCGTACTGTTCGGTGATCCAGCGCTTGGAGGCAATCGCCGGCGAAGCCAGAAGCTTCGCAAAATTCGCATTGAGATTTGACCCCTTCGGCGCGAACGGAAACCAATCGGCGGGCGTTTCGTGACGGAGAAGCGGCTGCGCGATGGGCCGGCGATAGACCGGGCCTTCTTCGGCTAGCGGATGCGCGGGAATTTCGGCAGCGATCTGGCCGTGATTCAAAACTTTTGCGATCCCGCCGTCAGTGACCGTGCCAACCACGACGGCATCGAGTCCCCACTTCTTGAAAACGTCGAGCACTTCGCGTTCGCGGCCTTTTTCGGCGACCAGGAGCATGCGCTCCTGAGATTCGCTGAGCATGATTTCGTACGGCGTCATGCCGGTTTCGCGCTGAGGAACTTTGGCGAGGTCGATTTCGATGCCGGTGCCGCCGCGCGAAGCCATTTCCATCGTCGAGCAGGTAAGGCCCGCGGCGCCCATGTCCTGAATCGCGACGACCGCGCCGGTTTGCATGGCTTCGAGGCACGCTTCGAGCAGGAGTTTTTCCATGAACGGGTCGCCCACTTGCACGTTCGGACGCTTTTGCTTGGATTCTTCCGTGAACTCGGCGGAAGCGAGCAGTGAGGCGCCGTGGATGCCGTCGCGGCCGGTTTTTGCGCCGACGTAGATGACGGGATTGCCGATGCCTTTGGCCTTGGCGAGAAAGATTTCTTCTTTCCGCGCAATGCCTAGCGCGAGTGCATTGACCAGCGGATTTTGCGAATAGCACGGCTCGAAGCTGACTTCTCCACCGATGGTGGGAACGCCAAAACAGTTTCCGTAGTTTGCAACGCCGCGGATTACGCCGTCGAGAATGCGCCGGTTCCTGGCGGCTTCTTCTTCGCTCGTGCCCTTGCCTGGAGTGATTTCGCCGAAGCGGAGCGAATCGAGCACCGCGATCGGCCGTGCGCCCATGGTGAAAATGTCGCGGAGAATTCCGCCGACGCCGGTCGTCGCGCCCTGGAACGGCTCGACGTAGCTTGGATGATTGTGTGATTCGATTTTGAATGCAGCGACGAGCCCATCGCCGATGTCCACCACTCCCGCATTCTCGCCAGGACCTTGTACGACTAGTTTTCCGCGCGTGGGCAGGCGCTTCAGATGCACCTTGCTCGATTTATACGAGCAGTGCTCGCTCCACATCACGCTGAAAATGCCGAGCTCGGTGATGTTGGGATCGCGCCCGAGAATTTGCTGAATGCGCGTATACTCGTCGCGCGTCACACCGTGTTCGGCGGCGATTTCCGGAGTCACTTTGATTTCGGCGCTTGCGGTGCCCATTTGTGCGGTTCGTGGTCCTTCAGTCGATTTTTGTTTCAAGATAGCGATCGAATCCCGCGGGCCAATCGCTGGCGGGGATGCCGCGTTCTTCCGCGTCCATCACCTGTTTTCGCAATTGCAGATCGTTCGAGAATCCAAGAAAGGCGCGAAACTCGCCCCAAACGGCAAGACCGCAGGCCGAACCATCCGCTGCCCACCCAATGTCCACCACATCCTCATCAACAAGAACGTTCGCGCGATTGTAGATGTGCGCGCACTTCAAGATGGCACGCTGCTTCGCGCCGTAAAGATAAAACCAGCCGGTGTCCACGGAATCTTCAAACACCGCGAAAACGCCTTCGGGGCCCGGCGCGTAGAGCATGAAACTGCCGGCACCCTCCCCGTCGGCAACTTTATCGAAATCTGGAATGACCACACCCGGCTCGAGTTTCTTTGCTTCTCGCTGCCAGTAGAAATTCCGCGCGCGCACAAACTCTTCGTAGCTCAATTCGGATAGTTCTTCATTCATCGCATCGCTCAAAGCGAGAGTGAGCTGAGCACCGCCGGGGCATGCTCGAAAAAACCGCCGCCATCTTCACGCCGTGGCCTTTGCAGCCCCCACGAGGGCTTCGACCATGGATTTGAACACCACCAGGCCATCGTCGGAGCCGAGAGCGGACTCCACGGCGCGCTCGGGATGGGGCATAAGACCGGCGACGTTGCGCTCGCGGTTGCAAATGCCCGCAATGTTGTTCATCGAGCCGTTGGGATTGCCGGCGGCATCATTCGCACCGGCCTGGGTTGTGTAGCGGAAGACGACCTGACGGTTCTTCTCGAGGTCCGCGAGCGTCGCTTCATCGCAGGTGTAGTTGCCGTCGTTGTGCGCGATGGGAATGGTCAGGATTTGTCCACGCGGCGAGGCGTTCGTGAATGGCGTATCGGTTTGCTCGACGCGGATGTGGACGTGGCGGCAAATGTAGCGCAGACCGCTGTTGCGCATCATCGCGCCTGGCAGCAAACCCGCTTCCAGCAGAATCTGGAAGCCGTTGCAGATGCCAAGGACCATGCCGCCCGTGCTGGCGAATTTCTCGACAGACTTCATCACTGGCGAAAAGCGAGCGATCGCGCCGGTACGCAAATAATCGCCGTGAGCAAAACCGCCCGGCAAAATGACGGCGTCGCAATTCGCCAGGTCCTGCGATTGGTGCCAGATGAATTCCACGGGCTTGTGCAGGACATTGCCGATGGCGTAGAACGCGTCGTGGTCGCAATTGGACCCGGGAAAAACAACGACTCCGAATTTCATTGCGCGTTGGCTCCGTAGCTCATTCGGGGAACTTCTATTTTAGCACACGCAGGCGTTCGAGAAGTCCTTTCGCAAAGGTATTCAAAGCGGACGCTCAGTCGTTAGCTGAGGTTCGATGGCAAGGCGTGAATACTGCCGGGGACTCAATTCGACAGATCCGCGAAGCAGGGCTTAGCGGCGCTTTTTAGAGGCACGGCGAGGCTTCGGTCTCTTTCGCGGCCGCTTCGTTTTCTTTGGATTTTCAACGGCGGTCAATTCGCGGCGTTTCCTAGAAGCCCAGCCTGGCTTGTTCACCTGGCGGCCGCGCGCGATTGCCAGTGCATCTGCGGGAATATTGTCGGTGATCGTCGAGCCCGCTGCGACATAAGCGCCATCGCCGATGCGCACCGGCGCCACCAGCGCGCTATCGCTTCCGATAAACACTTTGTTGCCGATCGAAGTCGGATACTTGTGGAAACCATCGTAATTACAGGTGATGGTGCCCGCGCCGATATTTGATTTTGCCCCGATTTTTGTGTCGCCGAGATACGTCAAGTGCATCGCTTTGGTGCCTTCGCCGATCGTGCTCTTCTTCAGCTCGACGAAATTGCCAATGCGCGCGCCAGCCTTCACGTGATTGTCCGGGCGCAAGCGCGCAAACGGACCGATGATCACGCGGTCGTCCAAACGGCTCTGCGCGACAACGCAATGCGGCTCGACAGTCACGTCGTCACCGAGCAACGTATCGGTCAGCACGCTGCCGGTGCGAATCATGCACCGCGTGCCGATTTTCGTTTTTCCGAGCAGTTGTACGCCCGGCTCAATCACCGTATCTTCGCCCGCGGTGACTTCCGGGTCGATAAGCACGGTCTCGGGCAATTGAATGGTCACTCCCGCGTCCATCAGCGCCGTGCGCTTCCGTTCGCGAAACACGCGGTCCACTTCCGCCAAGTCCGCGCGCGTGTTGCAACCCAGAATTTCGCGCGGGTCGGGCGCAACTTCCGCAAGCACAATCTCGCTTTTGGAGGTCATAACGGCGATGGTGTCCGTGAGGTAAAGCTCCCGGTGGCGGTTATTCGGCTTAACCTGGGCCAAAGCCGGCCACAGCTTCTCCAACGTGAAGCAATAAATGGCTGAGTTTATTTCGTTCAATTCATGCTGGTCCGGCGTCAGCTGCGATTCTTCCACGATGGCCGCGACAGCCGTTTCGGATTTGCGCAAGATGCGTCCATAACCCGAGGGATCGGCCAGCACGGCGGTCAAGATCGTCGCAGCGGCATTTCCAGCGCGATGTGCGGCGACGAGAGCTTTGAGCGTTTCCGTGCGCACCAGCGGCGCGTCGCCCGGCAAAACCACGGCAAGCTTGGCTCTCCCGAGAGCGCGGCGCGCGACTTGTACCGCATGCCCTGTGCCGTGCTGCGGCTGCTGCAAAACCGTCTCCGCGCCAAGCGGCTCGACCATGGAACTCACCAGTTCGGCTTGATGCCCCACTACGACGACGGTTTGCTTTGCGCCGAGCGGCGCGCACGCGCGGACGACGTGCTCAATCAGCGTTCGTCCTCCCGCGCGATGCAAAACTTTTGCGAGGCTTGATTTCAGCCGCGTGCCTTTTCCTGCCGCAAGAATGACAATGGCCAGATCGTGATTGGACATGAGGGTTCTATTCTCGCCTCTCTGCCTCATCTTTGACAATCGCGGGGAGCAGGGCTGGTGCAGAATGTGTTCTGGACGTAATCCGGCGTCCAAACCAGGAACAAGCGTCAGCGGGTCTTCCGGATTCCCATAACGTTAACCATTCCGCGAAAGGAGTGATCGGCATGCAAACCTGCTCACGCTGTAAGGCCTCCGTCCAGGAAGGTGTGTCTTTTTGTCCCTCGTGCGGCAACGGTCTAAGCGGTATCCCGGCTCCTCCGGTTGCTAGGTCCCCACTATCCCCTGCAGTTCCAACGGTTTACACAGGCCAGCAAATGACAAGCGGGAAGGCCACCGCAAGCCTGATCTTCGGAATTGCCGGGTACGTGATTCTGCCATTTTTTGCCGCTATCCCTGCAATCGTCTTGGGACATCTGGCACTTTCGGACATCAAGAAAAAGGCGGGCCGGCTGAAAGGAAACGGTCTAGCGATAGCGGGCATGGTAATGGGCTATGCCCAAGTGGTGTTCGTTCCGGTAATTTTAATTATTGCCGCTATTGCGATCCCCAATCTGTTGCGAGCAAGAATGGCTGCGAACGAAGCTTCCGCGCTCGGTACTCTCCGCACGTACAACACCGCGATGGTCACGTTTGCGAGCCAGTGCGCGACCTTGGGCTTCCCGCCGTCCGTGCAGAACCTTGGCCCTGGCAGAGGTGACTGTACAGGAGCGAACCTCATTGGCTCTCTGCTTGCTACACCAGTGGCGATGAAAAGCGGGTACAGATTTTTTTACACTCCCGGTGCCACAGACAATCTCGGCCGCGTCGTCAGCTACACAATCACCGCCGACCCCATTACCGACAACACCACGGGCGCTCGGCATTTCTTTGTCGATGAAACGGGAGTCATCCGTGTGAGCAGACATGACCCAGCAACGGTGGACAGCTCTCCACTTCAGTAAACTTAAGAAAGAGTTTGGAGCGCGACTCGCTTCTGAGGTCTCTTGGCGCGTGACAGCGAGACTAGTCCGTTGCGGTCGCAGGAGACAGCGTGGTCAGCCGGACTTCGCGCTCGGCCGGCGCTGTCTCTGCCGTTGTAATGGTCCAGAGCGAAGCGTCGCCAAGCAGGCGGCTGACAAGCTGTGTATGAAGGGCATGTCCCGCTTTGTAAGCTTCTACGCGCGCCAGCAACGGCAAGCCTGCCAGGGCCAAATCGCCAATCAAATCCAGCGCTTTGTGCCTGCCAAACTCGTCGGGAAAACGCAGCGGCCCGTTCATCACCCCGTCGTTGGTCAGGACGATGGCGTTTTCGAGTGTTCCCCCGCGAATCAAGCCCATCGACCGCAAAGGCTCGATGTCTCGCTCGAAGCAGAACGTGCGCGCACGAGCCAGGAGGTGCCGAAAAGTCTCCGGATTCACCACCATCTCAACTTCTTGCTGGCCTACGAGCGGATGAGAGAAATCGACATAGCAGCGTACGCGAAATTCCTCAGCGGGATAGATGCCAATACGCCGGTCGCCTTCCTCCACTTCCAACGGCTTCAGCACCTTCAGGTAGCGGCGCTTGCGGCGGAGCTTACGAACGCCGGCGTGCTCCAGCATTTGCATGAAAGGCTCGGCCGACCCGTCCAAAATGGGAATCTCGATAGAATCGATGTCGATGTAGATGTTGTCGATCCCGCAGGAATAGATCGCCGCAAGAAGATGTTCGGTCGTCGAGAGCAACACACCCTGCTTCATCAAGCTGGTGGCGTAACTGACCCGGGCGACGTTGTGTCCCTGTGCCTCAATGGGAAAATGGTCGAGGTCCATGCGGCGAAAAACGATGCCGGTATCGGCAGGCGCAGGCAGCAAGCGGACGTGTCCGAAGACACCCGTGTGAAGACCCACACCTTCAGCGTACGCCTCGCGAGCTATGGTGGATTGAAACATTTCCCCTCTGCTAAGATAGCATGTTGTCGTCCAAGGTTTCCTCCCTTTGTCCATATTTTTCAGTAACTTATAAGAACATGGGGATGGCATTTTTGTATCGGTGTGTCTATTACACATCATTTGGCCGCCTAAGCGTGTCTTCCACCCAACCTGCCCTGTCCAACTGTCCTGGCTCCTGATTCATTTACCATTCCCAGGCTTCCTTTCTCATTCGGGCCGCGTCCCAACATGGAGAGTGTTATAATTGGTGGTCTGTCTTAGCGGACAGTGGCATTGATTTTAGAAGGGGACAGGTGAGGCATGAATCGAGCGGCTCGCATTGGAGTTCTTTGCGTATCGGTGATTATCTTCTGTTACGCCGGGCTGGGTCATGTCCTCGGCCGCACCCCGGACGACAAAGCGTATAAGTCGCTCACGGTCTACAGCGAAGTGCTGCAGAAGATCCAGCAGGATTACGTCGACGAGCCGAATTTGCATTTGGTGACATCAGGAGCGCTCCACGGTTTGCTGGAATCTCTCGACCCGCAATCCAGCTATCTGACCGCTCGCGAGTACACCGAATACAAACAAAAGCAGGCTGCGAATGCCAGCGGAGACGCCGGCCTCACATTAAGCAAGCGCTTCGGCTACATCATTGTGGTTTCTGTTTTGCCGGAGAGTCCTGCCGAAAAAGCGGGCATCCATAGCGGCGACATTTTTGAATCCGTTGCCGGCTTCACGACGCGGGACATGTCCGTAGGCCAAGCCATGAACTTCTTGCACGGGCAGCCCGGTTCTGGAGTAAAAGTAGGCGTTATTCGCCGTGGCAAGGCGGATCCGGACGAGGTGGACCTTGTTCGCGAGAAGCTCGGAACCGCGAAGATCATAACTGCCAAAGCCGATCCCGATATTCTCGTCCTTCGCTTGCCTTCGCTCGACCCCGGACGCGCCGATGAGATTCGCGCGAAGCTGCAGGACGCGGAAAAGCAGGGCATTCACAAAGTGATGCTGGATGTTCGCGATTGCGGTCGCGGGCCGGTTTCGGAAGCGATTGCCATCGCCAAGCTTTTTGTTCCTTCGGGGACACTCGTGACGCTCCGCGGCCAAACGGTTTCGACGCAGGTTTTCTCCGCCGATCCGGGCAAGGTGGTCTGGAAGGCCCCCGTTTCCGTGCTTATCGATACGACTACATCTGGCGCGGCTGAGGTGCTGGCGTCTGCCATCGTGACGAACCATCGCGGCGACGTCGTCGGCGAGCGCACCTTTGGACTTGCCTCCGAGCAGAAGCTCATCTCTCTCGATGACGGCGCGGCTCTCTTCCTGACGGTCGCCAACTACTACAATGGAGACGGCAAGTCGATTCTCGAGGAAGGCGTTGTGCCTTCCGAAGTCGTACGTGCCTCGGCTGACGAAGACGCGGACTCTGGCGATGACGACAGCGGCTCCGCCGATGCCCAAAAAGAACCTGTGGCTCCTCGCCCGCTATCTCCCGAGGATCCGATCTTCCGCAAAGCCCTCGAACTCATGAAGGCTCCGCAGAAAAAAGCCGCCTAGCGTTCTGTGCTCCATCGGCGCGGGGCAACAAATCGAATTTTTGCGTTCCAATGCGATCGCCGCGGAAGGATTCGCGCGGCGGTGCCATTCGCCTTGCTCTTTGTCGCAGCTCTTTTCTTTTGGGGCTGCAAGAGCGAACATCCAAAGCGCCTTTCTCCCAGCCAAGTGCACGCCATCACCCGCGAAATGATGCATGCCTCCGCGGGCCTCGGCAAACCACCCGGAGACATCGCTTCGCACCTCCAGTTTGATGGCGCGCATGTGGATCGAGCGGATCATCTCTTTGTCGCCCTGCCTGCCGGTGGTTCCGAACAATCCCGGCGGGAATCTGTCGCGAGTCTCATTCAATCCCTGGACCGGGTTGCCACTTCGCATAACCTCACGCGTGATGCGGAGACAAGCTCTGGAGCGCTTCTGCGACTGGATTACCGAAGCGGGGGAGTGATCACGACTTCGGTTCATATCGTCGCTCCGGTGACAGCGCGCACTGCTCCGCCGGCTTCTCCGCGGCAAGGTGAAAAGAACGGCAGTGCGCGGCTGGCGATCATTCTCGACGATCTCGGCAACGATCGCGCCGCCGCCGATCGGATCTTTGCTCTGCCCTATCCTCTAACCATTTCCGTCCTGCCCAATCACGCGCATTCCGTCGATATCGCAGAAGAAGCGCACCGCCGCGGCTACGAAGTCATGCTGCACCTTCCCATGCAATCCGTTGGAAACGAAATGCCCGAAGCGCAGGAACTCCATCCCGGCATGCCCGCGGAGGATATTCCGGTGCTTTTTGAACAGATGATGCAGAGCGTTCCCAATGCTTCCGGTGTCAACAATCATCAGGGCTCGCAGGCCACCGCCGATCCCGCGCTGATGAATGAATTGATGCCAGTTCTACAAAAATGGAATCTTTTCTACGTGGACAGCCGAACCACCGTGGCGACCGTCGCCTATGATACCGCGCAGCGCTTCGGTGTGCGCTCTGGCTTCCGGAATGTTCCGTTTCTCGACGATGTGGCGGAGGTTTCCGCTGTGCGCAAGCAGCTCGAACTCGCTCTCCGCGGCGCCCAGGGAAAAGGAGAAGCTATCGCCATCGGACATCCCCACCCGGCGACGCTGCAAGCGCTAAGCGAAATTCTCCCACAAGCGGAAGCGCGCGGCGTGCATCTCGTTTACGCCTCTGACCTAGTGCACTGAATGTCTTAGTTCGCCGGTGGGACGTATCTCTGTACTTGTCTCGCAGGATACAAACGGTCAAACACGATAAAGAAAACCGTCAGGATCAAGAAATCGAAGACGCTGGCTTCAGGTCCAGGTGTGCCTCCCGTCATCCAGGTGGGACCATGCAGCGTCGCGTTCGAAAGATGGCCCGGGAAAATCATTCCGCTGTCCGGAACGGAAAACAGAAACGTTTCTCCAAAATCAAAAGCCGCGTGCATGCCGAGCGCGAACCACAGGCTTCCCGTTCGCTTCAGCGTGAAACCCCAGAATAAGCCGACGAAAAACACGCCAGCTACTCCGACCCAATTCTCGCCAGAGTTGTGCTTGTGAACCCATCCGAATACGCCGGCCAAAAGAACGGCCGCCGGCCAAAAACCGATCCCGTCGGCCAAAGTGTAAAGAGCGTACCCGCGGAAAAGAAACTCCTCAAACAAAGCGACCACGAAGAAAAAAACACTCCAGAGCAGTGCCCACTTGGCGATATCTGCCCCATGTTCGGCAAGGCTTCCGAAGGAATATCCGTGGAATGCTGCGATAAGTCCGACCAGCGCGAGGATTTCGCACAATCCAAAGAGACTGCCCTGCCAAAACAGTCCTCCGAACGCGCCTTGCGCCGGTAGTCCGTAGACGCCCACGGGACGCTGTTCGATCAACGACATGATCCAGGCCCCAAAAAACGCAGCCAGGAAGCTCGCGAACTCGCCGAGGAATTGAAAACGGAGAGAAGATGCACCGCGCTCTGGCCTGAAGAATTGGCCAAGAACAATTATGGAACAGCTCCACAATACAAAGAAAATCGCCAAGAAAATCAGCAGACGCCAGCCCGCGCGCAGGCCCGTCTTGTTCAGGAACAATACTCCGGGGAATTCGCTCGCGGATTTGTGGGGCGCCCTTTGCGCCTCAGGCGGAGTGCCAAGGGAATCGTCGTCCATTCATTGCTCCAACGATACTCGCACCAGCCGCTTCACTCTCAGACGCCTCGAAGCGGGCGCCGTAAGCAGACGCATGCAAGCGCTGCCTCTAGGCACGGGACCGGGCGGGAACTTGCCTCCGTAGTGCGGCTTCAAATTAGCACAGAGCTGCGGCGGCAGAAAACGCTGTAGAAGACTGTGGCTTCTTTGGAGTCCCCAGCGGCAGTCGCCCCTGCCAGTTGACAATTTTGTCCAAGGCTTTTTGTCCCTAATAGAGATTACCTGGGCCTGTTTGTTTCCGGCTAGGCCAGCGTTGCCATCCCTGCGACTTTCCGGCGGATCGGAACCTCCAATGCCTTGCGATTCAATCACGGAAGAACGAGATGTCTTTACCGTAGATTTTGGCTAACTGCTGAAGCTCGACGAAATCAACTCTTCGTTCTCCGAGTTCGCATTTCGACAGAAAGGAATGTGCTTTGCGGAGTCGTGTAGCGACTTCGACCTGTGTCAGACCGGCATCGTGGCGCGCCTGGACCAGGCGAGCGAGGAACTTCTTGTATGCCTTGTGGTAGCTCTTATCGTTGACATTCACACTCGCATGTATATTCAATTCTTGACAGATTCCCCAAAATGGGGAATCCTATAATTCCCCAAGATAGGGAAACGGTTATTGTCATGGACAGCATGCCCCGGTGGCTGAGGCACAGAATTCAGGCAGCGGCGAACGTTTTCACGTTCGTTGCGAGGCGGGGGACGACAACCGCTTTCGCGTGACTACCGAGTCGTTGCCCCAGACTGTAGGGCAGCGCGTTTTGAGGGAGAGTGCCCTGGAGAATATGCGCTTCACTGACAAGACCAATTTCGACCCTACCTTCAACGCGAAAACGAAATTGACGTACGCCAGCCTCAATGACGCGAGCGATGGCAATTTCGAACTCGTCAAGGAATACGAAGTGCCGTCATGAAAAAGACACCGAAGCTCTCCAAGAAACTCCAACCGGACCTAGGTGGAGAATTCCCTGGTCTGAAGGGAAAAGTCGTCCATTACGTCGATACCGCGCTTGAAGAGGACAATCTGTATATCCATATCCGCTTTGTGGACCGGACAGAACTGTGCTTCAGGTTGTCTTCGCGGCTCGTGATTGACGAAGCCGATCTGAGTGATTGGAAAACGGGTGACGTTGTCGTCAAGCGCACCTACATTCAAAGCCCGGAAGTCAAAGCAATCGTGGCGCAAGATGCGGAATTCCAAAGAATTTGCCGCCGCATCGACAAGAAAGGAAAACGCGGGGGTAAATAGAGATGGCGCGCAAAGAATCGGCAGAACTCGCGACGCAGTGGTTCTCGAAATATCTAAAAGTCGTCATCAGCGACCGGGAGGCGCGGGAGTTTGTTGCGCAACTGCCAAATGCGATAAAGGACCTGCACCAGCTCAAAGCAATCGTGGCCGACGAAAAATGGTCACTTACGCGAATACGTCAAAACTGAGAAGGAGGGCAAAGGCATTCAAGGTGGAAATGTCCCGACGAAGCCCCCCCGAATCGAAATGAGATGCCTACTTGCGGGCCGTCTGGTCTGATTTTTAGAGTGTAGGTCAGGATAGCGTTATGCGGCATGAAAGAAGACGCGCCTTGGTGTGCGAGGAAATCGCGTGACATCGCTTAACCGCTTTTCTATACTTAACTGGTTATGGTGCGCTCGACATTTGCTTTCACGATCCTAACCGGTTTTTCGAGATAAACCCGTTGAACCACTCGCCCAACTCTCCGGCTCTTATCGGTGGCCGTCTCTCCCTTGATTTCCTTAACGAATTGAGCTCTTCCAATTTCTCTTGGGAAGAGCTCCTTCACTTTCTTTTGCGCACTCGAATCATTTCCTCTGAACGCAGCGCCCAGTTGCTTTCACTTCCCCGATACGACCCGCAGAGCGCCGCCTCCCTCCTTGGCAAAGCGCAGAGGCTTCATGAGTGCCTGCGGGAAACTTTTCAAACGCTCCTCCACAAAGAAGCCCTGCCACCCAAGTGGATCGAGCCGATCAATGAGGTTTTGCGCATTACCGAAGGCCACGACGAACTTATCCAGCAAAACGGCAAATGGGGCATGGAATTCGTCGCCCGCGAGGGCGGTCTCGATTGGCTTCTCGCCGCCGTCGCGCGCTCAGCCGCCGAGCTTGTCGCCGAAGGCCCGAGCGCCCGCCTTCGCATCTGCTCCAACCCTTCGTGCGGGCTCTTTTTCTATGATAACTCACGCACCCGGCGCCGGCGTTGGTGCTCGATGTCCCGCTGCGGCAACCGCCATAAGGTTGCCGCTTTTTCCCGCCGGCATTCCGCAGGACGCAGCTAGCAAGCAGCTGCCAGCTTCGGCAACTTTCACTTGTCTACTTTAGGTATTTGGGCGGTTCGCCTTTCGACCACGGATCGTAGCTGTGCGCGAAAACGAGCCGGTCCGCCAGCGGCGGATGCGAGTACAGCCAGAAAGTGATGAATTCCGGCGGATTGGGATCCGCCAGGTCAACCTCTCCCAGCACCTGAAACGATTGCGCCGCAACTTCCGAAGAATCCGGAATAATCCCGTGCGTGACTTCCAGGCCGTAGACATCAGCAGCATGCTCCTCCATCCGAGAGAAACCGTTCGCTACCGGAGCTGCCAGGAACATTCCAATCTCCACCAGAAGTAAAAGCACCGCAAAGGACGCCCAATCCTCAGGCCCATAGATTCGCCATTCCCCGCCGCAGCGGCTCAGTACCCAGTGGAGAGCGCGAAAGAGAGCATAAAATCCAATCAGAAGGAGAACGGCAGCAAACAAAAATCCCTTCCAGATATGTCCGAGCACGTAATGTCCCAGCTCATGCCCAACGATGAAGAGCGTCTCGTTGGGCGTAGCCTTCTGAATCGTGGTGTCCCAAATCACCACGCGCTTCGACGCTCCGAGTCCGGTCACATACGCATCGACCGCGTTCGTCTTTTCGCTCGCCCTCATCAAAAACATGCGGTCCGCAGGAATTGGAACGCCAGCATGTCTGGTCAAATTTTCGATGGAAGCGACCAAATCCGGATTCGTCGTTTGCAAAGGTTCGAATTGATTGAAGAGCGGATCGATAAACCACGGGCTGATGAAAACAATGAGCATCACAACCGGCAGCGCCGCAAACCACAAATACAGCCACCAGCGCCTGGGGCTTCTAGGGATGAGCGCGGAGACGATCAGCGCAAAAATCAGGGCGAATCCCGTCATCAACACTTGTTCCTTCGCCCAATCCAAGGTCCACGACCCCCAGCCTTCGACCGACATCTCATAGCGCAACGAAAGAACGTGCCCATACACCCGCAGCGGCAGCGCAACTACGTCCACGGTCAAGACAAGCAGCGGCACGAAAACCAGCGCCTGAACCCATCTTTGGTCGCTGACGCTCTCCGCCCAATCCCGAAATCTCGCGGCAATCCCAAGCCTCAAGAAAACCACGAGTGCCAGGACGTTGAGGCCCACCGAAACAAAGTACATCGTGTAGGACGCGCGCGAATAGCTGACCGCCTTTTCATAGCGCTCGGGCGAGAGCGCGTATTCTCCGCCTTTTGTAGGCTGCGGAGCCACTGCTGGGCCGGACTGCACTCGAGGAGGTACGGAAGGTGAGGACAAAGCTTTGGCGGAGAGCGGCTGTGCGCTCCGGGAGGCCGCGGCACGCACGGATCCATCAATCACCGCGGACAGACACAATGCCAAACAAAACGACACGGCGAAACGGTGAAAAGAAACACACCGCTCCATGCAGACCTCCCCGCAAACCGCCTAGCAGCGCCACAATCCGTGCGTTACCGACCAAGGCCGCACGCCGCGGGAGTATGCCGCACGAAAGGCCTGCGCGCAAGACTCCATGTGAGGAAGGCGCGATTGCTAACTTCCCCGCAAGTATTCGCCTCAAATGGCCAGGCGTTCTAAGGCGAACCCGGCGTTGCGGAGAAATGCGCTGTCTTCAAACAATAATTTCGCACCGAACCAGTCGTCGTTAGCCCCATATGCACGATCGAAGTCCAGCGCTCCAGCTTGTGATGCCCGTATCGATGAAACAAATATGCTGCACCGATGGAGACTCCTGTCGCCGATGCTTCAATCGCGGCGAACGCCGCATGATTGTCGACGACATCATTCGTTAGAAAAATTTCCTGGCGTCCGCGGCGGCGCATGTTCAGGGTTGAAAAATAATCCAGGGTCCGCGACGCTGCGACCCCGGCGAATAACCAGTCGTTTTCTTTATCCCAAAATCCGTGCGTTTTCTCAGGCCGTGCGGCTATGTGCTTTCCTGATGCGGATGGATCGACGCCAACCGGCGTGTCCGGCCTCGTCGAAGCTGGCTGTTGCGAACCGGTCCCAGCGGAATCGGTCTGCTGCACCGTCTTCTCCTGGGCACGCGAAGAACCCGGCGCGCAAACCATCAAGCCGACCGCAGCCAATAACAGCGCTCCTCGCCCGCGCATTCTTGCCGTTCCTTTCATCGCCGCTCCGGGTGCCTCAGCATTTTCCTCATTTTCCGAAAGAGTATAGTCGTGAGGTTGCCGTCCTGCGCATGGCATTTGTGACGAGCCTTCCGCGACCTGGACCTGACGCAATAAGCGGCTGCCTGTTAAGCTCGGGCCCAAACAGGAGCCAAAGCCTCAGCCCAGTTAGCCGAAGTTCGTCACCAACACTGAGATTTTGGCATTGTGTTCTCTTTTTTCTTTTGGAAGTACTTTGTTTTCAATTTGTGTCGATTGAAAACGCGATGTAGTGCAGACCAACCTACTTGAACTGCAGCTTTTCTCCTGACACCATCACCACAGGATGTTTCTGCGCCAACACCATCGGAGCAAAGACGGTAAGGAGCACGGATATTGGTCGCTGGTGGAGACCGTTCGCACACCCGATGGTCCACGACAACGGACCATTTGCTATTTGGGGGAGCTGAACGATTCAGCTCAGGCGCGCTGGCAGAAGACCATCGAGGCCTTCAACGAGCAGGGCGAGAGTACGCAGCTGAAGTTGTTTCCGAACGATGCGGAGCTTCCCGACGACCCGAGTGTCGCCCGTGTTCTGGTGAAGAAGGTTCGCGTCGAACGCACGCGACGGTTTGGCGATTGCTATCTCGGACTGGAGTTGCCGGAACGATTAGAGCCGATTCACATCCTGAAATGTAGTGCAGACTCGGCCATAGCCTGAACTGATTCTAAGAGACTTAGCTCTAATTTACCCCGTTTCGTGACGAACTTGGGTTAGCGGCCCAGAATCGCCAAGAGCACGCGTGGTGACCAGCTCTCATCCTGTAACTGTCCCGTCGGCCAGTCGTTGCCGCATTCGCACCATGCAAACCCTCAGGAATTGTCTCGGGCAAAGGGAGGAGGTATTCTTAGGCTTGAGCCTGCCCATAGCCCAAGAGGTATAAAACCATGTCACGCTTCATCTCTTTGCGCTTGGCATTTGTCGCCCTGATGGCCGCCGCCGTCCTTCCAGTAGAGATGCGCGCCCAATCGCAAGATCAGCAGTCTCAAACTCAATCCGTTGCCGACGCCGCCCGCCGCGCCCGCGAACAGAAAAAAGCTGCCGAGAAGCAGCCGACCCCGGTCATTACCGATGACACTCTGAAACCGTCCGCGCCTGCTCCCGCGGCATCTTCCGATGCGGCTCCGACCGGTTCAGCGGCGGATTCATCTAGCGCACCAGCTTCCAATATTGCGTCGGCTCCTTCCGGCCAGCCCGCTCCCGGCTCACCGGCCGAAGACGCCGGTCAAAAGGCCAAGTCCTCCGCCGAAGTGACCGACCTCAAGAAGCAGCTTGCCGAAGCGCAAAAAGACCTGGATATTCTTCAGCGCGAGCTCGCCCTGGAGCAGGACAACGTCTACTCAAAACCCGATTACACGAGCAACACAGCAGGCCTCGCCAAGCTAGCCGATCTCAAGCAGCAGCTTACCGACAAGCAGCAGGGGCTGGACGCCCTGAAAGCGCGCCTAACCGAACTCCTCGACTCGGTCGGCGCCGCGCCTGCACCTCCTGCGGCTACGCCCCCGGCGAATCCTCCTCAACCCTGAGCCTCAAGAATCTGGATTCGCTGCTGGCCAGATTTTCTCTCGTTTTTCTTCTGCCTATTTCACTGATTCCGTAAACTTTCTGCCCTCATTCCGCGTATTCTCTCCAGCACAAGCGGGCGGTTCTCTCCGCGGGACGGAATCCCATGCAATTGACGGTCGACAATCTGAGCAAGAACTATCGCGGTGGAGTGAAGGCACTGCAGAACGTACAGCTTTCGCTAAAGCCTGGCGTTCTTGGACTGCTCGGCCCTAACGGCGCCGGCAAATCAACTCTTATGCGCATCCTCGCGACCATCACCGAAGCCTCCTCGGGCCGCGTTTTGTGGAACGATAAAGATATCGCGCGCAATCCCGATGCGCTCCGCCGCGTCCTCGGCTATCTACCGCAAGACTTCGGCGTCTATCCAAATCTAAGCGCAATCGAATTCCTCGACTACCTCGCGGCCGTTAAAGGAATTCCCGCGGCTGCAGCGCGCCAGCGCATCTCCGAACTGCTCGCGCTGGTAAATCTGGCCGACGCCGCCAAGCGCCCTCTCGGCGGATATTCCGGCGGCATGCGCCAGCGCGTTGGCATCGCGCAAGCACTCTTAAACGATCCGCAGCTGCTTATCGTCGACGAGCCCACAGCAGGCCTCGATCCCGAAGAACGCGTCCGCTTTCGCAATCTTCTTTCGGAGCTGGCCGGCGAGCGCATTGTCATCCTCTCAACGCACATCGTGTCCGACGTCGAAGCCGTGGCCACCGATATCGCCATTCTGGCTCGCGGCCAGCTTCTCGCTCATGGCGCGCCGGAAGCCCTTCTGTCCCAGGTCGCAGGGAAAATTTGGGAAGTCGTCGTCCCCAGCGCAGAGCTTCCCGCGCTTCGTCAGAAGCACCTCGTCAGCAACACAACGCATCGCAGCGATGGCGTCCACGCGCGTGTCGTGGCGGGTTCCGCGCCCTCCGCCGAGGCGCGCCAACTCGAGCCATCACTCGAAGACGCCTACCTTGCCGCACTTGCCACCGAGCGCAACTCGGTTGCGATCGCTGGAGCCGCTGCGTGAACGCTCCGCGCGCCATTTTTGCCATCGCTCGCGCCGATTTTCTTGAACGCGTGCGCCGCTACAGCTTTTTGCTCACACTATTGTTCGCGGTATTCCTCGGCTATAGCGCGGCCTCCGGCAGAATCACGCTTCTTCTTGGCGACTATCGCGGCGTTTACACCTCTGCGTGGATCGGTGCGCTAGTAGCCATGGTCACCACATGCTTCGTCTCTCTTGTGGGCTTTTACATCGTCAAGAACGCCATCGACCGCGATCGCCAGACCGGCGTCGGCCAAATCCTCGCCGCTACGCCGCTTTCGAAGATTTCCTACGCTCTAGGCAAATTCCTAAGTAATCTCGCCGTTCTTTCCTCAATGGTGGTTGTGCTCGCTGTGGCCGCCGTGGCCATGCAATTCTTCGCAGCCGAAGATCCGCACCTCGATACCGTGGCCCTGCTCGCTCCGTTCCTCGTCATCGCGTTGCCAGCGATGGCCCTCATTGCTGCGCTCGCTCTATTGTTCGAGACGCTTCCGCTTTTGCGTGGCGGCCTCGGCAACGTCGCCTGGTTTTTTGTCTGGTCCATTCTGGGCATCGGCCTTCCGGAACTCACCGGAAAGCATTGGCTCGATCCAATGGGCTTAATGACCGTTGCCGACAGCATGATCGAAGGAGCCAAGGCCAACATCCCAGGCTACAAAGACAGTTTTTCGCTCACCATCGCCAATGCGCCTGCCAAAATCGTGGACACGTTTCGCTGGCAAGGCGTTCCGTGGACCAGCCAGATGATTCTTCTGCGTGTTGGCTGGATGTTCGCAGCCGTCGTCATCGTCCTGCTAGCGGCGATGTTCTTTGATCGCTTCGATCCCGTGAGCTGGTTCTCCCCTTCGGCTCGAAAATCAAAAAAAGTCTCGATGGTGAGCGCTGCCGAGCAACTCGCCGCCGGCGGGGCAGCTTCGGGGAATCCCACCGTGGTCGTGCACTTGACGCCCCTGGCGTCCGCAGCCCGTAGCAACGCTTTCGGCCGTATTTTTGCTGCTGAGCGGCGGCTCGCGTTGAAGGGCCTCCACTGGTGGTGGTATTGCGTCGCAGCCGGACTTCTCATCGCTCAATTCGCTTCACCGCTCGAAATATCCAGAGGCCCACTGCTCGGCGTTGCGTGGATATGGCCGGTCATGGTCTGGTCTGCCATGGGCTCGCGCGAATCGCGTTTCGGCACTCGGTCGTTGCTTTTCTCGTGCGCCAACATTCTCCCACGCCAATTGCTCGCTTCTTTTCTTGCCGGTCTGATGGTTGCCGCCCTTTCCGGCGCGGGTGCGGGCGTTAGACTTCTGCTCGCTCGCAGTTTCGCTGGCCTCTTTGCCTGGGCCGCTGGCGCCCTTTTTCTCCCCGCTCTTGCCCTCGCTCTCGGCACCTTGAGCGGCACAGGCAAGCCCTTCGAAGGACTGCTCACCGCCATCTGGTATGTCGGCCCGATGAATCACACGCCCGGTCTCGATTTCACCGGCGCCGCCAGCGGCCCACACACGATCTCCTACGCCTTGATCTACCTCGCCCTTACCGCCGCGCTTCTCGTCTCCGCGTATGCCATCCGCTTTCGTCAGCTCCGTTCCGTCTAGCTGGGTCGTAGCCTTCGGTCCACTTTCCCTTCCCACGCGAGCCCTCTGTCCCAGCTGAATTCTCGTCGTTGTTCGCACCCGTCATGCATCATTAATTCTTAAGCGCCGTTTCGGCATGGAACCGGTAGTTTTCAGGGGCAGGCAGGATAGATTCATCATAGGCAATGTATCTGCAAGAAATGACGGCCTAATTCCTAGTTTTCTAGCTATAGCTAGTCACTTCGCCATGGAGGGTGTTTATGTCTAAAGCCGCGGTCCTTATGAGCGTTCTCCTATTTTCCATTTGGCCGGGTGCAGGCTACCCGCAGACGCCGACAACCGCAAAAACCGTTGATGTTCAAGACGGTGCTTATGCCGGTCATTCAGCTGGCATCATGGTTATGAGTGTGCAGTGCGTTTATGGCGATCGCTACCATTACGAGATTAATTCGGAAGGCCTGCTTAGAGTTCTCGGCCCGCTCGTCTGCGGCAATTCCAAGGCTAACTCAACAGGCGGGGAGGACATTTGCTTCCTGAATTCGCAGCTAACGTGTCAGAGCCGAACGGGTTTTAGCTCAGGTCCCGCAGCTGTTTACGTGATCAGCGAGAGCGGAGTGAAGGTGGGCAACAAAGTAGTCTCTTGGGTAGACCCACGGAATGCGATGGCGTTGATGCCATCCATACAGGAGCGCGCTAAGACTAAATGCGACACCGTGCTGTTTTGGCAGGCTAAAGAGAAGCAAAATAACAGACCGACTTCGATTCCCGCGAAGATGGACGCCCAAGAGGGGTGTAAATCCACTTTGGTTCAGATTTGCGCATCAACCGGCGGTAAGCTTGCCAACGGCAAGGATGTATCCATCTTGTGCCGACCGTAAGCGCGGGGCAGGGAATTACTCCACTTTTGGCTGTGATGATAGCAAACACAAGTCCCGCAATTCCTCTTCATCGAACGGCGCGGCGGGCGTTCAAAAGTTGTATCCCCGTGCCGTGAGATCGCTCAGTTTATCGGCAGGAACAGATTCATTGAAAAGTACGATCTGCGTTTCCGGGGAGACCCTTAACAAACGGATTCCCGTTCACTTCCCCTGTGCAACCCCACCACAATCTATTGTGCTCAATTCTCTTGACACTACAGGCTCGTCGCGGCAGAATCCACGCCAACAATTCTGTCCGTGCTGCCCACGGGAGCTTCTGCCGCACCAGCCGTTCGGTGCGCCGCAAAGCTGGCGGCCACTGAGGGAGTGCCAATGCAGTATCTGCCCGGCTTTACCGTCCAATGCATAAATCCATTGTGCGATGCACGCGGCCATTGGCTCCGCGCCGATGCCACCGGCCCTATCGCCGATGACGGCCGCTGCCCCTGCTGCGGCGACTTTCTCCGCAACGTGCCTCCGCCCCTCAGCCCGCGCTTCCGCATGCGCCCCCGCCCGCTAACCGCGCGCCCGCCCCTCCGCCCGCGCCCGCGCTAGCAACCCGCCGCGCCACCAGCACGTAGAAAAGGGCGCTCGGGAACTTTTCCGCCGCTCTCGGCCTCTATCACCACGGCGGCGCGCCAGTCACCTTCTCGTCCTCGGCCTGCCGCGCCCCCGAGGTGTACTATGACCGCAACCGCCACTCGTCCGTCTTGGCCAAAGCGCATTCTTCTCACCATCGTCGCGCTTGTTTCCTTCTTACTCCTCTTCGTCATCGCTCTCCGCATCACCGTGTCGGAGATTAACAAGGGCGTCGAAAGCTCAAGAGCCACAGGCCTGTCCGCCGTGTCTTCCTGGGATGAGCGCAGCATGTGGTCTAGTCCGCCGATGTTTCAAAAACCCGTCGATTTCGCCCGCGTCGCTTTCCCCTGGGAATCCCCCATCGCGCGCGCCGCCGACCTCCGCACACACTCTTCCTCGTTCGATCGTTCCGTCGGTGCGCTTCAGCAGATTGTTTCTTCTCATCAAGGCTATCTGGAAGATCTGCGCACAGAGAGTCGCTCCGGCTTGGGCCGCGCCCTCGCGGCAACCCTTTCCGTGCCCTCAAAAGAATTTGACGCGACGATCTCTGATCTGAAAACGCTAGGCCGCGTCGAAGAGATCTCAGAAGCCGGCGAAGATTCCGCCGTCAAACTCGCCACCGAGGAAAGGCATCTCGCCGCCGCCGAGACCAATCTCGGGCGCCTCCAGAAACTCCAGCGTGAACGCAAAGGCGAGCTTCGCGACGCGGTCGGTCTTGAGAAGGACATTGCTCAGGCGAACGAAACGGTTGCCGAATCCCAGCGCCTGCACGAAAGCCTCGTTTCCACCGTCGCGCAAGCGCACATTCATTTCATTCTGATGGAAGACTACCGCGCACCTTTCCAGGCAAATCTTGCCGGCTCCTCCCTTGCCCTCCGAAACGCTTTCGTCGAAGGCGTCGCCGCCATCTTTTCCTCACTCGCGCTCGTCCTCGGCGTTCTCTTTGAATTCGGTCTCCCGCTTCTCTTCTGGGCCCTCATCCTCTACTGGCCCTTGCGCCTGGTCTGGCGCCGCTTCCGCCACGCCAGCCCCAACACCGCCGTCCCCGCCGCCCCGTGACCTCCGTTCGCAGGGCTTCAGGAGTCCTGGCCGATTTTGCCTGAGCCTCCCAAGCACAAAAGCCGGAAGGCAGCATCGCCCACCGGCTTCGGTTCGTTTCACGGAGTTGGTAGACCTCTTTAACCCTCGATGAGTCCTTTTTCGAGCATCTCCTCGTCGCTGAGCCAGAGATCAGGGATGTTGGCTGAGCCGAGCCGAAGAATATCTTCCAGCGCGCCGCGGACTTCCTTTAGTCCGAAGTCCACGCCGATTCGCTCAAGCAGTTCGATCAGGGTGTGCGCACCCTCGGCAAGCGCAGGCTTGGGCTGAACGCCATCCAGATCCAGCCTGTGGTAGGTTACGACATAAATGGCGCTAGGTCCCCCGCCATGCCTCACGATATGCAGAAATCCTCGAGCCTTCGGCTTTTCCGGAGCCGGTCTTGCGGCCAGCCCTGGACCGGAGGAGTGTACGCTCATCGTGTCGTGTCCCTCGGTGGCCTCAAAGTTCTCAACTGCAGCCGCTCGTGCTGCCGCAGTTGCCGCACTTGTAGCAGGCCCCGTTCGGCACCATCAGCATGCCGCACTCGGAGCACGTCGGCGCGCCCTCATGCGCGTCACGCAGCTTACTTGAGGAGTTCGCCGCCGGCATCGAAGCCATCACGGCTTCCATCATCGTCTGTAGCGGCTGCACGGGAGCAACGGTCACGGGTTGGTCGGTGTTTAGCTTCAGATAGTCGGACGAAATAAACCGCCCGCCCAGCCAGCGCGCGAGGTAATCCAGCACCGAAGAAACGAATCGGATATTCGGGTTTCCTGAAATGCCCGACGGCTCAAACCTCGTATTCACGAGTTTGTCCACGAACACTTTAAGCGGCACGCCGTATTGCAAGCCGAGTGAAACGGTCAGCGCCAGCCCGTCCATCACGCCGGAAAGCGTCGAGCCTTCTTTCGACATCTTGATGAAGATTTCGCCAGGCCGACCGTCCGGATACATGCCTACGGTGATATAGCCTTCGTTCGCGCCCACGCTGAACTTGTGCGTCACGGAAGCGCGCTCGACCGGCATCTTTTCTCGTACGGCGCGCGCGAAGAGTTCGCGCTGCATCGGCTCCCCTGCGTCGGCTGCCGCGGCAGATTCAGTTTTCTTTTCCTCTTTCGAGCCACCCGCATTGAGCGGCTGCGAGCGCTTCGAGTTATCCCGGTAGATGGCCACGGACTTCAGTCCCAGCTTCCAGGACTCGATATAAGCGTTGCCGATATCCTCGATCGTGGATTCTTCCGGCATGTTGATGGTCTTCGAGATCGCACCGGAAAGAAACGGCTGCGCCGCCGCCATCATTTTGACGTGGCCCGTCCACGCGATGGATCGCCCGCCGCCCAAAGGCGCCAGCGAGCAATCGAAAACCGGCAGATGCTCCGCCTTCAGATAGGGAGCGCCTTCGATTTTTCCCTGCTTGTCGATGTAGGAAACGATTTCGCTGGTCTGCTCCGGCGTGTATTCGAGCCGCATCAGCGCTTGCGGCACGGTGTTGTTCACGATCTTGATCAGCCCGCCGCCGACCAGCTTCTTGTGCTTCACGAGCGCCAGATCCGGCTCGATTCCCGTGGTGTCGCAGTCCATCATGAAGCCGATCGTGCCTGTCGGCGCCAGCACGGTCACTTGCGAATTCTTGTAGCCGAACCTTTCGCCGCGGGCTAGCGCCGTATCCCACGATTCCTGCGCCGCCAGGAAGAGTTCCGTCTGCACGTGCTCCGGCTTAATGCCGCGCATCGCGTCGCGGTGCATGCGCACGACGTCCAGCATCGGCTCGCGGTTTACTTCGTAGCCCGGGAATGGACCCATTCTTTCGGCGATGCGCGCGGACTGCGCGTACGCTTCGCCGCACATCAGCGCCGTGATCGCTCCGCCCATATCGCGGCCTTCGTCGGAGTCGTAAGGCAGCGCCAGAGACATCAGCAGCGCGCCGAGATTGGCGTAGCCCAAGCCCAGCGGCCGGAACTCGTGCGAATTCTTCGCGATTTTCTCCGTGGGATAGCTGGCGCTGTCCACCAGGATCTCCTGCGCCGTAATCGTCACGTCCACGGCATGCTTGAACGCGGTCACATCAAACTGACCGCTCGAACCGAGAAACTTCATCAGGTTCAGCGAAGCGAGGTTGCACGCCGTGTCGTCCAGGAACATGTACTCCGAGCACGGATTCGAGGCATTAATGCGCGCCGTGTTCTTCGAGGTGTGCCAGCGGTTGATGGTCGTGTCGTATTGCATGCCCGGATCACCGCAATGCCACGTGGAATCCGCGATCTTGTAGAGCAAATCGCGCGCCCGCATCTTCTCCGCAGGCTGGCCGTCTGTTACGTTGCGCGTCCACCAGTCGCGGTCTTCTTCCGCCGCGCGCATGAAGTCGTCCGTGACGCGCACCGAATGATTCGCGTTCTGAAAGAAAATGGAAGCGTAAGCATCGCCATCGATTCCGGCGTCGTAACCCTGCTCGATCAGAACCTGCGCTTTGCGCTCTTCCTTCATCTTGCATTCGATAAATTCCACGATGTCCGGGTGATCGATGTTGAGGATCACCATCTTGGCCGCACGCCGCGTCTTGCCGCCGCTCTTGATCACGCCTGCGAAGGCATCAAAACCCTTCATGAAGCTCACTGGGCCGGACGCAATGCCTCCGCCCGAAAGCGTTTCCTTGCTGCCACGCAGCGAGGAAAAATTGGTGCCCGTCCCGGAGCCCCACTTGAAGAGCATCCCTTCGGTCCGCGTCAGCCCCATGATCGATTCCATGTTGTCGTGCACGGAATTGATGAAGCACGCCGAGCACTGCGGCTTCGGCTGCACGCCCACGTTGAACCACACGGGCGAATTGAAGGCCATCTTCTGTTCGACGAGCAGGTGCGTCAGTTCATCGCCGAACGCGTCGCGCGAAGCGTCGGAGGCGAAGTAGCCGCCTTCCTCGCCCCAGCGCACAATCGTGTTCACCACGCGGCTGATCAGCTGCCGCACCGAGCCTTCGCGCTCTCGCGATCCCGGCTTGCCGTGGAAGTATTTGCTGGTGACGATGTTCGTCGCCGTCTGCGACCAACTCTTCGGCACCTCGACGTCTTCCTGGCGGAAGATCGTCACGCCCTTTTCGTTTCCGATCAGCGCGGTGCGCTTGTCCCATTCCACCGCGTCGAACGGAGAAGTCTTCCCGTCCGTGAAATATCTTTCAAAGGGGAGACCCTTGGGCGCTCCCGCTCCCGTATTCTCCGGAGTCGTATCCGTGATCGGGGCTTTCCCAGTCATTACGTGTTTCACCGTTGCCATCCCGTTCCTCCGCTACCTCTCGGGTTCCCACACTTCGCGGGGGAACCCCTTTATTTTACTCCACTGCATCCTGCAGGGTGCTGGGTGGACCCTGAAGGTCACCACAGATCAAATCCAAGAGCCCAAATGCACGACCAAGGAAAAGGGCGACTGCTGAGCAGCCGACCTTTCCATCGACCGCCTCGCGGTCACGTCAAAAGCCGTTACGAAACGCCAATGCTCTGCCGCTGGCTGGCGGGTCTCACACAGCCTCACAGCAAATCCCGCGCCGAAATGCGGGCGCGGAGCTGAACTTCGCGCTCGATTTTTTTGTTTAGAACCCGGGCTGGTGTCGCGGAATCGAAACGGACCTATTATCTATCCTCGACTGGGCCCGCCTGGCGCTTCCACGTCCCCCGAATCTGGAATCGCAGTATCAACGTCTGTGAATTTCCTGTCAAGAGAAAAACGCAAAATGTGGTTGACGTTTTCGTACCACGTCTATTTGTAGTGGTGCCCTTTCTCAGGCAACTACTTCGCTTAGAACGACTTTCGCGCATTTTCTTCGCGCGCTACACTCTGGAGCATCTAATACCTTATGAAGCACTCGTCCCTCATTCTTTCACTTGTTTTTGTTTCCGTTCTGCCCGCGCAGCTCTCCGCCGAAAAGCAAGTGCAGCCATCCACCCCGTCTGAAATGCATTCCGCTTACGCAGAAAAAATCCGTATTCCCGGCGTCCCGAACTCCGGAAAGATCAACGATCATTTGTATCGCGGCGCGCAGCCGAGAGATCCGGGTCTCGTCGAATTGAAAAAACTCGGCATCACCACGATCGTAAATCTCCGCGGCGAAGACCCTGAAAAATCCGGCTGGGAAGAAAAAAGAGCGGAATCATTGGGCATTCGCTTCGTTCACATTCCAGTCCCCGGCTGGTCTCCGCCGACAAACGATCAGGTCGCGCAATTTCTCGCAATTTTCCGCGACAATCCGCAGGAGAAAGTTTTCGTGCACTGCCGCTTCGGCGACGACCGCACCGGCGTTTTTGTGGCCAGTTATCGCATGGCTTTTGAAAAATTGCCGGCAGAGCAGGCTCTGAGAGAAATGTATCATTTCGGCTTCAACGGATTCTGGCACCCCTCAATGAGCGCTTTCGTCCGCGATTTTCCCACGCACCTGAACACCGCTCCGGCTCTTGTGCCGTTCAAAAGCAAAGAGTGACACGCGACTTTCCCGCGCTGTGCCGCTTCGCGGAAGTACTCGGTACTTATCGGTTTTTCCCGGAAAGAATTTCCACAGGTCCTCGCTGCTCGCAGCAAGGTTCGCCTCTGCAGATTAGAGTCTGCTTACCTGACTCTTTTGCTCTAGTACCTTCGTACTCTTCTCAATAGCACGCTCGCTTCATTTAATGGAACAACCCTCTCCGATACGCTCATATAGTTCGGCAGCTCCACTCTGAGGGAAAGGCCACCATGCAAGTAGGCCGCTATCAAGTTATCGATGTCATCGGCGCCGGCGCGAACAGCAAGGTCGTGCGCGCGCACGATCCTATGATTGGGCGCATCGTCGCCATCAAACTTTTTTCGCCGGCCCTGGCACAGGGCGCGGGCCGCGACCGCTTCCTGCAAGAAGCGCGCGTGGTCGGCCAGCTTTCGCATCCCTGCGTCGTCACGCTGCACGACATGGGCATCGACGAGCCGACGCAGACGCCCTATCTCGTGATGGAATTCATGGATGGGCAGCCGCTCGACAAGATTCTAGCCAAGGGCAGCGTTCCCCTGCCGCGCGCCTGCGCGTGGATGGGAGAGATCGCCTCGGCTCTGAACACCGCTCACCGCAAAGGCGTGATTCACGGCGACATCAAGCCCGCCAATATCCTGATTCTCGATGATGGCCGCGTAAAGCTGACCGACTTCGGCATGGCGCGCCTGGCGAGCCACGATAAGAAGGACACACCGCTCCTTGGCACTCCCGCTTACTGGTGCCCCGAACAGATTCTGGGACGCCCGCAAGACGCGCGCTCCGACATTTTCTCGCTCGGCATAGTCCTGTACGAGATGGTCACAGGCAAGCGCCCCTTCGATTCCGATTCGCTGCAGGGGATTTGCACGCGGGTGCTTTCCTCGAAGCCGCTTCCTGTTTCCCAGGCAAATCCTTCGGTCCCGACGGCATTCGACGCCATTGTCGCCAAGACTCTCGAAAAGGATCCGGCGCACCGGTATCAGTCCATCGATCTCCTGGCGAGCGAATTGTATCCATTGGCCCGCCGCAAGACGGCGGCGCCAGTACCGACACCGCACACTAGTTTTCGCGAGCGTGCCACCAGACTGCTGCGCTCCGCATGAGCCCTGTTCTCGAGACCGGCCGCTACGAAATCATCGAGACTCTCGGTTGCGGCGGAACCAGCCGCGTCGACAAAGCGCGCGATACTGTCATCGGCCGAACCGTCGCGTTGAAATCATTTCTCCAGGGCTTTGGCAAGAACAGCGAGCAGCAATTTCTCCACGAAGCCCAGACCATCGGACGTCTCTCTCACAGCTCCATTGCCCAGCTCTATGACGTCAGCACCGATACCAGCGGCGCGCCTTTTCTCGTGATGGAATTTGTCTCGGGAAACAATCTCGAGCAATTGCTGGCGCACTCCCCGATACCGTTTGCCAGCGCGGCGCTATGGGCGGCGGATATTGCTTCGGCCCTGGCTTGCGCTCACCGGGCGGGAATCATTCACGGCGACATCAAACCCAGCAATATTCGCGTCACGGAAGATGACAGAGTGAAGCTCGTGGATTTCGGCGTGGCGCGCTTCGCTTCGCAGGTCTCCGGTTCCGACCGCGTGCTTGGCACGCCGGCTTATCTTTCACCCGAACAGATTGAAGGCCAGAAGCAGGACGGCCGCTCTGATCTTTTTTCGCTCGGCGTCGTGCTCTACGAGATGATCACCGGCGTACGGCCGTTCGCCGGAAATTCACTCGGAGAAGTCTGCGCGCAAATTCTTACCGCCAACCCCGTTCGACCATCGAAACTCAATCCTCTGCTGCCAGCGGCGCTGGATCGGATCATTGCGCGATGTCTCGCAAAGAACCCCGACGAGCGCTACCAATCTGGCAACGAACTGGCGCGCGCGCTTTATCTGGTGGCGCGTTGCGGCGAAAAGCTTTCCACTCAGCCAAATCGTCCTTACTGGTTCATGCGGCCGGCGCATCCGCGCGACCTATTGGCCATTGCGTCCGGGGTTTTGCTGCTGATAGGCGCTGTAAGCGCGGCAGGCTCTCTGCGAGACTGGGTTCGGACTCCTTCCCTGCCAGCCATCGCCGCCGTCCCCGCGAAATCTTCCCAAGATTTGGCGTTTGCCAAACACGCGCGCCTTCCTGCGGAGCCGCAAGCGCCGGCCGCGGGCGCTGCGGCAAAACCTGTTCGTCAAGCTTCGGCAAAAAAGCACGCGTCCACGGCAGGAGTGCCGCAGGCCGAGGAAATCTCTCCCGGCAATCCTGTTTCCGATCGTTTACCGCTTCCTTAACAAGTCTGATTTTTTCTCTATCGCAGACGTTTGATTATTTCGAGGAAAAGCCAAAATTCGGCGCTAGCTATTCATAACGGAGCGCTTCGACGGGATCGAGCTTCGCCGCTTTCATCGCCGGCCACACGCCGAAGATCAAGCCGATGCTCACGCTGACGATGATGCCAGTGGCAGCGGCCCATAGCGGCACGCTGCCGGGCCATTTCAGGCCCAAGCGCACCAGAATCACCAAGCCGTTCACCAGAACGAGCGCAATCACGCCGCCGGCTCCTGTGAGCGTCATCGCCTCGAGCAGGAATTGCCAGGTTATGTCTGCGCTCTTGGCGCCGATGGCTTTGCGGATGCCGATCTCGCGGGTGCGCTCGGTCACGCTGACGAGCATGATGTTCATCACGCCGACGCCGCCGATCAGCAGGCCGATGCCGCTGAGGACGATGGTGGCGAGAGCGACCATGCCGAGAATGCTGTGGAACTGTTCGATCTCTTGCTGGGAGGTCTGAATCGAAAAATTGTTTCGGCCTTCGTAGGGAACGTTGCGGCGGCGCCGGAGCACTTCGGTGGCTTGATCGACGGCTTGATCCAATTGGTTCGGATACGCTTGAAAACGGATCTGATTTTCGTAAGCGCCGGGATAAATCTTTCGGAAAGTGTTGTAGGGAATCAGTACGCGCTTGTCTTCATCGTCCGCGCCGAACATGCCTTTCGGCTTTTCGACGACGCCAATCACGCGGAATGGCGAGCCGTCGATCATCACGTCTTTTCCGACGGGCGAGCCTTCCGGGAACAGCACAGGCGCGGCGTTTTCACCAAGCATCACGACTTTTTCGCGATGAAGGTCGTCGCCTTCGCTGATGAAGCGGCCTTCGAGCGTCGCGGCATTGGCATAAACCTGGCCGAAATTCGGCTGCACGCCGCGGAAATCGATGGAAGTCACTTCGCCCGATTTGGTGCGCACCTTGTGATCTTGCTCCCACCATTCGACGAAGACCGTTACATCCTTGACCGCAGGGCAGCGCTCTTCAATGGCTATGCCGTCCTCGAGCGTGAGCGGCTTGCGCTCGCGCTCTTCCTTGGGGCGGCGGCCGTTGTGAGGGCCTTGCTCGAAGCGCGAGACAAAGGCCGTATCCGCCCCGTACTGCTTGATGTTGTCCTGAACTTGCGCGTCGAAGCCGGTAATCAGAGCGGCTACCAGCATGATCACGCTGACGCCGAGAACCACTCCAAAAACGGTCAGAATGCTGCGCAATTTGTGCGCGCGGAGCGTATCCATAGCTTGCTTCAGATTTTCGCCGTGTTGCTGCGCCATTGTTTTTGTGTGACCCGGCTCAGCCGGAGTCAGCGCTCCTCAGCCATCAGCCCGCAGTGCTTCGATGGGATCAAGTTTTGCCGCGCGCATGGCGGGATAAATTCCAAAAAAGAGACCCACCGCTGTTGAAACAGTGAGCGAGAGAATCACGGCGCTCATGGACGTGCGCATGGGAATCGATGTGGCGGCGCGCGCTGCCGCGACCAGCGCGTAAGCCAAAACAATTCCGATCATGCCGCCCGTGGCGGCTAACACCGCGGACTCAGTTACAAATTGAAGGACGATGTGATTCTTTCTCGCACCGAGAGAGCGCCGCAGACCGATCTCTCTCGTGCGCTCGGTGACGCTTGCGAGCATAATGTTCATGATCACGATACCGCCGACCACCAGGAAGATGGCCGTCAAACCAACAGCGACCATGAAAATATTTCCCGTCAGCTGTTTAAAGAGGCCCATGATCGAATCAGAGCCGATGATTCCGAAACTATCCGCCGAATCCCAGGATTGATGACGCCAAGCTCTGAGGAGCATGCGCGCTTCATCCTCGGAGGACTCCATCATCTCGGCGTTTCCAGCCTGCATGAAAAGAGTGAGTGAATCCCTCTGGTTGCCCCATTCCTTCGAATAGGTGCCGAGAGGGATATACATGAAGCGGTCCTGGGACTGACCGAAAGCGCTTCCGATTACGGCGGCTACGCCAATAACCGTGTAACTGTGAGAGCCGGCGCGAATTGTTTTGCCGATGGGGTCGACGTTATAGAAGAATTTTCTTACCACATCCGCGCCGACGAAGGCTACCGGCGAGTGATGCGTTTCATCCGCTTCGGTAAGGAATCTGCCGGAAGCCACGACTAGGTTGCGAACGTCGGAATAGTTTGGCGTAACTCCCTGGACGTTCACATCTTCGAGGAGTTCGTTTCCGGAGCGGACATCGGAGGATGTGCCAAGGACGGCCGCGATCTGCCTTGTGGTATGCATGCCCTCTTTGAGTTTGCTGAATTCGTCCGTGGTGACGAGGGGGCGTTTTTGCGCTTTGATCCACTCATCATTGCTCGTGATGATGCCGAAGCGGGTTAGGACATAGACGTTAGCGCCCAGGTTGGCGGCCTTGTCGGCAACGTAGAAAGTTAGGCCGTTGACGACGCTCATGACTACGACGAGCGTGGTTACGGCCAGGATAACCCCCAGTAACGTCAAGAAACTACGCAGCTTATGGGCGCGGAGAGCATCGAGGGAGAGCTTGAAAGTCTCCATCGTGGTAACGGCCGCGCTGCGGAATCTGGCTAGGCTCCAAGGCACTCGGGCCGTTCGCGGAATCGCCCGCCCCATGCTGCCCAACCGTTCGATAGGAGCCACTCCCAAACAAACCTCCGCATGCTTTAGGTAATACGGGATGAAGGGTCGATTCGTTCCCGATATATAGACGGT
>DATMKS010000016.1:0-20146 GCA_035571045.1 Verrucomicrobiia bacterium
TGTTCCTGAGTCTTATGGCAAAAGGAACAGCGCAGCGGCTCGTCTGGGTTGAATTTTTTCACTGGTATGAGGGCCTCGTCTCCGCTGGGCTTCGACGGAGTCTCTAATCCTTATTCTAGGCCGATTTATCCCTGGAGCAAAAGAGAAACTCGAAGTGCTACTAACTTTTAAGAACCACTTGCGATCTCAGGCCGCCCCTGCGGCATCCCCCGCTAGCGGTGCTTGTATATGATCTCATCGATCATGCCATATTCCTTGGCTTGTTCGGGATTCATGATGAAATCCCGCTCGACGTCCTTCTCGATTCTATCGACCGTCTGGCCGCTGTGCTGCGAAAGCAACTGGTTGATGACCGTGCGCATGCGCAAAATCTCTTTCGCGTGCAGATCGATGTCAGTGGCCTGGCCGCCGAGGCCGGACATCCACGGCTGGTGAATCAGTATGCGCGCGTGCGGCAGCGCGAAACGCTTTTTCGGTGTGCCGCCGGCGAGAAGGACGGCTGCGATCGAAGCTGCCTGCCCCACGCACGTCGTAACGACATCTGGCTTAACGAATTGCATCGTGTCATAGATTGCAAAACCCGCCGTGATCGAGCCGCCTGGCGAATTGATATAGAGCTGAATGTCTTTTTCCGGGTCTTCGGCTTGCAGAAAGAGCATCTGCGCGGTGGCCAGATTAGCGACGTGATCGTCAATCGGCGTGCCAATAAAAATGATGTGTTCTTTCAGCAGCCGGGAATAAATGTCGTAGGCGCGTTCGCCGCGGCTGGTCTGTTCTACCACCATGGGTACAAGCGTTGTGCCGCGATATTCGGGTTCTTCGAAATTTTTCATGGAGATGGTTGAATTGCCGGAATAGTTCACTTTGCATCTGCCGCAGCCGCGCTTGCTGCAGCAACGGTTTTGATCTGAGCGTTCTGTGCGAGCCAGTCGAGAGTTTTGTCACTCCTCAACTTAGCTTTCATCCTATCGAGGGCACCTTGCTTTGTCAAACGAGCGCGCGTCGCTTCGGCGGATTCGCCACTATGGCCGGCCATGTGCTCGATCTCTTCATCGACTTCTTCGTCGGTGACGTCGATGTTTTCTGCGGTCGCGATGCGGTCGATAATGAGTTCAGCTTTCACGTCATCGGTGGCGCGCTCTTGCTGGCGCTTGCGCAAGGTGACCCAGTCAAGATTTACGGCACGAGGATCGACGCCTTGTGCGGCAAGCGAGCGAACCACGCGCTCTAGCCGCACATCCATTTGATGCTCGATCAGCGATTCTGGTACGGGGAATTCGTGCAGCTTCACAAGCTCGGTAATGACTTTCTCTCGCTGCAATTCCTTTTGGCGGTGATCGCGCTGATGCTCCAGGCTTTCCGAGACCTTCTTTTTCAACTCATCTAGCGTGGCGGCGTCGCTCACGTCTTTCGCAAACTCGTCATTCAGTTCCGGAAGCTTTTTGTTCTTGATACCGAGAACCTCGACGGCATAGTTGTAGGTCTTTCCCGCAAGCTTGGCGTCGGGATAATCGGCGGGATACGCGACTTCAAAATTCTTGTGGTCGCCGATATTCGTGCCGTGCAGATTTTCGTTGAAGGGCTCCATCGTCTCTTCCGCGCCGATGTGGCACAGGACGCTATCCGCTTGCAGCGGTTCGCCGCCGCCTGCGGGGGTTCCCATCAGCTTCAATTGTACATAGTCGCCGTTCTCGACAGGGCGGCCTTCGACCGGAGCAAACGCAGCAGCACGTTCGCGCATTTCCTCGAGAGCTTTTGCGACGTCCGCGTCAGTGATGTCCATCGCGGGCATCTCGATAGCTAGACCTTTGTAATTCGCGAGCTCGAATTCCGGAAGAACTTCGAAGACAGCACGGAACTTCAGCGGCTGGCCTTCGGCAAAATCCAGCTTCTCGACTTGCGGTTGCGAAACCGGCGTCAACTTTTGTTCGAAGACGGCTTTTTCGACGCGCTCCGGGACGAGCGATTGCAGCACTTCGCCCTTGATGTCTTCCGCGAATCGCCGGCGAATCAGCGAAACGGGCGCTTTGCCCGGCCGGAATCCCGGCACGCGCGCGATGCGGGCAAATTCCTTGGCCACGCTTTCGATCTTTTTCGTTACTTCTTCCGCGGGAATCTCCAGATCCAGCTCGCGGCGGCAAGTTGCTTCAGCCATGGAACAATCCTCTCCTAGATAAACGATCCGGCAGCGTTTGGGTCTTCGTGAAAATACTCGCTGATCTCGACAGCATTCGTCCTAGCATCTTGCGGAAAGCCAAGCTTGACGGCCATTTTGCGGCCGCACATGCACTCAGATGAGGTCAGACAGGTAAGAACTCAGCCTGCAACGCAAAGTAAGAGTATAGGCGACGGTGCGGGGAGCGTCAATCCGCCGCGGCAGCGTGGTTCAGCGATGCTGTGAAATCGGCGTGCAGCAAACGGTGGAAGAGGTGCTCGCCGGCTTCGCGGCGGACAGAGAGACGTCCGGCCACGTAGGCGCGCGAGCCGAGCCCGCGCTGGACAGCGTCGCAGATGGCCATGTCTTCGTCCTGGACTTTCTCGCTGACGGCAATGCTTTCCTTGTGGCTGGCTTCGGCGGCCGCGCTCATATCTGCAAAATAATAATCGAAGACAACGGCGCAGCGGTCTACGCCGAGAGGCAGCACAAGATTCGTATCCATCACGCCTTCGTACGCGTTGATCATGAAATTGGGATAAAGCCAGAGATAAAATGCGCGGCCCTGGCGGGTGGCCGCGACGCCGGCCTCCGAGGACGAGGCCGACGAGAGCGGGCTCGATTGCAGGCAAGCGCGTTTAAAATTTTCGATAGTGTATTTGGTGTATTCGATGACGCTGCTTAGGCTTTTGTGCGCGTGGGGCACGTGATAGCCGCCATCGAGATAGTTGTCGACGTAGACCTTCCAGTTGCAGTTGAGCGTATAGACGCGGCGATCGAAGAAATGAAATTTCTTTGACAGATCGAGTGGGGCTACAAGCTCCGGCACAATTCCCAAAAAATCGCTCAGTGGCGCTGCGCGCTCATCCAGGTTTACAAAAACGAAGTTCTCCAAGGTATCCACACGGACGGGAACCAAGCCATTTTTTGCACGGTCAAAGTTGCAGACGCCGTCGAATTCAACCATTCCTTTTAGAACGCCATCGATGCCGTAGGTCCAGCCGTGGTAGGGGCAGCGGAATTGTTTCGCGCAGCCCTGAGCTTCGGTGACGACCGCGGCTGCGTGATGGCGGCATACATTATAGAAGGCTCGCAACTGGCCATCTTCTCCGCGCGCGACGACGAGCGGCTCGCCTGCCAGCTCCGCGGTGAAAAATTGGCCACGGTCGCGGACTTGGTCCGTACGGCCCACGACTTGCCACGTATCGCTGAAAACGCTCGCGCGCTCGAGTGCCGCGATGCGCTCATCGAAATACCACGGAGCGGGAATCGTCCAGGCTTCTTCCAGCGGATCGTGCGGGTTATATAGGTTCACTACGTCGCGGAGACTGCGCTCCATGCCTGCTCCTCTCAGTAGACTAATTTCAGCGAAAACTGAATTTGCCGCGACGATCCGGCCGTATGGCTGATGATGCCGAAGCCGCTCCCAAGTACCGTGTTGGAAGGCAAACCGAAATTCACGATGTTAAATATATTGAAGAATTCCGCGCGAAACTCAAGCATCCCCAGTTCGCGGTTGCCTCTTTTCCCAAAGGGAGTGTCCTTGATCATGGCCATGTCGAAATTGTGAAAGCCCGGTCCGCGAAAAGTGTCGCGTCCCAGCGTGCCGAAACGGCCCTGGTTGGGGCCCGTTCCGCCGGGGACATTGATCGGAATAAAAAAGAACGAGCTATTGTCGGCGCCGCGACCGAAATAATCTTCCCGGATGGTGCGGCTCGTCGAAAGGTCCGGCATCGTAACCAAATCGGGGCGATCTGCCCCGCCGGCGCCCACTCCCGTTTGTTGAATTCCAGAATATACGGTAAATGGCGGGCCGGTCGTCAACGTCGTGATGTTCAGAAACTGCCAGCCTTTCGTTACGCGGCTTCCCAGGCGTTGAAGAAAGCTTACGCGATCCAAGGGCAGCGATTGAAACAAGCTGATCGTGAAAACATGCGTCACGTCGAAAGTAGAGGGTCCTTTTTCAGCGCTCGGATCCATTGGGTTTTGCGGCAACGTTTGCAGCGTCACGCCGGGCATTCCTGCAATTCCACCCGGCACCGAGCTCGTGTCGTCCAGTGATTTGGAAAATGTATAGCTGGCTTGGAAGCTCAAGCCAATGCGCGAATAGTTTTCCGTTGCGCTGGTTTGCAACGAATTATACGAGGAATGCGCGGTGGGGTTCATCACTGCCACCGGACCGAATCCACCGATCGCGTGTCCGGCAGCGTTGAACTGCGTGAATGGCGCAAACTCGGGGTCGGCGCCGCCGTAGCCGTTGGGCGAATCGATGCTGGCGAGACGGACTCCGGCCGTTCCTACATAGGCAGCGCTGAACTTCACGCTTCCGAAATCATGATCGACTCCTGCCGTGAATGTCCCGATGTAGCCGTTACGAAAATGCGTGCCGATGACCGGGACTGTAAACAATTGCACTTCGTGGCCGGGTGTGATCGCTGCAAGATCGTTCTGAAATCTTTGAAAGTCAATTTGCGTGTTCGCCGGGACGTTGGCGCTGCCCGAAGAGAACAGAGGCTGCCCCTGCGTGGTGTATACCGTGGGAAGAATCTCGGGTACGGCGACATTTTGAAACGGAACGGGAATACCAGGCAAGGCGGTGATGAGGGGCTGGAAGACGAGTGGGAAGCCTCCGGTGACATAGTTTTCCAGCCACAGATTCGGAAGAATCGTGGTGATCGCTCCACCGGCATGAAGCGTCGTGTGCTTGGTCGCGGCGTAATCCAGCGAGAGGCGCGGTCCCCAGCCGTTTTTATCCAAGGGGTAGATGGGCTGCGGGTTGTACAAGTAAACCGGCGTGGCCCCCGGAGCGTAGAACGAAGTTGGATTACCCGCCGCATCGACTGCATAGGCGATGGAGGTCCGATCCTTGGCCTCTTTGATACGGCTATTCAGCTCATAGCGCAAGCCGTAATTCACGCTCAGGCGTGAGTTAACCTTCCAAGTGTCCTGAAAATAGAAGTTGTAAGCCTCGCGCCGCACGCCAGCTTCGTCAAACTTGTCTCCTACGGGTGTTACGCTCGCCGCCGCGGTGATCCCGTAGGAGAAGGGCGTGGCCGTCAGCAATCCCGTAAGTGAATCTGGCAGCTGCTCCCCGGGCTCGATATTGTGCTGTCCGCTCGCCGAAGGAATAAACACAGGCGAATAGGCTGGCCCTCCGCCAAACGTATAAATGCCGTTGGGATTGGTGCCGAAAATGGTGGCATCGCGGTTGAAGCGCAGTTCGACGCCCCATTTAAAACTGTGGGAGCCATGGGTGTATGTCATGTCGTGTTTCAACTGATAGACATTTCCATAGGAGCCAAAGATCGAGCCGTCCGCGGAATTGAAATTTTCGTAGAGACCGTCTGCAAATGTGATCGCAGGCTGCGTGTGATTGACGGTCGGGAAAAAAGGCGTGCTGCGGATGTAACCGAGTGACGTCACGAAAGCCAAGTGGGGAGAGATCGTGCGGGTATACCTGAGCGCAGCGCTTCGCTGATGATCAAAAAAGTCGACGCCGAAGCTGGGATCGATGGCGGTCTGATCGGGATTCGTCGTCGGTCCTCTCACCTGGTTCAAGCTGAAGCGGCCAAAGAGTGTGGCCTTATCCGAAATTCGGTGATCGATGCGCACGGAAAACTGGTCCGTGTCTGTCGCTACCTTTGAAGACGTCGCATAGGTGCGCGCGCCGTATGGGCCTTGGGGTTCGTTCGGCAAGGGATAGCCCGCGAGTATGCCCTCGACCGCCGGGCTGACGGGAACGGTCAGCGTATCGCCGGGAAAGGTCGTTGTGTCAATTCCTTGCCTCTCCGCCGCCGTGGGGACGGGGAATACCTGGGTTGTTCCGAGCACTTGCCGGAAGCCTTGATACTCGGCGAAATAAAACGTTTTGCCCCGACCGTCATAAATTCCGGGAAGAACCAATGGCCCGCCGTTGGTGAGTCCAAATTCGTTGCGCGCGAATGGCGGAATCCGCCGTTCGTCGCCCACGCTCGGATGGTCGAAGAAATTTCGCGCATCGAACGCCGCGTTACGCACAAATTCAAAAACACTGCCGTGCATTTCGTTCGTGCCGGACTTGGTGATCACATTGTTGAAACCGGCGGCGCCGTGCCCGATTTCCGCCGGCATCACTCCGGAGCTCGATTGCACTTCCTGGATGGCGTCGACGTTAAAGTTGGAAAAAGTCGCTCCACCAAGTTCCGGGTCCGTCGTATCGGCGCCATCCATGGCAAAGACGGAGGCGGAGCCACGCTGGCCGTTGACGGCGAACTGTTGCGTGAAATTCGCGGCGCCGTTGGTATCCGTCATCGTCCCTGCGGCCAGAAGCAAGAGCTTGCTGAAGTCGCGCTCGTTCAGCGGCAAGCCGGAAACTTCGCTGCTCGAGAGATGCTCACCCCCAGTTGCTTGATGAGAAATCTCCAGCGGCGTCAGGAGCCGGACGGTTTGATCTTGTTTGGAAAGCTCGAGGCCGGCCGCGAGCGCGATTCCTTCTCCTATGACGAGGGGATTGGCTGCCCTAAAGATATGACTGGCGGCGCTTACCGAAAGTTCATAGGTCCCGCCAGGGATTTCGGCAAACGAAAATTCTCCGCTCTGCGAAGTCGTGGCCGTGTAGTCGAGATCTCCCGATGTCGCATGAAGCTTTATCAAGGCATTGCTGACCGGGATCCCCTTGGTGTCGCGGAGCACACCATGCCAGGAGGTCGTTGGAAGAGGCTTTGCTGATGGAGTCGCCGCGAGGAACGCAAAAAGGCAAATGGCAACTGCTAGATAGGGGAAGGCTCTGCCGCGGGAACGTATAGCCACAGGCTTGTTGCCTGCCTTCTCAAAATGTTGTCCCAGATGCTCCCCCGCCAACCTGGCCCAGCTCTGCCAAAGCTCTCCACAAAAATGGCCGACCCTTGCAGCCGCGCGCGATTCTTGAAATTTGGTGCGGAAGAAAGGATTTGAACCTTCACGGCCTTTCGGCCACAAGATCCTAAGTCTTGCGCGTCTGCCAGTTCCGCCACTCCCGCAAGTGGACTAACGCACCGATTGTATAGGCTTTTGATGGTTCTGTCTCTCCTGATCCGATTGGCCTTCCGGCTCAACTGTGCATTCGCTGTGCATTACGACAGTCTTGGCTCAGCGGCTTAGGATGTTAGTAGAGGAGCTTTTTACTTTCAATTCCGCAAAGCAATCAAGTGGATTGGCAACCGAGGCCGCGTTTGCATTTTCGAAGCGTCAAAACTGTAGAGCCTCTCGACCTACCAAATTAATTTGTTCAACCGAAATCCGAAACTGCCGCTAGTTGTGCGATCGATGCTGAGTGGGCACTTGCGACAGATGCCCTGGCGGAAGGAATTCAATCGTGACGTCCTGTTGAGCTTGGACAGGCCTTTTGTTCAAGAGAGTGGGTCTGTAACGCCACTGGCGAATGGCGCTCATTGCAGCAGGAAGAAGAGAGTTCGAACCGTTCACGAGCTTTATATCCAGCACTTGGCCCAGCTCTCCGATGGTGGTGCGGACCTTTACGGTTTCTGACGATCCATGTCGATCCCCCGGCCTTGGATAACGAGGCCATACGAAGGAGACAACTCGACCAGGTTGCAATCGAGCAGGTTCACGAGTTACTGCGGATCCGGGCTCAGGAGCAACAAGAACAGAAAGTTGCGAGGTCATCGCGAACGAAGAGGAGGCGGCGATTGGTTCTTCCGGCAAAGTCAGCCTGAACGGTTTGCTGCCATCCCCCGGGCCCCTAACAAGGATTGCGGAGGGCGATGACAGGTGCGGAGCTATGCGCGTCGCAGGCGGTGCCCTGCGTGGAGCGGGATCTGCTGGCGCGCCACTTATTGGGCTGGCAGCACTAGGTGAATGTGCGGGTTGGGAATTTGCGGGCGGCGGCGCGTTTCGCGCGATTACCCCCGTCGAGCCCTCGCGCCCGGGGCTGGCCTCGGAATTATTGGAATCAGTAAGGGATCGAGTCGCTGTCGCTGAAGAAGATGGTCCAGTCGGCCTCACGCGGGTAGCTGCATCTGCTGTTCGTGCATTGAGGGATTGAGCGGATCGGCTTTCTGAGCGCGATTCTTCCGTCTCCGGCGCTGGTGGATTTGCTGCAGGCGTATGCAAGGTATTTGCCGTCGGTGGCGTGAAAGTTCGCGAAGTCGTTTCGCCTGGGCGATTGGGCAGTGCGGGTGCCGTTGGGTCAGCAGCCGGTATTGATTTCTGTGTATCTCGAAGGTGTTTTCCTAGCGGGCCGCCGCCCACTGCGAGCCCAACGATGAGACTGGTCACCGCGAGTAAAACCACTACTGCGGCGACGTGAATCCAGGATATTTCAAGAACATATAAGCGTGAAGGCGAGTTCTCGATGCGATCCGTTGACGTCTCGACTCTGCCTGTTCGAACTCGCGGTCCAAAACCAGCGACTGGAGCGTGATGGCGCACGTTTTCACGGAGATCTTTGACAGGCGATAGAGGGCTAGCATCCAGAATCTCAGGCGTCACGATCCTAGATGCTTGAGACCCAGTGTGCGCGAGCAATTCGGGCGAGGAGGATTCGTCTTGCTCGGGGAAAACACTTCCAATTGGCTCTTCTGAGAAGCTTTCGAGGGTTGCGGGGATGGGGCTCTCAACAGGTGTCGGCGTCAAGCCTTCAAATTCCGAGGCGGGCTTTTCGGACGCGATCCAATTTGAAATTTGATTGTGGGCCTCAGCTGTAAGATCAACAAATCGGATGCCTGCGCTTTTTTTCGATTCCGCTAGCCACACAATCTCGGCGGAGATTTCGATGCTCTGGCCAGAGCTGGGCAATTGGAAGCGAATGCGCGGGAGGTAGTCATCTATTACAAGGGGGTCGGCTACGGCGACGGCCATGCCTGTCTCACTTATATTGAGGACGACGCCGCCAATGGTACCGCCGAGCTCGACGTAGGCGCGGGAGGCAGGAGTGGTGCGTATCTGAAGGCGGCGGTCGCGCGTGGGACGAATCGCCTCAACCAACACATGGGGTTCGGCGTCGGGTGCAGCTGCTTCTGCTTTTGCCGGTACGTTCGCTCCTTCCCCCGTCTTATTCCGCTTCGCGATTTCCAGGAGTGTTGCTAATTTGCCGCCAGCCTTGGAAAGTGCGTCAAAGACGTACGCAACATTCTTCGGGTTAAACTGAAGCTGCCGAGCAGTAAGAGTCAGTCGGATGCTATCGTCGATCTCATCTCGCTGGCTTTTGGAAAGGTAGTCCTGCAGGCCAGAATAGAGTGCGCCGTTCTCGTAATTCTCTCTCCACTCAAGAATGGCCTGGAGACGACGACTGGCGTCCTTCTCCAATTCCTGCTCTTGCAGTTCTGCTGCGGCACATTCGGCTAACACTTCTGCTGGAGCTTGGGGTAATGCCATCGTTAGTTCTGTCAATCCACCACGCAGTTCCTGAACCTTGTTGGACGGTAAAGATATTTTGCGGCAGACCCACTCTCCGCGCGTCTTGTCGAATTCAATCGAAGCGCGATACTCATCCGTTTCATACTTGAATATCGGCAACGGTTTGAGCGGTGGCCACCTACCGGCCAGGATTAATGCCATCTCGGCCTGTTGCACTGGAGACGTGAGTCCAGCAATGTTAGGCCTAGCTCGTTCGTGTTCATTCCATTTCATGATTCGGTCCGAAAAGTTCCAAGCGCCACACGATTTTCCCGGCGTGCAGCCAGCAAACTTTTAGAAGCGGCCCTCGCGACCGGGATTTGAATGACGAATGTTTCGCAGGACGGCAAGTGCGCTGAAGTATTCCTGCACAATCGACGAGTCACCATCCCACCGCCTTGTGCGGCGAGCGTCGTCTGCCTTGTGCCCCTCATTGTCGAGGCCCCTACGTGAGCTCCCGGACCACCGCTTCCGGCCAAAACGCCGGGGAACTGCGCACGTTTGTCACACCGGTAGGGCACTTCTTCGCAGGCCAGAGGGACTTTCTGGAGAACGGCGCTGTTGGACCTAGGGCAGGGCACGTCCATCTCGACACCCCTTGCAGCCCCACTTCAGTGTGGGAAGAATCCTTATCTAATCGACTTCCCTCGTCCGTTGTAATGACTTTTCTGAGTGCAGTCAATCCTAAACCCCGTTGGACGGAATTAGTTGCTCACCTTCGCTCATTGCGCCGGCGAGATTGTTTTCGACAATATAAAGGCCGGAAACGGTGCCAGCGGTAGTTTCGGTGGATTCGGAAGTGACGAATTTGATGGTGGCACCTGGTAGGACGGTTCCGGCCCACTGGACGTCGAGGTCGGATTCCCCTTCTGGCACCCCTCGGAGACGGGCAGGTGTATACTGCCCTCGCGAGGAGGGAACATGTTGCAACAAGCGAATCAAACAGAACCCCGGGACCTCGAATGGTCTTGTCAGGCCATTTCGCTCATGGACGAACCCTGTGATTCTGCCGCAACTTTCCACTGCGGTAGCTGCGGTCGGAGGTTCTGCGCCGTCCATGCCGAGGATGAGGCTTGGCACACCTGTGTCCTTGAGCCGGGCGACGAAGGGGGCGAGGCTTAGCTTCGCCAAACGGAAACGGCAAAGGAAAGCGCGTCTCTACGATTGCTGGTTCCATAAGTCGGAGAAGAGATTGACTGTGGCGGGGTCATATCCCGCAAATAATGCCGCGTCGCGGTTTATGCCGAATCCTCCCATGTCGTCAACACCTTTCCCCTTACATTCCTGTCTTTCCACGCGCACCGATGTCTGATTAAGTTCGGCATAGTCCCTGCGGCGTGCACAGGTCTGACTAGGTATCGGTATCTCCCCTTTCGGATATGCTTGATTCAGTTCAAGTTCTTCTTCGTGTCCCACGGCCTGGGCATCCAAGATTGGTCGATCAGTGCCTACGCTACACCGTGCTGACGTAGCACGGTCAGTGAAGAGGGCGCGTCAGCGGGCACGATGGGGCTGGATTGTGCCCCGCCTCAGGCGCATAATAGCCAGGTAAGTGGAGTGTCTTTTGGCCACCCCCGCGGCCGAATATTGACGCCTTCCCCTCGATAGGCGCCACCGCAAGGCCCCGCTGCGAAAGAGGGCAGCGCCATGATCATTCAAGAGCAGGGCGATCAGCTCATTCTGATCCGACAGACCGACCATGCCATGTTGGCGGGTTTTTTTGCGCGCGCGATGGGGAATAAGTTTTTCTCGCGGCCTGAGCCCTTTGAATCCTTCTGCTTAGCCGCCGCGGAGCATGACAACGGCTGGAACGAGTGGGAGCTGCTTCCCCAGATCGATTCCAAGACCTTCACGCCTTATAATTTCATGTCCATTCCGACTGAGGAACACATCGCCCTCTATCAACGTGGCATTGAGCGTGTGGTCCGTGCGGACCGCTACGCGGGACTTCTCGTCAGCATGCACTGCGCCGGACTTTATGATCGAACTCGCGCGACGATGCCGGGCTTCTCTGCGAAGTACGTGAGGTCCAACGAATCGCACCTGGTGACAGATTTCCTGCAGCGGCTGAGGCTCCAGCAGTTGCGCCTCAAAGTTGATCTTCGTGCGGACTCGCTCATGAAGGCTTACGCAGATGATCATTCACTGCAAGCGAATCTGCAGCGGCTGGAAGCCCTCGATCGTCTTTCGCTCTATTTCTGTCTCGCACCGCTGGATGGTTCCACGATTGATGCCGTTCCGGTGAATGCCAACGGCATCGAGGCAGATTGGGATTTGCAGCCTGCGGGAAACACCTTCGTTACGCTGAAGCCCTATCCCTTCTTGAAGGATCCGCTGGAAATCAGCATTCTCGCGCGGCGCGTTCCCAAGCGTCCTTATGCGGACGAGCATGAATTCCAAAAAATCCTCGCGCAGGCTCCTTATTTCGCTCTGAACTTCACTCTCAGTGCCGATGGTGCTCGCATTAACTCCCGCTCTGCGGTCGCGTAGTTTCAACTACGTAACCCGTTTCCGCAATCAGTCCAATGCTTGCCCGCGCGTCTCGGGCAAAGCCAGCGCCAGCAGCGCCGCCATCAAGAACGCGCCCGCTTGCAGGAAAAACGCTGGGCCGATCCCATATCGCAGGGCCAGGGCGCCTACGGCGAACGGCGCCACTGCGGAAATTCCGCGGCCGATGTTGTAGCTCAAGCCCATAGCTGCGGCGCGAATTTCGCCTGGGAAAAGCTCGCTCGCGATTGCCGCGTATCCTGAGAAATAGCCCGTTCCGAAAAAGGCTACGAGCGGCCCGAGTGCCAGCAGCCAGAAGGCGCTTCGTGACATCCCGTAAATCGGCACAAGTGCCGCGGCGATAATCAGATAGAGAAAATAGGGTTTGCGGCGTCCGAACGCATCCGAAAAAAACCCGAACAGAGCGTAGCCGAGCCATTTTCCGAAGCAAAGCACAAGGAAAAATGACGTGGTCTTGAGCAAGCTGAGACCTCGGCCGCCCTGCGCGGGCGACAAGGACAAATAACCAGGAACCCAAGGTAATAGCCCCCAGTAGCCAAACATACTAAGCGCGTTCATTGATGTGGCGAGAATGCCGTTGCGCAAAACACCCTTCTCCAAAAGTTTGCGCAGGGGCACTTTGTCTTTGCACACAACGCGTAGTTTCCACAATTCTGGTTCTGGCACCCTGCGTTGTATCCAGATCACGAGAAACGCGGGCAGGACGCCGACAAAAAACACCGCTCGCCAGCCGAAGTGCGGCAGCACAGCTGCAACAATCAGCGCAGCAATTGCCTCCCCGATTGCATAGGCCGATTGCATGAATCCCAACGCTTTCCCGCGATGCTCCGCACGCCATGTCTCTGCGATGAGCGCAGCGCCAGTTGTCCACTCGCCTCCCATGCCTAGCCCCAGCACAAAGCGAAACGTTGCGAGTTGCGGAATGGTGTGCGAGAAGCCGCAAGCAGCACTCGCCAGCGCGTAGATAAGAATGGATGCCATCAGCGCCCGAACGCGCCCGATGCGATCCGCTATGACTCCGAAGAGAAAACCGCCAATGGCCGAGGCAACGAGCGTCAGAGAAGTAAGAAATCCCGCGGTCCGCGTGTCCATTGCGAAATCGCGGATCAAGTAGACGATGACCAGGGAATAGAGCATCACGTCCATCGCGTCGAGCATCCAGCCGAGGCCGCCGGCGATCAGCGAACTCCGCTCCGGTGGAGTCGCGTGGCGAAGCCAATCGAAATTAAGCAGTCGCTGAGCTTTGCGAGGCACGGCAGCCTCAAGTGGAGAGACCGGAGATAGGCGCCGAACAGGCGGGGTTGTCACGCCGGGATTGTACCCAAAAGCACTCCGTGGCGCGTCAAGAACTGAGGAAGCACAATCCATCCATAGGTTCTGGCGCGGGTTACGACACTGGATGTACTATTCTGCTCCGCGCAATACTATCTGTCGTAGTACTGGTGCAACATTTGTTTCTCTTGGGGGAGAAAACGATGAGTGGTCTGAAGCGCTTGACGAGTCTTGGTTCCGTTCTTCTCGCGATGCTTCTGTTTGCGATCAGCTTCGCGCCGCTTCGCGCGCAAACGCTCGATGAAAATGCGTTGAAGGCGATGAAGTGGCGACAAGTCGGCCCGTTCCGCGGTGGACGAGCCCTCGCTGGAACGGGTGTCGCGGGTGACCCGCTGACCTACTACTTCGGCTCCGTTGCCGGCGGCGTTTGGAAAACAACCAACGGCGGTAACACTTGGACGCCCATGACCGACAAGACCGGAATCATGTCAGTCGGGGCGATTGCTGTAGCTCCCTCCGACTCCAATGTTCTTTACGTCGGCACGGGCGAGTCCTGCTGGCGAGGAGACATCTCTTACGGCGACGGCATGTATAAGTCCGTCGACGGCGGCAAGACCTGGACGCACATCGGCCTCGAGGACACGCGCCACATCTCCAAAGTTATCGTCCATCCCACAAATCCCGATATCGTTTTCGTCGCTGCGATGGGCCACGCCTACGGTCCCAACGAAACTCGCGGCGTCTTTCGTTCCAGCGATGGCGGCAAGACTTGGCAGAAAGTTCTCTTCAAGGACAATAAGACTGGCGCCATCGACCTCTCGTTCGATCCCTCAAATCCCCACGTCCTGTTCGCCGCTCTTTATGAAGCGCAGCGCTATCCCTGGACTGCCGTCAGCGGCGGCCCGGGAAGCGGTCTCTACAAATCCATCGACGACGGTGCCACTTGGAAGCGGCTCGAAGGTCACGGCCTTCCTTCCGGCATACTTGGCCGCATCGGTGTGTCCGTCTCCGGCGCCGACGGCAGTCGCATCTACGCCATCATCGAAGCGGAAAAAGGCGGCATCTACCGTAGCGACGACGCCGGCGATTCCTGGCAGCTTCTCACGGGAGATCATCGTTATACGCAGCGCGCCTGGTATTTCCATCACATTTTCGCCGATCCGAAAAATGTCGATACGGTCTACGTGCTGAACACCGCCGTCTACCGTTCGACGGATGGCGGCCACAGCTTCAACTTTGTACGCTCTCCTCACGGCGACAACCACGGTCTCTGGATCGATCCTACGCATCCGCAGTGGATGATCAATACCAACGACGGCGGCGCCACCATTTCTCACGACAACGGCAAAACCTGGACCGCGCAGTTGAATCAGCCGACGGCGCAGTTCTACCACGTAGCTACGGACAATGATTTCCCGTATCACATCTATGGAGCACAGCAGGACAATTCCACAGTAGCGATCGCGAGCCGCAGCGATGAGGGCGCCATCGATCGTCCCGACTGGTACGAAGTCGGCGGCGGTGAATCAGGCTTCGTCGTTCCCGATCCCACAAATTCCGACATCGTCTACGCCGGCTCGTATGACGGCCTTATCACGCGCTTCGACAAGAAAACTCACCAGGTGCAGGACGTTTCTCCCTGGCCGCTCAATCCGATGGGCGCCGGCGATGCGGATTTGAAGCACCGCTTCCAATGGACTGCTCCGATCGCGACTTCTCCCAACGACCCCAAAGTCATTTATCACGGCGGAGAAGCCATCTTTAAGACCACCGATGGCGGCATGAACTGGACGGCGATCAGCGGCGACCTCACGCGCAACGACAAAACCAAAGAGCAATCTTCAGGCGGCCCACTGACGCAAGACAACACCAGCGTCGAGTACTACGGCACCGTCTTCGCGATTGCTGAATCGCCCATCGAGAAAGGCCTCATCTGGGCCGGCAGCGACGACGGGCTCCTGCACGTCACGCGCGACGGCGGCAAAAACTGGCCCGACGTCACCTCCAAAGAGTTCGGCGAGTGGAGCAAGGTGAGCATTATCGAGCCTTCGCCGCACGCCGCGGGCACCGCCTACGTAGCCATCGATCGGCACCTCCTCGATGACTACCGTCCATTCATTTTCAAAACCGTGGATTACGGCAAGACTTGGACGAAAATCACAGCGGGCTTGCCCGATAATAGTTACGCTCATGCTGTCCGCGAAGATCCCAAACGCAAAGGATTGCTCTTTGCTGGCTTGGATAACGGAGTGTACGTATCCTTCGACGACGGTGCGCACTGGCAATCTCTCAGACTCAATCTGCCCACGGTGCCCGTTCACGACCTCACCATAAAGAACGATGACCTTATTCTGGCGACCCATGGTCGCGCCTTCTGGGTGCTCGATAACATCACTCCAATCCGCCAGATGAACTCAGCCGCGTCAACGGACGAGGCGCACCTCTATCAACCCGCCACCGTCGTTCGCTTCCGTGGACCCGGCTTCACCTTGCCGGCCGGGATTCCAGTGGGCGCTAACCCGCCTGCCGGTGCCGTGATCGACTACTCTTTGAAGTCCGCTCCCAAGGATCAAATCACCCTAGAAATTTTCGACGCGAGCGGCAAGCTCGTTCGCAAATATTCGAGCAAGAAAACCGCCGAAGGCGCGTCTCCAGACGAAGAAGAATTTGGCATCAGCCGACCCGGCGAAGAGCTCCCTACCGAAGTGGGCTTGAACCGCTTCGTCTGGGATTTGCACTTCGAAGCTCCCATAAAGGTTCCCGGCGCCGTAGGCTGGGGTGGCCGGCCGGAAGGGCCGCTGGTGGCTCCCGGTAAGTATCAAATCAAGCTAACCGTGGCAGGAAAATCGTCCACCGCGGACGTTGAGCTCACCAAAGATCCGCGTATCTCCGCGTCGCAAGCCGACCTCGAGAAGCAGCAAGAGTTCGCCCTGCGCATTCGCGATCGCGTCGGAGCCGGCGACGACGCGGTGAATCAGATCCGCAGCGTGCGTGGACAGCTCGAGGCTTTGAAGAAGCGTCTTTCCGCGGACGCCAGCGCAAAGGCAATCCTCGATTCGGCGGATGCTCTCATCAAGAAAATGAACGCCGTCGAAGAAAAAATCATTCAGCCCAAGTCCAAGAGCGGCGAAGACCCGCTGAACTATCCAATACAGGTGGCCGACCAGCTCGCGGCGTTGCAGGAAACTGTGGAAAGCGCAGACACCGCTCCAACGGAGTCGTCTTTCACCGTCTACGACGAACTGAATTCGCGGCTCGAAGCGCAATTGGCTGCTTGGCACGAAATCCAAGCCAAGGATCTTGCCGCGCTCAACGCTGCCATCCAGAAAGCCAACATCCCCGCCATTGCCCCTGCGGCGGAAAAGACGGAAAAAGGAGGGAAGTAGGCATTTTGCAAGATGCCAGTTCCCGGCCGAAGAAGAGAACTCGCTCTCTTCTTCGGCATAATTTGTCCAAGTCACCCTGTATTTACAAATTCCATTGCCCTACCAACCAGCTTTTGCTACCCTCCGCCCACAGCTGGCACCCCCGGGAGGTGTATTCATGGCATTTTGCAAAGCGTGTGGTCAGGATGCAGGTAATGCATCTTTTTGTCCTAAGTGCGGTGCAGCTCAGGGCGCGCCGGCGGGCGGGGCACCGAGCGCGGCAGTCGCTGCTTCCGCCTCTTCAGCCGCGGAATTTCCTACTGCAGGTATAGATGAAAACGTTGCTGGCCTCCTCTGCTACATATTCTGGTGGGTTTCCGGTTTGATTTTTCTTTTGATCGACAAGCGGCCGTTCGTGAGGTTTCACGCAGCTCAGGACATTGCCTTTAATATTGTGATGGCTATCGTAATGTTCGTTTTCTGGATCGTCGTGATTGTGCTTACGTTTGTTACAGCATTCCTGCACATTCCTATCGGTATCTTGAGCGTCTTTCTTTGGCCCGTGGTGGGCATTGCATTTTTCGGGACTTGGATCTTCTTGATGTACAAGGCCTACAACCACGAAATGTTCAAGCTGCCGATTATCGGCGATATGGTCGAGAAGATGCTAAACAAGTAGGACTTGCCAACCTTCGCGTATTTCAAGAGCCGTCCGGATTTGCCGGACGGCTCTTTTTTTCGTCCTTCCTATCCGACACTATCCGCGCTTTCCGCTTGACTTCTTTTTCATGTCCCGCCAACCTAAAAGGCTTTGTTTCTGCTGCGAAAGGCAGAAAAAACCGAAAGGCGCCACCCCTAAGACATGACCCGCGTCCGGCTGTGCTTCCACGACCGTTGCTTTGATGGCACCGCCTCCGCCGCTCTGTTCTACCGCTTCTACAAGGAAAAATTCGATTCCGCTGCGGAATTTAGCTTCACCGGAATGACCCATCGCGCGCAGCAGCCCTGGACTCCTGGCCTCTTTGACGGCGACGAAAACGCCATCGTCGATTTCAAATACTCCAACTCCCCCAAAGTCACCTGGTGGTTCGACCATCATCAGAGCGCGTTTCTTACGCCCGCCGACGCCGAGCAATTCCGCAGTCACCCCGGCGCGCACATGTTTTACGAACCGGACTATAAATCCTGCACAAAACTTATCGCCACGGTTGCCCAGGAAAAATTTGGCTTCGACACGAAGCCGCTGGAAGAACTGATTTACTGGGGCGACATCATCGATGGCGCGCAATATCCCACGCCAGAGTCTGCCGTCGAGCTAACCGAACCGGCCACGCAGCTCGGCCTGGTCATCGAAGCTGCTTCCGAGGATGGTTTGCCCGCGCGCATCATTCCCGAGCTTGCCTATCGACCGCTCGCCGAAATGGTCAAGCTGCCTCTTGTCGCCAAACATCTCGGCCCTCTGCTCGAACGCCACCGCAAATCTATCGAGATTCTTCGCCAGCGCGCCGAAGCCATCGACGGTGTGATTTTCTTCGACGTTAGCGATCTCGACCTCGAGGGCTACAACAAGTTCATTCCCTATCTGCTGCATCCCGAATGCGTCTATTCCGTCAGCGTCAGCTCCTCCCCCGTCCGCGCCAAAGTCTCTCTCGGCACCAATCCCTGGAATCAAGCTACTGCCGACAAAAATCTCGCCTCGCTCGCTGAAAAATTCGGCGGCGGAGGCCATCCCCGCGTCTCCGCCATCTCGTTCGACCCCGCCGACCTCCCGCGCGCCCGCCAAGTCGCCCGCGACCTAGCCGCCCAACTCCGCGCCAAGTAGACCCGCATCCCCGTCAGTCCGAGCTTTCCGACGGGAGCCACTGGCGGGGTCGGGGGTTACGCGGTACAGTTGGCGCGATCCCGCGGCGCACGTCATCCGAAAGCGGCGAGCGACTGCAAACAGAATCATGCGACGCCTCCGAGCGGCGTGCAGAGATGTAGCAGGCCAACAGTGTGACCAGGACGAGCACGATTGTCATGCCGAGGAACGTCAGCGGATCGGTTGGTTTCACGTCGTAGAGCAGGCCAGATGGGGGGACGTTTCGATTGTTCTTGTTGTCCTGCTCTATGCAACGGCAAAGGTCGGAGGTATCTGCGCCAAGCAAGGCTTGGTTTGCGTGCTGCCAGAATCGTTGCTGCGAAGAGAAGTGCTTATTTCCGCTGCTCATCCCTTGAGTCGTCCAGCGGAACGGGGGGTGAGAGGATGACACGGCGTCAAGGCGTCAAAAGATCTGCCCGCCATAGCTGCAACGAATGACGGCTTCAGGGACAACCTGGAACTCTACGCCTACGACGCTCGAGTAAGTTTCGGTCAAGACTGCGTTGATGTAGCAATCTGCGCATAGCGCGGATCCTTTTTGACTGGAAGAATTTTCCGCTTCGCCAAACTTAACAGACAGCTCTGGCGTGTGAGTGATGGCGGATATATCGGCTGCAGCTTGACCGCAAGCCTTTGTGGTGGGGGGTCATGGTTGTGGCGCCATCAAGAATCACTGCGTACTTCATACCCATCGGAGCATGACTCGGGTCACCCAGCTTTGAGAACTCGGTGGCAAATGTCCAAGCGACGGGTTGCGCGGACATGGCAATACTATTCGCATAGGTGACGCAGGGGGCGGTGCTCGTTTGTAAGCCGCCAGAGACGATCATGAATTGCTTCAATTGCTGCACTATCTTGGCGATAGCGTCCATTGAACGTGGGGAAAGTTCCTCAGCGAGTTTCTTTTTGGTTTCCTCGACGAACGCGTCACGTTCAGCCAAGAACTGCTGTAGGTCGGCTCGTTTGCCAGCTTTATTGAGTGCGGTGGCCTTGGCGTTGTAAGCAGCCACGCGATGATCCCATTCCACCTCGAAGGCCGACACGATCGTTTGAAGCGTGTCATGATCAGGTCCGACCAGGAGTCCACGGGGTCCAAGAGGCGTGTTGGCTGTACGCAAGAAAAAATGCCGATAGGCGTCCGAGTCCGAGATTTCATCTGGTTGCTCTTGGCCCTGGATTACCTGGGAGCCATGCTGGTGCTCTTGTGCAGAGACAGGCAGGGCAAAAAAGAGGAGAAGCGCGATCGCCTTCATATCCCACCTCGTTGCGCGTGAAAATATAACACCATCGGGTATCGTACAAATCTTTTGGTTCGGATGGTCGAGCCGGGTACGGGCTGCCAGGGGGTACTCCGCCCAGGGGCAAGGACGGTCTTCGCGGCAAGGCCGTCATCCGCCTGTCAGACTCGCGTCGGATCCGTCAGACGCGTCGAATATCGAAAATTGTCCCACAGCATCCAGCCGTTTCGGAAGATTGACAGGGGCTAGCCCAGTCCACCCCCGCGTGGTCGCTCTATTATCCCTGTTCGCGACCCTTCCGCAGTAGACTCCTATTTTCGCATTCGCTGACATGGCTTGATTTTTACTTAGTCTTATTGTATGTATACATTAA
>DATMKS010000017.1:0-119035 GCA_035571045.1 Verrucomicrobiia bacterium
TCATCACTCTCTATTCCCCGAACGGTACTTACGACGCCCAATTTCTTTCTAACTTCGCGTACATCAATCTCAGCGACCAGATTACGCGGCTCTACGGCATCGGCAGCGTCCAGATTTTCGGCGCCGGCCAGTACGCCATGCGCCTCTGGGTAAAGCCCGACCAATTGGCCAAGCTCGCCATCACTGTTCCGGAAATCGTCAATGCCATCACATCGCAAAATACGGTGAATCCCGCGGGCCAGGTGGGCAGCGAACCAGTCCCCAAGGGGCAGGAGTTTACGTACTCCGTCCGCGCCCGCGGCCGCCTCTCTTCTCCAGAAGAATTCGGCGAAATAGTCGTGCGTGAAGAGCCTCTCGGCGGTGTCGTTCGGGTCAAAGACGTGGCGCGCGTCGAGCTAGGCGCGCAAAACTATAGCGTCCTTGGCCGCCTCAACGGAAAACCGGGTGCCATCATCGCGGCTTATCAATTGCCGGGCTCTAACGCTGTGCAAGCCGCCGATGCCCTCAAAAAATTGATGGCAGAGTCGAAAGCCCGCTTTCCCGGCGATATCGATTACGTCATTTCTCTCGACACGACGCTTGCCGTCACCCAAGGCATCAAAGAAATCGTCGAAACACTCCTGATCGCCATCCTCCTCGTCATCATCGTCGTTTACATTTTTCTCCAAGGCTGGCGCGCCACTCTCATTCCACTTCTTGCTGTGCCGGTTTCGCTCGTCGGCACTTTCATCTTCTTTCCTCTATTCGGTTTTTCCATCAATACACTTTCTCTTTTTGGCTTGGTGCTGGCCATCGGCCTCGTCGTCGATGACGCTATCGTCGTCGTCGAAGCCGTCGAGCGGCACATCGAGGATGGCCTCTCGCCAAAGGAAGCCGCCCTCAAAGCCATGACGGAGATCTCCGGCCCCGTTGTTGGCATCGCGCTCGTTCTCTCCGCCGTCTTCATCCCCACTGCGTTCATCCCTGGCATCACTGGCCGCCTCTACCAACAGTTCGCCGTCACCATCGCCATCTCCGTCGCCCTCTCCGCCTTTAATGCGCTCACACTCAGCCCTGCTCTCTCCGCATTGCTCTTGCGCCCCAAAGATACGACTCGCGGAGGCTTGCTCAAGAGATTTTTCGGCTGGTTTAACCGCACCTTCACCAGTGCCACGAACGCCTACGTGCGCGTCTGCGGCTTCCTGATCCGCAAAAGCGCTATCGCTCTCATACTCCTCGTGCTCTTCGGAGCCGCCGCCGGCTTTTTCAGCGCCAAAGTCCCTTCCAGCTTCCTTCCCGATGAAGACCAAGGCTATCTCTACATCAACCTGCAATTGCCAAACGCAGCCTCTCTTCAACGCACCGATGAAGTCGCGCGCAAAGTAGAAGACGTCCTCGCCCACACTCCGGGCGTTCAGTACACCACCAGCGTCGTCGGCTTCAGCTTGCTCAGCTTCGTTCGCACCAGCTACAACGGCTTCTTCTTTGTCACCCTGAAGCCCTGGGACGAGCGCAAAACCCGCAATGAACAGTTCCAGCAAATCAAACAGAACATCAATCGCGAACTCAGCAAAATTCCCGAAGGCATCGCCTTCTCTTTTTCCCCTCCCGCCATCCCCGGCGTTGGTACCTCCGGCGGCTTCACCTTCGTCCTCGAGGACCGTGCCGGCAACGACGTCGAATTCCTCGCTGACAATCTAAATAAATTTCTCGCCGCCGCCCGCAAGCGCCCGGAAATCGCGGGTGTCAACACCACGTTCCTCCCCAGTGTCCCGCAGCAATTCGTCGACGTGGACCGCGACAAAGTCATCAAGCAAGGCGTTGCCGTCCGAGACGTCTACCAGACTCTCCAGGCCTTCATGGGCGGCCTTTTCATCAACTATTTCAATCGCTTCGGCCGCCAGTGGCAGGTCTACATCGAAGCAGAAGGCGCGTATCGCACGCGTGCCGAAAATGTCGGCCAGTTCTTCGTCAAAAATGCTAAGAGCGAAATGGTTCCACTCGCCGCCGTCACAAGATTTGAATCGCGACCCGGTCCCGAATTCACCATGCGCTTCAACGAATATCGCGCTGCCCAAATCAACGGCGCCGCCGCTCCCGGCTACAGCGCCGGCCAGGCCATGGCCGCCATGGAAGAGGTCTTCGGCCAAACCATGCCCCGCGAAATGGGTTACGACTACTTGGGCATGTCCTTCCAGGAGAAAAAAGCTCAGGAAGGCGTTCCCGCGTCGGCCGTCTTCGGATTTTCTCTGCTCTTCGTATTTCTGATTCTCGCCGCGCTCTATGAAAGTTGGACGTTGCCCTTCAGCGTACTTCTCAGCACTCCCGTCGCAGTTTTCGGCGCTTTCTTCATCCTCTGGTTGCGTCGCGTCTTGCTCTCCGCATTTCTTCCCACTTACATGGTGCAGATCGAAAACGACGTCTACTCCCAAATCGGCCTGGTCATGCTCATCGGTCTCGCCGCCAAAAACGCCATCCTCATTGTCGAATTTGCCAAGGACGAATACGAACAGGGCAAGCCGCTCGTCGATGCCGCTCTCGAAGGCGCCCGTTTACGCCTGCGCCCCATTCTTATGACTTCGTTCGCCTTCATCCTTGGCTGCGTCCCGCTCTGGACTGCTTCCGGTGCAGGTTCCGTCGCACGCCAAATCATGGGAACCGCCGTCATCGGCGGCATGCTCGCAGCCAGCGCCCTTGGCATCTTCTTCATTCCCGCCGTTTTCTACGTAGTCGAGCGCCTTTCTTTAGGCAAAGCAGGCCGCGCCGCCATGATTGGCGCAACTCCTGCTCCGCGCCCCAGCCCCGCCGGAGGAGACGATTAAAATGAGACCTCTCCTTGCATCGCTCCTCGTCGCCCTGCTGATCTCCGGTTGCACTGTGGGACCCGACTACAAACGCCCTTCCGCCGTTGTTCCCACGGAGTTCCGCGCCGCGTCTCCCGAGGCCTCCAAAGCCGAAGCCGCTTCGCTAGGCGATCAAAAATGGTGGGACGTCTTTCGCGATGAGCAGCTTCAATCCCTGATACGCACTGCAATCCAGCAGAATTACGATCTCCGCATCGCGGCCACGCGCGTTCTCCAGGCGCAAGCGCAATTGGGCATCACGCGCTCTAATCAATTTCCCAGTGTCAGCGGCGGCGCAAGTCTTTCCGCGCAGCGCACTCCGGAAACAATCGCCTTTCCCGCGATCGAGCAATCCACGGGTGGGCTGAATCTCTCCGCCGTCTGGCAACTCGACTTCTGGGGACAATATCGCCGCGCCACGGAAGCCGCTCGCGCCTCTCTTCTCGCCACGGAGTGGGGCCGCCGCGCCGTCATCAGCTCCCTAGTCTCCAGCGTAGCCTCCGCCTACTTTCAGCTCCGCGCTCTCGATCTTCAGATGGAACTTTCCCAGACCACTCTCACCGCGCGCCGCGAATCTCTTCGCCTCACTTCTGTCCTCGCCGATCACGGCAATACATCCGAGCTGGACGTTCGCCAGGCCGAACAGCTTGTCTACACCGCAAGCGAAGAAATTCCCGATCTCGAGCGCCGCATCCAGCAGCAGGAAAATCTTATTAGCACCCTGCTGGGAAACAACCCGGGCCCGATCACCCGAGGCCTGCCTTTAACCGAGCAACCTCATCCCCCCGAAGTTCCGGCGGGCATTCCCTCGGAGCTTCTCGAGCGTCGTCCCGATATCCGCCAGTCCGAACAGGTTCTCATTGCGGCCAACGCCCAAATCGGTGTCGCTCGCGCTGCCTATTATCCTCAAATTTCGCTGACCGGCGCAGGTGGCTTCCAAAGCGATGCCCTCGCGCGCCTTTTCGCCGGCTCGGCGGGTCTCTGGAGTTTCGCTGGCTCTCTTACTCAGCCCATTTTCACCGCTGGCAGAATTCGTTCTGGCGTCCGGCTCGCCGAAGCCCAGCAACAGGAAGCTGTGCTTTCCTATCAGCAAACCATCCAACAGTCCTTCCACGAAGTTTCCGACGCCCTGATCGGTTATCGCAAACTCCGGGAATTTCGCGAGCAGCAGGAGCTTCTCACCGCCTCCGCCCAGGGCGCCGCGCATCTTTCCAATGTTCGCTACAAAGGGGGAGTGGCCAGCTACCTCGAGGTTCTCACGAACGAAACCAATTACTTCACCGCCGAACTTAATCTTGCGCAAGCCCAAGCCAACGAACTCCTCTCGCTTGTTCAGCTTTACCAAGCCCTCGGCGGCGGCTGGCAACAATAACTGGCTCCTGCGAAACTATCCCCAGCAGCAGGCTAGCTCTCGAATCCTCTCGACACAGCATCGTGGTAAATGCGATTCTTCCCCGTGTGTTCCACACACCACATGTGCGCCAAACATCGAGGCCCCAGCGCTCGTCCTCCTCTCTAGCCCTCAGCCCGAATTCGTCTTCTTTAAGAACCGGCGGCCATGATTGAACGAATTGACGCCCACCACCACCTCTGGCGCTATTCGAAAGAAGAGTACGGCTGGATTGCCGGGAACATGGCGCTAATCGCTAGAGATTTTCTTCCGCAAGATCTCCAGCAAGTGCTTACATCTTCCGGAATGCAAGGCAGCGTCGCCGTTCAAGCAAGGCAAACGATTGAAGAGACCCAGTTCCTTTTGAACCTCGCTCAGGAATTTCCCTTTATTCGCGGTGTTGTCGGCTGGGCACCCATCGCCCGCCCTGAGTTTCCGCAAGTCCTCGAACGCTTTCATCATTTTGAGAAACTAAAAGGTTTCCGCCATGTTGTTCAGGACGAGCCGGACGATGCCTTCCTGCTGCGCCCGGATTTCAACGCAGGTATTGCGTTATTCAAGCGTTACGGCCTCGTCTACGACATTCTGATCTTTGAGCGTCAACTGCCCGCCGCTATTTCCTTCGTGGACCGCCATCCCGCCCAGGTCTTTGTCTTGGATCACATCGCCAAACCCCGCATTCGCGACCGCGTACTTGAACCCTGGCGCACAAACATTCGGGAACTGGCGCGCAGAGAAAATGTTTTTTGCAAGTTGTCTGGGATGGTGACCGAAGCCGAATGGGCCAAGTGGCGCCCTTCGGACCTCGAGCCCTATTTCGACGTCGTCTTAAACGCTTTCGGTCCCAAACGTCTGCTGGCCGGCTCGGACTGGCCGGTCTGTCTTCTGGCAACCGCGTACCAAACCTGGTTTTCTACTCTCGGCGAATTCCTCTCTTCATTGTCCAGCACAGATCAAGAAAGGATTCTTGGCGGCGTCGCCAGTGAAGTCTATTCTCTGAGTCCAAAGGCTTGAACCCGAGACCATGAAAGCTCTCGTAATCAAAGGGCCCGGCTCGGCCTCGATCGAGTCCGTGCCCCAACCCCTGGTCGAGCACGGCAAACTCTTGCTCCGCGTCTCGATGGTCGGCCTCTGTGGAAGCGATTTAAATTCGTTCCGGGGCAAAAATCCCATGGTCCGGTTTCCCAGAATTCCCGGCCACGAAATCGCCGCCACGATCGTCGAAGGAAACTCTTCGTTTCCGGCACTCGCCGCCGGCGTAAATGTCACCATGTCCCCGTACACGAATTGCGGCAAATGCCCATCCTGCCTCCGCGCTCGTCCGAACGCCTGCGCATTCAACGAAACCCTCGGCGTCCAGCGTGATGGTGCCCTGACCGAATTCATCACCATGCCGCCTGAAAAAGTCTACCCGGCCGCGCTAACGATTAAAGAGCTCTGTCTGGTGGAACCGCTCACGGTTGGTTTTCACGCCGTCGCCCGAGGCCGTGTCACTTCCGCCGACAACGTCGCCATCTTCGGCTGCGGTGGCGTGGGCCTCGGCGCCATCGCCGCTTCCCATTTTGCCGGCGCCACCACCATTGCCGTCGACCTCGACGATGATAAGCTTCAGCTCGCCAAAAAAGCCGGCGCGGCTCATATCGTGAACTCCACCAAATCTCCGCTCCATGATCAACTTCTGAAACTCACCGACGGCCGCGGACCAGACGCGATCATCGAAGCCGTCGGCCTTCCCGAAACCTTTCGCGCCGCCGTCGAAGAAGTCGCCTTCACCGGCCGCGTCGTCTACATCGGCTACGCCAAAGAACCCGTAGCCTACGAAACGAGACTCTTCGTCGAAAAAGAACTCGATATTCTTGGTTCGCGCAACGCGCTGCCAGAGGATTTTCAGACCGTCATCCAAATGCTCCAGGAGCGCAGGTTTCCCGTCGATGACGCCGTCAGTTCGATCATTTCCCTCGACGATGCTCCGCGCGTCCTAGAAGCCTGGAGCTCCAATCCGCTCGAGTTTACGAAAATCATGGTGAAACTCGACTGATTAGGAAAAACGCACACAAGGGTTTCGGTTCGACAGTGCTTCGAGGACCCTTTGAGGAGAAGATGGACGATGGCACAGCAGCAACTTGAAAGTTCACCAGGAAAGCCGGCGCCCTCAGCGCGTCATTCCCTGTTTCCCGCCGGCCAAATCGTTCCCTTCATTCTTGTCACCGTGCTTTTCTTCCTCTGGGGCATTCCCAACAACCTTAACGACGTTCTCATTCGACACTTCATGAAGTCCTTCGCCATCTCTCGCTTTCAGGCCAGCCTCGTGCAGACCGCTTTCTATCTGGGCTATTTTCTCCCGGCCATTCCTGCCGCTCTCTTCATGAAACGCGTCGGTTATAAACCCGGCTTCATCGTCGGCCTCCTGCTCCTCGCCTCAGGGTGTTTCTTGTTTTGGCCGGCCGCACTCGACAGCAGCTATGCCTTTTTCCTTTTCGCGCTCTTCGTCATTGCCAGCGGACTCTCTTTTCTCGAAACGGCCTCCAATCCATTCATCGCCCAGCTTGGTGATCCGGACACTTCCGAGCGCCGTCTGAATTTTTCGCAAGCCTTTAATCCCTTCGGCGCCATGACGGGAGCGTTGATCGGCACCGTCTTCATTTTTTCAGGTGTCGAGCTGACACCCGTACAAATCGCCGCGCGCCAAGCCGATCACACCTATCAGGCCTACCTGCAATTTGAAGTCTTGCGTGTAGTCCGCCCCTATCTTGTCCTCGGCGTCGTCGCCGTCATCTGGGCGCTGCTCATCCTCCGTACAAAATTCCCCGCTATCTCGAGTGAAAACGAAGCCGCCGGTGGCGGTCACGGCAGCTTCAGCCAGCTCCTCGGTCAAAGGCACTTTCTCCTCGCCGTAGTAGCGCAATTTTTCTACGTCGGAGCCCAGGTCGGCACATGGAGCTACTTCATTCCTTACGTTCAGGAATACGCCCACAAGCCCGAAAAAACCGCGGGATATTTTCTCATTGGTACTCTCGCTGCCTTCGGCGTCGGCCGTTTCGTCTCTGCCTGGCTAATGCGCTTTATCTCTCCAAGCCGCCTCATGGGCTACTATGCGCTGGCGAATATCGCGCTGGTTTCCGTCGGTGTTTTTTTTCCAGGTTGGGCCGGCATCTGGTGTGTCTTCCTCACCAGTTTCTTCATGTCCCTCATGTTCCCCACCATTTTCGCTCTCGGCCTGAAAGGGCTCGGTCCAAACACGAAACTCGGCGGTTCCTTCTTGGTTTTGGCAATTGTTGGCGGCGCCGTTCTTACGCCCATCATGGGCCTGATTTCAGACAAGCTTCACAGCTATGCACTGGCCTACTCCATGCCCTTCCTCGCCTACATCTATATCTCCCTCTATTCCTTCCTTGGCTCCGAGCGAGCCCGTCCCGCCCCTGCTCTCGGTGAAACCGCGGGCTCAGCTTAGGAAAAACGACCTCCGTTTATTCCATGGAAGGCCAATCGCAGCCAACCGGCTCCAGAGAAAAGCAGCACAAAATCGAAAGTTTGACGGGGCCATCCTCCGTCTCAGGTCCATAAACCGCTTGTGCCTGCTCTGCAGAATCTATATCGTGGCCGCCATCGCTTCCTGACTAGCGGAAGAAATCAGAGAAGGGTCCAGCTCAGCAATATGTCTCAAATGCTTCCCGAAGCAGGCAGTTATGGATTGCGGCGCGAAGTCCTCTCCCCAATGGAGACCCTCGCACAGTCTGTCTCCACCATCGCTCCCACCACGACTCCGGTCGCAACTATCCCCCTCGTCTGCGCCCTCGCCGGCAACGGCACTTGGCTCGCCTATGTCTTGGCAACCGCCGCGATTCTTCTGGTCGCGCTGTGCATCGGCAAATTCGCTCGCTACTCCTCTTCTCCGGGTTCGCTCTATACCTACGCCTCCATGGTCCTTCCTCCTTCGCTCGGTGCCACGGCAGCATGGAGCCTCCTTCTCGCCTATATTGCGACCGGGTCAAGCGTAATCGGTGGTTTCTATCACTTCGGAATCCTTTTGCTCCAGGACGCCACAGGCCGCGGCATCTCCGCCGTATTTCTCGCTCTTCTCGTCACAGCCATCTCCATCTGGATTGCTTGGCGCGACGTAAAAATTTCCGCCCGCCTCATGCTCTGGATCGAAGCCGTGTCCGTCTCTTTCATTCTGATCGTCGTGCTACTCGCATTGCTTCGGCACGGTTGGCATGTGGACTGGGAGCAACTCCATCTTCGCGGCATGACCGGCAGCGGCCTGCGCCTCGGCCTCGTATTAGCGCTGTTCAGTTTCGTGGGCTTCGAAAGCGCTACCACGCTCGGCTCGGAGGCGCGCAATCCCCTGAGAACAATCCCCCGCGCCGTAATACAAAGCGCCCTCCTCGCTGGCGCCATCTTCATCGTTTGCGCTTACACCGAAGTCCTCGGCCTTCGCAGTGCCGGCCAGGATCTCGCCACTAGCGCCGCCCCTATGCGTGTTCTCGCCAAGCTTGGAGGCCTCCCCATTCTCGGCCTCCTCATCGACATCGGCGCACTAGTCAGCATGTTTGCCGGAACCCTGGCCTGCATCACCGCCGCCGCCCGCGTTCTTCTTCTCATGTCGCACAACGGCCTCGCGCACACCTCCTTTCGCAAAACTCATGTACGCAACGAAACTCCCGGCATGGCCATCGCCGTCACCGGAACCGCCGCCGTACTCCCCGTCGCCATCCTCGCCGCGCGCGGCGCCAGCGGCCTCGACGTCTACGGCTGGATGGGTTCACTCGCCACCTACGGCTTCATCGTCACCTACGCGCTAGTCAGCGTCGCTCTCCCGCGCTATTTGCGCGCGCACAATGCCGCGTACGCCGGCGTCCAAATCATCCCTTGGCTGGCATCTGCTGCTATGCTTCTCGCTCTGGTCGGAAATCTCTATCCCGTCCCCGAAGGCCCGTACGGGAAACTCCCCTTTATCTATCTCGCCTATCTGGTCGCTGGCCTCGCTTGGTTTTTCTGGCGCGCCCGCCATCAGAAACCAACATTGGCTCAAAGTTAGATAAAAACCATTCTTATGCTCTAGGCGGCGCTCGTCTCTCTCTGGATGAAATAAAAAAACGAATCAACGAAAACAAAAGTTTGCGTTTCGGTTCTGCGGTGTTATGCAATACCTTCCTCCAAACTTACTGTTCTAAGGGCGTGGCCAGGCGGGGTGAATCCGAATTTCTTTGCAAAATTTTTGCTTGGTCTGAGTCCGGAACGTGGCCGGGGCTTAGTGGGTGTTCTTGGAAGGTGGGAGGCGTCGCGGAATGACCAAGTCAGCAGCTAGAGTTTTCTGCTTCTTCGTTGCAGCATGCCTTTGTTGTTGTCTCGCGCTTCTTCCGCTAGACGCCTTTCCGCAGCAAACTCTCGGCGGCATCACCGGCACGGTTACGGACCCCTCCGGTGGCGTTCTCGCCGATGCATCTGTCACCGCCGTCTCGGATAGCACCCAACTTACCCGCACTCAAAAAACCACCAGCGTCGGCAGCTACGATTTTGTAAACCTCCCCATCGGCTCCTACACCCTCACCTTCTCGCACGATGGTTTCGAAACGCAAAGAGTTCCTGCCATCGTTGTGCAAGCCGATCGCACCGCCACCGTCAACGCCGTGCTCAAAGTCGGCCAGGTTGGCACCACTGTCACCGTCGAAGCCAGCCCCCTGATGAACGCCGTCGACACCACCAACGGTTACATTCTCGAAAAAGCTCAGCTCGAGTCCATTCCGCTTCCCACCGGCAGCTTCACCGGCATCGCCATCCTCTCTCCCGGCGTCAACGCCGAACTCTCGAGCGGCTCTGGCGTCAACGCCGGCCTCGGCAATCTTCCCATCTGGGCCAACGGCCAGCGCGACACCAGCAACACGTTCCTCCTCAACGGCGTCGACGCTAGCAATCTCTTCAACGGCAAAAGCACCAGCCAGGTTGCCAGCGCCCGCATCGTCAACAACACCGGCATCGGCGGCGCCGCTAGCATCTCCAGCACCACCGCCGAGCCCCTCCAAAGCACCGCTTCTCCCTATCTCGCTATCGGCCAGGCTCTCCCCACGCCGGCTCCCGATACCATCGAAGAATTTCGCGTCAATACTTCCATGTACGACGCCCAACAAGGTTCCACCAGCGGCGCCCACATCGACATGAGCACCGCCTCTGGCACCAACGATCTGCACGGCAGCGCGTACCTCTACCGCGCCTCAGACGCTCTCAATGCCGCACCCTTCTTCTACAATGCCGACCCCAATATTCCCGCCAGCGACAAGGTGCCCGGCCTCCACAATTACACCGCCGGCGGCACAGTGGGCGGTCCGATCATCAAGAACAAACTCTTCGGCTTTCTCTCCTACCAGCACGTCGAAAAATCCGACGCCGAAATCGGCAGCTCCCGCGTCTCGGTCCCGCCCGGCCTCACCGACGATCGCAGCCCCGCCGCCCTCGCCGCTCTCGTCAACGGCAATTTTCCCGATTCCGCCCCGGTCAATGCCACCATCGGCACCGCCCCCGGCGACATCAGCCCGATCGCCTACGGCCTCCTCAATTACAAACTTCCCAACGGCCAGTTCCTGTTCCCCTCGGCCAACAGCTTCGTCCCCACCATCAGTTTCCCTGAAAACACCTTCACCCCCGGTACCGCCTACTTCAAAGCCGATCAAGCCGTCTCCGATCTTGATTGGATTGCCACTTCCAAAGACACCCTCGCCCTGAAGTATTACTACCAGCACGATCCCAGCATCGCTCCCTACGCCTTTTCCGGCTCGCCTGGCTTCACCCAGAATCTCGACGCCGGCAGCCAGGTCGCCTCCATCACCAACACCCAGGTCCTAAAACCCAATCTCAGCGTCGTCGAAGTCTTCGGCTTCCTTCGCGAAAAGATCTATAGCACTCTCCAGCAACCTTTCACCCCTCAACAATTCGGCTCCTACGTTCAGCAACTTACCGGCGCCTCCCTCGCTGACTCCACTATCAACACTTTCGGCTCTTCCTTCTTCCCCGGTATCTCCATCGTCGACAACTACGGCAACTCCGCTCCCTACAACGAGAACTTCGTCTTCAACGCCGCCACCAACGTCGGCAGCGGCGCCGCTTCCCAAGGCGCCTGGACCGGCGTCTTCCAGAATCGCTTCATGCCGAGCGCCAACGCCATCTGGACCTTAGGGAAACACACGCTAACCTTCGGCGGCAACTTCGCCTATACCCAGCTGAACACCCGCGATGAACGCACCGACAAAGGCACCATTGGCTTTGCCGACTTCTCCCAATTCCTCCAAGGTCTCGTTGTCCCCTATACACCCGACGGCTTCATCACCACGGCCTACCTCCAGGGCGACGCTAACCGCTACTATCGCTCAAAGGAGACCGGTCTCTTTCTCCAGGACAAATATCAAATCTTCTCTAACCTCAGCCTCACCGCCGGCCTCCGCTTCGACGACCACGGTGGCCTCACCGAAAAATACGGCCGCCTCTACAATTTCGATCCCTCCGAATATGACTACGACGAAGCCACAGACACCATTGTCAACACCGGCTTCCTCATCGCCGGCAACAACAAGCTCTTCCCCAGCAAAGGGGTTAGCGATTCCACACTCACCGGCCGCCAGTGGGGTCTTGGCCCGCGCCTTGGCCTCGCCTGGAGCCCCAAAAAGTTCAACAACAAAATCGTCGTCCGCGCCGGGTGGGGCATGTACTACGACCGCGGCGAACTCTTCACCTACCTCTCCCCCGGCTTTGCCGCTGGCGTCATCGCTGGTGGCCCGTTCGGCGTCAACCAAGCTCCCCCATTCGTAAACTCCCAGGTCTGCAGCAGCATCGGCGCCTTCTACCAGGGTTTCATCCCCACTTGCGATCCCACTCAGCCGACCGGTGGGTCCTTCTCCAGTCCATGGGGCACGACTCTTCAAGCTCCGCCCACCGGCAACCCCGCCAGCATCGTCCTTCCCAACGCCGCCGCCATTGAAACTGGCGCCCAGCTTTTCTCCTTCGCCGATTACAACCGCGCCAACAAACTGCCCTACACGCTCAACCAGACTCTCGACATCCAGTGGCAGCCGCGCAAAGATCTGGCCATCACCATCGGCTACGTCGGCAACTTCGGTCGCCACGAAGTCATCCCCGTGCCCTTCAACCAGGCCGGTATCGCCACTCCCAGCCATCCCATCCACGGCCAAAGTTATTCCTACGGCTATACCGTTCTCGCTCCGCCGAACTGCAACCCTGCTTTTCCCCAGAGCGCCACCAACTGCGCCTACACCTCCGATTGCAATGCCAGTGGCGCCACCACCGGCTGCAATTTCATGACTCTCCCCGACGGCTCCACCATGATGGACAACTACGAAGGCGGCAACATTGACCTTCGCGTCCCTTACATTGGCTACTCCTCGGAATCCGAGTCCTACACCGCCGCCGGCATCTCCGCCTACAACGCCCTCCAGACCCACGTCGAAAAACGCATCAGCCACGGCCTCCAAGTCGGCTTCTCCTACACCTTCTCTCACGCCACCGACGAACAAAGCGCCATGGGCCTCTTCTACAACGGCAACAACGCGACCGACCTCCGCAGCGGCTACGGCCTCTCCGACTTCGACCGCAAGCACGTCATCAACTTCACCTATCTCTACGAGCTTCCCAAACTCTTCGAGCTCACCTCCATGCGCGGCCGCTTCGCCGACGGCTGGGCCATCTCCGGCCTCGCCATCATCCAAAGCGGCCAGCCCTACAGCGTCATCGACTACTCGGGCGCCGTCGGCAGCCTCTACTACGGCACCAGCGATGGCATCACCAACCCCGTCGTTCCCCTCGCGCCTGGCTGCACTCCATCTAGCGCCTACACGGGCGCAAGCGGCACAGTTCCCGGCCTCCCAGCCCTCAATCCCAACTGCTTCACCGTCCCGCTTCTCGGCCCCGGCGATCTCGGAGGCGCCATTCCCGCCGGCGACACCTTCGAAACCACCTACACCACCGGCCAGCGCAACATTTTCCGCCAGCCCTGGCAGCGCCGCACCGATCTCTCCCTAATCAAAATGACCCAGCTCACCGAACGCGTCTCCCTAAGGTTCACCTTCGAAGTCTTCAACCTCACCAACACCCCCAGCTTCGATATTCCCATCGACGACGTCACTCAAAACCTTAATTTCAACGATTTCCCCGTCTACGGCTCCCAGCTCTATTCTTCTCCAACGTTGAGCGGCATCGGCATCGTCAACAAAACCATCGGCAGCCCCCGCCAAATCCAAATGTCCCTGAAATTCACCTTCTAGCACGCGCTCGCGCTTCGTACGGGCGCGGCACGCCGTGCCCGTACGTCTGCGTCTCGTCATATTTTGATTGCACTGCTTGAAGATTTTCCGCACGCTCTCGCCGCGTCGCTCGGTGTCGTCTTCTGATGGAGCTGCAGAGAGGCAAAAGCCGGTCCTCCCAGCAACAATGATGCGTAGACCTCCCCTCGTGCGTCGTCGAGCGCACGTCGGGAAATCACCGAAGAGCGGAGTTTTGCCTTTACATTCCGAAGAGTTTCTTTTTATCTCGGGCGAGTGGCTCGCTTGACGGACGAACTCGCTCGACGCAACCGGCGCCTGGCAGCTTTCGCGACCTTACTTCTTTTCAAACTTACAGCCGCGGCCTTTCTAGTCTTGCGGACGGCTCTTTTGCTTCCCCGCCGAAGCCTCTTGCCTTCGCGTTCCACAACATGAACCGCACTGCTTCGGCTGAAAGCCTTCTGTGCCGCATTGGCCTTCGCTGCAATAGTTCCGAGGGCCGATCCGATCGACTCTGCCAAACTGGTCAAAAGTGCCGCATCTTTCCCGTGGCTTCGCGTGTGTGCTTTCATAAATTCGCTCCGTTCAGTTTCTAGATGCCCTGCCTCAGAGAACAGGGGTCGTGCGGCGTTGCTATGCTTCTCGGTCGCGTTCTTCTAAAAAATTACGCTCGCTTGGCCTGGTTGTACGCAGTGTCGCCTGCGTCAATCGCGTCCTGCACTTGGTCTTTTGCCATATCCACAGCTCTTTGAGCTCGCCGTTTCAAATCTCTGCCAGTGCTGCGAACTTGATTGACGCCGTCATTCACTCCGTCAGCAATCTCGCCGCGCAGTTCCTCGCCAGACTTGGGCGCAAAGAGCAAGGCCACCGCAGCACCTATGCCGGCGCCCACGGCAAAAGTCAAAATCGTTCCTGGAATCTCTTTTCTGTTCATCGTCAATCCCTTTCCAACGCCGTTTTTCTTCAAGTTTCGAAAATTGCTTTTAGGAAAAAAGGAGGAAGTCGTGGCCCGGCTTCCTCCCGTTTAGATTGCTACGAAGTACGCGCGGACTTGGCGGAAGTGTCGCGATCCACCGAAGTTTCCCCGGTCGAAGTAACATCTTCCGCGCCCGTAACCTTCAGAACTTCCTTGGCGCGCTTGATTTCCTCCGAAGTGTCGCAATGCACGGAGAGTAGAATTCCGCCATGTTGCAGGCGGCCTTCGTAACGCTTCGCTTCGAATTCAGGAATTCCCGAGCCGATGAGAGCGCCGGTAACCCCTCCCACGGCTCCGCCAACGCCCAGCCCTGCAAGCCCTGCCATGATCGGGCCCGCGGCGATGAAAGGCCCAAGGCCAGGGATCGCCAGCAAACCGACGCCTGCCAGCACGCCAAGCGTGCCGCCAATCACTCCGCCTGCCGTGACGCCTGCGGTCGCACCTTCAGGCGCTTTCGTAGCTTTTTCTGTTCCCATATCCTTCGTTCCTGATAGATTCTCCGGCAATAGCAGCGAAATATCTGGAGACGGGAAGCCCGCCCGTACAAGCGCGTCTACGGCGTTTTCCACCCCAACGCGAGTGGAGTAAATTCCAAATACCCCTACTTTTTTTCCTGACATTTGTATTTCTCCTTTTCTCTCAGATTCGATGACGGTCTTGGATGGCACTATTATTTCGGTGGCGCAATTTCAAGCTCGTCGGTTACGTTCCCTTGTCCTGCTATGGCCACGGCTTTCGCTTCAATGTTGTTCTTCTCGTCCTCAGACCGCACTGGTCCCCGGAGAGTGACTTTGCCGTCTTGTGAAATGATTTTGATGTTGTGCGCATAGGTCGAAAGGGTGGTGTCCTCATGAATCGCCTTTCGAATCTTCTGCGTCAGCGCGCGGTCTCCCGGATTCATCTTTTGCTGATCGGCGGTGGGGTTGGTTTGGTCCTTATTTTGTTTGGTATTGTCTGGTGGTGTTTGTGGGTCTTGCTTTCCCGGGATTGGCGTTGCCATCAGGGATACGCAAAAGACTAGCGAACCCAGCGGCAAGAGCAATCGCGGCAATCGAATCGAACTTCCGTTCATTTCCGTTCCTCCTTTTCAAATGCTCAACTGGCACTTCTCCAAAAGGTTGTCAGGCCCGCGCTGCCTTAGCTTTTTTCCCCCGGGCGTTTCCTTCTTCTTCTCTCTCCGAGGTGGCAGCTTCGCGGTTAATGCCGCTCGAAAGTTGCGTCAGCTTGAGGTCTGTCTCTTTTTCTTCCTGCAGGGTCTGCTTTAAAAGCGCCTCGGCCGCTTTTTCCCCAAGAGTGCTTGCAAACGCGCTCACGGCTCCGTACGCCGCAATTTCGTAGTGCTCCACTCGCTGCGCCGCGGAGATCAAACCCGCGTCCAGTTCTGCCGGCGGAAGCTCTTCCTCGATCAGTTCGGCTCCTTCCTTGATCAGCCCTTCCATGCCTACGCATTTCTTCCCTTTTGGGCTTTCTAGAAGAGCTTCGAATATCTCCTCCAACCGAGCCAGGTGCCCCTTCGTTTGTTCCAGATGCTCTTCAAAACCTGCACGCAGGTCATGAGCCGTCGCGGCCTTCGCCATTTTGGGAAGGGCTTTAACCAATTGGTTTTCTGCGCTAAACAAATCTTTCAATTCCTCGATGTAAAGATGCCTCAAGCCATTCGTTGTCATTTGGGGTCTCCTGCCAAAGCAGACTTCGCCTGGGTCTCCGTAATTTCTAGTGCGGAAATACGCTGCACCTTCCATAAACAACTTCCGGCCCTCGGCAGCCATAAGGGGAAAGAGGTAGGGAGCGACAATTAAATCGTGTAGCTGTCTAAAGGCGGGCGGTCTCGGGTGTAATTTTTTCCGGTTGGAAAGCGATGTGCTTCAGTATCTGCGGAAGCGTCGTAAACACTCCGTGGCCCCTGGTCAATTTCAGGCGAATGGCCGCCTTCTCAGAATCTCCCTCGAAATGCCAGAGGCAAACAGCGATGTACAAATCCGGTGACTGAGCCCGCAATTTTGCATACAGCGCTCGCGCGTGGTTCACGGCAAATGGCGGCAGCGCCGAAATGCACACTACCGCTGGGTTTAGCTCCGCCACTTGCGCCAACATCTCTGCGGTCGTGCCGATCGCTATGCTCTGCGCTCGGTGACCTTGCCGTTCGAGAAGTTGCGCAAGCAGCATGGCCACAACATCATCGGCATCGTCGCGAGCCGGAATGCAGAGCACGTCCAAACTACTTGCTTCATCGATCCCCGTGCGAAACAATTCGGACGAATTCTCTGATGTGCTCTCTGCGTTCTGTCCAGGGGCGGTATCAGCCAGCTCTTCGATGATTTCCCGCGTGCTTTGATAGATGAAAGTCTGCTTTTCCTCGTCCAGTTCATTTCGATGTCTGTCTTGTTCGGCAAGACTTAACGCCGGAATCAGAACGGTGCTATAAAGTTCTTCGAGATTATTCTCTTTGAGATGTAGTTCTAAGACTTGCCTTGCTTCGTTTTGATCCGTAGCCAGGAGTCGTTGATAATATTGTGCGTGCGGCGGCAGAACAGGCTCATCCCCCAAAAGCACATTCAGGAAACTGAGGCTTGGAACGTAGCGCCCCATAACCACCAGGCAGACCGTCAGAGGGGTGGCCAGCACAAGCCCGGGAAATCCCCAGATCAGTGTCCAAAATACAGCCGCCACTAGAATCGCCAGAGGCCCGAGCCCGAGGTGTGCGCCGTATAGGAGTGGTTCAACAATATTCGCTACCGTCAGTTCCAGAACCAAAAAAAGTCCCGCTGTTGCCAGCGCGTGTTGCCATCCGGGGAAAACCGCTAGTGACAGCAAGATAGGCATTGCTGCGGCCATCGGCGGCCCGATATATGGCAAGAACCGAAGAACGGCAGCGGTCACACCCCAAAGGGCGGAATTGGGAATGCCAATAAAATGCAATGCCGTGAATACGATCAACCCATAGCCTGAGTTAACGAGCAGTTGCAGAAGCAAATATCGGTTGATTCGTTGCGTTGCCTCGTCGAGCGCCTGGGTCATCATATTCAATCGACCACCGCCCGCCAGCCGGATGAGGCGATTGCGCAAGTCTTCTCTGCCCGCAAGAATAAAAACCGTGAATAGGATCACCACTCCCGCGTTTCCCAGTGGACCCAGCAAGTTCTCGACGGATTCAAGCGGGTTACCGGGAGCAACGAGTTCAACAGTTATCGGTCGCGAAGCTGAGGATCCAGTAGCCGAGGCGCTCTTTTTCGTTGCACTCAAGGACGGTATGGACGCCGGACTGACCGCGCTTATCTCCTTCGATAACTCTTTAACGGTGTCAGAAGCCTTGTGAAGACTCTGACTGCCAGGCCCCTTCAGCGAGCGGATCTTATCTTCGAGCGTTTGCCTGTAGGAAGGGAGCTGGTCCGTTAAGTCGACGAATTGCTGAGAAGTTTTCCAGCTCACCAGACCCATCAAACCAACCAAGAGGACAATCATCAGGAAAATGGCAAGCGCGCGTGGAAGCTTGATCCTTTCAAGGAACGCGACGGGCGGAGACAATACGAGCGAGAGAAGTAGAGCCAGCGCCAAGGGTATGAAAACGATTCGAGCAAAATAAAGAGTTGCGATCACCACCACTGCGGCAACAATTCCCAGAAGCCGAGAATTTTCAGTCGATCCCGCTGCTCGCTTTAGAGATTTTTCCATGAGAGACAATTCGTGCTCTCGTCCATCTTCCTCCAAGGGAGGAAGAAGTGGCATACACAATTCCCCTTACCAGGAAGCTTGACGTCAAAATCAGGTACCGTCTGTCCAAAGGGAGACATTGAATTGACCTGGCTTGCGCGCCAGTCGCACCGGCCGGGCCGATCAACTTGCCTTGCGGCGCGTTTTGCATCCAAAGCTAGGCGGGGTGGCAGGAACGAATCGCGGAAAGGTGAACCAGAATGGCACACGCGTCGGTTTTATCCGTGGGACCTCGATTTTCCCCACTTTTCCACAGTCATCGCAAACCATCAATCCCCGCTCAACTCCTTCAGACCTCTCAACTTCCGCACACCTCCTTCGAATCCCCGCGCTCTGTGCGAATAAGCATCCAGTAAACTATTAAAGTGATGGAAATCTTCTCCACCTCCCTGCTACCATTCCCTATGGTTCAGGCACGACGACCCGGCTCCCTCTCTAACATTTGTCATCCCAAGGGTAGTGAGCGATCTGCTTTTCTCTCTTCTCTCTCCGCCTCTTTCTCGGCGTTCTCTGTGACCTGTGCGTTAAGAAAAACCCGCCCCCTCGCGCCGGTCCTCGCCTCAGGTATCGAATCATCAACGATAGAGGGCCACTTCTTCTCTGCGCGGCTCCGTGCACTCTGCGTTTCTGCGCTATCCTTTTCCGCGATTCGCTTCGCCTAAAGCTGGGAGTCCCCAATGAGCCTTGATCACGACCTACTGAAAAGTCTCCCCAAAGTTCTCCTCCACGAACACCTCGACGGCGTCCTCCGCCCCGAAACTGTCATCGACTTGGCCAAGTCCGCCGGTTACGACGGACTTCCAACAAAAAATCCCGAAGAGCTCGCCCACTGGTTCCACCAGGGAGCCAACCAGGGCAGCCTCCCCAAATATCTCGAAGGCTTCGTCCACACCATCCGAGTGATGCAAACCGAAGAAGCTCTGGAACGCGTCGCCTACGAACAAACCGAAGATCTGGCCGGCGACGGCGTCGTCTACTTTGAAACGCGTTTCGCCCCGGTCTTCCACACGCAGAAAGGACTGAGCCACCAGCAGGTAGTCTCTGCCGTGCTAAAGGGTCTCGAGCGCGGCAAACACGACTTTGGAGTTTCCTCGGGATTAATCATCTGCGCCATGCGCAACATGGACGTCTCGCTGGAAATGGCCGAGCTCGCCGTCGACTTCCGCGATCGCGGCGTGGTGGGTTTCGATCTTGCCGGTGAAGAAGGCGGCTATCCCCCAAAAAAACACGTCGACGCTTTTCATTACATTCAGCGCAAGAATTTCAGCATCACCATTCACGCCGGCGAGGGCTACGGAAAAGAATCCATCTGGCAAGCTATTCAATACTGCGGGGCACACCGCATCGGCCACGGCACCCGCCTCATCGACGACATCGCCATCGCAGAGGACGGCAAAGTCGTCAAATTGGGCGACATCGCACAATACGTTCTTGACAAAAGAATCCCGCTGGAAATTTGCCTCCTCAGCAACGTGCAAACTGGCGCTGCCCGCAGCCTTGCCGAACATCCCTTCAAAACCTTCTATCAGCAGAAATTTCGCGTCACGCTAAACACCGACAACCGCCTGATGAGCGATACCACCATGACCAGGGAATTCCAGGCCGCCGCGGACACCTTTGGCCTGACCCTTGACGACTTCGAAATTATCACCGTCAACGCCATGAAGAGCGCGTTCCTGCCTTACGACAAACGCTGCGATTTTATCTACAAGGTGCTCAAACCGGGCTACGCGAAAATCCGCCGCTTTCGGCAAGAACAATGACGCCACAAATCACGGCTCAACCTGCGAGCCCAGCGAGCGTTTCTGCGAGCACAAGCACTCCGCGAGCAATATCCTCCGGCGACGCGTACTCATCCGGCCGGTGGCTGTACCCGTTGCGGCAAGGAATAAAAAGCATCGCCACGGGTGCGATGCGCGAAATAAAAAGCGAATCATGATAAGCCCGGCTCACCATCTTCATCGAAGCGAGACTGTGTTTCGCCGAAGCTTCTGAAAGCGCTTCGACAATCGCGGGAGCACATTGCGCCGGCGCATCTGCGTTGACGATCTCTTCGCGAATCGCAACTTGCCGCTTCGTCGCGATGGTTTTCTCTGCGGTTTCGATCGCACGCATCACCGCGTCGCGCCGCCCAAGATTTGTATCGCGAATGTCGAGCGTTAAATGGACACGGCTCGGAATGCTATTGACCGCGCCGGGAAAAACGTCGCAAATGCCGACCGTCGCCACAGTATCCGCCGCGCCGCTCGTCTTCGCCGCGTTTTCAATCCCGAGAATAAGCTCCGACGCCGCGCAAAGCGCGTCTCGGCGGTCGGGCATGAGCACGGCGCCAGCGTGCCCGCCAGCGCCCTCGATCAAAAGCCGGATGCTGGCGGGAGCAGCAATGCTTGTGACGATCCCGAGCGGAATTTTCTGCTGCTCGAGCAGTGGACCTTGCTCGATGTGCAATTCGACAAACGCTTTGTAGTAGCCGTCGCGCAGTTTCACGTCTTCGAGCGGTGCCGTATATCCCGCATTGCGGCGAACCTCGTCGAGCGAAGCCCCGTCTTTGTCGGCGAGCTTTCGCGCCGCATCCGGAGTCATCGTACCGGACAGCAGCCGGCTGCCGAGGCAGCCAATTCCGAAGCGCGTCGGTTCTTCGGAAGTGAAGACGAGCAACTCAATCGAGCGTTTTGGGCGGAAGCCGGTGCGCTGCAACGAGCGAATCGCTTCGAGGCCGCCAAGCACGCCAACGACGCCATCATATTTTCCGGCGTTCGGGATTGCATCAATGTGAGAACCAGTCCCTACGGCCGCAGCGCTTGGTTCCGAGCCTGTCCAGCGCGCGAAAATATTTCCGATGGCATCCTGCCGCACGGCAAGACCAGCTTTTTCGCAGCCGGCAATGAGCCACGCGCGCGCTTTGAGATCCGCCGGCGAAAACACAATTCGCGTCACCACCGGTGGCTCGGCTTCGGAAATCGAACCAAGCCCTTCGATCTCCGCCGCCAAGCGATCTCGATCGACTTCAATTTTCATCGGGGCTTGCCCGTGGCCGGCATTCCCGCCGACGGTGCGCTCGCCAACGATCGGCTGGCCAGCGGATGGCGGTTCCAGTCCTTGTAGATGAGATATTTCGCGGGGACTTTGCCGATGGCGCCGAACCACTGCGGGCACCATGGCGCCATCCAGATAAAATCGCCTGCAGTGACGGGATACCACGAATCGCCGAGGCGGTAGATGCCGCCGCCTTCGAGCATGAGGAGGCCGTGTTCCATGATGTGCATTTCAACCATGCTGAGAGCGGCCCCCGGCTGGTACACCATCGAGTTCACTGCAAAATCGAAATGCATCGTATCGGGGAGCAAGTGTTTTACCTGCAAGTCCAGGTCGCCATCGAGTGGTTCCGAAGAAATGGCGTCTTCGCTCGAGATGATGGCGCGGGGCGATTCGAATGAGGCGAGCGGCTGGTAAAGTTTTTCGATAACGGCGGCGCGGCTTTGCTTTGTGGCAACTACACGATGCGGCGCGTCTTCAGGCAAGTACGCGTAGCCGCGGACTCCTAAATCACTTTGGCGAGCGTCCAGTTCCAGTTTGAGCTGGCCTTCAAGGACGAAGAGGAAGCGCTGGGCGGTGGTTCGGCCAAGTTCGCCACCGGATTCGAATTCGGCCGTGTACTCGGTGAATCCAGCGCCAGCGGCGGGGCTAGCGTGCACGACGGCCATGCAGGCTTTCATGCCGGGCAGCGGGGTTCGAACGAAGGTGTCCGGTGTCAGAAGGAGGTGGTTGTGTTTTTGGGAGCTGCGCGTTTGACCAAGATTATGCACGGCACATCCTTTTTTGTAGTTCGGAGGAATTTGCAAGCTGATTGAGCAGGTGCAACCCGCATTCGAGCGTTTTGGCGACGTCTTCGAGTTCGGCCGATTCCGCTGGATCGTGGCTGATTCCGCCGGGGGAGCGCACGAAAATCATGGCGGCGGGAACTTTTTCGGCCAGGATCATGGCGTCGTGACCGGCACCACTGACCATGCGGTGCGGCTGGCAGCCGGTGCCGCGGATGGCTTCCTGGATTTGCTCGACGAGGAACGAGTCCATCATTACGGCGCGCTGGCTTAGCAGGACGTTTTGCCGGAGGGCTAAACCACGACGCTCGGCAATTTCGTGGGCCAGCCGGATAAGTGTTTCCGCCGCGCGGTTGAGAATATCGTCCGACTTGTGGCGAACATCCAGAGTTACACGAGCTTCCGAGGCAATCACATTCGTTGCGCCGGGTTTTGCTTCGATTTGGCCAACGGTTGCGACGAGGCCGGGATGATTTTGGGCCATGCGCTCGACGGCAACGATCCATTCGGCCGCGGCGGCAATCGCATCGTGGCGAAGATGCATGGGCGTGGTGCCCGCATGATTGGCGCGGCCCAGAAATTCGAACTGCATCCGTGTCTGAGCTACGATGGCTTCCACTGCACCAAGCGACCTTCCGAGCGATTCGAGGACCGGTCCTTGCTCGATGTGAAATTCCAGGTAGGCAAGCGTGTCGTCGCCGAGCGCTGCGCTCGGAATATCCTGGGGATTCAGTCCGAAGTTTTTGATAGCGGTGCGAACGGAAATTCCATTCGCGTCTTGGCGATTCAGGAGATCTTCGTCGAGCCTGCCGACAAGCGCGCGGCTGCCGATAAATGGTGTGCCGAAGCGGACTCCTTCCTCTTCGGAAAAGCCGACGACTTCGATGGCGAAGGGAAGGCGCCGACCATCGAGCGCTTCGAGGAGAGCGACGGCGATAACAACTCCGAGAATGCCGTCATAGGCTCCGGCGTTGGGAACCGTGTCGAGATGCGAGCCGAGCAGCAGGCGGGGCGCAGAGGCTTGCACTCCGCGATAGAAGGCGCGCAGATTCCCAGCGGCGTCGACCGTCACTTCGGCGCCCGCGGCTTTGAGCCACTTGGTGATTTCGCGGTGACAATCGTGCATCGGCCGGGAGAGGAAAGTGCGGCGCGTGCCGGCTGCGTCTTCCGAGAAAGACGCCAGTTTTCGGCAGCGAGCGATCACTTCTTCCGCGCGAATTGTTGTGCTTCCGACTGTGGACACGAAAGTTCAACCTTGCCGGCGAAGGCGCGCTTCGATGGCGCCGTGGGGCTCTTCGATCGGCACAAAAATCTCGTTGGGATTGTTCTGGCCGAAGCGCGAGAGGTCCGCGAGAAGAAAGTGTTTGTTGGGCATCGTCAACTGGATATCTCCGATTTCCGGAACATTCGCGAGAGCGCTTTCACCCATGGCGTATAAAGTATGTTGGACGGATTTGCTGGCGTGTGCGGCGAACACGTTGAGCAATGCGTCTCGAACCTTGGAACGCAAAGATAGGAAGGGGGCCCTGGGCGATAGATAGTTCCAACGCGCGCCGAGAGACGTGGCGAACAGACGGTCTGTTGTTTCGGGTAAAGTTGTAAGCGAATCCTTTATGAAACCCACAAATTCCGAGCCTGCCGTTTTCAGGATAACAAGGTTTTCGAGCCCCGCCTGGACTGACGGCGCGGCGTTTCGCACGGCTCGAATCTCGGCCGTCTGGGATTCGCTGCTGGATTCTACAAATGTCGTGGGATGGGGCTTTCCGCCGGTGGGCAGGTGCTGCCAGGATTTTTCGGCGAGGGTGACTCGCGCGGCGGAAACCTGTGGATTGCGGTCCAGGAGGTAAGCAGCGAGTTCCTTGCCAAATTCCTCCATGCAATCGGCCCGAGAAGTTCGCGCCAAGGAGTACACGGTGTTCTTCATTGTGTCAGTAGGAAGAATCTTGCTGTTGTCGCCCAGCACGAAGCAGGACTCGAAATCGCCTTCGAGAAGGATATCGATGGTCCATTCGCGAAAATCGTGGTGATCAGAATGGCGCTTCACCTTTGCGAGGTGGACTCGCGATTTGCCGTAGCTGTTTTCGGCCAGCGTCATCATCAGGTCAGCTTCCCCGGTACGTCGTATAGCCGTGCGGACTTAGGAGCAGCGGAATGTGAAAGTGCGATTCGCCTTCGCGCGCCTCGAACGTAATTTCGACGACCGGATAGAGGCCCTCACCTTTTTGAGCACGATAGTAGGTTGCCGTATGGAAGGCTAAGCGGTAAGTTCCCGCGCTAAGAACTTCGTTTTCGGGTAGCAGTTGGGCGCAGCGGCCATCGCTGTCGGTGTGCAGCAGATTCAGGACCTGCCATTCGCCATGGGAATCTTGCCGCTCGAGCCGGACGGGGACGTCTCTCGCGGGCTTGCCGAGCGCCGTATCCAGTACGTGCGTTGAAATACGATTCATAAAGAGAGCCATTTCTTGAGCCGAAGATGCGCGATCTGGCGCTGCTGCTCGGCGGCTTCTTGAAGCTCCTTTTTTTCGTCGTTTTGCAAACGCCGCTGGAGAATCTCAAGAATTTCCGGCGCGGATTTACCGGTGGCACAAACGATAAAGGTACGGTTGAAGCGCTGTTCGTAGGCGCGATTGCCTTCCGTGAGAGCAGTTTTGACATCCTCGCCCGAACTAGCAACTTGGCGCTGCTCCTCTCCCGACCAAGACGCAGATCGCGCCGGCGCGGAGACTGGCGAATGGGAGTCGCCGATTCTCGGATGGCTGCGAAATGCTTCGAGCCAATCGGACTCCGGGAGATTCTTCCAGACCTCGTCACAAGCAGACAAGAGGGCCGCCTCAGCGAGGATCGGCCTGCGCTTCGCCATCGCGAGTGCCCAGGTTTTTGAACCGCAACACGGCAAGATGTCCTCGGCGGCTTTGTCCGCCGGCAGATTGTTCCATCGCGCGAGCACGTTTTCTCTCGTTTCGCCCCGCCCTGCGTGCGCCCTCAGTCGCTCGAGAAATTCGGCGACAAGATTCCCAGTGACTGCCGCTCGATAACGGGATGTGGAGCGAATGTCGTCGATGGGCCGGACCTCTTTGGCGGCCATCGTTTTTGCCAACTGGATGAGCTGCGGATCGATGCGATTTCCTTTCACGATTCGTTCTGTCTCGGCCAAACGCATGGGAACAGGCGCTACGCTTCCCACTGCAAGGCGAAGGTCTTCGATAACACCATTCGCCGGATGCCCCAGCGCCGCGAGGCACACTTTCGAAATTGCTTGTGCATTGCGCGCGCCAACCTTGCGCGCATGGGCATAGTAACCTGAAAACTGTTTCTTGAGGCAGACCGCGCGAACCAGTTCGCCAGGTGCGAGTTGGGTTTGGCGGTAGCCGATGTGAAAGTTCGCGTAAGGCACGCGCCGTTCCGCTCGCAGAGAAACAAGAAGAAGCTCGGCCTCGTAAACCATAAGCGCAGGGAGGGAATCCGCTGCCGGAGAAGCGTTTACGATATTGCCACCAATAGTCCCGCGATTCTGGTTGGCGATTCCACCGGTCCAAGCGGCGGCGCTGGCCACCAACGGGAACTCACGGTTGATCGTTTCGTGTTCACGCAAATCGGTATATGTGCACCCAGCGCCGATTTGGATTTCGCTGTCGGAAATGTCGATTCGGCGCAGCTCGGGAAGATTCCAGATGCTGACCAGCTTGCGGGAGGGAAGTTTTCCCGCGGAATATTGGACCATCACGTCGGTGCCGCCGGCGATGGGAAGCCATGCGCCGGGATCGTGAGCGAGAAGCGATAACACTCTGGGCAGAGTGCCCGGCGCAACGAGTTCATATTCAGCGGGGTTAGCCCTCACGTCGCGACTCCCCGGCGCCCGGCTTCGGCGACGGCTTCAAAGATTTGCATGTAACCTGTGCAGCGGCAAAGATTGCCGCTCAGGCCTTCGCGGATTTCTTCGAGAGTAGGCTGCGGTGTTTTCTTTAATAGATGAAGGGAAGCGAGGATCATCCCCGGCGTGCAGATGCCGCACTGTGCACCACCGCAGTCAAGAAAGGACTGCTGCAACAGTTGCAAGCGGCCATCGGAGGCCAGGCCCTCGATCGTGACGATTTCCGCGCCATGCGCTTGAAGAGCTGGAATAAGGCAGCTATTCACCAGCGTTCCGTCGATCAAAACGGAGCAGGAGCCGCACTCGCCCTCGCCACAGCCTTCTTTCGTTCCGGTCAAGCGAAGCTCATGCCGCAGGACGTCGAGCAGGCGCTCCATCGGATAGACGCGGACGGTTTCCAGCTTTCCGTTGACCGTGAGAGAAATTTCGCTTTTTAGGCGAACCTCGGAGGATTCGCTCATGCTCGGCCTCGCGCCGTGGGGGCAATGGTCAGGGGAGCAGAGTTTTCATAAAGCGCCGCGAAAATGTCTTCGGGAAGAAGCGGGATCGAATTGAATGAGACGTGCAGCGCGTCTTCGACAGCGTTGATAATCGCCGGAGCCGGGCCGTCCATCGGAAGTTCGCCGATTCCTTTTGCACCGTACGCGCCGTAAACGTTGCCCAGTTCTTCGAAGTAGACGCGAATGGGAGGAAGGTCGGCGGAAGTGGGCATGATGTAGTTGGTCATCTGGCCGTTTTGCATGCGGCCCTGATCCCAAATCACTTTTTCATATAAGGCAAAGCCGATGCCTTGAGCCACGCCGCCGATGATTTGTCCTTTCGCAAGAACGGGGTGAAGGACTTTTCCAATTTCTTGAAGCGCAACGAAATCGTCGATGGCCACGCTGTAGGTGGCCAGATCCACGGTAACTTCAGCGATGTAAACGGCCCAGGCAAACGCGGCGTACGCTGAGCCACGATATTTTTCGTCATCCCAGAAGATTCCGTCGGGTTGTTCGTACTGCGCCACGCTGCGGAATTTGCCGTGCTTTCTGACATAGGCGCCGCAGGCGGCGCGGAATTCTTCGGGTGAGTAGTCATCGGAGAGCATGCCGCTCGCGGCCAGTGTGTTTCGGATTCCGACGGCAGCCGATTGCACGAGTTTTCCAACGACCATGACCGTGCGGGACGCGACCGTGGGACCGCTGTTCGGGACTTCGTGCGTGTCGGGTTGAGCGATGCTGACGTCTTCGTAGTGAAGACCGAGGGCTTCGGCGACAATTTGGCACAAGACGGTGTTTGTTCCCTGGCCGAATTCGGTGCTGGAGACGAGGATGCGCAGGGTGCCGTCTCGGACGGCTTCGACGCCGACTACCGAGCCCAGAAAACGCTCGCCGGAGCCGGTGAATCCTGCGCCGTGCAGGAAAGAAGCGATGCCGATGCCTTTTTTGTGCGCGGCTTGCGCATTTTCTCGCGAGAAATTCTCTTTTTTTGCGTGATAGCTCGAAAGTTCGAGGGCGCGATCGAGAAGATTGCCGAGATCAATCGGTTCGTCAATGGTTTGTCCCGTAGTGGTGGTGTGGCCGGGCTGGAGGAAATTGCGGCGGCGGATTTCGACGGGCGAAAGGCCGACGACTTGGGCGATATGGTCCATGTGGCGTTCGAGTGCGAAGAGGGATTGCGGCGCACCGAAGCCGCGGAACGCGCCGTGCGGCGGAGCATTGGTAGCGACGGCTTTAGCGCGAATGCGGATGCTGGGCCAATAGTAAGGGCCGCCGGCGTGAATGGCGCCGCGAGAGAGAACAACGGGGGAGAGAGTTTTGTAGGCGCCGCCGTCGATGGTGAAGTCGATTTCGCCGCCGAGAATCCGGCCGTCTTTGGCGACGGCGGTGCGGTGGCGCGTGCGGGAAGGATGGCGCTTGGTGGTAGCCGCCATGTCTTCCATGCGGTCGTAGATAATTTTTACTGGTTTGCCGGACTTCGCGGCGAGGAGCGCGGCGTGGGCGGCGATGATCGAGGGATATTCTTCTTTGCCGCCAAAAGCGCCGCCGGTTTCCATTTGTACGACGCGCACGCGGTCAGCGGAAAGCGCGAAAAGTTTCATCAGGGCTTTGTGGATGTAGTAGGGGCACTGAAGCGACCCCCACACGGTGAGGCCTTGCTCGGGATCGAAGGCCGCGATCATCCCGTTGTTTTCGATGTAGAGCTGCTCTTGCGCGCCGGTGGTGTATTCGGCTTCGACGATGTGGTCTGCGTTTTGCCAGACGGAATCGACGTCTCCTTTTTCGATGAGATAACTTTTGAACGTGTTGTCGGCGCCCCAGATGATTTGCTGGCGCGCTTCGCTTTCTTCGAGAGAGAAAATGGCTGGGAGAGGTTCGTATTCGACGGAAACCGCGTCAACGGCTTTTGGGAGAAGATGGCGGTCCGGATGCGCGAGCAAGAGAAGAGGCTCTTCGGGGTGATTGACGACGCCATCGGCGAGACAGGGCTGATCGTCTTCGATCAGCGCGATGCAATTTTTTCCGGGGATGTCTTTCGCAGAGACGACTACGAATTCGTTCCAATTGACGCCCGGACCGAACAGGAACTTTTTGACGATGCCCCGGGGGATGCGGCTGCGGACGGTGGCCCCATAGAGCATGCCGGGCAAAACCATGTCGTCGACGTAGCGAGCGTGTCCGGTGACTTTGCCGCGGCCTTCCATCCGCGGGACTGAGGTGCCGACGATGGGGATGTTTTTCATTCAAGTCGCGGAAGCGTCCAGGCTTTGGCCACGGGTTTCTTGCTTGTCTTAGTGTATGACAGACAAATCGAATCGTGGCTGCCCGGTTGATACAAAAAACGGTTGCGCGGCATCGCGGATTCCCTTCGGCGCATGTTTGCTAAAGGCGATGCTCGACGCCGATAGGCTCGCCCGGGAACTGGCCGCCGCTAGAAACAAGATTGCCGCGAAGATAGGTGGCTTTCACTTCGCCGCGCAGCCTTTCGCCGAGGTACGGCGAAACGGGATGACGGTAGTGCAAGCGTTCTTCGGTGACGACGAATTCGGCTTCGGGATCGAAAATGACGAAGTCGGCGTCGTAGCCTGCGGCGAGGCGGCCTTTGTGCGCGTGGCAGCCTGCTAGATTTGCGGGCGCTCGGGCCATCCAGCGGGCGATGTCGGAAAGGGAGAATCCGCGTTTGACGGCTTCGGTGTGCATCAACGGAAGGGCTACGGAAAGGCTGGCGATGCCGCCCCAGGCGGTGCGGAAATTTCCTTCGGCGAGGCGCTTCATTTGGGGTGGGCAGGGAGAATGGTCGGTCGCGACGAGGTCGATCGTTCCGTCGCTGAGAGCCTGCCAGAGTTGATCGCAATTTTCGCGGCTGCGAATTGGCGGGGCGCACTTGAAAAGGGTTGCGCCTCTGGGGATTGTTTCGGCAGTGAGATGCAGGTAGTGCGGGCAGGTTTCGACGGTTACGGGAAGGCCTTCGGCGCGTGCGGCGCGCAGTTCGGGAAGGGCTTTGGCGGCGGAGAGATGGACGATGTGGAGGCGAAATTTACATTCGCGGCAGAGGGAGAGGAGCATTCGAATGGCGGCGAGTTCGGCTTCTTCGGGGCGCGACTGGAGATAGGTTTCATAGAGAGACCAGTCGGCGTTGGCTAGATTTAGGGTGGCGGCATCGATTGGAGCGGGCAGTTCGGCGTGGACGAGCAGCGGCAGACCTGTGCGGGCAACGTGAGGGAGGGCGGCATAGAGCTGCGGCTCGGTGACCATCGTGAAGCCGTCAATGCCGGGAGGAACGAGAAAACACTTGAAGCCGGGGACGCCGGCGTTTGCGAGCGGCTCGATGTCGAGGGGATTGTCGGCGACGACTCCCCCCCAGGGCATCCAATCGACGCGACATCGGTTTTTTGCGGCGGCGCGTTTGGCATCGAGCGCGGGGACATTGGTGGTGGCGGGCAGGCAGTTCAGCGGCATGTCGACCAAGAGCGTGTAGCCACCAGCGGCGGCGGCTCGCGTGGCGGTGTCGAAACCTTCCCAATCGGCGCGGCCGGGATCGTTGATGTGAACGTGGGAATCGATCAGACCGGGGAGAATTGCGGCATCGCCAAAATCGAGGATTTCGGCGTGGACCGGGATTTCGCGGGGAGCGACGACGGCGAGGATGTGATCCTCTTCGACGAGCAGAGCGCCGGGACGCACGGCATCCGGCGTTACGACGCGGAGGGAAACGAAGGCGCGCAGATTCATAGTGAAAAGCGGATCCGGATCCGGGGCCCGAGAAAATCTCGTGAGAATCGGAACCGAGCGTAGACTGATATCTGCAGGTTTTCAAGTCGGCAAAATCGATAATTCAAGTCGAAAAAAGTGATGGGCGGTGGTTTGGCGGGCATATACTTGCCGATTGGCGCGGGCGTCGGGCTGGCCTTCTTGTCGAGAGTTCGGGACAGGTTGGGAGGGCGTGGGGATAGTGATCGAACGGATCGGTGGCGATAAGACTTGACGAATGTTTTCATGGCGCGGGCGATTCAACTTTCGATTGAAGGGGTTCAATCGGGGCGCGGGGGGCCGTTTGGCGCGGTGATTGTGAGGGAGGGAAAGATCATCGCCGAAGGTTCGAACGAGGTGACGTCGACGAATGATCCGACGGCGCACGCGGAAGTCTTGGCGATCCGGCGGGCTTGCGAAAAACTGGGCGCGTTCGAATTGAAGGATTCTGAGCTGTACACTTCGTGCGAACCGTGTCCGATGTGCCTGGGGGCGATTTATTGGGCGCGGCTTTCGCGGATTTATTTCGCGAGTACGGCGGAGGATGCGGCGAAGGCCGGATTTGATGATTCGTTCATCTACGGCGAGTTGAAGCTGCCCTATTCGGGGCGGCGCATTCCGACCATGCAAATCATGAGGGACGAAGCGCTCGCGGGATTTCGGGCGTGGACCGACCGGCCTAACAAGATTCCGTACTGAGAATTCCGTCCGGTGTTTGACCTCTTTTTAGCTGAACCCGAGGGAAGGAAAAGGCTCGGCAGGGACGCGCGCGCCCGAGACTTCATGGATCAGCGGTACTTGAGATTTCGCCGCTGGCGGATTTGATTGCCATCGAAGAGAACCTTTCGGGGTTGGGTAGGAGCGCGGAGGGACGATTGATCGATCGCTACTTCAAATTTAGAGAGAATCAGACGTCGGTGAAGCAGGAGCTGTTGGGCGGGCTCACGACGTTTGTGACGATGGCTTATATCGTCGTGGTGAATCCGCAGATTTTGGCGCAGGCGGGAATGCCGGCGGATGGCGTGGTGTTTGCGACTTGCCTTTCGGCCGCGGCAGCGACACTGGTGATGGGTTTGTATGCCAACTATCCAATCGCCTTGGCGCCGGGGATGTCGCTGAACGCGTATTTTACGTACTCGGTGTGTCTGTCGATGCATGTTCCGTGGAGAACGGCGTTGGCAGTAGTGTTTTTTTCGGGCGTGCTGTTTCTGGTTCTTACGGTAACGAAAGTGCGAGAACAGATTGTGAATGGCATGCCGGATTGCTTGAAGCATTCGACGGCAGCGGGAATTGGGATGTTCATCGCGTTTGTCGGGTTGCGGAATGCCAAACTGGTCGTGGCCAACTCCGCGACGTTTGTCGGTTTGGGCAGCTTCGCGGATAAAGAAGTGCAAACGGCGTGCTTCGGCTTGGCGGTGACGCTGATTTTGATGGCGCGGAAAATCCACGGGGGCATTTTGTTGGGCATCATGGGAACTACCGTTCTCGGGATGCTGCGCGGCATTTCGAGCTGGCCCACTACGTTCTTCTCCATGCCTCATCCGTCCTCGACTTTTCTGCAATTGGATTTTCGGGGCGCGCTGCATCTCGGGTTCCTGGAAATACTTTTCGCGTTTCTGTTCGTCGATCTGTTCGACAACGTGGGAACGCTGGTGGGCGTCTGCGAGCAGGGCGGATTTATCAAGGATGGCAAGATTCCACGCGTCGGTCGGGTATTGTTGGCGGATTCCGTGGGAACGATTTTCGGTTCGCTGACCGGCACTTCGACGGTCACAAGTTACATCGAGAGCGCGGCGGGCGTTGCCGCGGGCGCGCGGACAGGTTTCAGCAATATCGCCGTGGCGGGACTCTTTCTTCTAGCTATGTTTTGTTCCCCTCTGGCGACGGCGATTCCAGCCTATGCGACTGCTCCGGCACTGATTCTGGTGGGCGTTTTGATGTCCGAATCCTTGGCGTTGGTGAACTGGAACGACTTCAGCGAGGCACTTCCAGCTTTTATCACCATGCTGGCGACGCCGCTGACATTCAGTATCGCAACTGGACTGAGCCTTGGACTGATTTCCTATACGGTGGTGAAACTGGCGTCGGGCAAGTACAAGGAGATCAACGCGCTCGTTTGGATTCTCACGGTGCTCTTCATTCTGCGCTATGTGTATCTGGCAGCGGCCTAGATTTCCCTAGCGTCGTCGAAAGGTCGGCGCGAAAAGAGACACGCTAAGACTCGCAGTCAATCCAAATAAAAGACTTCCTGCATCATCGCGAATTTCTCGCCTGGTTCGAGGCCTGGCACCGGCTCGAAGGGCAAAGACATTTCCTGCTGCCATTTCAAGTTGGTTGGATCCCGGTCGAGCGCGCCCCACGCGGCATCGAAATCGACCACCTGCATGACCAGGAACAGGTCCTGGTCTCTTCTGAAGATGGAATATTTTGAGATACCGACTTCCTTCAACTTCGCCAGCAAGGCGGGCCAAACATTCTTGTGGGCGACGTCGTATTCTTTTTCTTTGCCGGGCTTGATGCGCAAGCGAAACGCGACTCGGGGCATAGCTATCTCCCAAAGTGCGATAGTGTAATGGCTCGCGCACCGTTTGATCGAGAAATGTGTTCCGCATTCTGTTGACAGGCGGGAGGAGATGCCGCTACAGTGCGCGACGCCATCCCCCAGCGTGCCGACGACCCATCTCTTACATGATTCACGCTCGTGCTGGGCGGGACTCCGGGAGAACCCATGATGAGAAAATCTGAGAGCAGCGCTCGAAACGCGGTGAGGATTGCGGCGTGCGCTCTGTTGTTTGTCGCGGGCGCGGCCGCACAGACGGCGAAGCCCGTCAAGCTCGAATGCGAATCGCTGATCACGCCGCTCGGGATGGACTCGGCAAAACCGCAGCTGTCGTGGAAGATCGAGGATTCGCGTCCAGGGGCGCGGCAAACTGCCTATGAGATTCAAGTCGCCTCGAAACGCGAAACGCTCGCAACCGGCAAGGGCGACGTATGGGACAGCGGGCGCGTGAAGTCCAGCGACTCTCTGGGGGTGCTGTATGGAGGCCCCGCGCTGGAACCTAGCAAGCGTTATTACTGGCGGGTTTTGACATGGGATCAAGACGGAAAGGCCTTGGCTCCTAGCGAGCCGAGTTGGTGGGAGACGGGACTTCTGCAGCAGGAAAACTGGAAAGCAAAATGGATCGGCTACGAGGAGCCCGAACTGCAGCGAGTGCGCGAGTCTCAGGCCGCGTGGATTACGAACGCCGATGGAGAAGCGCCGAAGGAGGCCGCGAGCACAAAGCACGACTTTCGGCTCCAATTCGATCTGACGAAGCCCGTGAGGCGGGCCGTCCTCTACCTGACCGGAGAGGACTCGGCGGGCGCCTGGATCAACGGAAAACAGGTGATGGAAGCACCGCCCCTGCCGCCATGGCGGCAAATGCCCTGGAAGACCTACGCGTTTCGCGACGTTTCCAGAGCATTGCACGCGGGGAAGAATATGCTGGCGATTGAGGTTGTGCGCTACGGAAACAACAATGGCGGGGCGAATCATGTAAGCCAAACTCCTATGAACGCCGTGCTTTACGTGGAAGCGGCAGATGGCACGGTGGAGTTATTCAAGAGCGCTGCCGAGGGCTGGCGAGCTAGTTTGAATGCGGGCGGAGATTGGCAAGCTGCCGATTTCGATGATTCTTCGTGGAGCGGAGCGGAGCGGTATGTACTGCCAAGCTCCGGGTTTGAGAACGCCGAGCTCGGAAATCCGTGGCCGACCGGAGCCGTGAAATCCCTGCGCCGGACCTTTGAGGCTCGAAAGCCGGTGGCTTCGGCGCGAATTTATGCAACGGCGCTCGGCTCGTACCAGCTATCCATCAACGGACAGAAGGTGAGCGACGAGATTCTGGCGCCCGGATGGACGGACTTCCGCGAGCGCGTCGTCTACCAGGCGTATGACGTGACGGCGGAAATAAAATCGGGAAAAAATGCAGTGGGAGCGCTGCTTGCGCCCGGCTGGTACTCGACGCCGTTGCAATGGTTCCGGCAGGGCTACAACTATGGGAAAACGCCCCCTGCGCTTCGGGCGCAGCTCAGGATCGAGTACAAAGACGGATCGGTGGATTGGATCCTGACGGACGAAACGTGGAAGGCGGACATCTCGCCGATTCTTTTCGCTGAAATATACGATGGGGAGACATACGACGCACGAAAAGTCCAGGCAAACTGGAACACGGCGGCGTTCGACGACAGCCGGTGGAAATCCGCAGAGCTGATTGAGCCAAAGGAAACACAGATCGTTTGGCAATACTTTCAGCCGATTCGCGCGGAAAAATCGCTCGGCGCTAAGAAAGTGACGAATCCTTCCGCGGGCATATACATCTTTGATTTCGAGCAGAATCTATCCGGGGTTGCGCGCATTCGAGCGCAGGGCGCGGCGGGAACCGATGTGAAACTGAGATTCGCGGAAGTATTAAACCCGGATGGCACGCTTTATACGGAAAACCTGCGGACCGCCAAGGCGACAGACCATTTTATTCTCGCTGGCAAAGGAATCGAGGAGTTTGAGCCAACTTTTACGTTTCATGGGTTTCGCTATGTGGAAGTCTCTGGATTGAAAGAAGAACCTAAGATCGGGGATGTGAAAGCCGTCGTGTTTCATACGGATGCCCCGTTCACGGCGACGCTCAAAACAAGCAGCGCGATGCTGAATAAACTATGGAGCAATATTCTCTGGGGCCAGCGATCGAACTTCGTGGGAGTGCCGACGGACTGCCCGCAGCGCGACGAGCGGCTGGGATGGACAGGAGATGCTCAGGTCTTTTGGCGCACGGCAACGTACAACATGGACCTGACGGCCTTTTCCAGAAAATTCGGAGCGGATTTGCGCGGGACACAAGCCGGCACGCCCATGTACGGAATCTTCGCTCCTGGAACAAACACCGAGCACCCTGGCCACGCCACGGGATGGAGCGACGCCGGGGTGATCATTCCGTGGTCGTCGTGGATTCAAACCGGCGACAAGGAAGTAGTGGAGGAAAATTGGGAGGGGATGGAAAAGTATCTGGCCGCGATTGAAGCGGCGAATCCCGATTTTCTTTGGAAAAAGAATTATGGCATTCCCTTTGCGGACTGGCTCTCGCCTGAAGGAGTGACGCCCGTGGACCTGATTGCGACAGCGTATTGGGCGCACGATGTGACACTGATGAGCCAGATGGCTCTCGCCGCGGGAAAAACAGACGAAGCGCGGAAGTACAGTGAACTCTTTGAAAAGATCAAGGCTGCGTTCGATCGGGCTTACGTGCGGCCGGATGGATTTGTCGGCGGCGTTCCGCCACCACCGGTGTTCGCTTCGGGGACGGCGAAGCCCCTGAGCGACCAGCCCGTCGAAACACAAACGGGATACGTGCTTGCGCTGCACATGAATTTGCTGCCTGATGCGGTGCGAAGCCTTGCCGCGAAACGTTTGGTGGACCGGCTCGAAGCCAATCATTGGCGTCTCGGCACAGGATTCCTCGGTACTCCCTATTTACTGGGGGCACTGACGGATACCGGGCACGCCGATGTCGCGTACCGTCTGCTTCTTAGCACAGAGTATCCGTCGTGGGGCTACCTGGTGGAACATGGCGCGACCACGATGTGGGAGCGGTGGAATGGCGATCAGATGCGCGGCGACCCGAGCATGAATTCCTACAATCACTACGCGTATGGCGCCGTTGCGGACTGGATCTACCGCTATGCAGCGGGAATCGATACGGTGACAAGCGATCCGGGATTTCATGTCATCCGGCTTCATCCGAACTTCGACAAGCGTTTGGGGAGTCTGGATTTTTCCTACGAATCTTCTTACGGGACGATTCACTCGGCTTGGTCGATTTCCGGGAGCAAAGTTACCTGGAACTTGACGATTCCCGCGAATGCGAGCGGGCGGTTGCTGCTCGGGAAAGAGCAGGCCGAGTCCTACCAGCTTGATGGGCAAGCGCTCTCAAAGAGCAGCAGAATTCACACGCTGAACAAAGAGAACAACGAGCTCGAATGCGAGCTCCCGGCAGGCAATTACCGATTTGAGATCGCTCTGCCTTCAGTGAATTAAATAACCCTCGGAAGCGGCCATTTGTAGCTTCCGTTGCCGAGCGGTGAGCCGAAAGAGCTCCGGTTATTCCTTAGAAAGAAGCCGCGAGTCCTTTATTTTCAGCAAAGATTCGACGGCTTCTTTCATGGTTCGCTTGTGGTTCGAAGAACCATGATTTATTCGTAACGTAACGCTTTCATGGGGTCGAGTCGGCTGGCGCGCCATGCCGGGATGTAGCCGGCGGCGCAGGCGACGAATGCCAGGGCAATCGTCGCGAGAGCGAGCGTTGCCGGGTCGTGCGGCGAGAGGCCGAAGAGCTGGCTTTCGACGAGCTTGGTGAGCGCCAACGAAGCGGGCACGCCGGCGGCTACACCGATAACCACGAGCACCAGCACTTCACGCATCACCAACCAAATCACATTGCCTTCGGCGGCGCCAAGAGCCATGCGGATGCCGACTTCGCGCGTGCGCTGGGCGACGGTGTAGGCCATGACGCCGTAGAGCCCGATGACAGCGAGCAGAGTGGCGAGAAATCCGAAAACGGCGGAGAGGCTGGCAATCATGCGTTCCGTCGAGAGCGAGTTGCTGATTTGAACTTCAGTGGTACGCATGTTGGAGATGGGAATGTTGGGGTCGAGATCGCGGACCTTGGAACGGATGGAGGACATGAGCAGCGTGGGATCGGCAACCGTGCGGACGTAGATGACCATGCCGCCGACGTAGCGGTCGGCCATATAGGGAAGATAGGCCTGCGGAGGAATTTCTTCGCGGAGATTCTGGTATTTGATGTCTTTGACAACGCCGATGACTTCCATATCAGTAGGCGTGCCGGGATCGGAGCCAAACCCCAAATGCATGCCAACAGGGTTGCGGCCTGCGAAGTATTTTTTCGCGAAGGTTTCGTTAATCATGACCACGGCAGAATTCCAGCCGAAAGGATCTTCGGGTTGGTGATTGACTTCGCGAGTATCGGAAGGACGGAAGTCGCGGCCGTTGACGACGGGAACGCCCATGGTGGCGAAATAGTTGGGGCTGATTTCGTTCATGTAAGGCTCAGGATGGGCTTCTGGAGTGGGAGGAGAGAAGCCTTCGACGGTCATGCTGCTGTCCCATTCGTTATCTTCGAGGATGCGCTGGGAAGCGAGGCCGGCGGATTCGACGCCGGGGATCGAAGAGAGGGAATCCAGCAACTGAGGATAGAAAACCTTCAACCGAGGAACGTTATAGCCGCTGTAGGAAGGATCGATCTCAAAGCCGACGAGATTTTGTGGGTTAAAACCCGGGCCGAGGTTCTGAAGATTGCCCAGGCTTTTGGCGAAAAGACCGGCGCCGATCAGGAGCAGGAGAGAAAGAGTGACCTGAGCGATGACGAGAGTTTTTCTGAGGGCGCCGTGACCACCCCCGACGACGGCCGCGGCTTCGTCTTTGAGAGTCGTGGCCACGTTGGGATTGGTGGTCTGCAAAGCGGGAACCAGGCCGAAGAGGACGCCCGTCGCGACCGTGACGGCGAGTGTGAATAGAAGAATGCGAACATCGGGCGAGGTGGAAATACGCAAGCCTCCCGAATCCGACGGGAGATAGGCGGCCATGAGAGCTTTGTCGGCCCAGTAGGCGAGAGCGAGTCCGGCGAGGGCTCCGAGCGTCGCGAGAGAAAGACTTTCGATCAACAGCTGCGAAATGATGCGAGGGCGTGTGGCGCCCATGGCCAGGCGAATCGCTATTTCCTTTTTTCGCGCTGACCCGCGGACGAGGAGAAGATTGGCAAGATTAGCGCAGGCAATGAGAAGGACGAGGCCGGTAGTGGCCATGAGAACCCAGAGGGGAGTGGAAAGGGTCTGGCGGGTGTAGGAGCGGCCTTGCGAACCTGGCAGGAGGTCGATATAGCATTTGAGGAACTGTTCGCGATCATAGGGTGACGCGTGAGCGAAGGCTTTTTCCTGAACTTCCATTTCGAGCATGGAATGCATGAAGGGCTGGAGCGAGGCTTTTGCCTGTTGGCGGGTGACACCGGGCTTGAGGCGGCCAAAGACATTGACCCAGCGGCTGCGGCGTTCCTTGAGCATGTCGGTGGGATTGCCGACCATGATTTCCTTTTGCATCATCAGGGGAACGAAGAGCTTGGGGGAACGGCCGAGCTCGACGCCATCAAAGCCGGGCTGAAGAACGCCGACGATGGTCATGTTTTGATTGTTTAGGATGAGAGTCTTGCCAACGACGCTCGGATCGGCGGAGAAACGCGATTTCCAGTAAGCGTAGCTGAGAATGACGTAGGGATAGGCGTCGGGGCGGCGGTCGTCTTCGGGGGTGAACACGCGGCCGAGGTAGGGATTTAAGCCGAGGTTGGAAAAATAAGTGCCCGAGACCATCTCCAGCTGAACGTGCTCGGCTTGGCCATTGAAAGAGACACTGGCGTCGAAGGGGAAACGAGCGAACATGTCGGAGAAGACTTCGTTGTGGGCGGCGAAGTCGCGGAACATGGGATGAGAAATGGCGTTGCCGCCCCAATTGCTGCCGTAGTGGCGGCCACGCATGGTGAGGAGGACGAGTTCTTGTGGGTTCTTGACGGGCAGAAGGCGGAGCAGGACTTGATCGAGGAGGGTGAAAATGGCGGTATTTGCGCCGATGCCGAGAGCGAGGGTGAGAATGGCAATTACGGTGAAGCCGGGAGTGCGGGCGAGGGTGCGAAGAGCGTACTTGAAATCGCGAAAGGCGGTCTCGGGCGAAGCGATGATGTTCATTCCACAGGCCTTATCTTTCCGAGGAGATTCGATAACAACCTTTGAATACGCTTTGTGTCGGGAATTGTTCCCACGAAATTAGCTTTAGGGGCGGCTCCAGTAGACTCCCCGATTTGGCTAAATCTTGAGACGATTCTCGGGGCAATACGTCTTGTCAGACAGGCAGGAAAACAGGTTTCGGCGTTCTAAGGTGTCCGCGGGTATAGGTCCGGAGTGAATCGGAATCCTTCGAGTGGAGCAAAACCTCGAGATTGGGAAGGCCAGCCGAGGGGCTCTCTTCCATGAATAAACAGATTGATCCTCACGTTTCGCCGGCAATAAGGGCAAGGGTCTTGCTCTCGTTCGCAGCGGCATTTTTGTATGGAAGGGGTGCCGCTCGGCAAACAGCGCCGCCGGAATTACGCGAGGACCAGCCGGCCGAAACGGTTTTCAAAAACATTCAGTCACTCAAGGGCATGCGAGCGGGCGACCTGCAGGGAGCCATGTCTTTTATCGCCAGCTCGCTGAACGTGGATTGCGATCATTGCCATGTGCAAGATTTCAGTAAAGATGAGAGGAAAGAGAAACTGCGGGCACGCGAGATGATTCGCATGGTGCGTCAAATCAATGAGGAGTCCTTTCAAGGGAAAAACACGGTGAACTGTTTCACGTGCCACCAGGGCCACAGAGAGCCTATTGCCGTGGCACCGATTGTCCCCCTTCCTCCGCGCGCGTCCAAAGCCGAGGAGGCATCCGTGGCCGCTCGGAAACCGGCTAGCCCGGCACTGCCGAGTGTCGAAGAAGTGCTTAATCATTATGTACAAGCGCTCGGAGGACAATCGGCGCTTGATGGCGTGAAGAGTCGAATCATAAAGACGACGCGGCTGAATGGCGGGAACTCAGAATCAATCACCATGATGTACCAGAAGGGGCCGGGGAAGGCGCTGCTCTCCCGGGAATCACCCAGTTATAGTCTCTGGGTCGGATTCAATGGAACGCGCGCGTGGGCCGAGGATTCTCTCGGGTCTTACTGGGGTCTGCTGAATACGCCGCAACGGAATGCCATCCTGCGAGACGCAGAGATTTATCAGGGTAGCCGGTTAAGAGGGCAGTATTCCGACGTGAAAGTCAGGGCCGCGGAAAAACTTGGCGATCAGAACACCTACGTTGTCAGCGGAACATCGCCCGAAGGCACTAGCGAAGACTTTTATTTCAATGTCGGGACGGGATTGCTCGTGCGCCGCCAGATCGAAGAACAAACGGTCTTCGGCGGGTTCCAGGTACGGGCTGATTTCGAGGACTATCGTGAAATTGGCGGAGTGAAGATGCCATTTGTTGTGAGATGGTCGAGCCCCGCGGGTGCGTGGGGGACAAGAACTTCTTTCAAAGTTTTGGATGTTCAGCAGAACGAAAATATTCCCGACAAAAAATTCGAGGGCCCGCCATCCAAATCGCCATAGAGGATAAAAAAAACCGCAAATAGTTAGAGAGCTTCGGTCAGACCGCGGTGCTTGTCGTGGCGCGCGGCGCATTGGCTTCTTCCTTTTGGCGGAAGAAGGTCGTAACTCGGTCGATGATTTCGTTGAGCGAGGTTTGAGGGCGGAAGCCGGTGAGGGCGTGGAGTTTGTCGACGCAGGGGACGCGGCGCATCATGTCCTCGAAGCCTGGTTCGTAGGCTTGATCGTAGGGGACAAATTCGATGGGTGAAGCGCTGCGCGTGCGCTGTCTGACTAGCTGGGCTAGGCCTTCCATCGAGATTTCTTCGGTGTTGCCGACGTTGACGACTTCGCCGATCGAGCGGTCGGTGTCCATCAAGCGGATGAGGGCTTCGACGGTATCGCGGACGTCGCAGAAACAGCGGGATTGCTTGCCGTTGCCGTAGACGCGGATGGGTTCGTTGTCGAGTGCTTGCTTGACGAAATTGGGCAACACCATTCCGTAGCGGCCGGTCTGGCGCGGACCTACGGTGTTGAACAAGCGAACCACTATGACGGGAAGCCTTTTTTCTTTCCAATAAGAGAGAGCGAGAAATTCATCGAGGGCCTTGGACGCTGCATAGCTCCAGCGGCCTTTGGTGGTGGGGCCGAGGACGAGGTCAGCGTCCTCCTGGAAGGGGACGTTGGTGTTCTTACCGTAGACTTCAGAGGTGGATGCAGTGAGAACAAGTTTACGTTTCTTGCAGGCGGCTTCGAGGATGCGCTGGGTACCGTTGACATTGGTTTCGATGGTGCGCACCGGGCTTTCGACGATGAGCTTGACGCCGACAGCGGCGGCGAGGTGGATGATGACATCGGCATCGTCGACGAGCTCGGCGAGCAGCTGGAGATTTTCGATGTTGTCGAGGTGATATTCCATTTGGCCGGAAGCTTTGAGGTGGCGGATGTTATCCATGCTTCCGGTCGAGAGATTGTCGAGCAAGACGACACGATCGCCGCGAGCGAGAAGCCGCTCCGACAAATGAGAACCGATAAAGCCGGCGCCGCCGGTGATCAAGTAACGCAAAGTGCCTCCTTACAATGCCTGATCGTCGTCGCGATGGCGCGGGGTGCGTTCGGAGACGGATCCAACAATATCGTCATGTTCCTCGGAAGATTCGGCCGCTTCTTGAGGGCCATAGCCATAGGAATAAGGATAATACCGATAAGAATAGTAGTAGTCGGGAGCGCCCGAATCCACGGCATTCAGGACGACGCCGAGGATGTGGCACTTTACGCTGACGAGCAAGTCGCGCGTGCGCGTGAAGGCTTCCTTGGGAGTTTCGCCGCTGCGCACGACCAGTAGGACACCGTCTGTTTGGACGGAGAGGATGACGGCATCGGTGGCGGCCATAATGGGGGGCGAGTCGATCACGACGAATTTGAACTTGGTGCGCAATTCGGCGATAGCCTCGGCCAATTTATGAGAGGACAACAAGTCGGCTGGATTGGGAGGCAGCGGGCCGGTGGGAATCGCGGCGAGATTGGGAATGTCGGGGTGCGGCACAGTAACAAGATCGAGGCTCGAAACGCCGGCTAGATAAGAACTTAATCCCGCGTACTTGCCACTCGCCATGTTGAGTAGCCGGCCGACACCGGGCTTGCGCAAGTCTGCATCGACGAGCACGGTGCTGTCGCCGAGCTGGGCAAGAGTGACGGCCAAGTTAGCCGCGGCCGTGGTCTTGCCTTCGCGCGGGAGGGCGCTGGTTACGAGGATAACTTGCGGCGGGCGGCCGGGCTGGGAAAGCAAGAGGGAGGTGCGCAGCGCACGGAACGCTTCCGACATTTGGGATTTGGGGAGGTGCTGGGCAACGAGCTCAATGCGTTTTTCGTGACCATTCGAGGCAATGCCCTGCAAAAGGCGCCTACGCGAACCGTTGCCGTTGGAGCCGGCAAACTGCGGAACGACGGCCAAGGAAGGCAGGCGGGCGAGAGTTTCGATATCGTCCGGTGTCTTAACCGTGTTGTCGAGGTACTCGCGCATGAGAGCGAGACCGATGCCTCCGACAAGACCGACGAGAAAAGCCAAGGCGATGTTTCGCGCTTTGGCGGGACGCGAAGGGTAGGCGGGGATCATGGCCGGATCGACGACGCGGATATTGGTGGATTGCAAAGCAGCAGAAATTCCTACTTCCTTCAGCTTGGTCATCAGGCCGTCGTAGAGAGCTTTAGAAGCCTCTGCTTCGCGCTTGAGGATGTTGTATTCCACCATGCGCTCGGCCATCTCGTTCGCCGCCACCTTTTGTTCATCAAGGGCCTGCGTGAGGAGGTTCTCGCGTTCCCGGGATTCGCGGTACTCACTTTCGATGCGGTTAAGGGTGTTGACATTCTCCTTTTGGATGAGCTGGTCTATATCTTTCAATTGGGTCTGGAGGCGCTGCACCTTGGGAAAATTAGGGCCGTACTGGTTCAGAGCGTCGCTGTATTCGCCGGCGGCGGCCTGGCGTTTCAGATTGAGGTTTTGCAAGGTGGGATTGTCGCGAAGCTGAGGAACGCTTGCGATATCGCCAGCCTTGGCAAATTGGAAGAGCGCTTCTCGGCGCATGCGCTCGGACTGCGCATCCGTCAATTCCTTGTTGAGGTCGGCAAGGCGCTGGGTGGTGATATTGGATTTGTCGTCGAGTGTCCAGATCTGGTTTTTTCGTTCGTAGGCGATGCGCTTGTCTTCCGATTGCTGGACGGTGATCTTGAGTTCCTCGAGCTCGCTGCGGAGCCAGGTGGTGGCTCGCGTAGTTTCATCGTAGTGACTGCGAATGTTCTGTTCCTGGAAATTCCTAATATGCTCGTTGACGATGCGAGCGGCGAACTGCGGGTCTGTCGACTCGAAGCTGACATCCACCAGCCGGCTGTTGGGAACGCGCTTTACACTAAGACTGCCAAGAAATGCGCCGAGCTCAGAGGGGCGCTTCTGGTTTTCCAAGCTCCCGATGGCCAGTGCTTCGGAGGGCCCGCTGGGAGAAGCAAACTCAGGCCGCGCGCCGAGGCCGCTGCTACGAATGGTCTGCAAGGCTAAAGTTTCACTAGTCAAGATCTTCGACTGCGTCTCGATATAATTCTCGAGATCCATCTCGTAGCCGTAAGGATCCATTCCTTGGAAGGGCAGGATATTGGCATTCGAGGAGTCCATTTCGATACGGGCAGTGGCCACATAGACGGCTTGCATCCGGAAAGTGGCGATGGTAACGATGGTGACGACGGCGAGCAGGAACGACAAAATCAGCCATAGATGTTTGCGCAGGATCAGCAGGTAGTCGTAAAGATGTGGCTCGCGCGGCGAGAGATCCCAAGCCGGGAAACGTGCGGAGGGCGGAATAAGCTCCACGGCGCCGTTGGAGCCATTTTCCCGGGGAACGAGTTTGTTTTCTTCTGACATTTTTCTCTAGTGATACGCGAGACGGTAGAGGGCCACGCCTGAGCCGAGGGCGATGCCAAACTCGACCGACTTCAAGATGGCCTGCTTGGCTCCGCTCTGCGGAACATACAAGATATCGCTCGGCTCGAGCTGCAAATCCTCGGCCTGACGATTCTGAATTTTCTTCAGGTCGAGAGCCACTTCATGCTGCTGTCCCTGGGCATCTTTGCGGATTATGACGGCGCGGTCTGTCTTAGCCACGTTGGTGTAGCCGCCGGCCAAGGCGAGAATCTTTAGAGTGCTCAATTGCTCGCGGTCATTGGCGAGCACAAATCCGCCAGGCCTGGCGACCGCACCCAAAACGTAGACTATCCCGGCGTGAGGAACGGTCACAACATCGCCTGCCTCTAGGAGGATGTTGTTTGCGGTATTCCCGGCTTCCATCAACTGATACAAATTTACGGTGATGGTATCGGCGGCCGGATTCGATGCCGAGCTTACACTGTTAATGGATTTTCCCTGTGTAGGGTTGGGTGCCGGCAATTCAGGAGGGTTCGCTGTCGCCGCGTTTTGCGCCGAAGAAGACAGAGCAGCGGCTGGCGCTACCGGCTTTGCCTCTGGGTTGAGGCGTGGCGAATTCAGAGGAACGGCATCGGCAGGGCCCATCGGGGGCGGCTCCGATTCCTCGAAAATCATCCGCGGCACGGGCCGGGTAACAATGACTTCATCCCCGGCATCATTGGAAAGCCCGCCGGCTTCGGCCAGAACTTCAAGAAGCGTAACCTGTCTGTCGGCCTGGTAAACCAAAGGATGCGCTACGGCCCCGACAACGGTAATGGGTTTGCTCTTTCTTTCCTTGACGGTAACGTTTACCTCGGGATGGGTAACCAAACCATTTGCTTCGAGCACTTCGGCAATTTTCTGTTCCGCCTGGATCTCGGTGAGACCGGCAACATGCAAGCGCACCGGGACGAGCGGGATGCCGATGGTCCCGGTTTGGCTGACGCGGACATCGCGGCTTAGCTCTTTTACGTCGAAGACATCGATCGAGATCAGGTCGCCGCTGCCAATGACGTATTCATGCGGCTCGATGCGCGCGGCGGCGGAAAGCTCGCGAATGCGATCGTTCGTTTGTTGTGGCGTCTCGAGAACGGCCTGCGCGCGGGTGGGCGGCGCCAGAACCAGAAATCCGAGGAGAGTTGTGGAGACGAGACACAACGTCCCCGCACCCAGTCTCGCTGGTTGCATCGGAATAGATAACCCCCAATTGATTATACAGGGAGAAGGAGGAAGTCCATCAGTGATTTCCGTGCGTGTGGCGCAGGTTTCCCGGTTTGGGAGTTGGCGGAGTGGATGGCCGAATCTCGCTTGTCGCAAGATTTGCTAAGAGAAAAAAGAGTAGGGCGTTAGCCGGAATGTGCAGATTGAAGTCAAAAAGAGCGTGAGTGAGAAAACCGAGACACGCTACCAGGCCGGAGAGCTGAATGGTTGAGATAAAAGCACCATTGGACTGAGACAGCCGCCGAAGCGAATCGAAGAACAGGACACCCAGAAACCATACACAACACAACCCGCCAGCAACGCCCGTCTCGGCAAGGCCTTCCAGGTAATCGTTGTGCGCGTGATTGACAATTTTTCCGTCGTAAAGCGTTTCATAGGCGGGGAAGACGGCCTGAAAGCTGCCTAGACCAGTGCCCGCCCAAGGGTGGTCGAGGAATATTCGCCAAGTATCAGCTCTCATCGATGCACGCTTACCGCCAGTAATCTCAAGTGATTGGAGGGAGGAGAAGCGCTCCACGAGCTGCTGGACCCCCAACCACGAGACCATGAGAAAGGCGAGCAAAAGGACCGCGCCTCCGGAGAGCAAGTGTCTACCGACCGTGCGGCGAAGAATCAGCCAGAGTACCAGGACCCCGACCTCCACGGCGAAACTAACGAGGCCTCCGCGAGAAGCGGCGAGAAAAAGAGCGCCGATGGGCACCACCGCAAACAGGCTGACGAGAAACCACCGTTCCCTTCGTACCTTTCCGAGGACCAAAGGAACCAAAGACACGGGAATGACGAGTTCCGCAAAACCGGCAAAATGATTGCGGTTCACGTACGGACCGAAAGGAATGCCTCCATAGTGCATCTCGCGAAACCAATAGAGCTTGCCGTTAAAAGTGAGATGCTGCAGGATGCCGAAGATCGCGACCAGAAATCCGAAACTCATCACAAACCAGACGAAGCCGCGCCAGTCCTCGATTGTCCGGAAGGTTTGCGCAGCCAAAAAGAGCAGAAGGATATCGGCAAGGAGGAGGGCGATTTCCATCCGCGTAGCGTAGGAAGAAGCGGTTTGATGAAACAACCACTGGCCGAGAGCGACCACCAACAGAGAGACAAGAGGCAGAAGCAAGGGCGAAATCACGATCTGATGCTCCTCGGTGAAATACGCGCGGACGGCCCAGGCAAGGAAGAGCAGGGCTGCACCGATCTCCAGGACAGCGCGCGCCCAATCCTCGACGGCGCCGTGAGTCGCCACGCCGAAGACCACCAGGGCGCAGATGCCGATGCGTAGGAGCTTCATCGCTTGGAGTTCGCCGCGGACGCCGGGACCAGGACAACGTCGTCGATCCAGGCCGAACCGCGAATCTTACTGTCAAATTTCGCGCTTGGAAGTCGGTCGACACAGAGCTGCAGTTCATGGACCGCTTTCCCCGAGGTCCAGGGAAGTTCGACTCTGGTCCATGGCTGCGTGCCTTCCACATCATCCGTCCAGGCGACGGGATTGTTCGGATCACCAATCGAGCGGAGGCCGAAGCGCACGCCTTGATCGGTGGACAAAGAACGCGTCAGGACCCATGCGGAAAAAAGGTAGGAAGTGGAAGACTCGACGGGGACGTATTGGCACACGTCGTTGAAGGTCACGTTGCGGAGGCCGTTAAACGTGAGCCGGAGAGAGCGATTTCCGGAATGTTTTTCCTTCGTATCCAGGGTGAGCACCACGCCATCGAGGAAGGGTGAGTAGCGCCATGTGAATCCACCTCCGACGATGTTTGTTTCGAAGCCGCCGTCCCACACGAGAGAATCGGGAGGATCGGGAGGACGCGACACGGCGGCAAAGGTGAGAGCTTGATGCCAGACGCGCTGGGCCTCCGCCACCTGCCGTTTGTTAATCAGAGCTTCTAGCAAAGGAAAGGACTGGCTCAGTTGGAGGTGCGGGGGAAGAGCAGCCAGCTTGGACCAGACGATCAAGGCTTGATCGGTTTGTCCCTGCTCTGCCAGGGCAGAAAGCACGTTTACGTAAGCGTCCTGAGAGCGAGGCAGCACGCGTTCTAGGACGGAGTTGACGTTCGGATCGAAGCGCATGCAAAGCGCGAAAGCGGCCACTCCCCGCTTGGGGTCGGCTTGGACGGCGTGCTTGATCTCCGCGAATGCGGCGTCCGAGTCGCCCCGACGCAGCAGGAAATTTCCGTAGCGCCAGGAGACTTCGGGTGAAAGCGGATACGCGCGTTTGGCCTGAACAAATGCATTTCGGGCTTCGGCCGTCTCACCTTCGGTTTCATACGCCATGCCGAGATCGAGCCAGGTGTCGGCGGAATGAGGATCAAAGGACAAAGCTGTTTGATAGGCGCGGATAGCGCGCTGGGCATCGGGTTCTTCGAGGTTGTATTGCCAATAGCGGCCAAGGAGATACCAATTGCCGGCGTCGTCCGGTTCTAGCTTTGTGGCGCGCAGGTAGCCCTCGGGCGTATTCAGCCCCTCCTCGTGCACAGCCAGGACGTTCTGAATACTGGAGTAGGAAAGACTGGCGGCAAGCGCAATCGCGAGAAGCACAAGAAACACGCGCGCCGCTGGACTTGAGAGGCGAAGAATCATCCCGCGATACTGTGCATAGACAAACTCTCAGATGCAAGATGAAAGTCAGGAGTCTCGGGGAACGCGGCCGGCGATTTCTGTCCGGGCGCTACTTCCCCATGGAGGCCGAGAGAGTTTCGTCGGCGCGGCCGCGGCGGCGGACGTCAATGCCGAGCCGCTTGATCTTTTGATTTAGGGTGGAAAGGGGGATCACAAAACGCTCGGCGGCTTCCGTCTGGTTCCAGCCGGTCCGCTCGAGCATGTCGATAATAATGCGGCGCTCGATTTCGTCCATGATTTGAAAAAGGGAAGGTTGCGGGTGGTCGGCGCCGGAACGCGAGCCAGGCTCGCCCGGAAGCGGAGGAAGAAATTCCGAGAGCTGCAAGCGCACACCGCGGACGATTTCCTTGCTGCGGATGCTTTCGGGAAGCAAATCGACGTCGACGCGCTCTTGCGTGGAAAGCACGACGGCGCGCTCAACGACGTTCTCCAGTTCGCGGACGTTGCCGGGCCAATCGTAATCCATCAAGAGTTTCAGGGCGCCCTGCGTAAACAGACGCATGGGCTTGCCGTTCTCGACGCAGTAGCGGTCGAGGAAATGGGCGAGTAGCGCGGGTACATCTTCGCGGCGATCGCGCAGCGGGGGAAGCTGAAGATGGATCACATTCAAGCGGTGGTACAAATCCTCGCGAAAGCGGCCTTCGCGGACGAGCGTCAGGAGCTCGACGTTCGAGGCAGCGACGATGCGGACATCGACTTTGAGCTGTTCGGTGCCGCCGAGGCGCATGAATTCGCGCTCTTGAATGACGCGAAGCAGCTTGGCCTGCGTTTCCGGGCTGATGGTGGCGATTTCGTCGAAGAAGATGGTGCCTTGATCGGCGACTTCGAAGAGCCCTTTTTTGGAGGCGACGGCGCTGGTGAACGCACCCTTCACGTGGCCGAAGAGCTGCGATTCGAGCAAATCGACGGGGATCGAGCCGGTGTTGACCGGGACGAACGCTTTGTCCGCGCGTGTCGAAGCGGAGTGAATTGCTTTGGCGATGAGCTCCTTGCCGGTGCCGCTTTCTCCGCTGATCAGCACGGTGGAGCGCGAGGGCGCTACCTGGGTAATCAGATCGAACAGCGTTAACATCTTTTCGCTCTTGCCAATGATGTTCGGAAAATTGAAGCGTTGCTTGAGTGCGCGCTTGAGCTGGACGTTTTCTTCACGGAGACGGCGTGACTCGACCGCCTGTGCCACTTGCGCGAGGAGCTCGTCGTTGGACCATGGCTTGGTGATGTAATCGAGAGCGCCGCCCTTGAATGCAGCCCGCGCCATTTCAATCGAGCCGTAAGCGGTGATTAGGACAACGGAAAGATGCGGATCGCGTTTGCGAATCTCGCGCAGCAGCTCGAGGCCGTTGCGATCCGGCAAACTGACGTCAAGCAGAAGCAAATCGAACGGATGCTCTTCGAGTTTGGCGAGGCCGGATTCGCCGGTCTCGGCGCTCGAGACGCCATAGCCTTCACTCGTAAGCAGGAGTTCCAGGCCTTCGCGAATTTCTGATTCGTCGTCAACAACCAGGATAGAACCCTTAGACATGAACAGACTTTCTGACCGCGGGGAACTCGACGTGGAAAGAAGTACCTTTGCCGGGTGTCGAGCGGACGTCGATCTTGCCGGAGTGTTCCTTGATGATGCCGTAGCTGACGGAGAGGCCGAGGCCGGTGCCGCGGCCGCTGGCTTTCGTGGTGAAGAAGGGGTCGAAGATGCGGTGAATATGTTCGCGCGGAATGCCCGCGCCGGTATCCACGACTTCGATTTCGACGCTGCCATTGTGGGCGGCGGTGCGCACTTCCAGCAGGCCGCCGCCGGGCATGGCGTCGCGAGCGTTCAAGAAAAGATTTAGAAAAACTTGCTGCAGTTTGTTCGCTGAGCCGCGGACGGCGGGAAGAGTTTCGCCCAGATGTTTCACCACTTGAATCTGGGAAGTCTTTAACGGATGGGAGACGAGAGAAAGAGTCTCTTCCACTACGCGGTTCACGTCGATGTCCACGGCCTCGGGTGCTCCCGTGCGCGAAAAATTCAAAAGATTGTTCACGATTTCGCTGGCGCGGAAGGTTTGCTTCACAATTTTTTCGATGATGGACTGGCGCGGATCGCCATCGGGCATCTGTTTTGCGAGCATCTGGATGTAATTGGAGATGACAGCTAGAGGTGTGTTGACTTCGTGCGCGACGCCAGCGGCCAGGAGACCGAGCGAAGTGAGCTTCTCGGTTTGCGACATCTGCTCTTCCATGCGCTCGCGCTGGGTGACGTCGTCGAAGAGCAAGAGACGTCCGATGCGCTCGGCAGACTTGCTAACCAAGGGAGTGATGGAGACGTTCAATGTGAGCGCTTTGCCCTGGTGGTGCAGGCGCTGTTTGTAAATGCCGGTGATTTGCTCGGCGTCCCCGCGCGCCGCAATCTCCGATGCAAGCTCTTCCGGGAGCAGGGAGCGAAGCTGGCGTCCCACAGCGTCCTGCCGGGTGACGCCGAAAAGCTGCTCCATGCGCGTATTCCAGGATTCGACGATGCCCTCCAGATCCACGGCGAGGACGCCCACGTTCAAGGACTCGACGATGTTTTCGCTGAAGTCTTTGAGGCGCGCGATCTCGAGGGCTTTCTGTTCAAGCGAGGTATACAGCTGCGCGTTGTCGAGGGCCACAGCGACGTAGCCTGCAATCGTTTCCACAAGCTCGACGTCATCGCTCGAGAGGTAGTCGCCATCGACGGTCTTGCCGAGCCCCAAAACAGCTACGGTGTGCTCGCGAATCCGGCAGGGCACAAAGTAGTTGAGGTCCAGCTGCTCGAGAGTGCGCCGGACGGAGTCGCTGACGTCGCGCGCGGCGCGGGGCGACTCGAAAAAGAGCGCCCCCCGCGCAAACTCGGGCCGGGCCGGTCCGAGGAAACTGAGGTCGAGAGGTTCGGCGAGACGCACGCCCATCGAGCGGGCGAGGCGGAGGTTGCTCGGATTGGAAACGTCCTCGACAAAAATCGCCAGGCGATCGACAAGCAGTGTTTGCGAGACGCGGTCCATTACCGAGCCGAGCATGGGTTCAAGCCGCACTTCATTCGTGAGCGTCCGGCCGAATTCGATCAGGGTACGGCGATAGTCCAGGCGGTCGCGATAGAAGAAGCGATCGAGACGCGCCTGAATCCATTCGCGGAACGGCTGGAAGAGAAGCGCGGCAATGACGATGGCAATGATGCCGCCAACGGGGCCGTTCGTTTGCGCATGAAAGATTTGGGGAATCAGCGCCACGAAGAAGAAGTAAATCGTGGCGATGGCAGCCGTTGCCGCGGTATACGCCAAGCCGCGTTTGAAGATGATGTCCACATCCATCAAGCGGTAACGAATGATGGCGTAGCCGAAGCACAGCGGGATGAAGACCAGGCTGACGGTCGAGTATTTCATCCAAGGCTTGGAAGCGGCGTCGAACACGAACGGCACGATATACAGAACGACAAACGGAGATGTCCCAATGAAGGTCCCGGCCGTGAGCCATTTCAGCTGCTGCCGAAGGACGCCGGCAGCAGCTGCCCGATAATTGCGATAGAAAACGAAACCAGCGGCCAGAAGGCATGCCCCGAGATAACTGTAGGCGATTTTATCGAGAAGGATGCGGGAGCCGAGCCAGGGAACCCAGCCAAGCACACCCAGCGCTGTGCTGACATGAATGAAAAGAATCGCGAGCGGCGGCAGATAAACAAAGCTTAGCTTCGAGAGCGACCGGCTGGTCGCTTCGGCGCGTTCCGGGAAGACCAGCGCAAAATGCAGCAACAAAGCTGGCATCAGCACTTGCGCCAGGATTTTGATCCAATAAACCTCGTAGTCGAAAGTGTCCAGCTTGCCGCTGTAGTGGAAGGAGAAGAAAATGAAGGACACCAGACAGAAAATGTAGAAATGCACGGCGCGCGGCGCATTCCAGCGGCGCGCAAAGATGAAAAGCCCGATGAAAAGATAGATCAGGCCGAGGACACGCGCATAATTCTCGATGGAGGTTGGTTTCTCGGCAGGAGCGGTGACGAGCGGAGTCTCAAACTCCTCGCCGTTGCGCGCCAGTTTGTAGCGGACCTGCGTCCACAGCCCCGCCCGCCAGAGGCGCTTGGTTACCTGCACTTGCCGGGTAACGGGGCTGCCGTTGATGGCCAAGAGGTGATCCCCAGGGCGAACGCCGGCGCGGGCGGCGGGAGAGTTTTCAGCCACCTGCTGGGCTTGGACGCCCTGCGTGGTGTCCAGCCAAACAACTCCGTCGTCGGGACTCTCGAATTCGGTTCTCTGGACGAAATTCAGCCAGGCAAAAATCATGGCTGCCAGCGTGGCAAGCGCTAGCACAACGGCCCCAAGGCTGACTCTGAGGTTCTGCTTCATCACTGGTCCAGGAAGGGTGACACCCCGCCAAAGAAACTTAGGTGCAAACGAATGTCCAATCTTTGGAAGAGTCGCGCTTGAAAAATTTCCTTATATTTCAATAACTTACAGAATCCCGAGGCAGGAGACTCAGCGATAATCCGCTTTCTGGAAGGCCGCATACAGCTTTCTAAAACTCATTTTGCGACTAAAACTGCAGGCTAAGACCACCCCGGAACGTGCGGAAAGCGGGCATCAGCGTCACGCGACCGTCCTGAGAATTGAGGGTCACATAACCCTGGGCTAGGAGGTTGTCGCACTCCGCGTTGGCCTCCCATCGGCCCGGGCCAAACTTAGGCAGCCGTTGGTGCACTCCGATGTGAAGATAAGGCTCCAAGTCAAACAAGGATTCGCCAAAACTATCCACACGAGAGAGCGTTGGTCCGCTGATCCACTGGTAACCCGCCGTTACCCTAGTGCCTAGATGGGGCACCCTTCCGGTGACTTTTGTCCCGGCAGTGTGGCGCCCGGCGGTACGGAATAGCTCGCGCAGAGGTCCGGCTGCGGCGCTCGAAGGTGTTAAGGCGCCCGCAAAGGCATAAAGCACGGTGAGTTCGACGTCATCACTCAGTTTTTCTCGATATACGGCGCGCGTCCCCCAACTGGACGAAGAGCCGCCGTCGTAGGAGAAGCCATTGGAATAGACGTCTTGGAAAAAGTCGGCAGCCGGCAGATTGGAGCCGCGCCCAAAGACCGCTACGTGGCTATCGTCTTCGTGAAAGGCAGCTACCTGCAACTTGCCGCGCGTGCCCAGCTTGCGTTCCGCAGCGAGCTCTTCGTGGAAGCCGCTCTCAAGCACGGGATGTCCACGGCGCCACATAAGGACGGGGAAGGCATCCATCTCATTCAGGGCAGCCGCCAAACCGTTCGCGGCTTCCCCTTCAGGAGCGTCGAGTGGCTCGGGACCGGTGGGCATGGATGCAAAAATCAGGGACGCCTGCCAATCCTCAGAGAGTCTGGTATCCAGCTGCATGCGCGGCCGCAGAGAGCTGGCAGAGCTGCCAAGGCCAACCAGTACGTATTCGCCTCCATATTCAAGAACGGCGCGGCTTCCGAAAACCAGGGAGCCGCCTTGATCGATCCGCACGCCGCGGAAGGTCGGCCCTAGGTCTCCAAGCTTCGATTCACGCAAAACCAGCGCGGTGTGCGGCCCGGCACCGAGCGAGCCAGTGGGCAGCCAAACCGTGGCGATTCCACCAGCGGGAGACTCTCCGTCATAACTCATCAGGCCCGCAAGCAGAAGCCGGCTCTCTGGACCAAGGCGCTGGTCGTAGGCAAAGGCAGTTGCTGGACTCGCGGGAAGATTGGAGACCGAACCAGGCTTGCGAGCGCCGTCCATAAATTCCAGGCGGCCGCGCACCGGCTCGACCGGATTAGAGTCCGAACCCATGGCCGCTGCGCTGATCGGGTCGTCTTCCACCCATTGAAGTACCGGCCGCGCCGAACTTGCGGAACGCAATACCCATTTCCAATCATCTGCCTCGCTCGCCGCGGCAGAAGGAGCGCGGCGCAATTGCTCCAGCGAGGCAAACATGGATTCCAGCTGAATACGGACAAGGGTTGTAAGATTGGCGCTGACGCGGACGTGTTTTTCGAGAGTGGGGAGAAAACCCGCGAGCGTGACGCGCACGGTGTAAAATCCTGGAGCGAGCTTCTCGCCGCGGAAAACACCTTGCGTGTTCGTCAAAAATCCCATGGCGGTAACGGATGCGCCGGATTCAGGGATTACTTGCACGCTGGCACCCAGTTGAGGCGTGCCGGAAGTGTCTCGAACGACTCCCGAGAGAATCCCCTGAACAGACTTCAACTGCGCCACTGCCGGATTCGCTCCCAAAAACGAGAACGTTACGGCCAGGACGAGTGCCCCCATGACTCGGACCTGTCCTCTATTCACTGCTAATTACCTCCCGGGAACCGTATTGACTGCCGCCTTGGTCGGTTCCTGTGGCCCCTTGATCGTAAAATCCGCGGTCTTAGAAATAGACTGATTGGAATTGCCATCGGTGGTATTAATTTCGATCGTGTATTTGCCGGGAGACAGCGTGGCAAGAGGCAGCCATCTTTCGATTGTGACCTGGTCGCCGGTCTGTTTCATGTCCGCCGAGGTTTCCTTGAACTGCATCACTTGCTCGGCACCCTTCTTCACGGTGTATTGGAAAGTAGCATTGGACTTGTGCGTCTTGTCGTCCGGCTTGAGGTTGTAAACCTGAAGATAGATTCCCATACGATCGGAGGGCGCGAACTCGCTATCGAGACGAGGGCGCACTTTCGTTGAGCCGAGAACGAATTGCCCGGTGCCAATCTGTTTGGCAGGGACGTGCTCGAGTTGGTCCGCAAGAATGAGCGTGCTGGCATCCAACTTTTCGTCCGCGTAGCGGGGTACAGCCAGCCTGGTATTCACGACGCCGACGTTTCCGCTCTGCACGTCCTTGATGACGATGTCCAAGCGGTATAGCCCAGGGCGCAGGGGCACGGCTTTTTGGTAGATCGACTGCAGCTTAAGGGACTGCTGGAAAAGAGAATCAGGAAAATCCTTAGAGACAGGATCTTCAAAAGTCTGAACCACCTTACCTGTCAACGTGCTGACGCGGCCAAAAACGTTCATCGTGGCGGAGTGAATGCCATCCTTCGCTGAGAAATTTAGCTGGCCGTTGGAGACCTGGATGGTGATGGGAACCAAGACGGTGTCATTGGTTACCTTCATAAAATCCGTGCGCCAATTGAACTTCAGCTGATCGCGAACAATGCGCGCAGTCACAATCGCTTCCAAATCCTTGAACTTGACCTCGGGTGGCTTCTGAATCTTGGCGTAAAGGTCCAAGCGGTTGAATTCGTCCATGCTGGCGGGAGTGCCACCCATGGCCGTCGGGAGGTTGGTGCCGTCGGAGCGTGTGAAGCGATCCGTTTTCGAGGCCAAGCCCATCGATTCGAGCAAGCTCAAGCCGGCGCCCGGCACGTGTAGCAGTGCGTCCTTTTCCGAAGGATCCATGGTCATGTGATATTCGCCGGAACCGGTCGTATCCACGAACTCTATTTCGATGTTCTCTCCGATTCCTTCCAAATAACGCCAGCGCCAGGTCTCCCACGGATAGGTCGTGGTCGAACCTCCGCCATCTTCCATCGGCCGGTCCCACGTGCCGCCCATGGGATGCGAATCTACTTCGTCCGCTGGCCCCCACATGATGTACAGGCGGCCGCGATCCGTTTTCCAGCCAGGAATGCCCGAGGCAAAGTGCTCGTTGGCGTAAGCGATGCGGCGATAGTGCTCTTCTTTAAAATCGTTATCCGGAAGGTCGGGATTGGTGCTGCGGCGAAGCCAGAACGCCTCGATAAACTGTTCGCGCTCTTCATTGGTATCCGTGTCTAGAAAGGCCTCCCGCTCCGAGGGCGAGATGATATAGACCACGTCCTCATTCAGCCACTGTCTGTACTGGCTGTCGAGCTCCTTGAGCGTTTTGCGGGCTTTTTCTTTGCGCGCTTTCCTCTGCTCTTTAGTGAGCGTTTGAGGAGGCGGAGGATTCGTAGGATCTTGCGCCTGCGGAACCTGCTGAGCTGGTACACCCGGAATAAGGATGGCAAGCGAGAATGCAGTAGCAATCAGGGTACGAATTACCCGTGGCATTGGCACACCTCAACTTCTAGGACGTCTGGATTCTACCCCCGGACAAGCTGCCCGTCAATCGAGGAATCTCCTGCATTATGTGGGACTTGTCCCCCGACTGCGGTTAGACTCAGGCTGCAAAGGAAGGGTTGCCTGACAGTTTTTGACCTGAACTTTCGGACAGGTCATCTGAAAAAAAAGTTCGGACGAGAAGAGCTGCGCTGACGCGGTCAAAGGGGGCATAGCCTCGAGCAAATTCAGCAGAGGGCTTATTGAACCCGATGGTTAAATACGTCTGAGCCAACCAAGGTATCGAAGATCGCCAGGACGTGTCTCCGGTATTCCACCATGCGCGTAAAGATGTCACGCAGTTCCGGTTCGCGTTCCGCTTCTTTATGCCACTTCGCCAGAACCAGTGCCGGCACTTCGATGTCCCGCCTTAGTTTTTCCGCAGAATGGCCTCGCAGGAAGAGCCCATAGAAGAAGGCCGCTTCTCGCTGCGGGAAGTCGAAGTCGTGTACGACTTCCGAGGGAACGATTTGTGGCAGAGTCGCCATAGAGAAAAATGCAGTTTACCGAAAAGATTTTCCGAGTCAAGTAGTACGCAGGGTTTATTGCCGCCACTTGTGCAACTCCCTGGCCCAAGGGGTTAGGCGTCCCACGCCGGCAACTAGTACAAATGGGCGGTTGCCAGAGAGTGCTAACCGCCGTAGGATGCTTAAAGGCATGGCAGGGTTACACAATTCGGTGTCGGAAGGGGCCTTCGGGCGGCTTGCCCGCTTTGGACTCCTGAAAGGGCTAAGCTCGATCGAAGTCGATCGGGAAGAGTTTCGGCGGCAACTCAAAAGGAAACACGGGCTTGAAGTGTCGGACTTTCGTCTGATGCACCTGGTGCCCCTGGCGCGCCTGGATGCCATTGCCAAGATTCTGATTCAGGATACGGAACGGCTCGCGCTCCTCGAAGGTGCGGGCTTTGGGCTTGGTGGAATGATTACGATCATTCCGGACGCGGGGTTGCTAACCATCCTGACGCTGCGCCTTATTCAAAGACTTTGTCTGCTCTATGGGTTCGAGCATCGGGGCCAAAGCGAACGGTTGGAATTGTGGATGGCTGCGGCCGCGGCAACCGGCGTTGACTACGGCAAGGATCTTGCCGAAAAGCAAATCCTTGAGAGACTTGCCCCGCGTATCGCGGAGCGGCTGGCCGTTAAACTTGGACAGGAAACCGCGGAAAAATGGGTTGGCCGTTTGATTCCCTTGGCCAGTTCGGTGATCGGCGGAGCACTGAACTTCACTTTCGTGCGCGCCTGGGGCCGCCGCGTGCAGCGCAACCTGCGCTTGCGGCATGTTGCCGGCCGGCCAACTGCTGGGTCTGCTACTCCTTCTCCTTCGGCGTATACTCCTCGACGGGCCCTGCTCGTCTAAACTTTCCGGCCGATTTGGCAGAGAGGTAAAGCCATCTCCCGTGCCAGGCCACTTTAAACGTTCGACTCTCCGAAGCGGTAGCGAAGGCCGCACCCGCGCCACTCCCAGGAATCGCCAGCGTGCGCGGTTGCCATCCGTCCTGGCGCTACTCTCCCTCCTGGCATTTTTATTTTCGCCTCCTGCCGCTCTTGGCCAGGACCCGGAAGAGATGAAGGGTGCCCCTGCCGAGCCGGCGGACGTGCAAGAGATTCGCGGCCAAATTGCGGCCGTGGAGAAACTGCAACACGCACTGCCAGACCGCGGCGCAGCGCTCTATTTTCTCGCCGCGGCAAAACAACACTTGCGAGAAACGCGCGAAGCGCTGGCGCTCCTAAAGGAGTGTCTGGCATTGCAGGAAGGCTTCGATCCTTCCGGCGATCCCGCCTTTCTAGGGCTGAAAGAAGCGAAGGAATTTTCGACGCTGATCGAGAACGTACACCGGGACTTTCCTGTCGTGGCGCAGGCACGCGAAGCCATTCGCACAACGGAGAAAGACCTGGTACCCGAAGGACTGGCCTATGCCGCAGAGCGGAATGTTTTTTATCTGAGCAGCCTCAATCGACGGAAGATTGTAGAGATTGGCCGAGACGGCAACATTTCCGACTTCGTTCCGGCAGACCGTTTTGGACTCTTGCCGGTTCTGGGTATCCGCATTAGCCCCATCGATGACACGGTATGGGCCGATTCCTTCGCCGACAGCGGGCGAACGGAGCTGCTGCATTTTGATGCCGTCGGAGAGCTGCTCGGAAGATTCAAACCGGAGGGTTCGGCGAAGCACGGCTTTAACGATTTGGTCATTCGCAAGAACGGCGAAGTGATTACGACGGATAGTCTGGCGAACACGGTGCTGCGCTTCGATGCCGCCGCGCGAACTTTCTCGCCTCTGCCTGTTCATCGCGCGCTCTTCTATCCCAACGGCATTACCCTCGGCGAGGATGACGACACAATATATATTGCCGATAGTCTCGGTGTGGTGAGAGTGGACCTTCGAAACGGAGAAAGCCGCGACGTCGATCCAGGGCCACGGAGCACGCTTGCAGGCATCGACGGCCTCTATTGGCACAACAGCAGTTTAATTGGCATTCAGAACGGCATCGGCTCGCCTCGCGTCGCGGCCTTCCGTCTTTCCAGCGATGGGCTTCGCGTGACACGCACGACCGTTCTCGAAAATCGCAGCAAATTGTGCGTTCTGCCAACTACCGGGGCCATTCGCGGCTCCGACTTTTTCTTTATTGCAAACAGCCAGACCGATAACATGAACAACGACAAAGTGATGGACGTGACGCGGCTGGAGGCGATCCGCATCGGCGTCCTGCGGCTGCCTTGAGCTAGTGGCAGGGTGGACGCGCCGAGAAGCGCGAGTGGAAATTAGGGCGATAGCGCCGTAGAGTGATAGGCAGCAGGGGGCTAGACATGCGAGGAACAAAAAAACTCTTTGGCGGAACGATTCTCGTGGCGGTGGCGCTTGGGCTGGCGCTTACTCCCGAACAGGCTTCGTCCGGGTCCGCGGGAAGTTTGGCGCAAGACGTAAACGCCGAACCTGTTCCTGCGTTTCACGATGCGGTGCCCGCAGGACCGTTGCCGGCAACGTTGAGCCCTTCGCTTTTCACCGAGCCAGTGGCGCAGAATGCTTACGCCCTGGCGGCCCGCATAAAAAAAATCCTTTATCAGCAGCCCTGCTATTGCCACTGTGACCGCAGCCAGGGCCATGGCAGCCTGCTGGATTGTTATGTGAGCCGGCACGCTGCGGTTTGTGGGATTTGCGAGCGCGAAGATTTTTATGCTTACGAGCAATCGCGGAAGGGCCAAACAGGCGCTCAGATTCGCGAAGGCATCGAGCGCGGCGCCTGGCGAGGCGTCGACGTGACGAAGTACGAATCGCCGTTGCCTGCGCCAGCAAAGTGATTCTTTCTGCACTCGGGTTGTTTGGCGTTGCCTTACGGAACTTCACTCAACCAGCTGGCCAGAACAGCACCCGAGAATCCTGAAACCCCGGCCCGCGGCCTTTCGTCTGTCTCTTAGAAGGCCGGTCGGCGGACGTGGTGCTGGAACGCTCGAAACTCCATAGATTGGGCACTACAAGCAAAAAAATCGGGGGAGAGTATGCGGAATCGTAAATATCAGGCGGGGATTATTGTGACGGTGTTGTTGGTTATCGCCATAACCTTGGCAGGTGCCGGACTGCGGGCCTCGGCGAAACCGGCCGGCGACGCCGGCTACTGGGGATTTGACACGGCAAATCTCGACAAGACCTGCAAACCTTGCGACGACTTCTACCAGTTCGCCATGGGCGGCTGGATGAAAGCTAATCCGATTCCGCCGGAATATTCCACTTGGGGATCGTTCTCCCGGCTGCTCGATAAGAACCAGCAAAACTTGCAGCAAATTCTTGAAGTAGCGGAGAACGCCAAGGCCGCTCCGGGCTCAAATGAACAGAAGATCGGCGACTTCTACGCGAGCTGCATGGATACGGCGGCGATTGACGCGGCTGGCACAAAACCGATCGATATAGAAATGGACAGCATTGCGGCAATGAAAAACGAGGCGGATCTGCAAGCGGAAGCCGCGCGCCTGCAAAAAGAAGGCGTGGGAGTGCTGTTCGGATTTAGAGCGATTCAGGACGCGAAAGACAGTTCGCAGGTCGTCGGCGCCGCGTGGCAGGGAGGCCTGGGGCTGCCCGAACGCGAATACTACTTGAAGCAGGATGACAAATCGAGACAGCTGCGCGACGCCTACGCGAAACATGTCGCGAAGATGTTTGAATTGCTGGGCGATTCCGCAGACACCGCCCGAGGGGAAGCGACCACGGTTGTCGGGATCGAAACATCTCTCGCCACTGCCTCCATGAAAAACACCGACCTGCGCGATCCCAGCAAAACGTATCACCGGCTGAAGATGGCGGATTTGCAGGCGATGACGCCGGATTTCGACTGGGAAAGTTATTTCAAGGCGCTAGGGCATCCGGAATTAAGAGAAATAAATGTTGGCCAGCCGGATTTCTTTAAGGCTCTCAATACGGAGCTAACTGCGAGGCCGGTCGCGGATTGGAAGACCTACTACCGCTGGCATCTTCTGAACGCATCCGCGCCCGGCCTTCCCGAAAAATTTGTTGTGGAAGAGTTTGAGTTTCGCGGCAAGACGCTGACCGGAGCGAAAGAAATTCTGCCGCGGTGGAAGCGTTGTGTGCAGGCCACGGATCGATCTCTCGGGGAAGCCCTCGGCCAGCTTTACGTCGAGAAGTATTTTCCACCCGAAGCCAAGGCTCACGCACTTGTGATGGTGCATAACCTGATCGCGGCGCTGCGCGCCGATCTGCAGACGCTTTCCTGGATGAGCCCGGAAACGCGCGCGGAAGCGACCGCCAAACTCGAAGCGTTCGCCGTCAAGATCGGATACACGGACAAATGGCGCGACTATTCCGATTTGAAAATTGACCGCACGTCATTCCTCGCGAATCAAAGGCGCGCCGCAGCGTTCGATTTCCAGCGGCGCCTCGCGAAGATCGGCAAGCCCGTGGACCGCACCGAATGGGGTATGACACCACCCACGGTAAATGCTTACAACAACAGCGCGATGAACGAGATCGTCTTCCCGGCTGGGATCCTGCAGCCACCGTTCTACGATCCAAAAGCGGATGACGCCGTGAACTACGGCGGCATGGGCGCGGTCATCGGCCACGAGATTACCCACGGTTTCGACGACCAAGGCAGCCAGTATGACGGCCACGGCAATTTGAAGAACTGGTGGACGCCCGACGACTTGAAGAATTTCAAGGAGCGCGCCGCGTGCGTCGAAACGCAGTTCGACAACTATGTGGTGGACGCTGACTTGCACGAAAACGGCAAGCTGGTTCTCGGCGAGAGCATCGCAGACCTCGGGGGCATCACGATCTCCTATGCGGCCTACGAGAAATCGCTGGAAGGCAAAACGCGTCCCCCGGACAAAGATGGCTTTACTCCTGAGCAGCGTTTTTTTCTTGGATGGGCGCAGGTCTGGGGCGCGAATAACCGGCCGGAATACGAGCGCTTGATGGCCAATACCAATCCCCATCCGCTGGGTCGTTTCCGCGGGAACGGACCGCTCTCGAATATGGCGGAATTCGCCAAAGCCTTCGGATGCAAAAAGGGCGACGCCATGGTCCGCGAGCAAGTCTGTAAGATCTGGTAGACGCGCCCGGCCCAAAGTGACATCAAAACCCAAAGCAGTCCTTTCTGTGACTGGTAGCGCGTTTCTTTCGCTTGCTCTGTTCTTGCTGGTGCCATCCGCTTCCGCGAAGTGGAAATATTTTCGCGCGGGAAACGCCGCCGGCAGCGCGGCCACGCCACGAGCCGGATTTGCGCTTATGGGCGGCGGCGAGCAAGGCCCTGCGTTGAAGTATTTATGCGAACGCGCAAACGGCGGCGACTTCCTGATTCTTCGGGCCAACACCGAGGACGATTACGCGCAAAAAGTAAATGAAGAGATGCGCGCCCTCTGCCCGCTGAACTCCGCGGCGACCATCGTCTTTTCCGGCCGCGATGACTCGGATGATCCAAAGCTGCTCGAACGCATCGAGCAAGCGGAGGCCATCTTCATCGCCGGTGGCGACCAGTCGAATTACATCCGCTTCTGGCAGGACACTCCCGTCGAGGACGCCTTGAACCGGCATATCCGATCCGGAAAGCCAATTGGCGGCTCAAGCGCCGGGCTCGCGGTGCTTGGCGAATTCTCGTTTTCTTCGATGATTGACACGATTCATTCACCGGCTGCACTTGCCGACCCTTACGGCAATAAGGTGACGATCTCGCGAGACTTCCTGCGTATTCCGCTGCTCGCCGGCATCATCACGGACACGCACTTCGCCAAGCGCGACCGCATGGGACGGCTGCTCGTGTTTCTGGCGCGTATTTTAGAGGATGGGTGGGCTAGAGAAGTGCGCGCCATCGCCGTCGAGCAAGACGCTGCGGTTCTTCTCGAACCGGACGGCCACGCGAAAGTCGTTGGATCGGGAGCGGCCTATTTTCTGGAAGCGAAAAGTTCGCCGGCGGTTTGCAAAAGGCAGACGCCGCTCAGCTTCGGCGGAATAACAGTCGACCGCGCGCCATCGGGTGCTTCCTTCAACGTGAAGGATTGGAAAGGGAGCGGCGGCGATGACTATCAGCTCTCCGTCGTGAATGGAGAGGTGAAGGCGCTCGGTTCAAATCACGGAATCTATTAACCGCAGGTCTCGCGTTTCGTTAGAAGTGGAAAACGACGCCGGCCATCAGCTCAAAATTATTTTGCGACTGGCTGAAATAGCCCGTGTGCACCCAATCGGCTTCCAGGCGTCCCGATAAGCGCGGATTGAAACGATAGTCTGCGCCGCCTCCAACTTCGACGGCGAAGGCGTTCTTGCTGTTGGTGGCGGTTTGCGGTTGCTCATGGCTTCCGCCAAGGATGGCATGGGCCCAGGGCTCCCATTTCTTTTCTCTCCAGGCGATCTTGGGTCCGGCGCCATAGATCAGCACTTTCACGTGTTCATGGTCCAGGATTTCCGGAGCGAAAGTCCCGGAAACCATTCCGTCGACTCCGAACCAGTCATTCAAAAAGTACGTTACCGAGCTTTTGACGCCGACGGCACTGGCGTTGAAGATCGAGTTTCTGAACCTCAGCCAGTCAAAGCCAATCGCGAGCTGCCAACGGTAATCATCCCGCCCACCATAGAGAAACTTGGGATCGGGGGTCGGCGACGGGGAGGGATCAGGCAGAGCGGCCGCCGGCGGCGTGGCAAAAGCTGGCGCCGGTGCAAAGCTTGTAGCGGGAAACAGAGCGATGCCGGCGTCGGGCTGAAACAGGTTTGGGCTTGCGACTGTCGCCGCGGAAAATACCGCGGCGACATTGCGGTTTGCGGGCGGGCTGTCCGGAACTCCTTCTTGTGCGCTAGCGGCGCATGTCGCCCCAAGCATCAACGATAGAACTACGAGTTGCCTCTTCATGATTCTCCCCTCAGAGGTATGACCCCACGCCTGGAATCAGCCACTCTGCTACGGTAAACAAGACCATGGGCCTTTGTCTACGTTCTTTCGCTTGCCGCATATAAAGAAAGCGGGGCAGGTAGGGTTGCCCACGTGGCGGATCTGAGGGAGCGCCGGCCTTCAGCGCCCATGCCTCAGGTAATCGTCGGTTTTGTTCAACCAGTCTTCCCGCGGTGGGTTGAAGACGTCCAGATCAACCGTATCTTCCATTGCCCAGGCTTCATGTGGCATGTGCGGCGGGATGCAGAGTACTTCTCCCGCCCGCACCACGATCTCTTTGCCATCAATGGCAAATTTCAAAGCGCCCTCCAGAATATACGTCACCTGCTCATTGTGGTGATGATGCAGGGGCACGTGAGCGCCCTTCTTCATGAGTACACGCGCCAGCATAATCTTATCGCCAACCACCATCTCACGGTCAATCTGCGGATTCAGACGCTCGCGCTCGACGTCTTTCCAGGAAATATATTTCATTTCCGAAGCAGTGCTCATGGTTTGGCTCCGTACAGCTTCGCCGCATTATCGTGCAGATACATGCGCGCCAATTCAAGTGCCTTTTCTTCGCTGAACGCGCCTTCCGAGACAAGCTCAGCCAGCGCGGCAGCAACGGCTGTGCGCGCCGAGCGCGCCGCCAGCCAGAAAGTCTCCTCCGCTCCCACGGCGTCGTTGAACGGAAACGCATCGGAGCCAAACATGATTCGGTCAGGAAAGAGCGAAATCCACTGCTTCAAGATGTTCTTCAACTCTGAGGGATAGACGTAATACCCCATCAACGACGAATCGGTGTACACGTTCTTTGCCGCCGTCATCCAGATCATATCGAGCGTGTAGGGGTATCCGCCGTGAATGAGCACGAAGTTTATCTTGCTGTTTCGCGGGTCGCGCACCACGTTCTCCAGATTCAGCGGATGGCCATTGCGCAAACTAAAATAATCGCCGATACCGACGGCACTGTGAAAATGCACGGAAAGGTTCAATTTCCCGGCTTCGTCGATCAGCACATGAAAGACGTAGTCCTGAAACGTACGGTATTCCTCGTCCGTGGGAACTCCGCCGGAATGATACTTGGAGTAAATAGCCGCCGCTTTTTCTCGTGGGGGATCCTGGAAATAAAGCGAGCGAAAATAAGCAGCCTCGAACTTCATAGCCACTCCGCCCTTTTTCTTGTTGTCAGACACTGTTTGCCGGACAAAGGCCTCGTACCCGGCGAGATCGGAAGGGAGGCCGCTCACGTTTTCTTGCTTCATGTAGCGCTGCAGAACTTTTTCCTGAAGGGGAATATAGACGCCCATGTCCGGGTTTTTCCCCGTCTGGTCGCGGTTGTCGAGCGGGAAGAGGAACGAATCCACGAAGAAAACCCAGTGAAACCGCTTGGGATCCAGGTATGGCGCCAGCGCCACGCGATTGGCGAGGCAGGTTTCGATATTCAATTTGTCGAGAATGCCGTCCCAATAAGCCGTGCCGCCGGCCGCTTCTGCAGCCTTTTTCTTGTCGATCAGCCACTTCGCGTGTTCGGGCTTGAAATCATCGTAGGGATACCCGAACAGCGATTTAGCCGCGGCTACAAACTCCGGATTGGTCTCGCGCAGGCGGAGAACGGAAGTTTCATCCGGAGGCGCGGCTTGCGCGTCCATGTCGGAATCGTCGGGGAACGTGGCGTGCGAATGGTTGTCGATGATAGGGATTTGGTCGATCTGCTTGAGAAGCCGCTCATAGATTTTCGGCACATCCGCGCCCGCGAGGGGCTTGGCCTGGGCGGCCGTATTTGCTGCACCGAAGAATGCAGCCAGAGCGCCAACGAGAAGTGCCTTCCCCAGTTGAATATGACTTCTCATCGTCCAACTCCCCCTAAAGCTCCTGTCCCTACCGCGCGACCGCGGCTCGCCAACGGGAAGACACTCGCAACATACGCTCCAGCGCTTCCTCGAGCAGGTGGCGCGCGCTGACCAGCGAGAATCGCAAGTAACTCTTCCCGGCCGGGCCAAACGCCGCTCCGGCGATCCCCGCGACTCCGGCTTCTTCCAGCAGAAGCTTCGCCACTTCCTCCGCAGCCAGGCCAGTCTCCTCGATGTTCACCCACGCGTAGAATGCGCCGCCCGGGGACTGGCAGCGGAATCCCGGAATACCGTTTAGCCCCAGCACGAAAAGGTCGCGTCGTTTGCGGTACTCCGCGACCATCGCATCCACGGCCCGAGTGGAATCGCGCAGCGCTTCGATCGCCGCCACTTGCGTGAATTCCGCCGCGCATGTGAATGTATTCAGCACCAGCAAGTCCATCGCATCCACCACGTGCTTGGACGCTATCGCATAACCTAGCCGCCAGCCGGTCATCGCAAAACTCTTCGAAAACCCGTCGATGATGACGGTTCGCTCCGCCATGCCCGGCAGCGACCAGATCGATTCGTACTCTCCGCCGAACAAAATCCGCGCGTAGATTTCGTCCGAGAGAATCCAGAGATCATGCTGCTCGGCCAGCTCCGCTATTTTCCGGAGCGCTTCCCGGCTGAAAACCGTTCCCGTCGGATTGTTGGGGGAATTGAAAATCAGGGCGGTAGTCCGCGGCGTAATCTTCGCGACAATCTCATCGAGATCGGGCTGAAAGCCGTTTTTCTCTTCCAATCCAAATGCTACCGCCTTCGCTCCCAGCCCGCGCGTAAACGATGGATAGATCGGAAAGCCAGGATCGGGATAAAGCACTTCGTCGCCCGGCTCGATCAGCGCCATCATCGCCAGCGAAAGCGCCATTTTGCAGCCCGGCGCCACGAGGACCTGTTCCGGCATCACCTCTAGACGCCGCGTCCTTCCCAGATATTCCGCAATCGCTTCGCGCAACGCTGGAATGCCACGCGTCGACACATAGCGGTCCCGCCCCGCCGCAACGGCATCGCGCACGGCATCCACCACCGTCGCCGCGGGGTGAAAGTCCGGCTCGCCTAGCTCCAAGTGGATGATCGACCGCCCCGCGCGTTCCAGTTCCTTTGCGCGGGAAAAGACGGCCAGGGCTCCTTCGCCATTCAGCTGAGAAACACGGGAAGCGATTCGTCGCATATTGTTCTCGAGAATCCTATCATTTTGATGGGGAAAGTGGGGGCGTGGCTACGAGCGCCGCTTAGCCAGGGCAAGGTTTAGCAAAAAACGCCGGTGCGCAAAGTCCGTCTCGCCCTTGGCAAGACACACGACGCGATTATTGATCCCAGTTCCAATTGGCGAATTGCTCCCGGAGCGCGGTCTTTTTGAATTTGCCCACGGAAGTGCGGGGCAAGGCTTCCAGGAAAACGAAAGCGTCGGGAAGCTGCCACTTGGCAAACGATTGAGCCAGGAAAGCGCGGAGTTCTTCTGGCGTGGCTTGTGCGCCATCCTTCAGGACGACCGCGGCTAGCGGGCGCTCCTGCCATTTAGGATGCGGAATGCCGACGACGGCAGCTTCCTTTACGGCCGGATGCCCCATCAATGTATTTTCAATATCTACGGAACTGATCCACTCCCCGCCGGACTTCACCAAATCCTTGGCGCGGTCAACAATTTTGACGAAGCCCTCGTCGTCAATCGTGGCGACGTCGCCGGTCTTGAACCAGCCATCTTCGGTCCAGCGATGAGCCTGGTCCGGCGAATTGTAGTAGCTGCTGGCCACCCAGGGGCCGCGGACTTCCAGTTCGCCGGGCGCAAGGCCGTCGCGGGGAGCTTCGACGGATTTTTCCTCAGGGCCCTCCGGGCGCATCACGCGAAGTTCGACGAAAGGACACGGCCAGCCCTGTTTTGCCCGCACTTCATATTGCTGGTCGGGGGTCCAGTCGCGCATGTGACGTTTGAGTTTGCCGACCGTGGCGATGGGAGTGGTTTCGGTCATGCCCCAAAGATGCAGAATGCGGAGATTGTGCTTGTCGAGCGCGCGCATTAACCGTTCCGGCGGAGCTGAGCCGCCGCAAACGATGCGGATGGGCCAATCGAATTTCCAGCGGCCGGGATTTTTCTCGAGCGCGGCGAGCACGCTGAGCCAAACAGTCGGAACGCCACACGCGATGGTAACGTGCTCCTGGCCGATCAGGTCAAGCACGCTTTCGGGGTCCACATTAGGCCCCGGCAGAATCAGCCGAGCGCCAGCCAACGTGCAGGAGTACGGCAAGCCCCAAGCGTTGGCATGAAACATGGGGGCAACGGGCAGAACGGTGTCATGGTGGCTGATGGCGAAGCAATCCACGCCGAGTTCCGTAAAAGTGTGCAGCACGAGCGCACGGTGGGAGTAAATGACGCCTTTCGAGGTGCCCGTGGTGCCGGAGGTGTAGCACATGGCGGCGCCATCGTTTTCGTCAATCGTCGGATAGCGAAAATCGTCGCCTGCCTCGGCGAGAAGCTCTTCATAATTCAGGGAGCCATCCGGAGCTGGATCGCTGCAGCCGCCATAGGGAACGACGATGACGCGTTCGAACGACACGCTTCCGCGGAATTTTTCAAACGTCGGCAGAAGCACATCGTCGATTAGCAGAAAGCGGTCGCTGGCGTGGTTGACGATGGCCGCGATCTCCTGAGGATGCAAACGCAGGTTCAGCGTGTGAAGGATTCCGCCGGCGCAGGGCGCGCCGAAGAAAGCTTCAAGATGTCCGGCGTGATTCCACATCATGGAAGCCACGCGGTCGCCAGGACACAATCCAAGCTTGGTGAGAGCGCTCGAGAGACGGCGCGCGCGCCGATAGAAGTCGCCGTACGTGGTTCGAACGATGGACCGGTCAGGCTTGCGAGAGACAATCTCGACGCGACTAAAAAGCTTGCTCGAGCGCTCGAGAATCGAGGGCAGCGTCAGCGGAAAATCCATCATCGTGCCGCGCATGTTTTATATTTTCCTGCTGGGGATCAAGCCGGCGGCATCCTACCACCATTCGGCGGCGATGGGTGGTTCCACCGCCATGCGCGGAAAGAACTGGAAGAGACTAATCAAGCATAGCCGGAATCACGAAGAGTCGAGAGAGCAACGGGGGGCTAGACTCTTTCCCATTGCAAAAGCGGTTAATTTTCGAGAGGATGCCTCTGACCGCTGAAGTGCCGGTCTCGCTCCCCGCGGTGGCTCGGCTTTCCCGACTGCCCGTGAACGATTGCTGTCCTTCAGCGCGCTCCGCGACTCTTACTTGGGTTCCGGGCAGAAGGAGTGGGCAGGTGAAGAAGCTCTACATCGGCAACCTTCCGTTTTCCGCGACGGAAGAGCAGCTTCAGGAATGGTTCGCGCAAGTAGGCGTTACTCCCTCGGGTGTCAATCTGATTCGTGACCGTTTCACGGGACAATCACGCGGTTTTGCCTTCGTCGAAGTGCAGGGCGACGAAGATGCCGATCGCGCGGTGAACTCGCTGAACGGGCAAAATTTCGGCGGGCGGAACCTGGTAGTCAATGAAGCGCGGCCGCAAGCTGAACGCGGCGGCGGTGGCGGCGGGCGCCCTGGCGGCGGTGGTGGTGGCGGCTATGGTGGGCGCGGAGGCGGCGGCGGTGGACGTGGTGGTGGTGGCGGCGGGCGCGGCGGCGGTGGCGGACGCGGTGGCGGCGGAGATCGTGGAGATCGCGGAGACCGCGGGAACCGCTGGTAAACAGGCCTTCCAGAGTTAGAAGCGGCGTCTTGCTTCCTCGGGGCGCCGCTGGAATCCTTCCTCAAATTCCCTTCGGATAGTCGTGTGCCTGTAGTTTGTCCGTTCTTCTGCAACATTTGAGCCAGAAAACCGTCTATAAGAGTGCAGATACGCGGTGCTGAGAGTAGGAGCGGCCAGCCGCAGGAAAGACTGGTTCCTCATACTGACGGGCGGCGATGGGTGGACTGTCTCGGTGCCGAGTGGTGGAAGTTTGCCATTGCGAATATTATCCGCCGCCTAGCGAGACGCCTGCCGCCGCTCGAGACGCAGCAGTTTTCTTTGTAGCGAGGAGTGCTGCTTACGAAACAAATCGCCCCGTAACGTGTTTGAAACAGTAGGCAAGTAAAATGACGCACAGCGTCGAATGTGAAGTATGTTGAGCGTCTGGCGGCCCGCCTCCCCAGCGAGGGATTAGCGGTTTCAGGGCTGCGGGTGGTTAAAGCGATGTCTGAGAGACTCGAGACGAACCTTCTGGTCGCACCGAGCATCCAACCGGAAGCCGAGGACGTAATAAAGAGAACCATGACGACGTGGCACAAACGCGATTGGCAGCAATTTTATGAACTGGCGCGCCGCCCCTGGCAGCGTCACCGCCCGCCGCGCCCCGTCTATCCGACGGGTCTAAACCGCGTGCTGCCCGCGCAGGGTTTTAGCTTGTCCGAGCTGGATGATGCCGGCGTCGACCTCGACCAGGCCGAGCGCCTCGGCTTGCCCGTGGACGCGGGCCGCATCGGCGCCTACGGCCCCAACGTGACCGTCCTCCGCGACTTCGTCCGCTCCTCGCGCCAACCGCTGTAGTTTCTTCGTTTACTACCTTCGTCTGTGTGAACCTTTTGCCTCGAACGTAGATCATTTCATCGGCTTTTCCCGTGTCTGCCAGCACCTAATGCGCTGGCTCTAACGCTGCCTCCTGGCTTAGACTCGTGCCTTCAACGAGGAGAAGCCGTCATGAAACGATTGCTGTTTCTAGTCCTTCTTGTGGCTGTATCGTCCGCGGGGGTACTGGGGCTCGCGGCACCCGACTATTCGATTGAAGCAATCCGTTACGCCAGCTCTCCGGATGTGCCCGTGGCTGAGCTCGTCGTGGGTGGCCCTAAGGATGTGAAAGTCGATATCGCCATGGTGGTTTGGCTCATCCGCGGCGGAGGCCACACCATTCTCTTCGACAGCGGTTTTCACCGCGATACTTTCCTTAAATATTTTCCGGTGAAAGAGTATCTCCGTCCGGACGAAGCCGTGAAACTCGCAGGCGCGAAGCCTGAGGAAGTGACGGACATCGTCATCAGCCATGCGCACTGGGATCACATGGGCGGTATCGATCTTTTCCCGAAAGCAAACGTATGGATTCAGAAGGCGGAGTATCGCTACTACACCATGGAAGCGTGGCAGTCGGGCGGCAATCATGGCGGTATCGACCCCGAAGACGTGAAGCAACTATTGCAATTGAATACGGAGGGGCGCTTGCGATTGGTCGATGGCGACAACGTCGAGATCTTCCCCGGCATTCGCGCGTATACAGGCTCACGGCACACATATGCTTCGCAGTATCTCCGCGTAGAGGGCAATCCGCCGTTCGTCCTCGCTTCGGACAATTGCTATCTCTATCTCAACCTGTCGTCTCACTTGGCCAGCGCGACGTTCAGTGACGCTGACCATGCAGCAAACATCGCCGCGCAGTCGCGAATGATCGAACTTGCAGGATCGGCGGATCGCGTAGTGCCCGGCCATGACGCTCTGCAATTTCAGAAGTTCCCCACCAGCGCCGACGGCCGCATCGCCAAAATCAAATAGTGTCTTTGTAGCGCGTGCTCCACCCGCGCGGCCTTCCTGCCATGCAGGTTGACCCTAAAACGAGTGCTCTTGATGGGAGTCGTGAATCCTCGAAGGCGTCTTCGTTCGGCGGAACCAGCATGGCGGTGAAAATCGAGCTACCTCGGGACATTGAGCACCACCTCGAAAAGAGGTAAAATAGCAAGTTCGAGCAGTAACCCTATGGCCTCGCCCTTCAATATCATCTCGCGTATGCCTCAAATGCCGGTGCCCGCGCCGGGGGCTCATCCGCGCCCGGATTGGCTGCGCGTAAGATTTTTTGGTGGCGAGCGCTACCAGGACCTCAAGCGCATCATGCGCACGCTCGACCTGCACACCGTTTGCGAGAGCGCGCGCTGTCCCAACATGGGCGAATGCTGGGATCACGGCACGGCTACCTTCATGATTCTAGGGGACATTTGCACGCGCGCCTGCGGATTCTGCGCCGTGCCAAGCGGCAAACCGGCGGGCCCGCCGGATGAAAACGAGCCGCAGCGCGTCGCCGAAGCCGTAGCCCGAATGGGTTTGCGCTACGCCGTCGTCACGAGCGTCAATCGCGACGACCAGCCGGATGGCGGTGCTCATATTTTTGCGCGCACCATTGAAGAAATTCGCCGCCGCGTGCCGGGTTGCAAAGTGGAAGTACTCATCCCCGACTTTCGCGGAGACTGGAACGCCTTAAAGGTGGTCCTCGCGACGCGCCCTGACGTTCTGAATCACAACACCGAAACCGTGCCGCGTCTTTACCGCCAAGTACGCAAAGGTGCGGTCTACGAGCGATCGCTCGAATTGTTGCGGCGCGCAAAGCAGACGCATCCCGATGTGCCTACCAAGACCGGACTCATGCTGGGCCTCGGCGAAGAAAAGAGCGAAGTCCTTGCCACGCTCGAGGATCTAGCCGCCGAAGGCACGGACATCCTTACCCTCGGCCAGTATCTCCAGCCGAGCCGGGAACATCTGCCAATCGTTCGATATGTTCACCCCGACGAATTCGCCGAGTTCAAAATCCTTGGCGAAGCCATGGGCTTCAAACACGTCGAAGCCGGACCGCTGGTGCGTTCCTCCTATCACGCTTTCGAGCAAACAGAATCCGCGCACAAGTAGGACCGGCGGCATAAACGGAATTTTTGGATACACCCCTTCGCCGGATTGGCAAAGGGGAAGTCGAGACTTCTAGAGACGGAGAGAGAAAGGAATTACGAACGGCCTGCGGCAGCGGCGGCGGTAGCAGCAGCGGCTTTCTTGGCGGCTTTCGCTGCGGTCGAAGCCTTGCGGCGGCGCTTGGTCTTGGGCGGGGTCGCAGGAGCTTCGCCGATAAGCTCGGCTACCATGATGCTGGTAACGAACAACTTGGGGCCGTGATCGTCGAAATCAATCGCGGTGCGCTCCTGATCGGAAGCGGTAACAATTCCCAAGCCGTAGGTTTCGTGCTTGACTGTCTGTCCTTCTGCCATCACTTGCACATCGTCCTCCTTGAAAACTCTTTAGGTCGTTAATCCCCGACTCGAATCTCTTGAGGTGCGGTGCCCCCGAGTAAATCAGGGGCACCCAAATGCACAGGCTAGAGGCCGGTAACGTTCTCTGCCTGAAGGCCTTTGGGGCCTTTTTTTACTTCAAATTCCACTGCTTGACCTTCGTTGAGCGATTTGTATCCGTCCATCATGATCGCCGAGAAATGTACGAAAACATCTTCACCGGTTTGGCGCTGGATAAAACCATAGCCCTTCGAAGCATTGAACCACTTAACTGTTCCTTGTTCCTTCACCGCTACTACCTCGCATGCGCTTCCCCGATTTGGCTGGGTCTGCGACATTGAAATTGCTTTGTTTCTCCTGGTCCGTATCCTGGTTAGCTACGGGCGAGCCAACACCCGCGTTCTCCCAAGCCCCGTGACAGCCTCCAGCCCGCAAAAAAAGGCCGCAAAGATTGTCCTTGCAGCCCCCTCGAACGAGTCAAAAGGTAATACAAGAGCAACAAACGCTACACAAATGGTACCACGAAATGGGCCATTTGTCCACGCCGCAGACTGGTACTCTGTTGCCGCGTTTTATTGGCTAACTTATTGACAGGTATTGGTTTACTGGGGAGCTGTGGGCGCGGAAGCGAGACGAAAGGGGCGGATTCTGGTTATTCGAGAGACTCGGGTTCTAGGTTCAAACCGCTCTCGCCGGACGCCTTCTTTTCCCAATACTTCTGAACCCACGCTTCCCAGCTTTTTCCCGCAGCGGGATCGCGGCCCGTGAAAGCGAGCGCGGCAATATCGCCGTATGCGATCTTCTGTCTTTGATTGGAATCTTTCGGCAAAACACGCACGAAGGAAGCGGCCAGCGTGGGACCGGAGACACGATCGAAAATGTACCCTTCTAACTTCTTGCCATCCTTGGTGGTTAGCGTCACATCGCCGCGATAGTCGAAGGCCTTTTCCAGAGCTTCGCGCAATTCTTCCTCGGTGGCGAGCTCAGGAATCCAACCTTGAACAGATTCATGAATGGTTCCAGGGGCGACTTCGAGGTTGTCAGGATGGAGCGGCGCATCCTCTGTATGGCTTGGGTGGTCGGCGTGTCGGGGACCGGTCACGCGCGCGTCCGTTCGAGCTGCGAGTTGCCTTTATCGATTTGAACGAGCGGATTGTAGGAATGAACAGGTTTTGCAGGCTCGTTCAACAGCGCTAGCGCATCGGGATCAGCGTATCTTCCAGCGAACGTGGCTTTTATCGTGGCGAAAAGGCCGCGGAGACCGCTGAAGGTATGGTCAACTGCCGATGCTTCATAGCCGCTGTGAACCATACAGTTGGCGCATTTCGGATTTCCGGATTCGGTGCCGTAATTCTGCCATTCCGTCGTTTCCAGTAATTCCTGGAACGAGTCGGCGTAGCCGTCCTGGAGCAAGTAGCAGGGCTTTTGCCAGCCAAAGACGTTGTAGGTGGGCATGCCCCATGGTGTGCAGGCGTATTGTTTTTTGCCCATCAAGAATTCGAGAAAAAGCGGTGACTGGTTGAACTGCCAGTTCTTTTTGCGGTTGGAAAGGATGGCGCGGAACGTGCGGCGCGTGCGCGCACGGCCGAGGAAGTGCTTTTGATCCGGAGCCTTATCGTAGGAATAGCCCGGAGAAAGCATCATGCCTTCCACACCTAGCGCCATCATTTCGTCGAAAAACTGGCGAACGCTGTTCGGATCGGCACCGTCGAACAGAGTCGTGTTGGTCGTCACGCGGAAGCCGCGCTTCAGCGCTTCTTTGATGCCATCGACCGCCAGATCATATCCGCCTTCACGGCAGACCGAGAAATCATGATGTTCGCGCTGGCCGTCCATGTGAACCGAAAACGTCAAATATTTGCTCGGCTTGAAGAGATCCAGCTTTTCCTTCAGGAGCAGCGCGTTGGTGCACAAATAGATGTACTTCTTGCGCGCGACCAGGCCTTCAACGATTTTGTCGATCTCCGGATGCATCAGCGGTTCGCCGCCGGGGATCGAAACCATCGGCGTGCCGCACTCGTCCACGGCTTTGAAGCATTCTTCGGGGCTCAATTCCTTCTTCAAAATATGCGCGGGATACTGAATCTTGCCGCAGCCGGCGCAGGCCAAATTGCAGCGAAAAAGCGGCTCGAGCATGAGCACAAACGGATAGCGCTTGCGCCCTGCGATTTTTTGCTTGAGGACGTACGTCGCTACCGTCCACATCTGTGAAATAGGTACCGGCATTTATCCTGCTTACGAGCGAATTAGATGGGGGTACAGTTCGCTCCCCCACGAGAACTATTGTACCCGAAAGGCTGCAAGTTCTGCTTGCGTGCTTTTCATCAGATGCAAGGTAACGTTCCTTCGTGGCATGAGACGTGCACCTTTGGTTCAAAGAGCGGGGACTTGTCCGCTCCCTCGAGGCGTAGAATCGAGCCATCCCCGAAAGGCATGAGAATACTGGGAGCATGTCCCGAGACAATCTTCTATCTCTGTTCAGCGAGTTCGAGCGCTATGGCAGCGACCTAGCGTTCGTCGGGCGGCGAGGGTATCGGCGCGAGGCGTGGACATACCACAAGCTCGCCGGAACTGCCTTCGCGTGCGCTTTGGAGTTAAAAAAGCGCAGCGTTCAGACGGGCGATCGCGTCCTGCTCTGGGGACCAAACACCCCCGAATGGACGGCGGCCTTTTGGGGCTGCTTGCTGCGTGGGGCGGTGGCGGTGCCCATGGATGACGGCGCGGCGCCTGATTTTGCCGGACGAGTGGCCCGTGATGCAGACGTCAAATTGATTGTTGCTTCGCGGGAAAAGCCCACACTCGATCCCGCCATCCCGAGGCTTGTACTGGAGGATTTTCCCGACACAGCGGGGCAAGTCAGCCCGGTTTCCCATGAGAGCCTCGCGGAGGAGGCAATCACGCGAAACCACATCGCGCAAATTCTTTTCACTTCGGGCACGACAGCGGAGCCGCGCGGTGTCGTTCTGACCCATGGCAATTTTCTGGCAAATCTCGAACCGCTCGAACGCGGAATCGATCCCTATCGAAAGTATGAGCGATGGTTTCATCCGCTGCGTTTCGTCACCCTGGTGCCGCTCAGCCATGTGTTTGGGCAGTTTATGGCGCTGTTTGTGCCGCCGCTGCTCGGCGCGACAGTAATTTTCGAGCTATCAGCGAATCCTTCGGAGATTATTCGCACCGTGAAGCGCGAGCGCGCGACGGCGCTCATTGCGGTGCCGCGCATGCTCGATGCTCTGCACGCAGGAATCGAGCGCGATTTTGACGCGCGTGGTCGGGGCGGATGGCTGAAGAAAACATTCGACGCGGCAAACGGTGAGAAGTTCTTGCGCCGTGCGTGGCGCTTCCGCCGAATCCACCGGCGATTCGGATGGAAATTCTGGGCGTTTATTTCCGGCGGCGCGGCACTCTCGGGCGAAACCGAGGAATTTTTCAAGCGCGTGGGCTACGCGGTGGTGCAAGGCTACGGCATGACGGAGACGGCTTCGCTCATCAGCTTGAATCATCCCTTTCGCGCCACGCAGGGCTCGATTGGGAAAGTTCTGCCTGGGCGTGAATTTCGGCTGGCGGAAGACGGCGAGATTCTCGTACGCGGCGACAACGTCGCGAGTGGCTACTGGGAGGGCGGAAGGCTGCGGCAAGGTGTCCGCGACAAAGAAAACTGGTTGCGAACAGGAGATATTGGCGAAGTCGATGCCGATGGGAATCTTCGATTCAAGGGGCGCAAAAAAAATGTCATCGTCACGCCGGCCGGACTGAACGTTTATCCCGAGGACGTGGAGGCGGCGCTATGTAAACAGCCCGGCGTGCGCGATTGCGTTGTCATTGCGGGTCCATGCGGCGGTAACGCGGAGCCCTTCGCCGTGATGCTGATGGGCAATGGCACCGAGACTACGAAACAGGCTGTGCGCGAAGCAATCGAAAACGCCAACGCTTCGCTCGCCGAATACCAGCGAGTGCACAGGTGGCTTGTCTGGGGGGAGCCAGATTTTCCACGAACGCCGACCGGCAAGCCTCGGCTGAGCCTTATCGCGGCGCGAGCGGCACAGCAGGTCAACGGCGCGTCCCCGGCAAATGTGGACCTGTCAGTGGTGAACGCCCGCGCGGGCACGCTGGATGATCTGCTAAGGAAGTTCTCGGCGGCAAAAGGAGATTCAGAAAAATTAGAGAAGGACCTGGGTCTCACTTCGCTCGATCGCGTGGAGCTGATGAGCGCGCTCGAAGAGCGCTTTCAGGTCGAACTGAATGAAACATCTTTTGCCGAGGCGAGAACGGTCGCGGATGTCGAGCGGCTTTTGCAGCAACCAGCGTCGCACCGCACGGAATACGCCTATCCGCGATGGACGCAACGCCGGCCTGTGCGCTGGCTGCGTCTGGCCGTTTATTACGCCTTAGTCTGGCCAGCCACGCAAATACTCGGGCATCCCAAAATCATTGGCCGGGAGAATCTTCGCGGCGTCCGAGGGCCTGTACTCATGGTTTCGAATCACATCACCCGCCGCGCCGACATTGGCCTGATTCTCGCGGCGCTTCCGCGCCGCTTTCGCCATCGCCTTGCCACGGCCATGGGTGGTGAGTCGCTCCAAGGGATGCGGCAGCCGCCGCGCGATTGGTTCTTTCTGAAACGCTGGGCCTATTATTCGGGCTATTGGCTTGCCACGGCGCTCTTCAATGTCTTCCCGCTGCCGCAACATTCCGGATTTCGCGAAAGCTTCCGTTTTGCCGGCGAATCCGCCGACCGCGGCTACAGCATCCTCGTTTTCCCTGAAGGCGAGGTCAACAATTCCGAAAACGGCCGCATGGCGGCTTTCCAAAGCGGCATCGGCGTGCTTATAGAGAACCTGCGCCTTCCCATCATTCCCGTGCGCCTCGACGGCGTATGGCAAATGAAGCGCGAACATCGCCGCCTTGCCCGTTTCGGCGAAATCACTGTGCATATCGGCGCGCCGATCCAGTTTCCTCGCGACACGCCGCCCGAAGAGATTGCGCGTACCCTCGAATCTCAGGTGGCGTCTCTCTGAGAAGGCGCGGATACATGCAAATGTGAACCTTCTCAAGGAACAAACGCAGGTCGCCCGCTTCGAAGAACACGGACAGGATCCGCTCCAAGCTCGTCTCGTGACTCAAAAAAGATTGCATCGTTTCCGACACAACAGGTGCGGCTTATCCCCGCGCAGAACGCAAACTCGTTCCGAGAGGAAGCTCTTTACAGCGCGTGACTGGTCCATGGCGTCGACTCCGATGCTCCAAACTGTGCCCGGCAAGCACGACCGGAAAAGCTTAATGATCGTGCCAGTCCGGACTGGTCAATTCCATCCGCCAGATGGGCCCACTGCCATACAGCGGACCCTCTGATTTGGCGAAGGACGGGGCATCGCCGCCGATAATCCAGATGTGGGTGTCCTGGGGCTGCTTGCCGACAAGCGGCGCCACCACTCCGGCGACGCCTCCGATATCGACCCTTACGACATAACGCGTAGCTTTGTGGGAGAGGCCTCCGGCCGAGACCGACTCCTCGCCTTCGGGAGAGATCAAGAGTTTCACGAGCCGGGGTTTTGGCGTGGCTGCCACCATTGAAAGTGTCGTCAGCGGAACGTCGGGCCGGATGTTCTTCAGCAGCGTAAGAATCATGCCGTTGGAGACGTTGGGCGGAAGTTTGAGCCGGTCGGTCACGGTCTTCTCTTTGCCGTCGTTGTCCGTATAGCGGACCGTGACCTGGCCCGTTAGGCCGTCCACCGAGACATCCATCGGTTGTTTGAATGCGGGGCCCTTTTGGACCTGGTGATCGCTTACGAGCCGGAAAATATGACGCTGAGAAAAGACGACGGTTTCTTCATTTATCGAGCCGTCCTTGAAGCGAAGAACCGTGTGGCTAGTCACGCGATCGCCACGGGCGAACTGCGTTACATCACCCTCGGCGAGGATGTTGCCTTCGAGCGTGCGTAGCACAAGGAACCCGCGTTCCACGCCCTCCGTGTATTGCACCGCCACCGGCGACTGCGACAGTACTCGGGAAGGGAGCAGGAGGGCCCACGTTACTAAGACGACGAACGCCAAGGACCGGATACGTTTGACCATCAGAGCATCATACCCTCGCTGCGGTCCTCAAGTGGTAGGAAGCGAGCTTGTCAACTCTGATTAATTCGCGTAATCGGAAACTGACCCTCTACCCCGGCAGCACGCCCGGAGGCCTCCGTTTTGATTCTGTGGCAAAATAGAGTGTTGTCTTAGATGAGTTTATGGCCGACCCTACAATCACGGCGTTGGAAGGCCCCGCAAAACCAGCCAAGGGCTCGAAAAAAGTTGCTGCGAATGGCGAGCAGCGTGAGCGCATTTTTGATGCGTTTCGCCGCTGGGGCTACTACGAAGCTACGCTCGATCCGCTAGGCGTCTTCCGGCCCGAAAAGCTTGCCGACCTCGAATCGACAGGCGGAGCTGCCGAAGAAGCGCGCCGCATCTACTGCGGCAACATCGGCGTGGAATTCATGCACCTGCCCGAGCCAGAAAGGCGGCGCTGGATCGCGGAGCGCATCGAAGGTCCCGAGCTGGAAGTCGATCAGAAGAAAATTCTCGAACGGCTGGTGCGCGCCGACCTTTTCGAGCAGGTCCTTCAGGCACGGTATTTGGGCACGAAGCGATTTTCGCTAGAAGGCGTTACGTCGCTGATCCCGCTGCTAGATTCGATACTGGACACAGCTGGCGATTTTGGGGCAGTGGATTGCGTGATGGCCATGAGCCATCGCGGCCGACTGAATGTAATGGTCCATGCCGCCTGCAAAGCGCCGCACGAAGTGGTGTCGGGATTTGAAGACGTGGACCCGCGCAGTGTGCTCGGTGCGGGCGACGTGAAATATCACGTCGGCGCGACGGGAACCTATACGACCACGGCTGGCAAGGCCATCAACATGCACCTCGTCTCGAATCCCAGTCACCTCGAAGCGGTCGATCCGGTGGCCATGGGACGCGCCCGCGCCAAGCAGACGCGCCGCGGGGTCGACGGTCCCATCATTGACCGCTCGCGCGAAACGCTCAACAAAGTCTGGCCCATTGTTATGCACGGTGACGCGGCGTTCGCCGGTCAAGGCATCTTGGCGGAAACGCTCAATCTTGCCGATTTAAAGGCGTACACCGTCGGCGGCACGGTGCATATCGTCGTCAACAATTTGATCGGATTTACCACGCAACCCGCTCAAGAGCATTCGTCCCGCTTTGCTGCGGACATCGCCAAGCGCCAAAGTGTGCCGATATTCCACGTCAACGCGGAAGATCCCGACGCGGTCGTGCGCATCGGCAAACTTGCAGCGGAGTACCGCGCAACATTCGGTAGCGACGTTGTCGTGGACATCATCGGCTATCGTCGCCATGGCCATAGCGAAGTCGACGATCCCACCATAACGCAGCCCCTTCTCTACGAGCGCATCCGGAACCACGCGCCCCTCTGGAAGATCTACGCGGAGAAGACTGGCATCGACGCCTCGTTAATCGTTGAAGGCGTGAAAAAGGAATACGAATTGGAGCAGCAGAAAGCGGGGCAGCTCACCAAGATCCCTCATCTGCGCAAGCTGCCGGAGTATTGGTCTCCGTACACGCACGGGAAATACAACCCTGCGTATGAAGTTGATACGGGGTTGACGCAAGAAAAACTTGAAGGACTCACCGACGGGCTTGTGCGCGTGCCCGCCGGTTTTCACATCCATCCCAAAATTGCCAAGCTTCTCGAACAGCGCAATGAGATGGGCCACGGAAAACGCGCCATCGATTACGGTTTCGCGGAAGCGCTAGCTCTGGGTTCTCTGGTGCTCGAAGGCAATCCGGTCCGCCTCACCGGGCAGGACACCCAGCGCGGCACCTTCAATCAGCGGCACGCCGTCCTGATCGATACCGAAACCGAGCACAACTACTTGACGCTCTCGCATCTCTCCCGGCAGCAGGCTTTCTGCGAAATCTACAACTCTTCGCTTTCCGAAGCGGCTTGCGTGGGATTTGAATACGGCTTCAGCCGCGACTATCCGGAAGCGCTGGTGCTGTGGGAAGCGCAGTTCGGGGATTTTGCCAATGGCGCGCAGGTGATCATCGACCAGTTCCTGAGCGCCACCGAAGACAAGTGGAATCTGCCGAGCGGGCTCGTGCTCCTGTTGCCCCACGGCTACGAAGGCCAGGGTCCCGAACATTCCAGTGCGCGCATCGAGCGCTATATGCAACTCGCCGCGGAAGACAACCTGCAAATTTGCCAGCCTTCCACAGCCGCACAGTATTTCCACATGCTGCGGCGCCAGGCCCTGCGCGTGTGGCGCAAGCCGCTGATCGTCTTCACGCCAAAGAGCATGCTGCGGCATCCGGACGCCAGTTCGAATATCGAGGACTTCACGCGGCCGCGTTTTCTACCCCTCGTGCCGGATCATGAGGTGCAGGACGCCAAACGCATCCTGATCGCCAGTGGAAAGCTAGGCCATGAACTTCGCGGGGAGCGCCGCCGCCGGAAGGACACCAGCACCGCCATCTTTTTCCTCGACCAGCTTTATCCGCTGCCGAGGACGGAAATTTCCGCCGCCCTGGCCGAACATCCCAACGCTCGCGAAATCGTCTGGGTGCAGGAAGAGCCCGCCAACATGGGAGCGCTCTTCTATATCCTGCCGCGACTCGAACGGCTGGCACAGGCCAGGGGGCTTCAGGTGCGCTCGGTCAAGCGTTCGGCCAGCGCCAGCCCCGCGACCGGCTCGGCCAAAGCACACGAACTAGAGCAAAAAACGCTGCTGGCCCTGGCTTTCACGACCGCCAGCGGAAGTTAAGCTTTTCTTACAGCGTTAACACTTCATTCACATTGATGTTATCGTCGCGTTACACGGACGCTGCGAGAATAAGTCGTGTTACGCCAATTTCACAGTGACCCGAATCCTTCCATCTCCTATCGTATTTCTCCGGCGTACGGTAAGCTTTCACCAAGCCGGCGAGCGGAACGTGCCAACCTTATGAAACGCGTTTTAATCATCGAGGACGACAAGGACATCGTCGAACTGGTTCGCTACAACCTCGCCAACGAAGGCTTTCAGGTCAGTGCAGCTTTTGACGGCAGCACCGGCCTGAACACGCTCAAGAAGACGCCACCCGATTTGTTGCTTCTCGATCTCATGCTCCCGAAACTCTCCGGACTGGATATTTGCCGGGAAGTTCGCCGGGACGATTCACTCAATCGTCTGCCGATTCTCATGCTCACGGCGCGCGGCGATGAAGCCGACCGCGTGGTGGGCCTTGAAATGGGCGCCGACGATTACGTGACGAAGCCCTTCAGCCCGCGCGAATTGCTTGCGCGCGTGAAAGCGCTGCTCCGCCGCGCGGAGCCGCCCGCTGATTCGCCGCGCATCATCGAGATCGGCAAGCTGGCCATCGACCCGGCATCTTACCGCGTAAGCCATACTGGAAAGCCTGTTCCGCTTAGTACGCTTGAATTCCGGCTACTCTATTACCTTGCTTCGCGGCCCAACCGGGTCTTCACGCGGGATCAGTTGCTCGATGCCGTGTGGGGAACGGATCGTTTTGTCACCCCACGCAGCGTGGACGTGTACGTCCGCCGCTTGCGTGAAAAAATCGAAAGCGATCCGGAGAATCCCATACATCTGAAGACCGTGCGCGGCGCGGGGTACTTGTTCGAAACTCGTGCGGCTTAATCTATTCTGGAAATTCGCATTGGCATTTCTTGCGCTGCTGGTGAGCGTTCTGCTTTCCGTGGATTTCTTTGCGGAACGCTCCTTCCGCAACGACTACGAGCGCATCGGTTTCGAACAGCTCACCGCCATCGCCCGCATCGCCCAAGTGCGTCCTCCGCATTGGACGGCGGCTTCTCCAGGACAACCGGAAGACCTCGCCCCCCTGCGCGATTGGGTCACGCAAATGGCCGCCAGCGGCGCTCGCATTACGGTCATCGCCGCCGATGGCCGCGTGCTTGCTGATTCAGAATCCGATCCGCAAACCATGGAAAATCACTCCAACCGCCCCGAGATCATGGAAGCACTGGCGAAGGGCGACGGACGCTCCATTCGCCACAGCGTCACCATCAATCGCGATCTCCTTTATTATGCCGTGCGCCAAAACACGTTCGCGGGACCTTCGACGGTCCTGCGTTTCGCCCTTCCGCTCGAGGCCGTCGATGAAGTTCTTAGCTCCTTCCGTCGCAGACTATGGCTCGCGTCATTTTTCATTCTGCTGATTGCGGGTGCGATTTCCATGTTGTTCTCTCGCAGCTTTACGGGCCGCGTTGAGCGCCTGAAGGAGTTTTCCCGGCGCGTCGCCGAGGGCGATTTCCGTCCGCAGCCCCGCGATGACTCTGGTGATGCTCTGGATGCACTCGGCATTTCGCTCAACCGTACGGCGGCTCGTTTGGACCGCACTATCCAAACGCTGACGGAAGAACGCAACCTTTCCTCGGCGATTCTCGGAAGCATGGTGGAAGGCGTGGCCGTGGTAAACGGTTCAGAGCGGCTGGTGTTTGCCAATCCCGGGTTTGCGGAAATTCTCGGCCTGGATGTGCCCCCGACTGCCGGCAGCGCGCTTGTCGAAGTCGTGCGGCAGACCGAACTGCTCGAAGCCGTCCGTCAAGTTCTGGGTGGCGAACCGCGCGTCCAATCGGAAATCGTGACCGGCACGCTCCGCCAGCACCATTTTGCAATCACGGTTGCTTCCGTCCGCGCGGGAGACACTATCGGCGCCGTCGTCGTGCTTCACGACATCACCGAGCTGCGAAAGCTTGAGCGGGTGCGCCGCGATTTTGTCGCCAACGTCTCTCACGAATTCAGGACTCCCCTCACCGCGATTCAAGGCTTCTCGGAAACGCTTCTCGCCGGCGCCATTGACGATCCGCAGAACCGGACGCGCTTCCTTGAGATCATTCTCGAGCATTCCCGCCGCCTTGCTCGCCTGACAGAAGACCTCCTCGTGCTTTCCAAGATGGACGCCGAGCGCCTCGAGCTCGAGATTCGCCGGCTCAGCGTCTCGCAATTGATCGAAAGCTGCCTCGAAACGGCCCAGCGCCGCGCCGCGGAAAAAGACCTGCGAATTTCGGTGAACGCACCGCAGCGCCTGCCGGATATCGCCGGCGACCGCCGGCGTCTCGCCGAAGTTCTGCAAAATCTTTTGGACAACGCCATTCAGTACACCCTTCCGGGCGGACAAATCATGCTCAGCGCGGAAAGCGGAGGAGATGAGGTTGTTCTCACCGTCTCGGACACGGGTATCGGCATCCCGCAAGCCGACCAGCCGCGAATCTTTGAGCGCTTTTACCGTGTCGACGTGGCGCGCTCCCGCGAGGCGGGCGGCACAGGCCTGGGCCTGGCCATCGCCAAGCATCTTGTCGAGGTACATGGCGGTCGCCTCTGGGTGGAAAGTGAAGTAGGTCAGGGCTCTCAATTCCATTTTTCCGTGCCGCTGTTCGACCCCGAACCCCCAGCTCCGCGTTCCACTGCCAACAGCTCGGGCGGGCGGGGCAACGGTGGCGGCCCATAGCCTTCCTGGCCGTCAGTTTCTGGCGCACCGTGCCCGGCTCGGAACCGGCTCCTTTCTCACTCCCCCGCCGGCTCGATCCAAAGGATTTATCCGCACATTCATCTCATTGTGAACAAGCCGTAACCCTCTTTCAGGCAGACTACCGACTACGAGTAGGGGTGTAACTCCAAGCGCTCCACTCCGGAAGGGGAATCATGGAAAGTCCCGCTGGGCAGACCGAAGCGATCCTCTACGAAACTCTGGTCAACTATCTGGTTTCGATGGCCCGCACTGTAGAAGGCGCGATGAACCGCGGGCTGGATGCCATCGTCGGCGTCAGCGATTCGCGGACCTGGGCTCTTCCCGGCGAAGTCTTTCTGCTCGAACCCCGCATTAACGAAATGGAAATTGTCATCGATGAACACGCCATCCGGCTTCTCCGGCGGGGCTCGTTCTCGGATGACGAAGTGCGCCTTATCGTCGCGGCTCTCAAAATAACGAATGATCTCGAACGCATCGGCGACCTGGCCGTGAATCTAGCCGAGTGCGTCATCTCGCTCCGCGAAATGCCGGGCGCGCAGTTGCCGGAAGAGCTCGCTCCCATGACATCGGCGGTCCGCGCCATGGTCAGCAAGAGCCTCGGCGCCCTGATCTTCCGCAACGTCGAAATGGCAGGCCAAGTCCTTCAGAGCGACGACGTCGTCGATCAATACCGCGATCGTATCTTCGACCAACTCATGCAAAGCATGACGCAGCAAGCCGCTTTGGTCAGCCCGGGAATGCAATTCATTCTCGCCACCAGACATCTTGAACGCATCGCCGACCATGCCACCAACATTGCCGAGGACATCATTTTCTGGGTCCGCGGCCTTGATGTACGCCACGGCCGTGGGCTCACCATGGGCACCGGCGGCCGAGAGCAGAGCCCAGCCGCCGGTGAAGAGGTCATTGAGAATTCACAAGCCCTTCATTCAGAAGTGACCCCGGGCTGCGATACTCAGCGAGTTTGAACTTCGTTCCAACAACCTACCACGGGGATCGGCGCACCCCTGGCTCCGATCCCCTTCTCCCCTCCCTCGATTTGACACTTTTCTGTAGGCATCTTCTTGACCCCCGCGTGCAGTCCTACTATTGTCAAAGGTAGAGATGGGCCGAAAGACTACTCCAGCCTCTCGTGCGCGAACGCTTCCTGGATGGTTCCGGGGTGCGTGCTTTGCGTTGATTGTGCTGCTTCTCCACAATCCGTACCTGACCGCACCGGCGCGGGCCGGTGGAGTAAACGTGTCTCATCTGCCGAGCTACCGGGCGACGATAGCCTCCTCCGAACTTCAGCACTTTACGCCGGTGAGTGCTGCTCAAAACGATTTCACGGCAGAAGCCTCTCCGTCCTGGACGGACCTCGGACCATTCGAAGCCAATTGGCGCCAGCCGCGTATCACCTGCTCTAAAGTCGTTTTGAACCCACAGCAGTACTGGTGCGCGAGCCTGTGGTTCCGGCCGCCGCCACCGTTTTAGCTAGGTTTCCCGTTTAATCTCCAGAATATTCTCGCAACTTCCTTGGGTTGGCGAGAGTCAATTATTTGGGCCCCTTTTTTTCATTTTTGCGGGTGTCTGATGCCGGATCCAGCCATATCTGGCCGGTTCGACCATCCTGCCGGTGATAAACGCATGACGAAAAAAAAGCTGTTCCTTGTTCTGATCATTCTTGTTGTCGGATCTTTATTATTGGCTTGGCATTGGCTTGGGCGCACGCGCACGGAAGCCGATGATCGCAGCCATCCGGTGGCTGCGACTGCGGCCGTTTCCATCGTCGAGCGGCGCGACTTAGGCGACACACTCACCGTCTCCGGCGCCTTTAAGCCGTTTCAAGATATCGATGTGCACGCCAAAGTGGCGGGTTATATCAAGGCGATTTATGTCGATGTTGGTGACCACGTCAAAGAGGGCCAGACGCTCGCCATTCTTGAAGTGCCGGAACTCGCTGCTCAGCTCGCTGGCACGGATGCTGCGGCTCGGGCCGCTCAAGAACAAATTCGACGGGCCCAGGGAGACGTAAGCCGCGCGCAGTCGGCTTACGCTGCCGCTCATGCCGCCTACACGCGCCTCAAGCAGGCCGCTGACACGCAACAGGGTCTCGTAGCGCAACAGGAACTGGATGACTCCGAAGCCAAGGATCTAGAAGCAGGAGCTCAGGTCGCCAGCGCCGAGGCGGCGTTGTCGGCGGCCAAGCAGCAGCTCGAGGTGGCGCAAGCCACTCAGAAACAGTACACCGCGCTCTCTGACTATACGCACATCACGGCACCCTTCGCGGGGGTGATCACCGTTCGGTACGCGGACACGGGATCTCTTATTGCCGCAGGCACATCGACAAGTACGCAATCCATAGCTGTGGTGCGGCTTGCGCAGATTTCCGTGTTGCGGCTCGTTCTGCAGATTCCCGAGTCTGTTGCCCCTCAAATCCACGTCGGCGGATCGATCAAGGTGCACGTACAGGCCCTCGATCAAGACTATGAAGGAAGAGTTTCGCGCTTTGCGGATTCCCTGGACCAACAGACCCGCACTATGGAGACAGAGGTGGATTTTCAGAATTCCGCCGGCAAGCTGATGCCCGGCATGTTTTGCGAGACCTACTTCGTTCACAACAAGAAACCGAACGTGCTCACGATTCCCTTGGAAGCAGTCAACCGCACTGGCGATCAGGCCACTGTTTTTGTCGTCGATTCACAGAGTATCGTACAGGTCCGCCCCGTCAAGCTGGGTCAGGAAACTAGCACGCAGATCGAGGTCTTGTCCGGCCTCGCCGGCGGCGAGCGCGTCATCGTTGGCAATCTCAGCGAATTTACGCCGGGACAAAAAGTCCTGCCGAAAGTCGTCGACCAGGGGACAGCGAGTGGGGCGGGTAACAGCTAATGCCAAAGTTTGCCCTCGCTTATCCCTATTTCATCATCATGCTGTGCCTGGTCGTCGCTGTTGTGGGGATTACGACCGTTGTGCGCATGCCGGTGGACCTCTTTCCGCAAATCGATATCCCCGTCGTGGTGGTGGCCACGTTTTACTCCGGCATGCCTCCGCAGCAGATCGAAGCGGATATCACCAATACCTTCGAACGCTTCTTCACCTTGGGAAGTAACATCGACCACATCGAGTCGCGTTCCCTGACCGGCGTCAGCCTCATCAAGATTTACTTCAAACCCGGAACCGATTCCAATGCCGCGCTGAGCAACATTGCGAATTTGGCCATGGCCGACTTGCGGCGGCTTCCGCAAGGTACGTTGCCGCCGGTCGTTCTGAAGTTTGACGCTTCGAGCTTGCCGGTGTGCCTCGTCACCTTGAAAGGGCAGGGGCTCGACGAAACGCGCCTCAAGGACTTAGCCCAGTTCCAGGTGCGGAATCAGATTGCCAACGTCCAGGGCGCCTCCGTACCGCAGCCTTTCGGTGGCACCTATCGTCAAATCCAGGTTTTCGTCGACCCCGTAAAACTCGAAGCTCATCAATTGAGCCTCATGGATGTTGTTCACGCGATCAACGACTCGAACCTGATCCTTCCTGCCGGCGACGTGCGCATTGGCAACATGGATTACAACATTTATGCCAACAGCCAGGTCGCGGCCGCCAACGAAATCAACAGCTTTCCGCTGAAAACAGTAGGCCTCGGATCGGTTCTCGTGGCGGACATCGGCAAGGCGGAAGATTCAGGCGCCATTCAAACGAACATCGTGCGGATTGACGGCCAGCACTCTGTTTATATCCCGGTTCTAAAACAGGGAGGAAACAGCAACACCATCTCGATCGTTGCCGGAATCAAGGAAGCCATCAAGCACCTCGTGGACATTCCCGATGTGCTCAAAACGGCCGTCGTTTTCGATCAGTCCATCTTCGTGAAAATCGCCATCAAGAACTTGCTCAAAGAGGGCGGCATCGGCCTCTTCCTCACCGCCCTGATGATTCTTCTTTTTCTGGGCAGCCCGCGTGCCACGTTCGCGGTCCTGCTCTCCATTCCTCTTTCCGCCCTGATGTGCTTGCTCGTCATGAATGCCATGGGCGGCTCCATCAACACCATGCTTCTCGGCGGACTCGCGCTGGCATTCTCCCGCCTGATTGACGATTCCGTCGTGGTGCTTGAAAACATTTTTCGCTTTATGGAAAACGGGGCGGCGCCTCACGAAGCCGCCGAAAAAGGCGGCATGGAAGTTGCCTTGGCGGTTCTGGCTGCAACCTCCACGACTTCGATCGTATTTTTTCCAGTCACTTTTTTCTACGGCGTCAGCCGTTATCTCTTCATCGATCTTGCTTTAGGCGTCGTTCTGTCTATTTTTGCATCCTACATTTTCGCCATGACGGTTGTGCCGCTTTATTGCGCGACTTTCATCCGCATACGCCACGACGAGATCCACGAAGAGACCGTCAAGAAATCGCTTTTTGCACGCATTGTTCAACGTTTTAACGCCCTCTTCCTGAAACTCTTGCTTTACTACGACAAAGCGGTGGAGAAGGCGCTCAATCGTCCAAAACGTACCATCGCGATCATCGCAGGCGGTATTGTGGTCGTTCTGGCTCTAGTGTTTCCCTTCGTGGGTACCTCGTATTTCCCACGTACCGATCCCGGACAATTCGTTATCGACGTCAAAGCCCCTACGGGCACGCGCGTCGAACTCACGGACACCTACATCGCCCAAGTCGAGGCCGACATCCGCCAGGTTGTGACCCCCGACGATTTGGACATGATCGTTTCCAATATCGGCATCACACCCGATCTTTCTGCCATTTACACCAGCAATTCCGCGATGCACACAGCTTTCGTCCAGGTGAGCCTGAAGGAAGAGCACAAGATCGGCAGCTACGAGTACATGGAACGTCTTCGCAGAAAACTGGCCGCCGACATGCCGCAGCTCAGCCTTTATTTTCAGGCGGGAGGCCTCGTGGATTCGGTCGTAAACCAGGGGCTGCCGGCTCCGCTGGATATTCAAATCAGTGACAACGACATGACCGAGGCATACGGCATTGCCCGGAACATCGCATCGCAGCTCAGGTCTTCCAAAAACGTAAGCGACATCTTGATTCCACAGGACATCGACTATCCGGGCTTGGAATTGAACATCGATCGAGAACAGACCAGCCAGTTGGGCCTGACACCTCAAGGCGTCGTCGACAACGTCATCACCGCGCTCACTTCCGACGGCATGATCGCCCCGAGTTACTGGATCGATCCCAAAACGGGCAACAACTACATGGTGACCGTCCAATACTTCAATAAGAAAATCGATTCCATGACCATGTCCGATTTCAAGAACATCCCGCTGCGCGCGAACACTTCGACGAACTACACCCCGCTTCAGTCCGTGGCCAGAATCGTCCCGATCAGCACCCCGACCGAAGTCGACCACTACCAGATTCGCCGCATCGTCGATGTTTATGTGATGCCCGCGACCGAAGACCTCAGCGCGGTCAACAACGAAGTGAATAAGCGCGTGGCGGAACTCAAGACGGGCAAAAATGTCCGCGTCACCGTTCGGGGCACGGTGGTTGGAATGAATGAATCCTTCAAACGTTTTGCGATTGGCCTCATCCTTTCTATCATTCTTGTTTATCTCATTCTGATGGCGCAGTTCCGTTCTTTCGTGAATCCTCTCATCATTCTTACCGCCATCCCTCCCGGCTTGGCGGGCGTTGTTCTTACTCTCTTCCTGACCCATACCACGCTCAATATCATGTCGCTCATGGGAGTCATCATGATGACTGGCATCGTGGTTTCGAACAGCATTTTGATCGTCGAGTTCTCCGGGATTCTTCACGAGCGCGGCATGACGCTGCGCGCTGCCGTCGTCGAAGCCTGCAAGGTCCGCCTGCGGCCGATACTCATGACCTCTCTCGCAACCCTTCTGGGGCTTCTCCCAATGGCCTTTGGCATCGAGGCCGGGAGCGAACAGTACGCCCCGCTGGCGCGCTCTATCATTGGCGGCCTGGCGGTCTCCGTGGTTGTGACGGTGTTCCTGGTTCCGGCGGTTTATCTCGTCGTGCATGGCGGCAAAGAAACGAGAGTTGAGGAGGCCAAGCCGTGAGCCGTCCCATTCTTATCTTTCTGTTATCGATCGCCCTTCTCCCATTTCCCGTTCATGCACAGGCGTCCCCGCCGCCAGCTCCGGCGCCGAATGCGGCATCCGCCGGTCCAGGCACCCCGCTGACGCTGCAACAAGCCGAAGCCATCGCCATCAAGAATAATCCGCAAATCACTATCGGCAAATTGCGTGCTCTCGCCGCTCAGCAATACGTCCGCGAAGCTCGCTCCGCACTCTTGCCAACTGCAAACCTCAGTCTCACCGCCGTAGATTCGATTCCCGGGGGCCGCATTACGGCCGGTGCTCTCAACAACCCTACCGTTTACCCCCGGGCGGCCGGCGGCGTCTCCGTCAACCAGCTTCTAACCGACTTCGGCCGCACCAATAATTTGCTCTCCAGCTCAGAATACGGAGCCAAGGCCGAGGACCAAAATGCCGCGGCCACTCGTGCCGACATTCTCCTCGTCGTAGATCAGGCTTTTTACAATTCCCTGGAGACCAAGGCGCTCGTCACCGTGGCGGAAGAAACCGTCCATGCCCGGCAGACCCTGGTCGACAAAATTCAAGCGTTAACGAACGCCAAACTCAAATCGGAGATCGATCTCAGTTTCTCTAACGTCGATCTCGCGCGCGGCAAGCTCCTCTTGCTCGAGGCACAAAACAATTATCAGACTTCGCTCGCTGCCCTCTCCGCAATCCTCGGCTATCCCGATGAGCAGAATTTCCAGCTTGTCGAGGAGTCCGCCCCGATCACTGAGCCGGATCTCGACGTCGCCCCGCTCATCGAGAAAGCGCTCCAGCAGCGCCCCGAAATCAAAGCTCTGCAATTCCAGCTCGAGTCCGCGCAGAAATTCGGCAGCGCTGAGCACGATCTCTGGCGGCCAACCGTGGACGCGCTCGGTGTCGTTGGCGAGGCGCCTGTCCGCGACAATCACGTCCCAAACTGGTATGGCGCTGTCGGCGTCAATATCAACATTCCTATCTTCAACGGTTTTCTCTACAATGCCCGCGCCAAGGCCGCCGATCTTCAAACCGAAGTCCAGCGTCAGAGTTTGCTCGACTCTCGCAACAACATTGCCCGCGACGTGCGCAATGCCTGGCAAGATTCCCGCCGCGCTTTCGAGCGCCTCTCCGTCACTCAGCAACTCCGGCAGCAGGCTGACCTCTCCCTCAATCTGGCCCAAGCGCGCTACAACCTCGGCCTCGGCTCGATCGTTGAATTCACACAGGCCGAGTTGCAAAAAACGGAAGCCGACATCGACGACACCGATGCCAAATACCAATATCGCTTGACGCAACTCGTCCTCGCATTTACCATCTCCGCGCCGAAGTAGATCCCTTCCTAACGTTGAGGGCGGAAGGCCGTTTTTCGAGGGGGCGGGCATGAGACAAGTCTTCCATCTCGGGTCACATGAATGGATCTTTGCCGAAGTCGACAGTACTCGGCAAACGACCATCCTTTTCCGTGGTTGTTGACCCATCGCTCCTGCCGTAACCTTCTATATTTCAACGGTTTACGTCTATCGTTCCCGGATTGTTACGGGATATTCATATTCGGTTGACGTAACTGTAAAGAGCGGCCTTTACCTTTTCGCCCGGGGTGGTTCGTATCTTCCTAGGCACGCGGTCGAATTTTGCTCTAAAGAGAGAGGCAATGAAAAAAATCGCAGCACTCACACTATCGCTGTTCCTCACCGTTGGAACAGCTCTCGCTGACACACCGAAGGACACGCCTAAGGACGCCGACGCGCAGCCTGCCAAGCCTGCAACGCCGGCAAAGCCGAAGGCGCCCACAAAAGCTGACAAGTCGGACTCGGCGATCGCTGCCGAGATTGAAGAGCTCCGTCAGGCTCTGCAGGCTCAGCAAGAACAACTCGCTTTGTTGAAGGAAGAACTCGCAAAGCGTGATCGTCAAATCGACGAAGCGCGTGACGCGGCCGCCGCGGCCAACGCGCGTGCAGCGGAAGCCAACACCAAAGCCACCGAAGCGGTCAACACCACCGCCGAAGTGAAGAGCAACGAAGCCACGCTGAACACCACGGTCGCGGATCTGAAAGCCAGCAACGAGGAACTCAAGACCACCGTGAGCGCGGCGCCGGCGCAAGCCGACGATTCGAAACCGCCGGAAGAGGGCCCGACCACGATTCGATACAAGGGTGTCAGCATCACACCCGGCGGCTTCCTTGCGGCGGAAACGGTTTTCCGCACTAAGGCCACCGGCGGCGATATCGCCACTCCATTCACCGCCACTCCCTTTGAAGCCGCCAATATCGCGCACGTTACCGAGAATGCCTTCACTGGCCGCCAGAGCCGACTCAGCATGCTCATACAGGGCAAAGTGGGTTCTGCATCTGTCGGTGGCTACTTCGAGGCCGATTTCCTAGGTGCCGGCACCACGTCCAACAATCGCCAGACCAACAGCTACGTCTTCCGCCAGCGCCAAGCGTTCGCCCAAGCCTCCTTCGATAACGGCTGGATCATCACCGGTGGTCAGATGTGGAGCTTGGCAACCGAAACCAAAAAGGGCATGTTCAATCGTCAGGAAGACTTGCCGATGATGATTGACCCCAACTACGTCGTCGGGTTTACTTGGGCCCGTCAGTATGGTTTCCGCGTCGTGAAGAACTTCGGTGACAAGTTTGCCCTCGGCTTCTCCGTCGAAGGTCCGCAGGCTACCATTGGCGGTCGCGGTTTCGCCAGCGTTACCACCATCAACGACGCCTCTGCGCCGGCCACGATCGTCACTTCCGGTGCTACGACCGCTACTACGGGAAACTTTTTCCTTAATGCTCCTGGTTCCGGTCCTGGTCTCTATAACGCTTTCGACTCCACCGGCTACAGTGTCAACAAGGCACCGGACCTGATCTTCAAGGCCGCAGCCGATCCCGGCTTCGGTCACTACGAACTCTTTGGCATTCTTAGTGTCTTCCGCGATCGCATCTTCCCGTGCGGCGTGGTCGGCACCAACGCGAACGATACCGATCCTCCAGCAACGCCGACGGTCCTGACCGGAAACTGCGCGTCCCCAACGCCAACGGTGGTGAGCAGCTTCGGCGCCACGAACAGCAGCACCACGGGCGGCGGCCTCGGGGCCAGCGCTCTCTGGTCGCTCTTCCACAAGAAGGTAGACTTTGGCGTCAAGGCCTTCGCCGGTGACGGCGTAGCTCGTTATGGCGGCTCACAACTCGCCGACGCCACGGCCCGTCCCGACGGCACGCTCGCGCTAATCCGTACGGCTCATGGCCTGGGAAGGCTTGAATTCCACCCCACTCCGAAGCTCGACATCTACGGCTACTATGGTCTGGAGTACGCTTGGCGCGCGGGCTATTCTGGCTACGACTCCGTCACCATCACCAAGACCACCGCGATTCCCGCAAATGGCACAAACCCGGCAATTCCGGCCACCACCACCACCAAAATCACAACGAATGGCATCGGCGGTTACGGCAACTTTGCCGCCAACAATACTGGCTGCGCCACCGAAGGCGTGCCCACGAATGACTTCAACCCATCGTCTGGTTCAAATTGCGCCGGCGACATCCGCATCATCCAGGAAGGCACTCTCGGCTTCTGGTACAAGTTCTACCAGGGTACGAAGGGTCGCGTTCAGTTCGGCCTGGCCTACTCGTATCTTGCCAAGGACGCCTGGTCCGGCACTGGCGGTGTGCCAGCCGGTGGTACGGCCATCTCCCCCAAGGGTATCAACAATATGGTGTTCACCTCCTTCCGCTACTACCTCCCCTAAACCGGGAGATTTAGTGCTCCCGTTCTCCTTCTGGACGGAAAAAGGGCAGCTCCCCACCGAGCTGCCCTTTATTTTTTGAACCGGCCCACCTTGCTTGCCCCTCTCCATTCACAAACTATTGAATCTACAAATGTTGCCCGAAGGCACCGCTCCACTTCCGATTAATAAAAAAACTATGAAGGGATTGTAACAATGCTGTAACACAGAAGAAGGAGACTCCTACATCTAGGTCAAATTAAATCTCTCATTGGGAGATGACGGATGAAACGAATCGCAGGAATCCTCCTGATCGCTTTCGGCTTGGCCGCTGTTTTCGTCGCCAGAGCCGCTCTTTCCATCAACGGGGCGGGCGCTTCCTTTCCCGAGCCCATCTATTCAAAGTGGTTTGACGAGTACCACAAAAAGGATCCCAACATTCAGATCAACTACCAGGCCATCGGCTCTGGCGGCGGCATCAAGCAGATTACCGAAGGCACCGTCGATTTCGGCGCCTCCGACGGTCCCATGAACGACGACCAACTGAAATCCTTTCAGGACAAACACGGCTTTCCCGTCCTGCACTTTCCGACAGTTCTCGGCGCGGCTGTTCCGACTTACAACATTCCCGGCGTTACTGCGGAGTTGAATTTTAGTCCGGAAGCCCTCGCGGGCATTTTTCTGGGAAAAGTCACCAAATGGAATGACCCGGTTCTCACAGGCCCGAATCCAGGCGTCAATCTCCCGGGAAACGATATCGTCGTGGTTCACCGCTCCGATGGCAGCGGCACCACCTACATCTGGACGGATTATCTATCGAAGGTTAGCGACGAGTGGAAGAACAAAGTCAACAAAAACACCTCTGTCAACTGGCCCACAGGGCTTGGCGGCAACAAGAACGAAGGCGTGGCTGGACTAGTCAAACAAACGCCTTACGCCATTGGCTATGTCGAACTAATTTTTGCCATCCAAAACAAAATGCCCTACGGAAAAGTCAAAAACTCGTCTGGCGAATTCATCAAAGCCGACCTCTCCAGTGTGACTGCCGCCGCCGCGGGTGCAGCCAAGGACATGCCGGCTGACTTTCGTGTTTCGATCACCAATGCCCCCGGCAAGACCGCTTACCCCATCTCCAGCTTTACCTGGCTGCTGATTCCTTCGAAATTCTCAGATGCCTCGAAACGCGACGCCATCAAGGGCTTCGTTAAGTGGATGCTCGCGGATGGCCAAAACGAAACCGAGGCTCTGGCATATTCGAAACTCCCTAAGGAAGTGGTCTCTATGGAACTGAAGGCTCTCGACAAGGTCCAATAAACTTCGGAAGAAATGGCCACCACCAGTACAACGGTTCCGAGCGCGGGCCCCTTTGCGGGCTCGCGCTCTTTTCTCGCTCGCCTTCGCGAAGGCGACGAGATCGCCCGCTTGATTACCTTGCTGTTCGCGGCGTCGGTAGTGCTCATCACTTTGCTCATCGTTTATGAGCTTTGGCAGGGTTCCGTTTTGCCGCGCCACAAATTTGGTTTTGCCTTCCTTCGCACTTCGGTCTGGGATCCCAACTTCGACAACTTCGGCGCCTTGCCCTTTATCTTCGGCACCGTGGTGACATCCGCCGTTGCCCTCTTTATTGCCGTGCCGCTCGGCATCGGCGCTGCCATCTTTCTGGCCGAGCTTGCACCTGCACGTCTTTCCGATGCCTTGGAATTCTTTATCGACTTGCTAGCCGCCGTGCCCAGCGTCATCTACGGCCTCTTGGGTATTTTTATTGTCGTGCCCATCATGCGCGATGTGATTCAGCCCGCGCTCAAAAATACCCTCGGCTTTATTCCCCTTTTTAAAGGCCCCGCTTTTGGCATTGGCTTCCTCACCGCCGGCATCGTCCTGGCCATCATGGTCATTCCCTACATCATCTCTGTCTCGCGCGAGATACTTCTTTCGGTTCCTCGCGATCAGCGCGAAGCCGCGCTCGCTCTCGGTTCCACGCGCTGGGAATCTACCTGGAAAGTCGTTGTGCCCTTTGCCCGCACGGGCATCATGGGTTCCATCTTTCTTGCCTTGGCTCGCGCGCTCGGCGAAACCATGGCTGTCACCATGGTCATCGGCAATACTCCCGCCATTGCCGCTTCGCTTTTTTCTCCGGGTGATTCCATCGCTTCCGTCATCGCCAATCAATTTACGGAAGCCACCGGCGACCTCTATACGCAATCGCTGATCGAGCTCGGCCTCGTCCTCTTTCTTCTGACCTTCATTCTGAATGGCCTCGCTCGCCTGCTCATTCTCGTCACTTCGCAGCGCGGATCGGCGCACGCATGAACGCCCGGTTGCGCTGGCGCAAATTTGTCAGCAATTTCATGCTGACCATGACCGGTGTCTGCGCTCTAGTCTCTGTCGCCGTCCTTTTCTTCATTCTCGGCTATCTCGTTTATCACGGCGGAGCCTCCATCAATTGGGACTTCTTCACCAAGCTACCCGCGCCTGTCGGTGAAAGCGGCGGCGGTATGGCCAATGCCATTCTCGGCAGCGCCAAACTTCTCCTGCTCGCTACGCTGTTCGGAGTCCCCATCGGCTTTTTCGGTGCCATCTACCTTGCCGAATTCAGTGGTAGCAAAGTCGCCTTTGTCGTCCGTTACGCCGCCGACTTGCTCAATGGCGTGCCCTCCATCGTCATCGGCATTTTCGCCTACAGCGTTGCTGTTCAGCCCTTCAAACATTTCTCGACCTTTGCCGGCGGCTTCGCTCTTGGCGTCATGATGATTCCCATCACCTTGCGCAGCACGGAACAGTTTCTGCTGGGCGTACCCCGCACTTTGCGCGAGGGCGCGATGGCTTTGGGCGCCAGCAAATGGAAAACCATCGCCACCGTCGTGGTCCCTGCCGCCTACCGCGGCATTCTCACCGCCGTACTGCTCGCCTTCGCTCGTGTTGCTGGCGAAACCGCGCCGCTTCTTTTCACGGCACTGGGCAATCGCTTTTGGAGCAACGGCTGGAACGAACCGACCGCGTCCCTTCCGGTCATGATCTATAACTACGCCCTCTCGCCGTTTGAGGATTGGCATCGCCAGGCTTGGGCTGCGGGGCTTGTACTGTTGGGTCTGATTCTGGTCATTAATATAGTCGCTCGGGCCATTCTCGCCCGCGGCATTTCGGTTCCGAGGGCTTAATCCATGCACGCTTCTGTGAGGCCGGCAGTGTCCGTAAACATAACTCCTCCCGTAATAACCGGCGCGAACCGCGAAACTGCGGCACCTTCGGAGATGCGCATGACCATCTCCAAAGTCAATTTCTGGTACGGCGCCAAGCAGACCCTTTTCGACATCAGTTTGGGCGTCGCCACCAGCAAAGTCACCGCTCTCATCGGCCCTTCGGGCTGCGGCAAATCTACTCTTTTGCGCACGCTAGACCGCATGCACGAAACCGTCCGCAACTCCCGTCTCGAAGGCGAGATCCTCCTCGACGGCAAAAACATTCTCGATCAAGACGTCACATTGCTCCGCCGCCGCGTTGGCATGGTCTTCCAACGCCCCAATCCTTTCCCGAAATCCATTTTCGAAAACGTCGCTTACGGTCTGCGCATCAATGGTTCGAAACTTCCCATGGCCGAAGCTGTCGAGAAAAGCCTTCGCCACGCTGCCCTCTGGGACGAAGTGAAAGATCACCTCCACAAGTCCGCCTACGAACTCTCCGGCGGCCAGCAGCAGCGTCTCTGCATCGCCCGCGCCCTCGCCGTTGAGCCCGAAGTCCTTCTCCTCGACGAGCCTTGCTCCGCTCTCGACCCCATCAGCACCGCAAAAATCGAAGAGCTCCTCGTGCAATTGAAAGATCTCTGCACCATCGTCACCGTCACCCACAACATGCAGCAAGCCGCCCGCATCAGCGATTTCACAGCCTTCCTTCTGACCGGACAGCTCATTGAGTTCAGCCCCACGCCGCAGCTCTTCACCAAACCCACCGACGCGCGTACGGAGGCCTACATCACCGGCCGTTTTGGCTGATCCCGTGGCACGCATCGTCTCGCTCATTTGACATTCCGAGCGAAGCGAAGAACCTGCTTTTTGCGGACTCGGAGCTGTACACTACTGAGGGAAAATTTTCATGGAACGCCACTTCGAAAAAGACCTGAACGAATTGAAAGAGCGCCTGCTGTGGATGGGTAGTCTCGCCGAACGGGCCGTCCACCAAGCCGTCCACGCCGTTCTCGAAGCCGACGAACAGCTCGCCCGCCGCGTCCTCGATGAAGAAGACGCCATCAACGAACTCCAGCTCGAAATCGACGACCGCGTCCTCCAGTTACTCGCGCTCCATCAACTGATGGCCGTCGACCTCCGCTTTGTCCTCGCCGTCTCCCGCATCAACAACGATCTCGAGCGCATCGGCGATCAGGCCGTCAACATCGCGCAGGCCGCAACGCGCATTCTTCGCCATCCCCGCGTCAAGCCCTACGTCGACCTCCCGCGCATGAGCGAACTTGCCGAAGAAATGGTTCGCAACGCCCTCAATGCCGTCGTCCGCCGCGACGTCGACCTCGCGCAAAAAGTTCTAGCCACCGACGACCAGGTCGACCACTACCGCGACCAAATCTTCCGCGAACTCCTTACCTACATGATGGGCGATTCCAGCGTAGTCTTTCCCGCCTTCGAGCTAATCCTCGTAGCCAAAAATCTCGAACGCATCGGCGACCACGCCACCAACATCGCCGAAGACGTAATCTACATAGTCCAAGGCCAGGACGTCCGCCACCCTACCGTCGATCGCCGCTAACCCCTACGGAGCTCGCGGCGCTTTCCGCCGGTGGGAGCGGGGCGCTACGCGGCCAGCCCCTCAGGTTTCCCGAGCCTTCGCCGGGTGCCGCGCCACAAGAAGAAAAATGCGGTCACTAAGCTCATGCCGCCGGCGAGCGTTCGGTCCCAAGTCCTCACAAATCGCACGCGAACGTGCGACTCGCCCGCCGGAACGGGCACGATCATCTGGCTGTAGTCCTCACCGCCGCGCGGCGTCACCGCAACGCCGTTCACCTCGGCCCGCCAAGCGGGATAATTTAGCAAGCGCAGCCCGAGAAAAAATCGCTCGCGGGCGCTCACGGAGACTTCTTTGTCCTCCGGGCTCCAGCGATCGACATGAATCGTTGGCCGCGAATTCGGCCCAGGTATCGAATCCGTATCCATCACCATCGTCTCGGGCGACTTCGCCGGAAGGTTCGTGTGGTCGTCCCCCGCGGGATCGTATTCGTCCGTCCCGTCAAACCCCGAACCGACCGCGATGGCTGCGCGCAGCGTCGGAATATCTTGTGTGTCCCACCACCCGCGCTCTACAAGCACAAGGGCAGTGCTGCCGATCAGCGCAAACGTGACCACCGCCCAAACCCATCCCCGCCGCCGGCCCACGGCGCCTCCGAGAAAAATGGCAAACACCACGGCGAGCAGCGACATCCAGCGCCAGGGAAATTGCACAAAACGCAATTTGGGCAGTAGTTGCCAGAGAGGAAAAGTGAAGCGCAGCATCAGCATCGTCGCGAGCCCTGCAAGAAGCAAGAGCGCGAGCCACACCCGGTTGTCCAGAACGCCCTTGCGGTCTCGGTCTTGCCGGCCCGTTCGCAACGCCGCCAGTCCCGTCAAAATGATCAACAAAACCGCAATACTGGAAGCGATCCAGTTAAAAAAAGTGTGTTCCGGATCGTTGATGACCGTATACAGAAAATTTTCCGAAGGCAGCAAACCGGGCGAGAGCGCTTGCGCGATGTTCACCCAGCGCTGCTCGTACGCCGCCGGCAAAATGTAAAACGCCGCCAGACCAAATCCTAATGCGAGCCCGGCCATGCCGCGCACCAGAGGCTCCCACGATCTTCGCGTCAGCGCTAGAAAACCAAACAAAGCGAACGAGCTATAGCTGGCGATCACCCCCGCGGGCGCATTGGAAAGCCAAACCGCCGCAAACACCGCCGCGAACCAGGCAACCGCTCTTCGCGCTGATCTTTGTGGAGACTCGGCCGGACTCGCCACCAACTCGCAGATTTGCAGCGCAAAAAGAAACAGCAGCGGAAGAAACGCGTTCGCCAACAACTCCGCGAAATCGCTCCGCATATAAACAATCAACAATGCGTACGGATTCGCGGCATAGCACGCCACGCAAAATAAAGCAGCGCTTCCTGAAAGAACGCGTCGCGCCAGCGCAAACGCGCTCAATCCCGCGATGGTCTCTACCAGCACGATGAAAACAATGGGCACCGCGTTCCATGGCATGACGGAACCCAGCGAGGCTCCGAGCACCCACGAAAAGGGAGGATAAAAAATAAATCGCGGCTCACCGAACCCATAATTGGCCCATTCCGTCCACCGCGGATAAACGATGCCTTCCTTCCACTGTCCGGCCGCATCCACCCACGACTCAGCGTGATACTGGAAATCATGCCCTGAAGCATTTCCCAGCCAGAAAAAAGGGGAAACAATCGCCAAAGAAATCAAAACCGAAATAAGAACGGCCGGAAGCCAGGCGCGAATTCGCGTCTGCTTAGACTGAGGATTCAGTGGTTCACCGTAAGATGTCATGCAGTGTTCATGCCATTGTAACCAGGAAAGAAACCGTCGTGCGAGCCTCATCCTTGTGTGCGTCCTGCATCAACTTGAGCGATAATACACGCTCTTATGAGCACTCCCGCGACAGCGTCCGAGCCCGTCATCACCGAACCGATCATTGAAGCGCGCAAGCTCGAGAAATTCTATCCGCAGCCCGACGGCAGCCGCATCCAGGTCATCGCAGCGACGGATCTTGCCATCTATCCTGGACAGATCATCGCCATGCTGGGGGCTTCCGGCTGCGGAAAATCCACGCTGCTGCGCATGCTCACAGGACTCTCCCCCGCGAGCGCCGGCTCCGTTTTTTGGCATGGTGCGCCGGTGGGCGATGGCGCTCCCAACGTTTCCATCGTCTTCCAAAGTTTCGCGCTTTTTCCCTGGCTCACTGTTCTCGAAAACGTGGAAGCTCCGCTCGAAGCCCGCGGCATGGTGCCCATCGAGCGCCACAAACGCGCGCTGCGAATTATCGACGCAGTCGGCCTCGATGGTTTCGAATCCGCGTATCCCAAGGAGCTTTCCGGCGGCATGAAGCAGCGCGTCGGCGTCGCCCGCGCTCTTGTCGTCGAGCCGGAGGTTCTTTTCATGGATGAGCCCTTCTCCGCTCTGGATGTCCTCACCGCCGAAACGCTGCGCGGCGAGCTTCTCGAGCTGTGGCTTGAACACAAAATTCCCACGCGCGCCATTTTCATCGTCACGCACAACATTGAAGAAGCCGTAGTTCTCGCCGATCGCATCGTCGTGCTGGGCCGCAACCCCGCCCACATCCACGCCGATTTCGCCGTGAACATTCCTCATCCGCGCGACCGCAAATCTTCGAGCTTTATCGAGCTCGTCGACGAGATTTATCGCGTCCTCACGCGCCCAGACCACGAACACGGAGCAACGCCTCCGAAAACTGCAGTTCCCGGAAGGCAGGTGCCTCACAAAGCCATCATGCTTCCCCACACGCGGCCCGGCGGCATGGCCGGCTTGCTGGAAATTCTCATCGACCAAGGCGGCCGTGCCGATCTTCACAAACTCGCCGATGAGCTGAGCCTCGAAGTCGACGCGCTTCTCCCGACGGTAGACACCGCCGTTCTCCTCGGTATGCTGCGCCTTGAAGAGGGCGGCGCCAGCATCACTCCCGAAGGCCAGGCCTACGCGGAAGCAGACATTCAAGCGCGCAAAGCCTTCTTTCGCAAGGCGGCTCTTGCCAATGTTCCGTTGCTCGCGCAGATGCACAATGCGCTCAAGGCAAAATCAAACCGCACGCTCTCCGACGAATTCTTCCGCGACCTCCTTGACGAACATTTCAGCGAGGATGAATCGCGCCGCCAGCTGGAGACCGCTATCCAGTGGGGACGCTATGCGGAGATTTTCGATTACGACGCCGCTACGGGCAAGCTGACGCTCACCGAGGCTTGACCGAACTGTGACGACTCCCACGATTGCCTCACAGACCGCCACTCCCGTTCCTCCGGCCATCCGGCGGCCTGCTGGCTCGCGCTGGTCGTGGTCTTTCCTAATCGATATCACTGTTTTTCTTTTTGTACTTGCCGCTATCTACGGCGTCTACGCGATCGGCCACACCTGGCTCGGACCTGTCCCCGCCCAAGTCGAAATCTCTCAGAGCCCGCGCGCATTGCCGCTCTATGCGTTTTATTCACTGGTGCGTTTGAGCGTGGCGTACGGGTTGAGCATGCTTTTTGCCCTCGCTTATGGATATGTTGCGGCGCGCTCCAAACAGGCGGAGATCGTGCTGATTCCGCTTCTCGATATTCTGCAATCCATCCCGGTGCTCAGTTTTCTTCCGGGCGTCATGCTGGCCATGGTCGCGCTTTTTCCGCACAGCCAGCTGGGCATCGAACTCGGTTCCATCATTCTGATTTTCACCGGTCAGGTATGGAACATCGCCTTCAGCTTTTATTCTTCTCTGAAGGGCATCCCTCGCGAGCTAAGAGAAGCGGCCATCATTTACCGCTTCGGCCGCTGGCAGAAATTTGTCGAATTGGATTTGCCGTTCTCTACCATCGGCCTGGTGTGGAACTCGATGATGTCTGTTGCTGGCGGGTGGTTTTTCCTGATGGCGTGCGAAATGTTTGTTCTCGGCAATCGCGATTTCCGCTTGCCGGGGCTGGGTTCGTTTCTGCAAACCGCCGCGAGCCACGGAAATACGCGCGCCATTCTCTGGGGCTTGGCCGCGATGGTTGCCGTCATCGTTCTGCTCGACCAACTGATTTGGCGGCCGGTTATCGCCTGGGCGGATAAATTCAAATTCGAGCAAGTCGAGACCGCCAAAGCAGCCACACACACTTTGCTCAGTCTTCTCGGACGCGCGTCTTTCGTGATTCGGCTCTACCGCCTCGCCGTGCGTCCGATCATCGAGTGGGTCAACGTCAATATTGCCGTTGGCGCGCGGCGCGCCGCGGAGACGTTCTCCGTACCAAAACGGCGAAGCACCCGCCGCGGCTTGCTCATCGTCCTCGCGACTGCGATTCTCGCTGGCGTTGGGTTCGCCGTATTTCGCGCGGTTCGCGAGCTGTCCGATCTGAGCCGCGCGGATTATCTCGCGCTTTTGCGCAGCGCCGGGTTCACGCTTCTTCGCGTCAACGCGGCGCTGCTCGTCGGCGCTCTCTGGACCATCCCCGTTGGCGTAGCTATCGGTTTCAGCCCGCGTCTCGCGCGCATTGCGCAGCCTCTCGCGCAGATTGCCGCATCGATTCCCGCCACCGCGCTTTTTCCTGTCATCCTTTTGTTCTTGATTAAGTTCCGCAGCGGTCTCGAGCTCGCCGCCCTGCTCGTCATGCTTCTGGGCACCCAGTGGTACATCCTCTTCAACGTCATCGCCGGAGCCATGGCCATCCCCACGGACCTCAAGGAAGCGTCCAGCATCTTTCGCTTCGGCTCCTGGGACCGCTGGAGATACCTGATTTTGCCGGGAATTTTTCCCTATCTCGTCACTGGGATGGTGACGGCCTCGGGCAATGCTTGGAATGCCAGCATTATCGCGGAGTATTTTCACTTCCAGGGAAGGATTGTCTCGACCATCGGACTCGGCAGCGCGATCAGCAGCGCCAGTGACGCTGGCCGGTTCGATATCTTGCTGGCTTCCACGTTGATCATGGCCACGATCGTTGTGCTCATCAATCGCTTGCTCTGGCGGCGTCTTTACAGGCTCGCATCGACGCGGTTCAAACTTGAAACGTAGGGGCCACCAGCCAGATCGGCTTATCGTTTTTCAGATTTCTCCGGTTTATCGGGTTTCCCAGCCTCTGGTGCCGCAGGTAGGGGCTCTTCGCCCCAGATGTATTTCGCGAACCATTTTTCGTTTTCTTCCATCACGGCGCGCTGCTGCTTGGGTTTGGTGATGCCGTGGCCAAATCCTTTGTAAACCACCATTTTTACCGGCACTCCGTGGTCTTCGAGCGCCTGGCGCAGTTCGTATCCGTTCGGTATCGGCACGCGCCGGTCGTTTTCTCCGTGCTGGATCAGCGTCGGCGTCTTGGCTTTTGCGATGTACGTAATCGGCGAAGTCTTTTTGTAAATGTCCGGATCGTCCCACGGCGTGGCATGCAAATACTGCGGCGTGAACGGCGTAATATCCGTGTTCGCGTAATACGTCATCCAGTCGGAGATTCCGGCGCCCACCGAAACTGCTTTGAACCGATCGCTCGACGCGGTGATAAATGCCGAGATATATCCGCCTTCGCTCCAGCCCATCGAGCCGACGCGATCTCTGTCGACAAAACCTTTGGCGATGAGCGCATCCACTCCGGAAATCACGTCGGCGTAATCGCCGACTCCCAGATTCCTCACGTTCAGCGAACGGAATTTCTCGCCGTATCCGGCGGAGCCTCGATAATTCGGGCGCAGAATCAGCGCGCCTTTTGCGACGAATCGTTCTTGAGGGTAGTACCGGTCCGCGTTTAGAATCGGCTGATCCACGCCGGTCGGCCCGCCATGAATCACGACCAGCAAGGGATATTTCTTTTTTGGATCGAAGTCGGGCGGCTTTAGCAGGACGCCTTCAATCGTCGCTCCGTCCGTGGACTTCCAGGAAATCACTTCACGCCGCGCGCTCTTGAAATCCTTCAGTTGATCTGCCATGGCCGTCAGTTTCTTCGCCGTCCATGGCGCCAGACTTGTCGCATATATTTCGGCATACTCGTTTTCGAGCGCCGCTCGGTAGGCCACCCGTTTGTAATCCTTTGAAAAAGAAAACGAGAACGCCGCGAGGTGCTCGGGTGCGCTGAGTTTTTCAACAGCTTTCGTCTCAGGATTCAGGCGGAACAAGTGCGCGTACGTTTTCTGCTCCGCCGCGAAGTAGATGCCATCCGGCGCCCAGCCGATCAGCCCCGGATCTTCGTCGAAAGCGTCCGTCAGCACGCGGGGAGTGCCGCCACCCTCATCCACCACCGCAATTTTCATGTTCGTATAGAAAAAATATTTCGACCCGGCCGAGGTTTCGTAGGCGATCTGCTTCCCGTCGGGCGACCATTGCGGATTTCTGTCCGGCCCCGGCGTATTCACAATCTTCTTCACTTTGCCGTCGCCGACCGCTACTACGTAGATGTCGGCGGTCTCTGACGAAATTAAATCGGGATCGCGCTGCGCGCTGAAGGCGATGCGCGTTCCGTCCGGCGACCACGTAAATTCGCCGACGGTAAACGTCGTTCCCTCCGTCAACCGCTTTGGCGCTGCGATCGACGCGGTTTCGTTCATGGGAATCTCCATGGTCCACAAATGCGCCATGGTATAGTCGGCGTGGACTACTTCGTATTCTCCATACTTTTCCTTGCGGTCTTTCATCGCTTTTGGTTCTGGGTCATCCGCGGAGAAGGCCATCTTTTTCGAGTCTGGCGACCACGCGAAGATGTTCACTCCCGTTTCCACTTTTGTGAGTTGTCTGGCTTCGCCGCCGTCTGCCGCAATCACGTAAATCTGCTTTTTGCCTTCTGGCGTTCCGGAAATCTGCCCCGGCCTGTCGGACAGGAACGCAATCCACCTGCCGTCCGGAGACCACGCCGCATTCGAGCTGGACTTTTTGGGTGCCGTCAGTTGATGGCCTTCTCCCGTTACCGCATCCGCAATCCACAAATCGCGCTCGAAGGCGTTGTCCTCCCAATTTGTGCGCGAAACTTCGTAGACTACGCGCTTTCCGTCGGGCGAAATCTCCGGGCTGAACGCGCCTTTCATTTCAAGGGACTGGTCGATCGTTGGTGCGGTCGAAGTGGAAGCCGGCCGAGGAGCCGCTTGCTGGGCAAAGACGCCCACGCCCAGCGAACAGGCAATCGTCAGAAAAACCGCAACCCGAGACTTCTTGCGCAAGTTGCGCATGACGTTCCTCCTTGAATTTCGTTTTGAACTCAATCTTTCAGTTTTTCTGCGACCATCGGACGAATCCAACGGTCAGCCCGATTCCGATGAGCCCGAGCGCCAGATAGACGTGCCAGACGTGCAGCTGAAGTGCGGAGATTACGGCTGCAAGCCCGGAGAGCGAGACCAGAAAGGCCACCTTGGTCTTCGACATCTCCCTATACAGCACGAGCGCTCCAGTTTCCGTCTGTCGGGCATGTCTTCCGGCGAATCCGCTTAGGCTGACGCGGATTGCGGTTCTGCTTTCCGTTTCAGTTCTTTGCTCAGGAAAATAAGCTGCCCCACATGGTGATAAGCATGGCCCGCGCATCGAAGAAAAATCATGAATCGTTCCTGTGCCTCCGGTTCGCGCTCGGCCGAGTAAGCCGCCATCCAATCCTCAGGCTGTTGTTTTTTTATAGTCGCGACAACCATGGCAATCGTCTGGTCGAACGCTTCCATCACTTCCTTCTTCTTGAGGTTTTCCGTTTCCGTAAATTCCCGGTCGCGATCGCGAATGTACGCATTCCCCGCAACTCGCGCCCCGATGTAGTAATTCAGGTTTCCCGTCATGTGGAGTATCAGGTGCCCGGCGCTGTTGCCGTAAGAGAAAGGATTGTGCCAGAACTGCTCCTGCGTCAGCGGGTCAACCCATTTGTGGACGTGCTCCGCAATATAATTGTAGTAGGTCGCAAAGTCCGACGAAATCGTGCCTGGAAGATCAGCCATCAGAATTCCTCTGTTCGCGGGCTCCCGAAGGCCTTCTTCAAAACTTAGTCTGCCGGCGTTCCGCGGTCATTCTTGTAAATCACTCCTTCTTTCATCACAAAAAAGGCCTGCGATGTCCAGGATTCATTTTTGTGGGCACTTAGTCGCGTCTATAAAGATGATCATTCACCCGGTCGAGGCAGCAGTTGAGCCAAGGGTCACTTAGCCGAAAATTCGACTATTCGGGCAAGCGACGAGAAGCCCGTTCTAACCAAGCCTCCGCCGCCAGCCTTAGCTGTATCTCGCGCATGACGATCGTCAAAACTTCAACTTCTTATTTCGCCTGCGCTAGCCCCGCAACAATTGCGGCAACTTTATCGAGTATCTGATTCCAGCCCTCTACTTCCCCGCTGTTTTTTGCGTCCTCCATGGTGTCATTTCCAATGAGGGTGAGTTTCGTCTGGCCGTTTCCAAAATCCTCGAAAATAACCACGTCGTGGGCATCGTCTATGGCCTCATGTTCTATTCCATAGTGCGCAGGCTCAACCTTGTTTCCCTTCGAGTCGGAAAAGTGCATGGAGTAAACGATCTTCTCGTGCAGAACAATCTCGTGGTATTCCCCACCATTCCAGAACTCCTTCCCATCCGGCGCTCTCATGCAGCAGAGAAATTTTCCTCCTACGCGAAAATCCATCTCGCAAAAAGGCGCAGTAAAACCCTTCGGCCCCCACCACTGCATCACATATTCCGGGTTTGTCCACGCCTTCCAAACCAATGCGCGTGGGGCATCAAAAACTCTAGTGACAACCATCCGCTCTGTCTCGTTAACCGTGCTTTTTGTCATCTTTGACCTCCGCTTTTTTCATTTGATTCACAACCACATCCAACTTGTCGAAACTCTCTTCCCAGAATCGGCGATAGCTAATCGCCCAGTCGCTGACGGTCTTTATCGCCTCTGGCCTAAGCGTGCACACGCTCTCTCTTCCACGCTTCGTCTTGATCACAATCCGCGCCCGCACCAGGTAGGCAACATGTTTTGAAATCATCTGCTGCGAGAGTGCAAACGGTTCCGTCAATCCATGCACAGAGGCAGACCCATGGGAGAGTCGTTCGATCATCGCCCGGCGGGTTGGATCAGACAGAGCCGCAAATGTTGTATCTAACTTATCCACAACCATATGGTAGTGGATTATATGTGGATGTCAAGTGTGGGTTTTGGAGTTCCCGATTTCTGTTTCCTGATCTCTGAACCCTGACACCCGCGCTAATTTAGGGCACGCACACTGCACATAAAGATGGCGGCGGCAATGAAGTTGCCCTGTTGGAATCAGATGGAACCAAATCGAAGGGAAAGGAGATTGGCGCAAAAGCCGCGTAGTCCTTTATAAGCCCTGCCGCTGGTCAGCTCGGTTGAAGGTGGAAACCGAGCTGACCACCAGCGCGGCGAATGCGATCGTCAAGACTTAGGAGTTCCATATTCGGGACCGCGGAGCGTACGGCCAATGCGGATGCCAAGTGAATCGCATCAAGGGTACACACTGGTTCCGGGGGAAACGGACGTCTCGCTCTGTCAACAATGTCCAGACTGATTCGGCTCAGGTGCCAGTGTGCAGCCGCTGCATTCAGGAGCGCCCGGCGATCGGCGGCCGTGGCTTCATCGATTTCACCAAGCGTGACCGCACGAATCAACACGCGATCACACTCAATGAGCACGAGATCGGAGGCCATCACAAGATCCGCACGCCGGAGCACCTCGCGGACGCGCCGGCCAGTCGCTTCCCCTAGCAGCCACGCCAACACCGCGCTGGATTCGGCATAGATGTTCACCGGGCACCGCGCTCCTCATCGAGGAGGGCAGCGGCACGATGTCGCTTCAGGAGAGGTGAAATTTTCGGATACAACGCCGCATCATTTGACGCGCCGAGCGTCAGCTGCCCTTTCCTCGCCAGTGCCATTAGCCCGGAAGGGACACCCGTCTCATTGAGCCCTTGTCCCGCTGGGAGGAGTTCTGCAACGACTTCACCGCGATCCGTCACCAACACGCTCTCACCAGACCGGACGTCCCGAACGTACTCGCTCAAATTGTTCTTCAGTTCCCGAAGTCCCACGCTTTTCATAACTACAATGTAGCTTCATGAAGCTACATTGTCAACGCCAAAATTGTTCGTACAGAAGCTATGGAGAGAAGTTTATCTGAGAGCGTTAAACGAAGGTTTGGCGCTTACCTATCCGCCGGGATCACTCGTACCGATGGGCGACCATGGGATCGACGCGCATGGGGCGGCGGCCAGGGATGTAGCAGGCGGCGAGAGCGACAGCGAGAAGCACAATCGCGACGGCTGCAAATGTGAGCGGGTCGCTGGCGCTAATGCCATAGAGCAAGCTGGACATCAGACGCGTTAAGCCAAACGCCGCGAGAGCTCCAATGGCTAATCCCGCGAGCGCTAGACGCGCTCCCTGGACCAGAATGAGCCGCATAACGTCGCGCCGTTGCGCGCCTAACGCCACGCGAATTCCGATTTCGTGCGATTGCTGCGCGACCGCGTAGGCCAGCAAGCCGTAAATTCCAATGGCGGCAAGAAAGAGCGCGAGAAATGCAAACAGGCCGAGGACAAAAGTGTTGAACTTCGGCGCAGCGACGGAGGAAGTCATTTTCTGGTCCATGGTGCGGATATTCGCGACAGCGAGTTGCGGGTCGAGAGAGTGAATCTGCGCGACGACGGCGGAGGTCAACGAAGCGGGGGCAGTTGAGGTGCGCACGACAAGATTCATCGGGACGTGGTTACCGTACTCGATGTAGTCGTCCTGCAATTGAAGATACGGAAGGCAGAACTGCGGGCCGGGCTTGGAACCCAGCGGACCGTCGTTCACGTCGCCCACAATGCAAACGACAGTTCGCATCATATTGGGGAAGGTGTGCCCGAGGCGTTTGCCGAAGGCGTCCTCGCCGGGCCACAATAATTTCGCCGTTCCCTCGTTGATGGCGGCGACAGGCTGCGAACCGATGCGATCTTCCGGTGTGAAAAAACGGCCCTTGATGAGCGGAATGTCCATGGTCGAGAAATAATCAGCGAGCGCCAAGGTGACATTCATGATAGGCGTGCTACCCGGACGGTCTTCGAGCTGAAGGACTTCGTTCTCGGCGCTTTTAAGAGGGAGATCATTGGAAACTGCAACGGACTTAGGCACTTGATTGCCCGGCCGACTAACCATTCAGGTGCAGGCATCGCTTTGCATGGAATTGGTCGCGGGAAAGCTGGCTCAGGACGACCCGGTCAGTATCGAATTTCACCTAGGTGAAGGCCCGGTAAGTTTAGAGCTTTGGATAACGCGGTAACGCTGTAGCGCGCGATTTAAAGTCAGGAGGAAGGATTGGGGCTCCTCCATATCGAGGTGGTATCCTTTTCTCCACTTTCCATGAGCACAATTGATGCGAATGATTTCCCTTAGTCCGCCCATGACACGAACTTGGCCCCAGCCATACTTCGGATAGCGCGGATCAAGCCAGCTCCTGAAGAAGGTCCAATGAGCTCTCGGGGCCCATCCCCGAGAGGAGACAATCTGAATACCCGTGATCCGCTCGAATGGGATGTCAACAATCCGCCGTTTGCTCCGTATCCTTATCCGATCCTGATAGATCAGGAATGACCATCGCTGGAACCAGAGTACGATCACGCCGAATATAATAACGAGTTCTATCACACATGTAGCGGAGTACGCTACAAGGTCAAAGTGACTATCCAAAACGCGGAGGATCCAGCCCAGCGCTATTAACAGAACCAAACAAGCGCCCCCTGAGATCGCAAAATATTTCAATTTATTTCGCAACACTGGGCGATCCATCTGCAGTGCCGTTTCACCCCGCTCGTAAAGCTGCGCAGCCGCACTGACACTAGTGGTACCCTGAGCCCTATCTCCTGCTAGGCGGTAACATTCGAAAGCCCTCCGGTACTCTGCCGCTTTTTCATAATGCTGCGCCAACACAGAGTAATAGCGGTCCAAACCGTCCTTATAGATTTGTTCGATCGCGGCAGCGATCTGCCGGTGCATTTCCTTCCGCCTCTGGATGAGGATGCTGTTGTAGGTGACCTCCTGAGTCAGATAGTGCTTAAACAGGTAAAGCAACTCTGGGACGATTTCCTTCTCATAGATAAATTCGAGGTCACGTAAACTGCGGAGTTGTGATTCGAGATGCTCCGTGTTTGCCACTGCACGGAGCAAGCGTTCAGAAAACTCACGTCCAATGACGGAAGCCAACTCCAAGATCTGTCGCGACTGCTGTCCCAGGCGGTCAATACGCTCCAAAATCACGCCCTCGATTGTGGCTGGCAGCGTCGCTTCTCCGCGTTGGGCCGCGGATTGTGCCAATTCCGTCAGATAGAACGGGTTGCCTTCCGCACGCGCCACCACTTCCGCTTCGTTAAATATTGCGCCCCCCTTCAGTAGTGCTCGTACCAGAGCGGTACTGTCTTCAGCAGATAGCGGGCACAGCGTAATTTGATGGTAGTAAGAACGGCTCGCCCAACTATTATGAAATTCGTGTCGTGCGAGACAGCAAAAGACAACGGCATGACTGGGAATGAATTCAATGACTTGGTCGATCAGTCGCATAGAGAATGGATCCGCCCATTGCAAATCGTCTAGGACTAAAAGCAGCGGCGATTCTGCCTCCAGCACATGCAGGACTGTATTCCACCCCCTGCTGACGGAATTGAATCGTCCGGCTTCGTCCAATAACTCAAATTCGGACGTCGGCAGTCCAATTGTTGCCCGCAGAACAGCCGCTTGCGCCGGATACGCGGCATTCGATTGCAGAAAGATCTCAAACGCAGCTTCTACCTCGACCAGACTCATGCCGACAGCTAGCCCAATTAGCTCGACTAATATCTGAGCCAACAAGCTGTAAGGCTCGATAGTTGCGAGCGGCTGGGCTGCAGCGGAAAGAACCCGGTATCCGTTTACAGTAGCCCATTCCGAGATCTCCGATGACAACCTGCTCTTCCCCAGTCCAGGGTCGCCCGTGATATACAATAGTGACCCGTGTCTATTTCGGGCGTCGGCCAGCAAATCCTTCGCCAGTGCAACCTCTCTAGCTCGGCCGACCATTGCCGGCCGCAAGCGCTTTTGATCTCGGCCGCCCTTTTGCGAATGCGCCCGAAGGAAAAAGACGGGAACCTTTTCTGTCTTGCCCTTGATGGAGCGGAGTTCTTTAGGGGCGAAGTCGAAGTCCCGCGCGACCTGGGCCCAGGTGCTTTCGCCCACAGCAATCTGACCGTTCTCAGCTTCATGACACAGACGCGATGCCAGGTTGACCGCGTCTCCCATTACAGTGAATTGACTGCCGTCGCCACTTCCCATCGGCGCGGCTACCACCAGTCCTGTATTGATGCCGATGTGAATATCAGGAGCCTGGAATTCGCCGCCAAAGCTGGACGCCAGATCGCGCACGGCCAACCGCATGTCTAAGGCAGCGCGGCAAGCGCGCTCGGCGTCATTCTCGTGGGTGGCGGGCACGCCAAATACTGCCATCACACAGTCGCCAATATATTTGTCAATGGAGCCTTCATATCTTCGCACCGCCGTCGAGAGCGCTTCGAAGTAACGATTAACGATGTCTCGAACCTCTTCCGGATCAAGGTTCGCGGACATGGCAGTGAATCCGGAAAGATCGGCAAACAATACAGTAGCGTTCTTGCGCTGCGAGGTTGGATGCTGGTTTTCGTCCGGCATTTCAGCTGACGGGAATTGATACCGTTGGAGCAAATCGATAAGCTGTGGAATCGTGCGAGTTTCGCTTCGACCGCCAACGCACACGGTGCATTCTGGTCGACGAGATAACCTCTGTCAAGCTAGCATAAGTAACCTTTTTCGTAGCTGTTTTGAGTCGCCTCTTTGGATTGTGCGTGGATCAAGGGCTAAGCAGAAGTTATTTCGGACCAGAAGTCCGGAAACCGCAGCTGCCCCTGTGACCTCATGCACGCTGGCTGATTTGAGGTAACGACCGTTCGGTGCGATACCGAATGCTGGTGAATTTGTCAGACGAACTCCGAATCTAAGTCCTTGAAAATGAATCGGCCGGTTCGCCTGCCTCATTAAGAAACTCGGGAAAATCACGATGTTGGACCCAACTCTCAAAGTGGCTTGATTCTGACGTTTGTATTAGAATGAAAACAAATGCGTTGCGCGGTTCCCCGGTAGCTCAATGGTAGAGCATTCGGCTGTTAACTTTGTACTAATTCGTTGATTCTGCACCGTTTAACCCCGAAAAAGCTGCCTAAAACCGGGCGTGGTTGGACCCAATGAAAAAGAATGGCCCCGACTCACGTTCTACAGAGCCGGGGTTTTTCTTTTGCTACTGGCACCCTGAGATAGTCGAGAACCGAAGGGTTCCGCTGCGAACCTTCCAGAACGCCGTTTGAACGAAGCCCCCCACCCCGGAATTTGATCAACACTGGCGCGTTTCGCGATCTATCCCGGCGAGTGCTAGCCGCCAAAAACCTCCTCAAATGGGAATTCGGGATCGTCTAGTCCGATTCGCATCGAAGAGTACAGCGTTTATCAACGACTCGAGCACAATACAACGGTTTACCTGCCCATCTTCTTCCAGGGTTATAATTACGCCATTTATGTCCTTCGCTCCAGGCACAAAACTCGGCCCCTACGAGATTCTTTCGCCACTGGGAGCCGGCGGCATGGGCGAGGTGTATCGTGCCCGCGACAGCCGCCTGGGCCGCACCGTCGCCGTCAAAGTTCTTCCCGAGCGCCTTTCTCAGCAACCCGATCTTCGCGAGCGCCTGGAGCAGGAAGCGCGCACCATCTCCATGCTCTCTCATCCCAATATTTGCACGCTCCACGACATCGGGCACCAGGACGGCATAAACTTCCTGGTGCTTGAGTTCGTCGAAGGGAAGACGCTGCGCGAACTGCTTGTTTCCGGACTTCTGCCCATCCGCAAAGTCATTCCGATCGCCGTTCCAATTGCGGAAGGGCTGGCCAAGGCCCACGAGGCCGGCGTCATCCACAGGGACTTAAAACCCGAGAACTTGATGGTCTCATCGGAGAACGTCAAGATTCTCGATTTTGGATTGGCCAAACTCAACCTTGGCGCTGAAGAGCAACCGGGTTCTCATACGACAGCAACTTTCCAAAGTCGACCAGATGCGATCGTGGGGACTGTCGGGTACATGTCTCCTGAGCAGGCGAGCGGTCAGACGCTCGATTTCCGGTCAGATCAATTCTCATTCGGATTAATTCTCTACGAAATGGCAACCGGCAAGCACCCTTTTCAAAGGCAAACGCAGGCGCAGACATTGTTGGCCATCGTCCGGGAAGAATTTAAGCCGATCAGCGCGTTGAACCCGGAGGTTCCTCCCCCGCTCTGCTGGGTGATCGAACGCTGCCTGGCGAAGGAGCCCGAGAATCGCTACTTTTCGACTCGCGACCTGGTGCGCGACTTGACGGCAATCCGGGACCGTCTCTCGGATCTACGGTTCAAGCACCCAGAAATCCGTCCGAGCAACTTGCCTGTTCCGAGTACGGCGTTTGTTGGACGGGATAAGGAACTTGCCGCAGTGAAACAACTCTTGCTGCGGCGCGAAGTCCGCCTGGTGACTGTCACCGGCACCGCAGGAATCGGCAAATCACGACTAGCGATCGAGGTCGCACGCGAGATGGCCGAGCAATACACTTGTGGTGTCTATTTCGTTCCCCTGGCTGCGGTGACCGATCCCAGCTTGGTCACCCTGGCCATTGCTCAAACGCTGGGAGTTCGCGAAACCGGAGGTCAGCAGCCGTTTGAGGCTTTGAAGGAATATTTGCGCAATTCTATCGGCGCACCCCTGCTGCTCCTGATTGACAACTTCGAACACATAGTCGCGGCGGCTCCGATGCTGGCGGAACTCCTTACCCTCGCACCCAGTCTAAATCTTCTGGTGACCAGTCGAGCCGCCCTCCATATCTCCAACGAACACGAGTTCCCCCTCGAGCCGCTCGGCTTGCCGGATTCCAGATCTTTGCCTTCCCCGGAAGCGCTTTCGCAGTATTCGGCGATTTCCCTCTTCGTACAACGCGCCGCGGCGGTCAAGCCAAACTTTGAACTTACCGAAGAGAACGCTGCTGCTGTGGCCGAAATTTGCGCGCGCCTCGATGGCCTTCCTCTCGCTATCGAACTTGCCGCTGCCCGGGTCAAGCTACTCTCGCCCTCTGCCATGCGCACGCGACTCGCGAGTCGCCTGCAACTCTTGACCGGTGGTGCGAGAGACCTGCCCGCACGACAGCAGACGCTTCGGCAAGCCATAGATTGGAGCTACGATCTTCTTAACGAGCCCGAACAGAAACTGTTCAGGAGGCTTTCCGTCTTCCAGGGTGGATGCACCTTGGAAGCTGTGGAATCCGTTTGTGACACAAAAAAAGACCTCGGGTTGGATGTGCTCGATGGTATGACATCGATGGTCGACAAGAGCTTAGTGCGGCAGATTGAGCAAGGAGACGGAGAATCGCGTTTTGTGATGCTGGAAACAGTTCGCGAATATGGACTGGAAAAATTAGCGGCCAGCGGAGAAGAGCCGCTGGCAAGACGCGCGCAGGCTGCCTACTGTCTGGTGCTGGCAGAAGAAGGGGCAGGAGAGGTCACAGGGGGGAAACAGACTGAATGGCTGGAGCGGTTCGAGATTGAGCATGACAACTTTCGCACCGCCCTCGAGTGGCTTACACAAACCGGCAACGTAGAATGGGGTCTGCGCTTGGGCGTAGCACTGTTCCGCTTCTGGGAGACGCGAGAATATCTCGCGGAAGGCCGAGAACGTTTGGGAAAACTGCTAAAGCTCGAAAGGGCGACCGTTCCCACCAACCTGTGGCTACGAGCTCTTTTTGCCGCTGGAGTTTTGGCCGCGGAGCAGGGGGACTACGTTGTCTCTGACGCACTTTTTGAGGAAAATTTGGAGTTCGCTCGGCGGTTAGATGACAAGCAAAGTATCGCCGTTTCGTTGAACGCCCTGGCAGTCACTACCCGCGACCGCGGTGACTTGGCGGCTTCGCGCGGTCTCTTCGAAAAAAGCCTGGCGTTGTGGAGGGACTTGCATGATGGGCAGGCTGTCGCTCGTGGACTCAGTAACCTCGCAAATGTCGTTAAGTTACAGGAGGACTATGCACACGCGCGCACTCTCAACGAGGAATGTTTGTCGATCTTCCGGGACCTGGATGACAGGACAGGAATCGCATGGGCCCTCAACCACCAAGGAGATGTGGCGCGTGATCAGGGCGACTCGGCCGCAGCACGATCTTTGTACGAAGAGAGCTTGGTTTGTTTTCGGGACCTGAACGACCGGTGGGGCGTCGCTGGCACTCTCGCCGATCTGGGCAACCTCGCCAAGGAGCAAAGAGACTACCGTGGGGCGGATTCGCTGTACCGGGAGAGCCTGAGCGCATTCCAGGAGTTAGAACACAAACGCGGAGTTGCCCGTCTACTGGAGTGTTTCGCCGGCTCTGCAGCGGCTCAATCTGAGCCGGAGCGCGCATTGCGGCTCGCGGGCGTGGCGGCCGCGCTCCGGCAATCGCTTGGTGTTCCTCTTACGCCGGCGGAGCGAGGGAACCTTGAAAGAAGTTTGGAGCCAGCTCGGCAAGCGATGCCTACAGCGGCTGGTAGAACAGCATGGCTGGAGGGGTGGGTCATGCCGATCGAAAAAGCCCTTGAGGCCTTCTTAAAGCCCACCTCAACCCCGGGCCCGCGCTAGCGATCAAATCCAGAGTGCAAACGCCCGCAGCGGTGCGAAAATCCAGATCAGCGCCGGCTAGTGAAGGAACTTGGCGACGCCTCTTCCGCAGTGGTGGGGTCAATGAGCCGCCTCACGGCCGATATGCGATTCGCAGGAAAGCCTCCCCGTTTCGCATGTTCTCGGATGGTGTCCTCGTCCGGAGCGAGGTACACACAGTAGACCTTGTCGCCCGTAACATAGCTTTGCAGCCATTGAATCTCAGGACCCATCCCTTTGAGAACAGCCAAAGACCTTCGGGAGATCTCTTGTAGTTCTGCATCCGACAGATTTCCCGCTCCCGGTATTTCCCGCTCGATCACGAACTTCGGCATGTGGTAACCTCCGGTACACGAATGCTAGCAAGTGATTAGATTCGCGACAAGCCCGCTTTGCCGCGGCGTACATGCGATCCTGTATTTTTGAGGGGCGAGGCCCGAAAGTCATCATGGATCTTAAGTCTGTTCAGAAACCGCTGAAGCAGCAGTACCGCGATGACCCCTCCGGCTCGCAAATCACTCTCAAGGCGAGGGGCGGCCAAACCGAGACTCCGATTGCCTGCTCGGTTGCTATCGGGCGCGCCATCTATAGTGCGGAAGCCCACTCGGGAGTGGGAGGCGCGGGAACCGCGGCTTGCTCGGGGGACCTACTCCTCGGTGCCCTATCAGCCTGCGCACAAATCACCTGCCAGATGGTAGCGGCGGCCATGGGAATTCCAACGGAACGCATCGAGGTCACGGTTGAAGGGGATTTGGATCTTCGGGGCACGCTCGGAATAGCAAAGGACGTGCCGGTCGGTTTTCAACGTATCCGTCTCCGATTTGACATCAAGGCACCCCAGGCGACGCCGGAGCAACTACGCGGATTACGGGAGAAGACGGAACAATATTGTGTGGTCATGCAGACTTTGGTCCAACCCCCAGAATTGCAAACAGACTGGGCACCGTAGAATAGTTTTCGGATACTTCACATCCAGTATACTTGGCGTCTTTCCTGCGCCTGCCGCTTGTTTTAGAAAATAAAGCGAATAATCAAAACCTACTCTCAGTTCCATTATGCGTTTATCGGGATTTGGCTTATTCATGCGGTTTCCATAGGACTCTGGTGGCAAATTCGTGGCAAATTCGTTGTGTCGAAGCAATGAGAAGCGTACGATGACCCGGCCAAAGGTCGAAATCGCGAATTTCGGCGGAATTGGCAGATAGAGCGAGGGGTTGCCCGGTGACAATTCGCACACCCTTCTGCAGCCAGCCGTAGAAGAGCACGTCACAAATTCGGCTATCGAGGTCGGGATGCTGAACGAAGCGAGTATCGCAACTTTCAAGGCTAGCTTGCGCGGGGGCTTGATCGAGCCAGGCGATCCGAGTTACGAGGCAGCTCGCAAGGTGTACAACGGTATGATTGAACGCCGACCGCGGCTGATTGCGCGGTGCGCCGATGTTGCCGACGTTATGAATGCGGTAAAATTTGGCCGCGAAGAAAGGCTGCTGGTGGCCATTCGCGGCGGAGGGCACAACGCGGGTGGGTTAGGAGTGTGCGACGAAGGATTAGTGATCGATCTCTCGCCAATGAACTATGTTCACGTGGACCCGAAGAAGAAGACGGTGCTGGCGGGCGGTGGCGCGCTGTGGCGCGACATGGATCATGCGACGCACGCGTTCGGTCTGGCGGTTCCATCGGGCATCATTTCGACAACCGGCGTAGCCGGATTGACGCTGGGCGGCGGGATTGGTTACCTGACGCGACGATACGGCCTGACGATCGACAATCTGTCGGCCGTCGAAATGGTGCTGGCCGACGGGCGGTTCGTCACCGCCAGCGCTAGGGAAAATGCAGACCTGTTCTGGGCGGTGCGCGGCGGAGGCGGCAACTTCGGCGTCGTGACGTCATTTCTGTTCAAGGCGCAACCCGTGCACACCAATTACGGCGGGCCGATGCTGTGGCCGATGGAAGACGCGGCGGAAATGATGCGCTGGTATCGCAGCTTCATCGCGAAGGCGCCCGATGACGTCTATGGGTTTTTTGCTTTCCACACCGTGCCGCCATGGCCGCCGTTCCCCGAGCATTTGCACAACAGGAAAATGTGCGGGATTGTGTGGTGCTACACGGGACCGGTGAAGAAGGCAGAAAGGGTGTTCAAGCCGATCAGAAGGTTCAAGGCTCCCGCGCTCGACCTGGTCGGACCGACTCCGCATCCGGTACTCCAGAGCATGTTCGATCGTCTCTATCCGCCGGGAATGCAATGGTATTGGAAGGCTGATTTCGTACGCACACTTCCAGACGAAGCCATTGCGCGGCATTTGGAACACGCCGAGAAAATGCCGACGGCGCAATCAACGATGCACCTCTACCCAGTTAACGGTGCGGCGGGCCGCGTCAAGAAGGCGGCGACACCATGGTGGCACCGCGACGCGGTGTGGGCCGAAGTGATCGTTGGAGTCGATCCAGACGCTGCGAACAAGGAAAAAATCTCCGCTTGGGCGAAGGCGTATTGGAGCGCGCTGCATCCCTACTCTACCGGTGGCGCATATATCAACTTCATGATGGACGAGGGCCAAGATCGTATTCGGGCGACGTACGGCAAGAATTACGACCGCCTTGCGAAGATCAAGAAGCGCTACGACCCGTCGAACCTATTCCGTGTAAATCAGAACATCGAGGCGAAATGAAAGACGGGCCGAGCTTCAAACCGCTGGTAAGCATGCTCGGAAGGTGTCCCAGGTTCCTTTACCGTCGAAAGTTCTCCGAAAGAAGGCAAGGAAGCGGTCGTCCGAAGACCACGAGGATGCGTAGTCGTACTGGTCCGAAGCGTGTCGCCGATACGATTCCCTGCTCCCCCAGCAAGTCTGGTTTAATGAACGCCATTCCTGTGCGTGTCGCCACTAAGCCACATTGCCAGTGTCCGACCTACTGGTTACGACTGATTCCCCAAACGGTGAGGAGCATTTCAAACTTCACCGCACCGCCCACGCGCGGAGCGTTCACTTTTTCAAGTCGCGCCCGAAGTTCCTCAGCGGCATCTGCCCCGAGCTCCGGTTTCGCAATGAATTGCACCTCGCGTCCTGTGCTGGTCATTGCAACCTGAATCACAATCTCACGATGAGTTCTTGGTTCGAGGGCAGTAAGAACTGTGTCGACGGTTTTCTCTAGTAGGTTGCTGTATCCGGCGAGGTCTTCACCCGTGGTGCGAGCCTGCATGTCTTGCTCAGAAGTTAGCAAGACAAACCGCACGGCGTTTATGGCGACGCGCTCTTTGGACGGCAAGCCGCTCTCGGGATAGTAAGTCGTCCATCTTTGAGCGATGCGGATATCACCAGAGACTGGACTCATATACTCAGTTTTCGACCACCCGATAGCGTCGTCGGCAGTCCACATTTTCATAGAATAAAGAGTATTCGGTGCCGTGCCGAATGCTCTCTGGAATTCACAAGAAACTAATAAAATAAGTCTCTGAGAATCAGTCAGCACAAGTGAGCACTTCATCGAGCAATTCGACAAAATCGCGATGTTGGCCCTGATGTTGGACCC
>DATMKS010000018.1:0-3099 GCA_035571045.1 Verrucomicrobiia bacterium
CCGGTGGGGCCTTTAGCGGTCCAGGGCTTGGTTTCGTCGAGCCAGGCGAGACCAGCTATATCGAGATGGAGCCACGGGGTATCCTCGGCGAACTCCTTGAGGAACATGGCTGCGGTGATGGCTCCGCCGTAGCGGCCACCGGTGTTCTTGATGTCGGCGATGTCGGAGCGGATCTGCTCGCGATATTCGTCTTCGAGCGGCAAGCGCCAGAAGCGTTCCCCGGAGCTGGTCAACGCGTCGGTGAAGTGCTGGAAGGTTTCGTCGTCGTTGGCGAAGACGCCGGCGTTGATCTGCCCCAGGGCGACGGCTACGGCTCCGGTCAGGGTGGCAGCGTCGATGAGGTGAGTGGCGCCGAGTTGTTTCGCGTAGGCGAGACCGTCGGCGAGGACGAGGCGGCCTTCCGCGTCTGTATTGATGATCTCGATGCTCTTGCCCGACATAGCGATCTCGATATCGCCGGGCTTATAGGCTTTGCCGGAGGGCATGTTCTCGGCGGCGCAGACGATGGCCAGGACCTTTACGTCCGGCTTGAGCTGGGCGATGGCGCGCATGGCTCCGATCATGGCGGCGCCTCCGGCCATGTCGTACTTCATCTTCTCCATGTTGTCGGAGGGCTTGATCGAGATCCCGCCTGTATCGAAGGTGATGCCTTTGCCTACTAGGCCGAGGACCGGGCCGTCCGTGGTTGCGTTCTCCGGCTCATAGCGGATGACGATGAGCGCGGGCGGCTCGTCCGAACCTTGGGTGACGCTCCAGAAGGCTCCCATTTTGAGTTCATGGAGCTTGTCTGCACCGAATACTTCGCACTTCAGCCCGACTTCCTGCGCCATTTCGGCTGCTTTCTGGCCGAGGATGGTCGGGGTCATGCGGTTTCCCGGCTCGTTGACGAGGGTGCGCGTGAAGTTCTGCGACTCGGCGATGATGATGCCTTCGTTGAAGCCGGTCTCAGCAGCTTTCTGATCGAGACTGGCAGCGGCAAGCACCGTTAGCAACTGGATGCTCTGGTCTTTGCGGTCGCTGCGGTAGGTATCGGGGTCGAAGTCGGCGAGGACGGCGCCTTCGGCTGCGGCGCGGGCAGTTGTGGCCGAGTCGAAGGTATGTGGGAGCAGGACGGTCAGCTCGCGCAGCTTGCGGGGCTTGGCGAAGCGGACGGCCGTTCCGGCAGCCTTGCGGACGTCGTGGGGCGTGGCCTTTGTAGCTTTGCCGAGTCCGACGAGGAGCAGACGCTTTGCCTTGAGGCCTGCGGGAGCATGCAGCAAGATGGTTTCATTGCTGCTGCTGGCGAATTCGCCAGTGGTGAGGACGTTGGCGGCTGCTTTCCGGATTGCATCTTCTTCGGTCAGGAGCGAGATTTCGGGCGTGGCGTCCTTGCCGGTGGCGGTGTCGGTCGAGAACACGACGAGGAGTTCGGTTTCGATGGCGGCTGCGTTGCCAGATTGGAGCGTGGTCTTCATAACTTCAAGTGTAAAGGCAGGGGTACCCCCCTCCCCCGTTTTTACGAAGTGTTTTGGTTTCAGTTGCTTAGGATTTAGATGTGCCTGTAATTGATTTAGAATCTTGTGTTTAGGTTATAAATATAAGATTTATAGCTATTTAGTGGTAGTTGGCCCGGTTTCCTGCTTTATCTCTACTTTCAGAATACCGAATTGAGGCATAATTCTCGGCAAGTATCTGTTTAAACGATTAAATTATTTTGGAGCTAGACCCATTTTGGTAAAACGGGTCCTGAAGCTCCGCTCAAGACAGGCCTCTTCGGCTGTCTCAGGATGACAACTTATCAAAAGCGAGCCATAAAACGGGGCTTACTTACCGCGGTTGCGGGCTATGGCGGCGCGGGCTTCCTTGTCGGCTTCCCGGCGGCGTTCGGTTTCGCGCTTGTCCCAGTCCTGTTTGCCCTTGGCGACGGCCAATTCGCACTTGACGCGGCCGTTGCGGAAATAAAGGCGAGTGGGAATGAGCGTTAATCCCTTTTGCTGCGTCTTGCTCAATAGTTTGCTAATTTCTTCCTGGTGCAGCAGCAGCTTCCGTGTTCGGAGCGACTCGTGATTTGTGTAGCTGCCGTGGGAATACGGACCAATATGCGCGTTCAAGAGAAAAGCCTCGCCGTCTTTGACGATGCCGTAGGCGTCTTTGAGATTGGCTTTGCCTTCGCGGATCGATTTGACCTCGGTTCCGCGGAGGGCGACGCCCGCCTCGAATTTTTCCATCAGGAAGTAGTTATGCCCGGCTGCGCGGTTTACGGCGGCGTCTCGGGAGCCGGATGCGACCGGGTCTCTGGGGCGAGACGTGGGTTTGGATTTCGGGGGGGCGGCGGGAGCCACCTGATGGCTGGATTGACGGGCCATAGGTACAAAGATCCATGCTAGCACGTGGGGCAGCTTTCTCTGTTTTGTCGCTTTGCGATGCTATAATCGGCCAGCACCGGGGCAAGAAAAGAAACAGGTTATTGGCACGGTTTCCGCTCTCTACGTGTGTCTTAGAAGCCGGCCCAAGAGTCGTTCCCGCAGATATGTCCACCTGGAGTTGCATGAATCATAGAGCCGTGAAGTTGGGCGCCGTAAGACTGGCACTTTTTTTGATTGGACTTTGTTTTATTTCTGGATTTTCTGTTGCAGCGCATGCGCAGTCCGCGAACCGTTTGTATAAGCAGGCGCAGAGTGCGGAGGCAAGGGACGATATCGAGAGCGCGTTCGATCTCTACCAAAAAGCGTTCCAGAGGGACCCGAAAAATCTGCGCTTCAGGACGTCCATGGAGCGCACGCGCTTCCCCGCCGCGATGTCCCACATACGGCGTGGTGACCGGCTGCGTGACCAGGGTGATAACACAGGCGCTTTGACGGAATTTTTGCACGCGCTCGAGATCGACCCGAGCAATCAGATGGCGCAGCAGGAGATTCAGGCGACGCGGGAGAAGATCAACGCGCCTCCGAATCAGGAAACATCGCTGTCTCCGAATGCCAACCCGCTGCTGACTGACATAGGCGGGCCGCCGGAGCTGAAGCCGCTCTCGAATGAACCGATTACGCTGCACATGGTCGAAGACAGCAAGATTATCTATCAGACGGTAGGAAAAGCCGCGGGCATCAATGTGCTTTTCGA
>DATMKS010000019.1:0-82176 GCA_035571045.1 Verrucomicrobiia bacterium
CCGCAGCGATCCTGCCGTGCGCACCACCGCAACGTTCTTCGTTTTTGTCTACGCGCTCCTACTGCTGGCGCTGGAAAACGGCCATCTCACCCATAAACCGTTGCCCCGCCCGCGCTGGCAACGGGCGCAACCGCAACGCCCTCGTCCCCGCATCACCACGCCGCAGGCCATCTCCCTGCTGCGCGCCGACCTGTGGGCCTCCGCGTTGGGCCTGCAAAATAAAAGCGGCTTCGTTGCACGATATCCCCGCGCAACAAAGCCACTCTTAATCCAAAACAACCTGCAATCCGCCGTTCTCTATGCCTCTGGATAGCCAAACACGAGAAGTCCGTTCAGAACGGACTCAGAACGTGAAACGCCCCCGGCCCACGCCAAGGTGAGAGCTCCGACTCCCTGGGCATTCTTTCCCAGCGAGGGTTCTTCCATCGCCGCGAGGGCAGTCTGCCGGGCTTCCGCCGGATTACCGAAAGCCGCTTCACGGAGCGCTCCGTCCAAACGCCGGTTTGCGGCGCTTTCCTTGCTACCTGCACTTTCCGCAGATTCCACAGACTGTTGGTTCAACTCTCTCGCTTTTCGAAGATGACCGGAATAGGCAGCCACCGCGGATTCGCGTGTTAGAAAACGCGGTATGATCTCAGGCTTGCTATCCGACCACGCCACTTGCTCCGCCATTCCCTTCTCGTCACCGTCCAAGAAGGCCAGCAAGTACAGATGAAAATGCAATTGCTCGGCATCGAGTTTATGATCGAAGGCATCCTGTATGGTTCTGCGGGACTCTGGAAAACGATTCAAGGCGATTAGCACCCACTCGAGATTGACGTATCCGATCACATCGAGGCCCTGTCGAAGGGATTCGCGGTCGAGTTCGACCGCTTGCTCATACTGACCCTTGGCACCATAGACGAGGGCCAGATTGCCAAGAGCCACACGGTCTCTCGGGTAGCTGCCAAGCCACTCGCGGAAGACGCGCGTTGCACTTTCCAGATCCCCAGTCACGTGCTCGAAGTACATGGATTCGATATCGAATCTCTCTCGTTCGCTGGTGTGTTCGCGCAAGGAGTAGGCTTTCGTGAATAGCTCGTTGGCACGCTCGCCTTGGCCGGAGTTGTTATACATCTTGCCGAGAGACAGGCAGCCACTCGCAAAATTGGGGTCGAGTTCGACAGCATGCTGGAAGAAGGGCAGCGCCGCCACAGAGCCTTTTTCATGCAGAGTTTTGTTTCCCAAACTCGCAGCCTTTAGAGCCTCCAGAGAAGATGTCGTGGCCTGGGAGAGCGGAACATCGAACTTCTTCACGTTTACCAATGACTCGCCAAGTTCACTCCGCAGTTTGGTGGCCGCCTCACCCAGGGCGTCCAGAACTTTTTCCTTGTTTGCGGCCGTAGCCTGGGTCTGTGCGAGAGTATCTCCGTTTTGGCAGTTCAGGGTTTTAAGGCTGACGACGTACTCGCTTCCAAGGCTGGCAATCGATCCTGCGATCCATGCCTTGCTGTCCGTGCGCTGGCAAACTTCCTGAATGATTTCCGGAGTGAGGGGCGTATTCGCTGGGCGAGTCATGAGCCGTAGTGTCTGGCTCACTCGGTTGTCCGACAACACATTCAAAAACGGGGACTGCCGCAGAGAGGCTGTGAGGGCCTGCTTCAATGCGTCGTCAAAAATTGGATCTCCTGTGGAGTTGGCAAAATCGGCGAGGGCAACAGTGTCCTTGTCCGTAAGCTTAGGCGTTCGATGTAAATAGAAATAAGTGCCCGCGGCAAGCGCCACGAATAGCAACGCCGGCAGAGCAATCCACTGCCATGGTATTCCATGAGTTTTTCCGCTACCGACATTCGTTGCTGCAGGCAGTTTCACAGACTCGGTGTCGCGCTTGAGCCGGCGCAAGTCGGTGTGCATATCTGCAGCAGTCTGGTAACGGAGCTTTCGGTCTTTTTCCAGAGCTTTATCGATGATGCGCTCTAATCCCGGGGGCGAACTAGGATTCGCACGTGCCAGCAGAGTGGGTGCTCGATTCAGAATTGCATCGTGAATAACCGCAGCGCTGTTGCCCGGAAAAGCCAACCGGTTAGTCGCCATTTCGTACAGCACCGCGCCCAAAGAGAAGAGGTCCGTCCTAATATCCAGTTCCTCGCCGCGAGCCTGTTCCGGCGACATATAGGCGATGGTGCCAAGCGTGGTCCCGGGGCTGGTAATCAGCGCCTCTGCCGTGGCGGTTGGCATTTCCGAATTGGCGAGCTCCAAACCGGAGGAAAGCACTTTCGCCAAACCGAAATCGAGAATCTTGGCGTTACCTCGCTTGGTGATGAAGATGTTGGCGGGCTTGATGTCACGGTGGATGATACCTCCCTCGTGGGCGACACTGAGTGCGTCGGCAATCTGGATGGCGAGGTCGAGGATTTCTTCCGTCACCAGGGGCTTGCCCGCAATGCGGTGCTTCAGCGTCTGGCCGTCCATGAGTTCCATGGCGATAAACAAGCAGCCGCCTTCTTCGGCGATTTCGTAGAGCGTGCAAATATTCGGGTGATTCAGCGCGGAAGCCGCGCGTGCCTCGCGCCGGAAGCGTTCGAGCGCCAGAGGATCGTTCGCCAAATTTTCCGGTAGAAATTTGAGGGCCACGTGACGCCCCAGGGCGAGATCTTCCGCTTCGTAGACAACGCCCATCCCACCGCCACCTAGCTTTTCGAGGATGCGGTAGTGCGAGATGGTTTGGCCGATGAGGGAATCGGTTGCAGCCATTTCGCGTTCATCTTAGGTTGGGTCAAGAGGCAAGTCAACGAACGGGGACACGAACGGGGACACGAACGTTGACACGAACGGGGACACGAACGGGGACGCGACCCTTTTAGGCCCTGATGAAAGCCGATACCGGAAACGTACTCACTTACCAAGTTTTCCGTTTGGGTGCTATCCGCACCACGTTTTGTAAGAAGCAGAAGCGGCATGCGTTTTGGCTCTTCCGCCAATGAGATTGGCCTGACCGCGCGCGGTCCCATCGCGCAGCACATCCTACATTTCGCTTCCCACTTTTCTTGATCGCGTGAACGGCTGCTAGGCGGCACTCCGGCCCCAACCACTCGATCTCAACTAGGCGTTATTCGAGGACACTCCTCCTGCTAACGATGAAGCGGATCCCCCGTCCATAAGGCGAAAGGGACAATCGCGTCTGCCGCAGGACGGGGCGCGCGCTAGGGGAGGGATCTGTGTTCTCATTCATCCAAGACCTGCGCTATGCATTCCGAATGTTGTACAGGAGCCCCGGGTTTTCGATCGTTACGGTGCTGACTCTGGCCATCGGGATTGGCGCCAACGTAGCCACTTTCTGCGTGGTGTACGCCGTCCTGCTGCGGCCTTTGCCCTTTTCTCATCCGGAAGAACTCGTACGCGTCTTCGACGACCTTCGCGGCACGAACGAGCAGGATGTAGGTATGTCCGCACCTGAGCTTTGGGATTTGCAAGATCGCTCAGGCGTGTTTCAAGACATCTCGGCAGTGGCGCCGAGTAATTCGGCGGTCGCCGGTGGAGATCGAACGGTCCGCGCCGAAAGTCTAGTTACCAGTCCCGATTACTTCGCCTTGCTGGGAGCGAAGCCGCAACTTGGCCGCGTCTACACGCAACAGGATGCCGTTCCGGGATTCCTGGAGCCCGTCGTTATCAGCGACGGTTTTTGGCGGCGGAATTACGGTTCGGACCCGAACATCATCGGGCGCAAAATGCGGCTCGACAATGACCCGTACACAATTGTGGGAGTGATGCCGCCAGGCTTTCGTCATCCGGGCCGCACGCTGGATACGGATGTGGAAGTCTGGATCGCCGCGGGTTTCAACGCCCTTCCGTTTCCGGTTCCAGCTGATAGGTCGCAGAGAATGCTTCCGGGAGCTATTGCGCGCCTGAAACCCGGCTTGACTGTTGGGCAGGCGCAAGCGCAGCTCGATGGCTATATATCGCAACTCAGCCGTGCGTATCCCGCCCAGTATCCCGTTACTGCTGCATGGGCAGTCCGGCTCGTTCCGGTGAAAGAGGACCTGGTCGGGCCGCAGCGGACGGAATTGTTCATCCTTTTTGGAGCGGTAGGATTTGTGCTGCTGATCGCTTGCGTCAATATTGCCAACCTGCTGCTGGCGCGCTCTTCTGGACGCCGGCGCGAAATTGCTATTCGGTTGACGATGGGTGCGAGCCGTGCACGGCTGGCGCGCCAACTCTTGACCGAGAGCACGCTCTTGTCAGTTATTTCCGGTCTAATCGCTCTGCTTACGGTTCTTCTCTTGAAAAACGCGATCGTGAGTCTTGCTCCGGCCGATATTCCACGGCTCAACGAGGTGGACGTCAGCGCCGGAGTGCTGTCTTTCGCTTTCTTGGTTTCGATTCTCACGGGCGTGCTCTTCGGGCTGGCTCCGGCCCTACAGGCGGCGAATCCTAATCAGATTGAAAATCTGAGGGAGGGAGGGCGCGGGTCCAGCGCCGGCAGACGCCATACCCGGCTTTCGCGCGTTCTTGTCGTTTCGGAGGTGGCGCTCTCGATTGTTTTGCTGGCCGGCGCGGGGCTTCTATTGCGAAGTTTCTGGCATGTGCTCGAAGTGCGTCCCGGATTCAATCCCAGCCACCTAACCACGGTACAAATTTGGATTCCAATATCCAACAATCCGGACACTGATCCTTATAGCGTCGAGGAGAAGCGCGCCGACTTTCTTCTCGAGATCTTTCGTCGCGTGTCTGCGCTTCCAGGCGTGGAACAGGCATCGATTTCAGGGAACGACACTCTGCCCATGAACTCTGGGAGGAACTACTCTCCATTTTCGATCCAAGGGCGTGCGGCGGAATCGGAGCGCGGCCCGATCGCGGACATTGCGGTAGTCGACACGAAGTATTTTCGCACCATGGAAGTTCCATTGATTGCGGGGCGCGACTTCGCCGGCTCCGACACATACCACACACAACCGGTTGCCGTGATCGACCAAACCCTCGAGCGACAGTATTGGCAGGATAAGGATCCGCTCGGACAGCAGCTTAAGTTCGGATTTGGACGAGGTCTACAGGGAGTCACGATTGTCGGCGTGGTTGGCGATATCAAGTCGGACGGTTTTGAGGCTCCCAGCGTCCCGCATATTTATGTTGCCTTGGGGCAGTTCGCGCCGGTAAACGCGGTAGTTTTTCTCCGGAGCAGGGGCGATGTGGAACATCTCGGGGAAGAAGTTCGGCACGAAGTGGAAAGCCTAAATCCCAATGTTCCGGTGCACAGCATCAGCTCCATGGATCAAATCATCGCCAGATCGGTAGCCGACCGGCGCTTTGCTCTCGAGCTCTTGGGGATTTTTGCAGTGGTAGCACTGCTGCTGGCCGCCGTCGGAATCTACGGCGTGATGTCGTATTCCTTCAGCCAACGCACGCACGAAGTCGGAATTCGCATCGCTCTCGGCGCCCAGCGTCTCGATATTTTGCGCATGGCGTTGGGAGAAGGCATGCGGCTCGTTGTCATCGGGCTGGCTTCAGGTCTCGTCGGAGCTGCGATCATGACGCGATTTTTCCAGTCCATGCTTTTCAACGTTGTGCCAACGGATCCAGTTACGTTCGTCTCCGTCTCGGCCATTCTTGCAGGCGTCGCGTTTTTCGCTTGCTACGTTCCGGCAAAGCGCGCTACTCGCGTAGATCCCCTCGTCGCCTTGCGCGAAGAATAATAGGACGCTCAACCCGCGCTGGCGCGGGTGGTCCGTAAACCGCCGGCGCGGCCGTGCCTGCTTTTTGGGTTGACATCCTACCTGAGCGCGCGCATTCTCGGGTTATATGTCCACCCAAGAGGCGCAGGAACGGCTGGAACTATTGCAGGGCACGCTGGATCTGTTGATTCTTCGTACGCTCATCTTTGGGCCACGGCACGGACAAGGAGTCGCGCGGGCCATCCAGGAAACCTCGGAAGAAGAGTTGCTCGTCGAGCATGGCGCGCTCTATCCTGCGCTTCAGCGCCTGGAACAGCGAGCCTGGATCTCCGCCAAGTGGGGAGTCTCCTCAAACAATCGCAAGGCGCGGTTCTATTCGCTGACCGCTGCCGGCCGCAAGCAGCTCGTTAAAGAAACCACCAAATGGAAGCGGCTGTCAAAAGCCATTGCGCGGATTTTGGGATCTGAGGCGGCGGAGGGTTAAAACCATGTTCGGACGCAAGCGCAAACTCGACGATTTCACCGCAGAAATTGAGGCCCATCTGCAGCTTGAGATCGAGCGTCTGCGGGAACAAGGCTTGAATGAGGAGGACGCGCGCGCCTCCGCACGCCGCACTTTCGGCAACGTCACGCAAGCACGGGAAACGTTCTACGAATCCGGGCGCTGGGTTTCATGGGATCACTTCTGGCAAGACGTACGCTTCGGTCTGCGCATGCTCAGAAAGACGCCCGGATTCACGGTGATGGCCGTCGTGACCCTGGGGCTTGGGATCGGCGCGAACACAGCAATCTTTTCGGTTGTGAATGCGCTCCTGCTGAATAATCTTCCCTACGCTCATCCGGAGCGCATGGGGACAATCTACATGCGGACAACGGGGCCGCAAGCCGCCGACGAGCGAAGAAATGTGGACGGCGAACAGTGGGAACTGCTGCGCGACGACGCGCCGTCCTTGCTCTGCGCTGTTTCCAGTATGGGAACCAGTGGGGTGAACCTTCAGGCGGGCTCCCATGTGCAATATCTTCGTGCCGGGCGGGTTTCGGCACACTATTTCGACGTGTTGGGTCTCCAACCCGTTCTCGGGCGCAATTTTTCAGAGGACGAGGACCGTCCGCACGGCCCCAAGACAGCTGTCCTGAGCTACGGTTTGTGGCGCACGACTTTTGGAGCCGACCCGAATATTCTAGGGCAAGCCATGCTGCTGAAAGGCGAGCCGTACACGATCATCGGGGTGCTGTCTCGAAACGCAACCACTCCTCTTAATGCGGATCTATATACGGCTCTCCAAGCGCGCCGCGATGGCGAGGGTCAGGGAACTAACTTTGAACCAATCGCAAGGCTGCGGGACGGCGTGACGTGGCAACAAGCAAACGCCGAAATGAATCGTGCTTTGGCGCGGAGCCTGCGTGTCCAAAACTTTGCGAAGAACAATCCTGGCGCACAGCGCGCATATTACTTTGTGCCTTTGCAAAAGTCCGAGACCGATATGCTCCGACCCCAGGTGCTCTCTTTGATGCTCGCGGCCGGATTCATCCTGCTCATTGCTTGTGCAAACCTTGCGGGACTGACGCTGGTACGCATGTTGCGGCGCACGGGCGAAATAGCCACTCGGCTGGCGCTAGGCGCATCACCCTGGCAGGTTCAAAGACAGCTTTGGATTGAAAATCTACTGCTGGCGCTTTTGGGCGGAGCCGTGGGAATAGAAGTGGGTTTCCTTGCACTGCGCGGGCTGCTGTTGCTCTTGCCGGAACACTTTCTGCCTGTCACAACCGTGCCTCTCGACAGCCGTGTGCTGGCCTTTACGCTCTTGCTGACGTTGATGACCAGCATATTGTTCGGCATGTTGCCCGCGTTTACGACGAGGAAAGTCGATCTACGCTCTTCGATCGCCAGCCGAACCGTAATAGGTGCGCGCACCGCTCGGCTGCGACAAGCTTTGATTGCAGGGGAAGTTGCCCTGACGGTCGTGTTGCTGGCCGCCGCCGGCCTGCTCATCCGCACGCTCATCCATCTCGAAACCATGCCACCTGGTTTCAATCCAAGCGGAGTAATCACCGCCAAAGCATCTCTCGATGATGTGCGCTACCACGACCCGGCGGCTTTTCGAAAGCTGCTCAATGAGAGCCTCGCCAGCATGCGCGAGATTCCGGGCGTGCAAAATGCCGCACTCGGCCTGACCCTGCCGTACGAGCGGGCGCTGATCAACGGAGTCTACCTCAAAGACGGCAAGGAGTCAGGGCAGGGTGTCGAAACAAACGAGGTGTATGTCACTTCTGGCTACTTCGATACTTTGCAGATTGCGTTAGTCGCGGGCCGAGCTTTTACGGATGGGGACGGCCCGGACGCACAACCGGTTGTCGTCATCAATCGGTCCTTCGCACGCAGACTCTCCCACGGTGCGGATCCTGTAGGGAGATACCTTAATAGAGACGGCAAGGATGTGCTGATCGTAGGAGTCGTTGGGGACACCGTGCTGTCCTCCGCCGGGGAATTGCACGCGGGTTCGGCTCCCTTAACAAGCGAGGAGACGATCTATGTTCCTGCGGCACAAATGGACGCCCAATCCCTCGCTCTCGTGCATAGCTTCTTTCAACCAAGCTGGATCGTCCGCTCCTCGGGCCCGGTGGAAGGGCTGACCGCCCAGATGCAGCGTGCCCTGGCGAAAGCTGATCCCAACTTACCTTTTTCTGGCTTTTACGACATGAAAGACCTGATGGCTGCAACGCTTGTGACACAAAGGATTGAGGTGGCGCTGCTGGCTGCAATGGCATCGCTCGCGCTATTGCTGAGCGCCGTCGGCGTCTTCGCGCTGGTGGCGAATATGGTGGTGCAGAAGACGCGCGAGATCGGCATCCGCATGGCCCTGGGTTCGACCGTCGGCCAGGCGATGTTGCAGATCGGCCGCTCGGGCGTGGGCGCCTCACTGCTCGGTGTGGTTCTGGGGCTAGTCCTTTCCGCCGGGGCGCTGCGAGTAATGCGTGGCGTGCTCTATGGCATAAGCGTCTACGATGTCCCAACCATGGCCACCGTCGTCTTCACTCTCGTGTTGGTTACGCTGCTGGCCACAATTCTCCCAACCCTGAAGATCGCAAAGATCGATCCGGCTAATACATTACGCGAAGAGTAAGCCTCCTTCGCGTTTCGGCAAACAGGCAGGAAAGCGCCGGGCGGCAAGTCTCTAGCGGGAAACAGTTGACATTTATATAACAACCAATTCATTTCCGGAAACTGACCCGCCGTCCAGTTTTTGGTTCGCGTGCAATCCACGGCTCGTTATGTTAGAAGCCCAAGCGGGATGGGTTTGTCTGTTTCCACGGCTGGTCTGATCGCGCGGCGCCGCATTTCCCGGCGCCTCTTGCCATTCCTCTTCACTCTTTTTGTGATCGCATTTCTGGACCGCGTAAACGTGAGCTATGCGGCACTGGAAATGACGCACGATCTGAATTTCAGCAACCGCGTCTTCGGCTTCGGCTCGGGAATATTCTTTGTCGGCTACCTGCTCTTCGAAATTCCGGGCTGCCTCATCGTCGAGCGATGGAGCGCGCGCAAATGGTTTGCTCGGATCATGGTTACCTGGGGACTCATCACCATCCTGGTGGCGTTTATTCGAACGCCCATGCATTTCTACATCGTTCGAATCCTGCTAGGGGTTGCCGAAGCCGGCTTTTTCCCTGGCATTCTCGTCTATCTCACGCATTGGTTTCGCTCCGAAGATCGCGCGAAAGCTTGCGCGATGTTTATGATTGCGATTCCCGTCGCCAACATCGTCGGCTCGCCGCTCGGAGGCTGGCTTCTTGGCGTGCACTGGTTCGGCCTCGAGGGGTGGCGCTGGCTTTTTATCGTCGAAGGAATACCCGCGATTGTGTTTGGCGTCATCACGGTTTTTTATCTCACGGACTGGCCGCATGAAGCTCGCTGGCTCCGGCCGGAGGAGCGCGATTGGATCACCGCAGAACTCCAGCAGGAAGCGCTCGCGAAAAAAAAGGCGCGTTCGTTCACAATATGGGAAGCTCTACGCCAGCCAACAGTCGTTCAACTGACGCTGATCTATTTTTTCGCCGTCAGTAGCATCTACTCTTTGACGATCTGGCTTCCCACTTTTCTCAAACGCGCGTCCGGCATGTCGAATCTAGCCGTAACCATGCTGTCGATTATTCCCTACGTTGCCGTGCTGCTCGCCATGCTTTTCAACGGCTGGCATTCCGACCGCACCAACGAGCGCCGCTGGCACACCGCAGTTCCGCTCCTGCTGGGCGTCGTGGCCTTTGCACTGACGATTCTTTCCGGATCGCATTTTTGGTTCGCGTTTGGGTGTCTTACAGTTGCGTCCAGCGCCAACGCCTTTCTTCCGTCCTTCTGGCCCGTCCCCTCGGCTTTCCTCGGCGAGTCCGCTGCGGCCGCGTCCATCGGCCTCATCAATTCCATCGGCAATCTCGGAAGTTTTGTAACGCCTTCAGTGATCGGTTATTTCCTCGATCGTACGCATTCGTTCACGCCAGGATTTCTTTACGTCATTTTCAGCATGCTCATCGCGATTGTTCTGATTTTGACGCTGCGCATGCGCCCTGCGGACCGGCTTGCTCAAGCGTAGCGATTCCTCAACGGCCTGCCTGCCGCTGAAGGCGGCTATTCGTATCTCAAAACCACGATGGGGTCGACACGAGTGGCGCGTCGCGCCGGAATGTAGCAAGCCACGAAAGCCGCTCCTGCCAAAATGACCGTAGCAGCGCCGAACACCAGCGGATCCGTTGCGCGCACTCCAAAGAGTAAGCTGGCCAGCAACCGCGTGAGCGCGAGCGAGACAATCACTCCAACAACCACACCGATCACCGTCATGCGCATCCCCTGCCCCACCACGAGCCGCAAAATATCCGCGGGCCGCGCGCCAAGGGCCACGCGAATTCCCATCTCCTGTTTCCGCGCCGTCACGCTGTAAGCCATCAGTCCGTAAATCCCGACGGCTGCGAGCAGCAGAGCGAAGCCCGCAAAGATTCCTACGAATTGCACTGTCAATTTCGGCTGGGCTACCGACGCCCCGACGACTTCCTCCATGCTTGAAATTCCAGTGACCGGAAGATTTGGGTCGACTTCCGCAATCTTCGCGCGCACCGCCGCAACAAGAGATTGCGAGTTGGCTTCCGATCTCACCAGCAGCGTCGTATTGGGCCATGGCACCTGGGCCATCGGGAGATACATCTCTTCCACATCGGCGGCGTTCAGAGTATTGAATTTCACATCAGCTGCCACGCCAACAATTTCCCGTTGCACCATGTCGCGAGAATTGGCGATATGTTTCCCAACAGGGTCTTGCCCGGGGAAGAAATGCTTTGCCGCCGCCTCATTGATAACTGCGACAGGCGATCCGCCGCCGATATCCTTTTCGTCGATAGTTCTTCCACTCAGAAGCGGCGTTCGAATGGTCTCGAAATACCCTGCGCTAACCTGCCGCACCGCGCTCGTCGGATCTTTTCCGACTCCCTGGCAGACGAGACCTTCCGGACAAACAAAAACATATCGCGCGCCACCTCCAAGCGGCAGATAACTCGTGATCCCAGCCGCTTGCACTTCGGGCATGGATCTAATGCGCTCCAGAAGTTGCCGGTAGAACTGCACCTGAAGTTCAGGCTTGGAATACCGGCTGGGAGGAAGTGTCAACGGGAACGCCAACAGATTTTTCGGCGAGAATCCAGGATTCACCTGCATCAAACGGGAAAAGCTCTGCATCAAGAGCCCCGCCGCGGTCATCAGCACGAGGGCTATCGAAATTTCCCCAACGACAAGCAAAGCGCGGAAGCGCCCGCGGCTGACGCCCTCTGAAGAACCGCGGGCGCCCTCCTTGAGAACTTCATGAAGATCTTTCTTCGACGATTGCAAAGCGGGAACCAGCCCGAAAATAATTCCCGTGATCACGCAGAGGAGCAGCGAGAAAATCATCACCACGCCGTCGATTTTCGCTTCGTCAAGCCGCGGCACAGCGCCCGGACTGATCGAGCGCAGTACAGGCATCAACGCGGCAGCAAGAAAGAGTCCAAGCACACCGCCGCACAGAGAAAGCAGAATGCTTTCGCTCAACAACTGGCGCACCAGCCGCCCGCCCGAAGCGCCAAGCGCCTTTCGCACCGCAATTTCCCGTTCGCGTGCCGTAGCCCGCGCGAGAAGAAGATTGGCAACATTGGCGCAAGCAATCAAAAGAACGAACCCGACAGCCGCCAGCAGCACCAGCAGCGAAAGCCGCAGACCGCCCACAAGGCTTTCTTCAAGAGTCTGCGCAAGAATTCCGAATTTCGTGGCGTCCGCATTGCTGCCAAACTGCTGCCTATAGCTCGCGTTGATGGCGTCGAGTTCCGCCCTGGCGCGCTGCAAAGTTTCGCCTGGCTGCAGCCGCGCGATCATGTTGAAGTAACTCGCTCCGCTGCGAACCTGCGCGGGAGTCAGCAGAACAGTCTCGGAAGGCCGGGGCAGCCACACGTCCGGCTCCGGAAACTGCAGTGGGAAACGAAAGCTCGCGGGAAGTATTCCGACGATTGTCGCGCTTTTTCCGTCGAGCACCAGCGCCTTACCCATCGCTGCGGGATCGCCCGCGAAATGGCTGTGCCAGAATCCGTCCGAGATTACCGCGACATCGGGGCCTCCATCCTGTTCTTCCTCGGGCAAGAAAGCCCGCCCGCGGGCGGGAGAAATCCCCAATACACGAAAGAAATCGATGGAGGCCCTAGCTCCATTCACCGCCTCAGGCTCCCGCTCGGTAACCAAACTGAGTGTGAGCGGATAGAAACCGGCCATACTCTCCAGCGTTTTGCTTTGTTCCTGGATCTGCGTGTATTTCGTGTACGACATCAAAGCGCCGCCGGCCTTGGTTTTCAGGTCGAATTGCACGAGGTTGATAATGCGCCCGGGCTCTTTGAAAGGGAGCGGCTGCAACAACACTGTATTGATGACGCTGAATATCGCGGTGTTCGCTCCAATCCCCAGCCCGAGCGTAAGAATTGCGACGGCCGTGAACCCCGGATTCTTCCTCAACATCCGCAAAGCAAATTTCAGGTCCTGCCACAAGGTTTGCATTTCACGTGCCCCTGAACACTCCATCTCCATCTGTTAGACTTCGCACCGCGCACTGGGTAAGCATCCCGCCTGTCTTGTCTTGCGTCTCGCTCCCCGGCTAGTGCACCTCATTTTTGTAAACCGTTCCCGCCTTCATTACGAATCTTACGCGCTTCAATTCCGTGATGTCCTTCAGAGGATCCCCGCTGACAGCCACAATGTCCGCCCACTTCCCTGTTTCAATCGTTCCCGCTTTGTCGCTCCAGCCTAGAAGCTCTGCAGGCACAACCGTGCCGGCGCGAATCGCCTGCATTGGCGTCATGCCATAGTTCGCGTAATAAACAAACTCTTCCGCTTCATTCAACTGTTTCCAGTCAAACCCGCCGGCATCCGTTCCGAGCGCAATCTTCACGTTTTTCTTCAGCGCTTTCTGGAACGCGGTTTTCTCGAGGTCCACCATTTTCACCCAGTTGCCGCCCCGGCCTGGGGCCACATACGCTCCGACGGTGATGGTCGGAACCCAATAGACGCCGCGTCTTGCGACCTCGTCGAGCTCGGCGTCGGTGAATCCGTCTCCGTGCTCGATGGTGTCCACTCCTGCGCGTAAAGCAGCCGCAATGCCATCGGAACCGATGCAGTGCGCCGCCACTTTCTTGCCCAGGCGGTGCGTTTCATCCACGATGGCTTTGGCCTCTTCATCGGTAAAATTCACCATACTATGCAGCACGCCATCATCCTCAAAGTGGTAGCGCCGGTCCGAGTAATACTTGATCCAGTCCGCGCCATACATCACCTGCTCGCGAACCGCTTTCCGGGCGCCTTCGACGCCATCGACGCTCTGCACGCCCGTTGGCACTTTCAATTCCCATGAATAGCCAAGCAACGGATACATCCCCGTCGGAGCCATCGCGCGCGTCGCCACTTGCATGCGCGGCCCGGGCACTTCCCCTCGAGCGATCGCCTGCTTTACATCTACGTCAGCGTACATCGCGCCTTCGGTTTCCACGTCGCGAATGGACGTGAAACCATTTTCGAGAGCGATGCGTGCGTTGCGCGCGGCGAGAATCGCGCGATACGGTGTGGATTCTTTCAAAAGCTGTTCGTCGTAATCCGCCGCGGTGATGTCGCCGTTGAGGAGCACGTGCGTGTGGACATCGGCGAATCCAGGCAGGACGGTCGCTTTCGATAGATCGATCAGCTCAACCCCGGCGGGCGGCGTTCCTCCGGGCGTCACGGAAATGATTTTGTCGCCTTCGATGACGATGAGCGCGTTGAGGATAGGCGTATCGTTTTTGCCGTCGATAAGCCGGCCTGCCCGGATGGCGATCTTTTTGGCGGCGGCTTTGTCTTTTTCTTGCGCGGGCGCGGGACTCGCGGAACAAATCGAGGGTATAAGTACTACAGCGACTGCTATCAGCGAGGCCAGTTTTCTTCGCCGGGTCATGACCATCTCCTCAGTAGGTTCGTCTCTCTGGGCTTTCGGGCGCAAAGAGTAGCACAGAAGAGGCATGTCTCCCGGGTAATGGGAAAAAGCTCGGAGTGGATAGTGGATCGAGAAACGTTAGCAGCCCGCTCTAACTCTCATCGCGAAAAAATAGACGGAACTCAGGATGCGAACCGCTCGGCGGCTCGCGCCTTTGCTTTTGCTGCTTCCACGGCCCTGTCTCTCGGAGCCGCCGTCGTTTCCAGCGAGCGCAGCAAACGCGCCGAAACCGCGGCGATCTCATCCACGGCCGCCAGAAAATGGGCTTCATTGATCTTCGATGGCTTGTGGATTCCACTGATTTTTCGCACGTACTGCAGCGAGGACGCCCGAATCTCTTCCGAAGTCACGGGAGGCTCAAAGTTGAAAAGAGTTTTAATATTTCTGCACATCGATTACGGCCTCAAGAAGCAAAGTTCATTGATAAGAAGCAAACATGGAAATGCACGGCTGTGATCTGGCAGCGGCGGGACGAAAAGTTCCGCCGCATGCCTGAATCGCGAGCCTTACTCGGAGCGCAGCGCCTGGATAACATCCACCCGCGCCGCACGAGCCGCAGGCAACGCAGAAGCCGCCACGGCGGCAGCTAGAAGGATGATCGCCGAGACAACCACCGGCAGCGCGCTGGGCATTTTCATACCGGGCAGATAGCTGCCGGCGAGCCGTGCAAGTAGGTAGCCGCATGCTCCGCCCGCAATGACGCCAATAGCGGCCATGACTGCCCCTTCGCGAATGACTCCGGCCAAAAGCCGGCTAGGCTGCGAGCCAACAGCGAGGCGAATGCCGAATTCACGCGTTCGCGCGCTGACAGAAAATGCCAAAACGCCCGCGACTCCCACGATCGCAATCGCCAGCGCCACGATCGCAAACCCTCCAAAGACCAGCGAGTTCAGCCGGTCCGGAGTCAGCACCTCGGCCCGAATGTCGGCAAGCGTCGCAGCCTTCTCGATAGGCTGGTCGGCGGACATATCCCGAATCAGCTTCGTCATCGGAGTAACCAACCCGTAGGGATTGGCATGCGTGTGCACGAAAAGGCGGCCAGCGAAAAGGCCTTGCTGTTCCATGGCGTTGTAGACCGTGAGCGTGGGCTGCTGGACGACGTGCGTATCGTCTAAATCGGCAACCACTCCGACGATTCGGCGGGGTGTCGAATCCATGCCGATAAACGCGATAACTGGATCGGTCCACCAAATATGGCGGTTGAGGGGATCGCGGCCGGGGAACATGCGCTGCGCAAGGCTCTGACTGATGACGACGACGGGCTCCTTGTCCTTGCGATCCAGGTCGTTGAAATCGCGTCCCTCGACAAGAGGGATGCCAACCGTTGTGAAAAATCCGGGCGATACGCTGCGCATCTGCGTACGAGGATCTTCTTCACCGGGGGCTTTCGTGTGGCCATCGGCCGAGAACTGCAATTGGAAGTCAAAAGCCGTGTCGCGCCAGGGAACGGAGTCGCCGACGGCGACGCCGTCCACGCCCGGCAACTGACTGACGCGGCGAACCGTTTCCTCATAGAAGCGGTTGATCTCGTCGAAGTTCTTTCCATAAGAGTCCACCGGAAGGTTAACGGCCAGCACGCGGGGTGTGTCGAGAATCGTGCGAGCGTTCTGCATGTCGAGCAGAGTTTTCAGCAGCATGCTGGCGCCCGCGAGAAGCAGAAACGAAGCGGCAATTTGCGTCATGGCAAAGAGACGCAGCCGGCGACTGGTGCCACCGGTGATTCGCACGCTGCCGGTCGCGAGACCGAATCCCTGTGAAGAATTAGCCGAAGGCAGACGCGGAACAAAAGCGAGAAGCACGGCGGCGATCATCGCCAGCCCCGCGCCGACCCACAGCATGCTCGAATCCACGGTGAGATCCAGCGCACGGATCGAGAAGCGCGAAGCATATCGCGCGAGAATGGCGACCATCGGACGCGCGAGAAGAACTCCCAGCAGCGCCCCCGCGCCGCAGAGTAGCAGGCTTTCCGCAAGAAGAGCGCGCCGCAGCGCGCCCGAGCCGGCGCCGAGCGCGGCGCGTATGGCCAGTTCGCCTTCTCGGCGGACCGAACGCGCCAGGATCAGGTTGGCGACATTGGAAACCGCGATAATGAATACGAGCGCGGACGCGGCCAGCAAGACGAGAAGAACGGTGCGCGCACCAGATGTGATTTGGTCCCGCAGCGGCGTGGCACTGATCTGCGAATCCGCCTGTTTGGAGTAAGCCTCGGAATGCTGCTCGGTCATCGATTTGTAAACGGTGCGTAGCTCGGCGCGTGCCTGGTCGAGAGTGGCTCCGGGCGCAAGCCGCCCGAAGAGCTCCGTCATGCGATGGACGCGGCCTTCCACCATGGTCGCCGAGAGATGGTGAGGACTGGTCACGACGTTGGCGATGATCTCGGTGTCGGAAGGATAGGGGATAGAAGGCTCGAGCACGCCGATGATCGTGCCGCTTCGCGTCCCCATGGGGCCGCTGCCAAGGCGAACCGTTTTGCCAATGACGCTCGGATCGCTATGAAAAGCCGAGGACCAGAAGCGGTATGTGAGAACAACGACCCCGGCAGCTTTAGGACCATCGTCCTGTGGGCCGATGAGCCGCCCGAGCACGGGGCGGAGCCCCATCACTTCAAAATATTTGCCGTCGACTACGCCTGCTTGCACTTCGCGCGGATCGCCTAGGCCGACCATCGTGAAGCTTATGGTCGAGAAATCGCCGTACTCACTGATGGTGCGAGTGCCAGACTCGATGTCCTTTAGCTCTGGAACGGAAAAATATGTGTTTGCGTTGCCGATGCCGGGCGCGCTCTGGCGGATGTAGATGAGCTTATCTTCGCCGCGATTGACAAGCGGCCGCAGTAGCACCCCGCGGACGAGAGTGAAGATGGCCGCGTTCGCTCCGATGCCGAGCGCCAGGGTCAGCACCACCGTGATAGCCAGTCCCTTGGCGCGTGATAGCGAGCGGAACGCAATCTTCAGATCGTTGAGAAACAACGCGGGTGTGAAATTCATTTCCCCATCTCCTTCAATCAGCGCGCGATCCACACGCGCAAAATCCGTTTCTTCCCTGCCCAACTAGCTTCAGAGCGAAATCAGCAAACGAGCGCGGGGCCCCGCGAAAGAAAAGCCCACCCCGTGCCAACTTCTAGGAGATTGTAGCAGTTGCTTCCACGAATTCCCTTCGCTTTACGCCGGCACCCGTTACCACCCGCCGGATCTTTACGACGCTGCCGTCTCCGCTGCCTGCTCGCAATTGACCATCCACGGAATTCCGAATTGATCCACCAGCATTCCAAAGCGAGCTGACCAAAATGTTTTCTGTACAGCCATGTGCACCTTGCCGTTTTGCACCAATTCCTGGAAGATGCGCTCGGTTTCGGCGACGTCCTTGACACCGAGCGAAAGGGAGAAGCCCTGCGGCTCTTTGTAGCGTTCAGGCGGAGCATCCGAGCCGAGCAAGAGCATGTCGCCTATCCTCAGTTGCGCGTGAATGATTTTGCCGCGCCATTCCGCCGGCACTTGTTGCGACATGGGAGATTTCTCCCAGGTCGACATCGATTCGATTTTGCCGCCGAGTGCCTTCTCGTAGAACTTGAACGCCGCTTCGCATTGCCCGTTGAAGCTGAGATATGGATTCAATGGCATCTTGCCCTCCCGCAACTTAGTACGACGTTTGGTTGCAACTTCTGTTTCCACTCTGTTTCGAATTTCGTACGAATTGATTGCTGAAAGTCTTTTCCTGCTATTTCACTCCTTGATGGGAGCCCATACCTCGATGCCTCCCATTCCAGTCCGCGGATCAAATTCCTCGGTGTAACTCTCGAAGAAATCTGGTGATCCGGGTGTCTTAGCAGCTTCATGCCCGGACGTTGGCAGCCATTCGGAAATCGTGGCGCACCTAAGATGGAGCTTAGAGACGTGTTCGCGGTGTGAAAAAACCAAGTATTTCTGCGCCGGAACGCTCACGGTCGTGAAATCAGAAGGAAGGCCGGAACTGCGGGAAACTTCGACTCCAGCTAGGTACTCCACGCCGCTCGCCTGCAGAAAACACAATCCGTACGCCGTGCGGCCCACTTGTCCGGGAATTTTGCCGAGGTGCTGCGCGAACCGCCGCCACAATTCGGGAATGCCTTTCCAGGGTTCATCTGCAAAGTGGCTGCGCAATCCGGTGATGAGCAACGGCCTGCCGTGTTCGACGCGGGGAGCCTCAAGTTCCGCGGGCCGGGTTGTTTTCATTTGTGCTTGCTGCACTTCGGTCCTCCCAAGCAAGAATCGCGTCAATCCTTTTTCACCGCCCGCTCTTCTCCTCGGCCCGTTCCTTCACTCGAATCAATTGATGCCGCCAGTAGCGCTCAAACGTCCCTGTCCACTCATGCAGCGGACGGATGGCTTCCGCATTCGTCCGATAAAAAATCTGCCGCCCCTCGCGCCGCGCATGCACCAGCCCTACATCTTTTAAGACGCGCAAATGCTTCGAAACCGAAGGCTGCTCCATCTCCAAAGCATCCACTATTTCTCCTACCGGCCGCTCCTCGAGAGCCAGATAGTTGAGTATCTCTCTCCGCCGCGGTTCGGCAACAGCGTTGAAAGCATCGGAAGTCGTAGCGGCTCGCGCCATGTACGCCACTATACATTCCCACATCGGAATGCGTCAACTCCCCATTTTTCTCTGTCCCCATTTTTCTCTGCCAAAAATCCAGTCTGCCAATCTCACTTGCATATTGCAAGTTAAATCTGCTAACCTGCCATAATGCAAAAAAAGAAAGCGCCGCCCGGGCGACGATCTTTTTGTCCGTTGAATGCTTCGGTGGAAATGCTGGGAGATCGATGGTCGCTGCTGATCTTGCGAGACATGATGCTCCGCGGATACCAGACCTTTAACGAGTTTCTGCACTCCGACGAAAAAATCGCCACCAATATTCTGGCAGACCGGCTTCGCCGGCTGGAATCTTACGGCATTATCAGCTCCCGACAGGATCCCGCCGATGGGCGGAAACTGATTTACTCGCTGACGGCCAAGGGAATTGACCTTGCGCCCGTAATTACGGAAATGGTGCTCTGGGCGGCTCGTCATGAGGAAACCGGCAACCAGCCGCTGGTTCGCCAAATGCGCACGGCCAAGGAGCAACTCCTGGCTGACGTGCGAGAACGCTGGGAGGAAAAACACAGTTCGCTCAATTCTTGACGGAGTCCATGCGAATGGACTCTGCCAGAAACTCGCCAAGCCGCGCCAAAGTTTGCTTCCCTCCTTCGATGGCGCCAAATTCCCTGACTACACGCTCGCGCGCTTCGGCCGAATCGAAGACCATGCGAATGGTGACCTTGGTCTGGTCGCCTTCGACTTCGAAGGTCCATGTCGATTTGAAATTCACCCCCGGCGCTCCCTCTTTGCCGCCGCTGTGGGAGAAAACAATGCGTTTGTGTTTTATGACTTCCGCAAAAACGCTTTTGCCGGGATAGTTTGCGCCGTCTGGACCGTGCATAGTCTGATGCCATACTCCGCCCGGCCGGACATCCATCTCATGAATGGTCGTCGTGAACCCTCTTGGTCCCCACCACTTCACAACCTGTTTTGGATCGGTCCAGGCGTCCCAAACCTTCTCGAGCGGCGCATCGAAAACTCGCGAGATGAAAATCTCGCGCTCCGCCAGCGCGGCTGTCAGAAAATCCTCAAGTTCATCCGCAAGCCGGTAGAGGCTTTCGCTCCAGCCCTGTTCCATTCCGGAGAGGGCAGCGGCAACTTGCGGAGTCATCTTGAAGTCCTTGGTAACGAGCCGGGCATGCAGCGTGAGTTTGGTGATTCCGTGGAAGTCTTCGAACGTGATGGTGTTGAGGATCTCCAACATAGGTTTGCCGTGTTCGTCTTCGAGGGCCGTGCTGGTGAATACGAGCCGCTCCGGCTCGATGATTTCGTGGAAGACGCCTTTCATGGGATAGATCTGGCCATCAGGTCCGCACATGTCGATGCGAATCAGTCCTCCGGGACGTACGTCCAGTTCGCAAACCGGATTTGTGAACTTTCGGGGGCCCCACCACCGCGCCACCTGCTCGGCATCGGTCCAGGCTTTGAAGACCAAGATCCGCGGCGCGCCATAGATGCGAGTCAGTACGAGTTCTTGTACGGCCTGGCCCGTGGCAGAGCTATTTGCTACTTCGCCCATGTTTCTTCTCCTTTGCTTGAACTTCGGTCAGGTAGTCGTGCAGGCGGTCGAGCCTCTTCTCCCACGCCATCCGGTAGGTCTCGACCCAGTCGGCGACTTCCTTGAGAGGAGCGGCTTTGATGCGGCAAGGACGCCACTGGGCAGCCCGCGCGCGGGTGATAAGCCCGGCATTTTCAAGCACTTTTAGATGCTTCGAGATAGCAGCCATGCTCATCTCAAAAGGCTCGGCGAGCTCAGTAACCGACGCTTCGCCCGACATCAAGTGAGCGAGGATGGCGCGGCGAGTTGGATCAGCCAGCGCGAAGAAGGTCGCAGTGAGTTGGTCTGTGGGCACTCGTATTTAACCTACTGGTTAAATACGACAGCCCGGAAATTCTGTCAAGAGTATTTTGAGAGACTGATTGAAAAAGGAGTGAGATCGCCTGTGGAAAATTCAAGTCAATGAAAAAATAGAGTTAGTGCCGGAGCACGGGAGACAGGAGAGGAAAAGGAAGGGAGAGAGGAAGTGGGAGAAAAGAAGAAGGCCAGCCGTTCTCTCAGGGCGGCTGGCCTCTTGCTTCTCTTGCTGTTCACAGAACCGGTGCTCATCCTGAAGGAGGCAGGCTGAGCTGCTCTGCGAGTGTGCTCTGGCAAAAACCAGAAACTCTCAGGCGGCTTAGCGAGCCGCGGCTGAACCCGGGCGACGCAACGGGCGGCGCGCCAGATCTTCGACGGCGTTAACACCGCGCCGCGCCATATCGACCACCGGGTGCTGGCTGTCGGCTACGCGCTGAACGCCGGTTTCCCAAACCTTCTGGAGCATGTAAAGGCTCATGACCACAAAAGCGATCGCGGCAAAGCCCAGCGCAAACAGCGCAAAGGCTGCCAAAAGCTCGCGAACGAAGTAGAGCTGCAATGCGAGCACGACCCCTAGGAACCACCACATCCACTTCCGCTTGCTGTCTTTGTTCTTCATCTTTCCTCTGTTATCCGATCCCACTTACCCGACCAATTGCTTTCTCTTTGCTTGGTGTTTGGCCCGCTCACTTAGATGCGTGAGCCCTGTCATATGGTCCAGTCCCTCTCACCTGTCCCATTTGACACCATACCTGTCCTGAACGCGATGGTACGGAAGATACATTTTAGGGCCTAAACTAGTTGTCTGGTACTGCTATGACCCATCCTGGAACGACCTAAGTCCTTTGCCATCAGTTCATTATATCCCCCTAACCTTTCGCTCCTGTTTTCGCCTGATTTTCTCTGTACTACGCACTTCGAACCTGGCCCTCTGTACAGGGGTTTTTCGCTCAGCAGATTGTGTAGAAAAGGGTCGATTCGTATCAAAACGAGCAAGGACAGGTCGGGTCGGGAAGGTCGCTATAGAGGCTTTAGTGAGGATCGTCGAGCTGGAAAGGATGGAAATCGCGCCGGCGGGAACTCCTTGAGCCCGGCAGCGCGACTTCCTTGCGTCGGATTGCGTCTGAACCCGGTTGCTATGCTCTTTTCAGGATCCGCGTGATCCCGACAAGGATGACAGCGCCAACAAATGCGACGATGATCGAGCCAATCATACCGCCGGCCGGCCAGATACCCAAACGGCCGAAAAGCCAGCCGCCAAGCCAGCCGCCAACAATGCCGAGAAGGATGTCCACGATGATGCCATAGCCGCCACCTTTCATCACCAGTCCTGCGAGCCATCCGGCGATAAGACCAACAACGAGCCAATAGATCATGAGATGCCTCCTCTGTCCAAAATACAGATGCAATGGGGAAATGTGTGCCCCATTTAGAACACACCCTTGCCGAATGTCAAGCGAACGCCGGTGGAAAGAAGAAGGTCATTATTCTTAAACCCCACGAGAGGATTGCTCAGGTAGCGATCGCTGTAGGTCACTTGCCAGCTGAGCCAGTTTTTCAGCTTGGTCGCAGCAGTGGCGTCAAACTGGAAGCGGTACGTGCCAGTGTCCGAGACGTTGGGGTAGAGGCTGAATTGTTGGGTGAGCGTGGTGCGATTGTTGATCTTGGCGTTGAACGTTTCGCCCAGAACGACTTCGCCGGTCTTTCGAGTAACGGCCGGCATGGCGGGGGCGCTAGCGGTGGCGGCGAGAGCGCCGAAGAAGTCCGCGTCGTAGCTGCCTCCTGCAAAAACGTCGAAAGTGGTGGCCTTGGTATTTATGACGTGATAGCCGAGGCCGCCGCCGATTACATTCCGCAGGTCGAGGTCCTGAAATTGGTCGTACTCGAAGTCGGTGAAACCGAAGACAAATAGCTTGTCGCTGACGTTCAGGTCGCCCCGGATGCCGCCGCGAATAGCGTGAGCGGTGTCGGAGGTGACGCCGTCAACAGTGCTATCGGAGTAGATGGCGGTGGTGTAGACAGAGATTTTATCGCGGTCGGTGACGCGGGCGGCTTTGCCAGACAGGTTGAAGGTGAGCGAGTCCGAGTTGCCGCGGGTGACGCTGAGGCCGGTGTCCAGGAGGCCGCTCCAGAAATCGGTGAGATGGGGATGGCGGAGGCGGTCGATCTGGTCGTCGTAAGCCTTTTGCTCGGCATCGTCGCGTACACCGACGACTACCTCCTTTGCGGCGACGACCGGGCCGGTATCCTTGGTTGCGACTTCAAATTTGCCGTCATTGGTGGTGACCGTTCCGACGATGGTCTGGCCATCCTTGAGCGCGAGATGGAGGGTTTGGGAAGAAACGATGGAAGTCACGGCTTCCCACTGAAGGGTGACGTCCCCTGCAAATTCGGTCTTGAGCAAAAGAGTCTTCGCGTCGGACTTGACGATCGTTCCGGTCAGGCGGTCGCCATTTTTGAGAGTCACTTGATCGGCTAGCACGCCTGTGGCACAGACGCACAAAAACACACCTGCAATTAAGCTTCGAAGCACTGTCATTCTCCTCTTTATTTAGATCCTGGGTGAAATTCACGTACGCAATGCGGCTGGGCCTTCTCTGGGCGCGGCAGGCTGCTTGGTCTTGCGTAACTTCTCTCTTACGAAGCCCCGATATTGTAATGGAGGTACGTGAGAAACCCAACGACATTATTGAGGTAAAGCCGGGAAAATGCCGGGGGGAGGCGAACGCGGGATGCCGCTTTTCGGCTTCCTGTATACTTTCTCTTGTCTCTACTTTCTCTCGTTCCAGGGGACGGACGTATTGCAATTGCCGTGCTTTGACCGACAGGGTGCTGCGTCCAATGCTGGCGTTCGGATGTCCAATAAGGCGAGAACTGCACGGCTCTCACTGAACTTACAAAACTCATTGAAGTTGGGAGACTCGATGGCTTCACGCGTTCGACATTTCGTATTTTTGGTTTTGGCAGGCATTCTTTTTTGCGGTGGATGCGGCAAGTCGGCAGCAGAGAAGGCCGGGGCTCGGCCGTCAGGAGCAGGGGCGCGGCCAACGATTGTGTTTATGACCGATTTCGGGACGGCCAATGATGCCGTGGCGTTGTGCAAGGCTGTGATCTTGGGGATTGCGCCCGACGCGCGGGTGATGGATATCACGCACCAGGTGACGCCCTTCCAAATTGAGGAGGCGGCGCGCTATCTGGCGGGCGTGACGCCCTACTATCCTTCGGGGACGATTTTTCTAGTGGTGGTGGATCCGGGAGTGGGGACCTCGCGCAAGGCTGTGATCGTGAAATCGAAGAAGGGGCAGTATTTCGTGCTACCAGACAATGGAGTAATTACTCCGGTAATTGAGCGTGATGGATTGGACTCCGCGCGGGAAATCTCGAATACGGGTTGGATGCTGATGCCGCAAGTTTCCTCGACTTTTCATGGGCGGGATATTTTTTCTCCGGCGGCCGCGCATTTGGCAGAGGGATGGGATTTCACAATGGCAGGGGCGGTGGTTCCGCAGCTGGTGCAGCTTACGCCGAAGGTTTCCACCACCTCGGAGAATGGGATCGCGGGCGACATTATTGGACTCGATGATCCCTACGGATCGCTGATTAGCGATATCCCGGGCGACGAATTCAAGAAACTGGGCTATCAGCTCGGAGACAAAATCATTGTGCAGCTGGATAAGAAACCCTTCAGCGTGCCTTATGAGAAGACATTTATGGATGTTCCAGTGGGCGACCCGCTGCTGTATATCGATTCGCGAGGCAGGATGGCGCTGGCGTTGAATGAGCGAAATTTTTCGCAGGTGAAGAATATTACGCCGCCTGGGACTATTTTTATTCCAAGGAAGGGCGCGGCGATCAAGAAGTGAAGTGTCGAAGGCCTGCGGCGCGCTCCCCGGAGCACGCCAGCTCTACCTATAGAATAGAGCCTGACTATCTCCCTGGGAGATCCAGCAGCACTACATCCGAGCGCTCCTGCACTCGTTCAAGGACAACTTCACGGCCGTCGGGGGAAATATCGAAGTCGTGGATGTCAAAATCGGCAGTAAAATTGGTGGTCAACTGCCGCTCGGCACCCGTCTCGAGGTCGATGAGCCAGAGATTCTTATGTTGAATATCTCCTCGCAGGACCACGAGTGCTCGTCCTCCTGGTAGAAAAGCCAGATGGCGAGATCCCCGAGTCAGGGTCAGGGTCGGCAGGGGATGCGCTGCGGCCTCGGTCGCAACGGCACTCACGGAAAACGTGGTGCCGATGTCGGGCCCGGAATAGAGAACGAAGCGACCGTCGGGAGCCCACGCTGGGTCGATCGAGTATTCATTGACAAAGGGAGCGGGTGAGCCCTCGCCCACCGGAACACGAAAAAGGTGTGGCACGCTGTGATCGACCGCCGCCGAGGTGATCGATTGGCCGTCGGGCGACCATGCCGGAGAGCCTTGCAGGTCGAGCGAATCGGCGACAACCCGCGCGTTCGTACCATCGGCCTGCATCACGTACAAAAGCGCCTGCCCGTGTTGCCGGGCCGAGAATGCAATATACCGTCCATCACGGGAGATTGCCGGGCCGCCGAAGACCCGCGCTCCTTGAGCGCTCCATAATTCCGTGCCAGCTCCGTTGGCAAGCTTCCAGATACTCTCGCTCGTCCCCGCTGCAGTAACATACAGAAGATAATCTGGACCAAGTCGCGGAGAAAACCCTGTGCTGGTCGTCAGCGCAATTTGCGCAGCCCCCGACAACTCGGCGGGCGAATCACCGATCCGCAAGCGCCAGAAAGATGTTTTCGGACTTGCGACAGTGGCAACCAGACGGCGACCGTCAGCGCTCGCCGCCAGCGACGTGTAGTGGTCCAGACCCGAGGCCAGCCGATGGGGAATGCGCCGCTCGACGTCCACACTATAAAGCCACGGCCCCGAACCGTCGGGATCGTTCGCGAGATACACGAGCGTTCGCCGATCCAATAGGACCGGATAAGTCACGCGCTCATTTTGCGACGTGACCCGTTCCGGCGTCCCGCCCGCTGGAGTGATTCGCCATATGTCCAGCTTGTCTGGCAGAGAACCCCGGACAAAGTAGATGAATTCCGAGTCGGGCGCCCACAACGGAAAATGGCTATGAAGCCCGGCCGGCTCAGTGAAGATGGGTTGGCCCTCCGATCGCCGGCTGCCGTCCGACACGAACAGCGGGTCTCCGGGCCCAGGGGTGTGGTACACAAGTCGCGAGCCGTCGTGGGACCAGTCAAACTCGGCCGCCCCTTCAAGGTATGGCTTCGGCTGCCCGCCCAGCGTTGGCACCGCCCAAATGCTGATCTCAACACTGCTCGAACCGTCTTGATTGCGAACCCAAAACGTGACAAAAGCACCGTCAGGCGAGAACCCCAAGGTCCGCACCGATGGGTTGACGAGTTCCCGCACGCTCCCGTGGGTCAAGTTGTGGAACTGGCCCGAACCAAGCTGCGTAACCCAGACGTCCATCTGTCCGTCCCTGTCCGACAGAAACGCCACGAAATGACCATCGCGCGACACCGCAGCAGCCTCTTCTACTCCCTCGAAGTCAGTGATCGTCTGAAAGCGCGCGTCGGCGATGGGGTTTCGCCAGAAATGTTCCGTCCTCCAGAGCCAGAGGCTTGCTCCCATGGCCACAGTGATCACCACCGCTGTCAGCGTCCACGCCAACCTCCATCTGTTTACTGATCTCCGTACCTCAGTAGGTGGAGGCGCCGGGGTATCGGGGGCGGAAACCTCGCCTCCCTTCTCTTCCGCTGGTCGGAGATTCCGACTGAGCGCCCAACCGTCTAACTCCTGGCGCGAGGCGTAGACAGAGCCCATCCTGTCGTGCAGGTGCCGGTGAACGGGCATCCCCTCGCGCTTCTCCCAGCGCTGGACCGTCGTCACATCGCGTCTCAGGTAAGCGGCGATTTCCTTCCATGAATCCAGCCTGTCTTCAGGTGGGCTCCCAGATGGCGGCGTCCCAGAAGATAGTTCAGCCATCGCGCTCTCCAGTTAGGTCCACGACCATCGCGAACCGGGGGAGACGAATTGTACCTCCGCTCACCCGGCCCGACCACGGCAAAGCACAGTATTCGACGGCAAATTGAGAAATGGCTGCAATTCGGCTCATTGCGGTTTGACCATACCCTCCGAGTCGTTCGATGGTGTGTGCGCGACTCATGCGTGAAATCGCCGGAGCGCAATTGTTGAGCAGTAAGTCTCCCGGGCGGGCTCTGACGTCCCGTGCCGCCCGAGGAGCTTCGGAAAATAAAGGACGCAAATCTCAAATTTGGAGACTTCTCATGAAGAACAAGGCCCTTCCGTGGGCAGTAAAAACCATCGTGATCGCCGCGCTCGCAGTAGCTGCCGGCGCTCAAGCCCAGGCTCCGACGCCCAAGCACTTCAGCGGCATCCTCAATGACTATACCCCAGCAACCGGCGTCAGTGGCCCTTGGGAAATGCATGGCAAGTGGTCGCTAAAGCTGAAAGGAGAATCCGGCAAAGCCGATTTCTCTGCGGTTATGACCATGGAACATCCCGATTCTTGGATTGCGGCGAACCCCGGCACAGCCCCTAACCTTAACGTTGACAATCCCGCAGCACGCAGTCCTCATACTCACCACATCACAATGACGGATGCCCTGGTCAGCAACGACACGAGCGTCTGCCCAGCCGATAGCCCCGCTTCTACAGCCCGTTTCGTAGTCACCGGCCAACCCAGCATTACCGCCAACGGAACCCCCGCGCCGTTTGAGGTAAAGGGGCCTTCCACACTGCAGGTTTGCATCACCGGAGGTACGGAGGTCGAGTATTCGAACGTGGCCCTGACGTTCATCAATACGAGTCCTGGGGTTATGAGTCCTGCGGCTTCGCATTTCGGCGCCCAGGCAATCCACGGCGTCGTTCGCCTGCCTCACAAGCCAGAAGATCGTGACGGAGACAGACACTAAGCGCCTTAGCCTCTCGAAGTGTCGTTCGCAGCTCGGGGCAGTTTGGCTGGGCGATGCGCAATACCTATCCACCCACAGGGGTAGCGGGCACGGACGAGGATGACCGTGTCCGCCCCACCCCGCGATGCAATCCTCGACAAACTCCGGAACTCGCACGCCGGCTTTGCCCGATCGAAACTCGTTGAGTTGCACCATGGAGGAAGGTGCTTTAACCTTCGTCTGGAGTAACTCATGGCTGAACCACTCTCGTTTGACCCTGCCCGGACGGCAGTTCTGAGCATGGACAATCAGGCTGGGATCGTTGCGAGCTACGCGAAGGATCAAGAGTCGCTGTTGGCGCGAGGCGCAAGCGTGCTCGCGCGGGCCCGCAGACTGGGTATGTGCGTGATTCATATTCAGGTGGGCTTCCGTCCGGGCATGCCGGAAGCGAGTGCGCGCAACTTGTTATTCGGCGCGATCAAGAACTCGAGCAGACATCAGAAACTGTTTGAGGGGCAGTTGGCGGCGATTCATCCTGGCCTAGCGCCGCAGAAGGACGACATTTTCATCACCAAACATCGGGTGAGCGCGTTCCGGGGAACGGACCTGGAACTGATCCTCCGCGCCAAGGACATCGATACCCTGGTGCTATTCGGAATTGCTACCAGCGGTGTAGTGCTTTCAACCTTGCTTGAGGCTTCGGATCTGGACTACCGGCTTGTAGTGATTAAAGATTGTTGTGTTGATGGCGATGCGGAATTGCACAACAATCTGATGGACAAGGTTTTCGCGCGACGCGCTACTTTGGCGACCGCCAGCGAATTTCTTGCCGCCGCAAATTGAAAAGCGAATTCCCTTGCTCAGGAAATTGACCTCAAAGCATTTCAAAACTCCACACGTGAAACTGACGTGTGAGGCGCCAAGCCGCCCAGAGCCACGCAAGCGCGTTGACATTTACCGCCAAAAAGCCGATTGTTGCTCGCCACATATAACCTGGGTTTCGAAGTCATTAGCGTTTCCAACTCTGATTCGACTGGCGGATGTGGTCAAGGAGACTGTGATGGTCCAGCGTGCGATGCGAATATCCCTAATCTTCCTGGCAGGCATCCTGGGAGCCACCGCGTTCCCAAGTGCCGCGCAACCGCCGGATGCCGGCACCAAAGTTGTGCAAGTCATGGGTCTCGCGGGTGTGAAGGCGAACGCAAAAGGAAGTTTAACGCCCGAAAACGGGAACCTTCAATTTGAACACTCCAAGGCGAAGGTCAGTGTGCCAATCCATTCCGTCGAGGATGTCATCACTGGAAACGACAGCCAACGCGTGTTTCGAGGAACGATCGGGACACTGACGATGCTCGCGCCTTACGGCGGCGGCCGGTTCTTGAGCCTGTTCCGCGGCAAGCTTGATACGCTCACGATTCAATATCGCGACGCGGACGGCGGATTGCACGGCGCGATCTTTACGATGGCGCTGGGGAAAGCGGAACCGCTCAAAAAGGAGCTGGTCGCACAAGGAGCGCACACCAGCGTTCCGATCCAGGAGGATTCGGGCGCTTCGAATGCGCAGGAGAAAAAACCATGAAGCGCGCTCCCCAAGTCACGGCCGTATCCATTTTGCTTCTGAGCACCCTCGCCGGGGCGACCAATGCTCGCGCCCAGACGGCTCCCCCGTCCGGGAAGAAAGCGTCGGCCATTCAGGTTCTCATGATTCAGTCGGACGAGATCAAGTTGCCTGCGGAATTCCAGATTTCGCTTTACGAGAATCTGATCCAGCAACTTGAAAAAAAAGGCGGATTCCAGCACGTGTACCGCGAGGGCGACCACAATGCGGACGCGGTAGCCGATCTTGTCGTCCTTCATAGCACGGTACGCGGGTTCAAAAAAGGCAGTGAAATGGCACGAAATGTAACTACGGTGGCGGGCAAAACCTCGATTGACATTCATTGCCAGTTCACGGACAAGGACGGCAAGAGCATGCTGGAGCGTGACGTAAACGGCAAAGTGAGGTTTCTCGGAGGAAACCTTCGCGCTACCCTTGATTTTGCAAAAAAAGGAGCGAAGCTCGCACGTGACAATTTCGCGGCGAATCCAGCCTCCTGAGCTGGACGAGCCCGACTGACAGGCAGCGATAGACAAAATTGGGAGTCTTGCGTCGAATCGGGTGGATCACAGTCCGAGCGCTTGTTGTGGAGGGAGGCTCTTTCCCGCGCTGCACCGCAGGGAAGGAGGGCGCGGTTCCACTCGTTGAGCCCGGCCTAGTACCGGGAAGTTCGTGGATTTGCTTTTCCTGGCTGCTCGCCCAACAATAAAGAGGCAGTCCAGATTGCGAGGTTGCCATGCCGGAAGCTGTCATAGTTTCCTCCGTTCGTACACCTGTCGGAAAAGCCTTCAAGGGATCGCTGCGCGCGACGCGGCCTGACGATTTGGCGGCACTCGCCATCAAGGAATCGCTGGCGCGCGTGCCCGGTTTGGACCCAAAGGAAATTGACGATGTGATTCTGGGCTGCGCGATGCCGGAAGGCGAACAAGGGATGAATGTGGCGCGGATTGCGGCGCTGCGCGCGGGTTTGCCAATCGAAACTTCGGCGATGACCATTAACCGCTTCTGCTCTTCCGGGTTGCAGGCGATCGCGATTGCCGCGGAGCGCATTCGCGCAGGATCGGCGCACGCGATTGTGGCGGGTGGAACAGAGTCGATGACTATGGTGCCAATGGGTGGCAACAAAGTCTCGCCAAATCCGTGGCTGGTGGATCACAACCCAGATGCATACATCAATATGGGGCTGGGTACGGAGAATATCGCGAAGAAGTTTGGGATTACGCGAGAGCAGGCGGATCAGTTTTCTGTCGACTCGCACAAGAAGGCGTTGGCGGCGATTGCTGCGGGGCATTTCAAGGACGAGACAGTGCCGGTAGAGGTGAGGATTACGTCGGTGGCCAACGGCAACGGGGCTTCCTCAAGCTCTGGGGGTGCGAAAGCAAAATCCGCTGCGAAAGCAGTAGCGCAAACTTTTACGTTTGAAACCGACGAAGGTCCGCGGGCGGACACTTCGCTGGAGGCGCTGGCAAAGCTCAAGCCGGCGTTTCATATTAAGGGAACGGTGACTGCTGGGAACAGTTCGCAGATGAGCGACGGGGCTGCGGCAGCGGTGGTGATGAGCGACGAACGCGCGAAAGCGCTGGGGTTGAAACCGCTGGGGCGGTTTGTAGCGTATGCAACGGCCGGCGTGCTGCCAGAAGAATTCGGAATCGGGCCGGTGGCGGCGATTCCTAAGGCGCTGAAGATGGCGGGACTCACGCTGAGCGACATCGCCGTGTTCGAATTGAATGAGGCGTTTGCGGCGCAGTCGCTTGCGGTGATTCAGCAGGCGGGGCTTGATCCTTCTCGCGTGAATCCAAACGGCGGCGCGATCGCTCTGGGTCATCCGCTCGGGTGCACTGGAGCGAAACTTACAGCGACGATTCTGCGCGAATTGCAACGGCGCAACGCCCGCTACGGAATGGTGACCATGTGCATCGGCGGAGGCATGGGAGCCGCGGGGATATTAGAGCGGCTGTAAAACGCGGTTTGACACGATCTTCATCCTGCCTGTAACGTTTCCAGCCTGGGAAGCGTTTAACTTGCGAATGCGCTGCGTGTGATTCCAGGAAACCTTACGATGAATACTGCCCTGCTGCCGATGCTTGGTCTGTTGCTGCCGACAATGGCGATCGCGCAGACGCCGGCTCCTACTGCTCCGGATGTGCGAAAAGAAATTCAGATCGATATTCAGAATCCGATCAAACCGGAAGGCGCCGTCCCCCTGAGGGACGAACCGCATCATGTGCCCGTGTTTCGAAACGACTACGTGCATGTGTTCAACGTCATGGTGCCGCCGCTGGATGTCACCATGCTTCATCAGCACGATTTGCCATACATTTATTTGACCTTGGGAACGACGGACGTGATCAATGCGGTCGCGGGTAAGCCCGAGGCCCACTTGACGCTGGAGGATGGAACGACGCGTTACACGGCTGGAGGTTTTGCGCATCTTGTGCGGACGGATGCAGGCGTACCGTTCCATAACATTACAGTGGAGCTGGCGCGGCCGCAGGGTTCGCCGCGCAATCTTGGGGATAAGGGCGGGGAACGTCCGCTGGGATCTTGTCTGCGAAGCAACGCTGAGCCAAAACAAAACGGCCAGACGGTGTTCGAGCAAGCGCTCCCGTGCGTGGAAACCGACGAGCTGCGGATGGACTTGGTGAGTGTCGAGGGCGGAAAAGACTTTGCGCAAGCATCGCCGGAAACGGCCGCGCTGCTGATTGCTATGAGCAACGCTAACTTGGAAGTTTTTTTGGGTGGGCAGCACGATTCTTTTCTGCACGTGGGAGACGTGCTCTGGCTGCCTGCGGGCACGGCGCGCAAGGTGGTGGATTTGCTGGGGATCCGGTCGCAGTTTCTACTGATCTCGTTTAAGGATTCGGGGGCCGCTGGCGCGAAATAGACTTACTGCCTCTGGAGGCGGTTAACGTTTTTTTGCTTCGACGCTCACAAAAAGTACTTCCGGCGCATCCTTGGCAGTCACGTACTCTTCGGTCACGATTTTTCCTGGGCCGACAAGGCGCGTAACGTTCCTAAGTTTTAGCGTGGAGCCGCCGGCTGAAAGTTCCGAACGGAAAACGAGCGCGTCGCCTTCGAACTCGCCGGTCTCGACGAGTGCTCCAGGGAAGTTGTTGCCGAAAACGTAGGATTTGTACGCGTTTTCATTGGCGTCCCATGTCATCACCAGCAATCCTTCGAAATCGCCGACCGGACCCTGCGAATGGAAACTGTTGATGAGCGAGTTCCCGCCCGGGCCGAGTTTGCTGGTGTACACACCGCTATTTTTGGCGCCTTTCGCATAAGTCTCGGTGTAATCCCATTCGCCGAGATAGAAGTTCAGGCGCTGCATTTCGGCAGCACCTTTCGGGCCATGCGCCGGCGCTTCGGCGGTCTTTTGTTGGTGAGCTGACCAGGCAGTAGCGCACACGACCATCGTGAAGGTCAAAGTTGTTGCAGCTAGAGCGATTTTCCAAGTCTTCTTCATGGATTTTCCTCCGTTGGCATTTTCGTGCTTTGACCCGGGATTCTTGCTCAGCTTGTTTTCGGTTCTGCTTCGACGTTCAAGTCTTGCGTCAATCGCTCCAGCCTAATTAGCTTCGTCATCCAACTGTGTTTCCTGCGCTCGTCTTGCTTGCAATTAGCGCGGCGGCAAGCCTCTCGACAGTCCGCTCCATCCGCGCTTCAAGTTCCTTGGCCTTTTCTGCGCTCAATCCCCAGCCAGATCCGCGCACACATAGAAATTTCTGTGCACCCGTCGAAAAGGCTTTCAATTCCAGGACGCCGTGAATTTCATCCCAACTGAGCGTAGTCTCCCGCTTCGTTTTGGCCAGCACGTGGCCGCTGGATTTCCCGCTCTCCTGAAGTTCCAGTGAGTAATTTTCTCCAACCTCGCCATATTCGCCGCTCTTTGTCAGCCACTTCTTCAGCCCCGCTTCCGTCCGATGCAATGGAACAATCTGCTCGAAAGAAAATTCTGCGGGTCGCATAACGAGAAACGAGCTGCGGGGTGTGCCGAAATAGTTGTCGAGATAATGCTTTAACAAGGCCATCGCCATGCGCCAACCGGAATCGGTGCCTTCGAATTCGTCGTTCCACTCGGCGCCCTCTCGGAAGCCTGAATTCACCAGGCGAATCACCGTCTCTCCGCCTTCTTTCGAGATGGTGACTTCGAGGATTCCTGGATTCATTCCTGGAGGCGGATTCCAGCGAATCGCGAATTTTTCGGCGGGTTGGGCGATCAGGACCTCATAGGGAATCCGATAATTGAAGTTGTCGAAGATCCAGGTGATGGTCCGGCCGGGTTCAGCTTTCCCTTCGGCGCGGTCGGGAAACCAGTGGGCGATTTCTTCGGGATCGGCCCAGGCGTCATAAGCCTGCTGTGGCGTGGCTTTCGTGCGGACCTCGGCGCGTATGACTCGGCCGATGTGCTCGATGGGCTCGTTCTTCGGCTTGTCTGTCATGAGGCGCTCTCTTGATTGGTGGGAGTTTCCTGCGAGGATTCGTGATCCTTCGCCGGGGGAATCGGATAGCACCCGACGACCAAGCGGAATGGCCGGCCTTCGGCGGCGGAGCCATCGACTTTGGAAAACGGCGAACTGTGGCGACCTGCGACTTCGACAATGGCGCGCTGCAGCTCTTCAGTGAAGGCGGCGCGTTGTTCTGGCGATGTGAAGCGCAGCTCGGTGTTGATCGAGAGCGTGGCGAGACGCTTGCCAGCTGCGGCGGCGAGATCCGCCGAACGCGCCAGCTCGGATTGCAGTTTCGAGGCGAGCCCCAGCAGATATTTCGCCGAAAACGTGTCAGCAACTTGAGCGGGATCGGCCGCCAGCTTTCCAAGCAGTTCCGGCGACAAGACATAGCCGCGGGCCGTGGCTACGTAGCATTGTTCGAAGAGGTGGCGGCGACGGCGGCGGCCTGCGCGCGCCAGAAAGTGTGCGCGGGCCAGTTCGCGAACATGATAATTCACGGTCTGGCGCGGCAGCTCCATGCGCCGTGCGACACCTGTCGCGGAATCAGGCTCGAGCATGGCGGCGAGAATTTTCAGGCGCAGCGGATGATGGAGAAGGACGGCCGCCCGGGCGGGCACGCGCAAGAGGTCGAGGCCGGAGCCAGGAGCGGCCGGGGAGCCCTGAGCGGGGCGGGTGCTGGGGATTTTCCAATTGCCGCTGCGGGTGACGCGCATGCGAGTGAGCGAACACTCCTAGACGAAACGAGGGCAGTCTCCAATGGACCAGATAATTTGTCAAGACCTATTTCATCGTCTATTGGAAGACAGTCTTTTTGAGTCGCCTCGCCGTCTTTCCCGCGGCCCAAACTAGCGCCGTTAACCCTGTTTACCCGGCCCGCTTCTCCGGAGTAAAATAGGCTGTATCACAAGCTTTCAGCATCATCACCTATTCATTGAGAAGCCCGCACGACGGCGCGCGACCCAGATTCACGATTGACACGCATAGGCAGAAAACGCGACAAGGAGACAATGATGGCTACCGCAACGATAACCAAACCAGCCGCCAAGGGCGGCAGTTTTCTCCTCGAAACTCCTCTACCGCAGGAGGTCTTCACCCCCGCCGACCTTACCGACGATCAGAAGCTGATTGGCCAGACCGCCGAGGAATTTGTCGTCAAGGAAGTTCTCCCTCTGGTGAAGGAGTTGGAGAACAAAAAGCCCGGGCTGATGCCCGAATTGGTCAAGAAGGCTGGAGAGGTTGGACTGCTGGGTGGCGGAATTCCCGAGGAATACGGAGGAGCGGGACTGGACAAAATCGCGACCACCGTTCTAACAGAAAAGCTTTCGATCTATGGCGGATTCGCGGTTACGCACGGAGCGCACGCAGGTATCGGAACGCTGCCGATCGTCTATTTCGGAAACGAAGAACAGAAAAAGAAATATTTGCCAAAGCTGGCGACGGGCGAATGGATCGGCGCCTACTGCCTTTCCGAGCCGCAAGCCGGGTCCGACTCGCAAAACTCCTTGACTCGCGCGGAACTGAATGCCGAAGGTACGCACTATATTTTGAATGGCCAAAAGATGTGGATCACCAACGGAGGATTCGCGGACATTTACATTGTGTTTGCGAAGATCAACGGCGAAAAGTTCACCGCGTTCATCGTCGAGCGCACCTTTCCCGGATTCAAGCCGGGGAACGAAGAGCACAAAATGGGCATTCACGGCAGTTCGACGACGCCCATCTTCCTCGAGAACTGCAAGGTCCCGAAGGAAAACGTGCTGCACGAGATCGGCCGCGGCCACATCGTGGCTTTCAATATTTTGAACGCCGGACGTTTTACGCTCGGCGCCTCTTGCGTAGGCGGCTCAAAAAACGTTCTGCAGAACGCTTCCAAATATGCAAAGGAGAGAAAAGCGTTCGGAAAGCAAATCGGCGATTTCGGCTTGATGAAGGAAAAACTGGCGGAGATGGCCATCCAGATTTTCGGCGTGGAATCGATGGTCTATCGCTCGGCGGGGAACATCGAGTCGGCGATGGTCGCGGCTTCTGGTTCGGGAGACAAGATTCAAAACACGATGAAAGTCCTCGAGGAATACGCCATCGAGAGCTCGATTGCGAAGGTCTACGGAAGCGAGATGCTGGATTACGTCGTTGATGAAGGCGTGCAGATGTTTGGCGGCTACGGCTTTCACGAGGATTACCCCGTGTGCCGCGCTTATCGAGATTCGCGCATCAACCGGATTTTTGAAGGCACCAACGAAATCAACCGCATGCTAATCATCCAGATGCTGATGAAACGGGCGATGGGCGGCCAACTCGCGCTGATCCCGGCAGCCATGAAGCTGGCGGATGAAATTCTCGCGGGCCCCTCCTTCGAAGAAGCGCCGGAAGGCGTGCTCGCCGAAGAAGCCCGGGTGGTGGCCAACGCCAAGAAAATGTTCCTGCAGGCAGCGGGCGGCGCGGTGCAGAAATTCCGCGACAAACTCGCCGACGAACAGGAGCTCATCGGAGCGCTCTCGAACGTGGTGATGGAAGTGTATGCGATGGAGTCGGCGTTGCTTCGCACGCAGAAAGCGGCCGCGGCCAAAGGCGAAGCGGCCACGCAGACGATGATCGATGCCGCTCGGGTGCTTATCGCGGACGCCGCCGAGCGCGTCGAGCACGAAGCCAAGCGTGCCATCGCCGCGGTTCACGAAGGGGATATGCTCACCACGCAGATGGCCGTTTTGAAGCGTTTCGGAAAGCGCGCTCCGGTGGATACGATTGCCCTTCGCCGCCGAGTCGCGGCCGCGGTCCAGGCGCAGGATCGTTACCCGTTCGAGAGCCGCTAGGAGCGCGCCTCTATTTCGCGAAGCGCCGAACGCTAAATGAAATAGGCAACCCGACTACTACCATGTGGACGACCAACCCGAGAATGAGGTCATGAAGGGTGTACGGGCCCTTGGCATGAAGCGCGGAGAGCGGCAAGACGATAAACCTCATTACATCTTCCACGGCGGCGCCAAAGAACAAACCGCACACCAGTGGATGCTCCTTCAAAAAGCCCAGCCTGAGGCTCGTCCCGTAGTAAACAGCCGCCGCCGAACAAGCGATAAAGAAGTGCAGCAGGACGCCAAGAACATAAGTGCCGGCGCCACCCTGGAAAGCGGCCGGGCCTAGCAGGCCTCCGGCAATCGCGAGCGGAATGTCCCAACCAAATAGGATCGAAGCTTGTAAGAGGTCCAAAGTTCCGGCAATACCGCCGCCCACCGCGATCGCCAATAGCGCATTTCTTTGTCTCAATGTCCCCAGTCCAGTATCCACGGTCATCCGATATCCTTTCCTTTCGCCGCCAATTGTTCGAATACGCTGTGGCACGATACGCAAGTGAGACCGCAGAAGTCCTGAACGTTTTCTGAAACTCCCCTGAATAGTTCTGAAATAAGGCCGTATCGGGGCCGCGCAGAGGGGGTAGGGCCGCAAAGCGCCGGCTGGAGGCTTGTCGGCGTTTTTAGCCAGTGTTGGTATACTCGGCGAGCGCGTCTTTTCCATTTAAAGTCTCGGCGCAATCACCGATCCCGCATGGAACGCCCATCCACAACGATTCGCATCGGCGCCTGGCGCGTTAATCCGGCGTCGGGCGAGATTTCTCGAAATGGCGAGACCGCACGCGTCGAGGTGCGGACCATGCGGCTGCTGCTGTGCCTCGCCGAACACGCCGGAGAGGTGGTCAGCATCGATGACTTGCTCAGCCAGGTTTGGTCCGACGTTACCGTCGCTCCGGATTCCGTCTATCAGGCAGTGACGTCGCTCCGCCGCCTGCTCGGCGACGACCCAAAGCAGCCCACGTACATCGCGACCATCCCGCGACTAGGGTATCGGATGGTGGCGGAAGTCAGTCCCTGGGCGGTTACATCTGTCGTCAAGGCGGGCGCTGAAGAAAACGTGGAGGCCAGCGGGCAGTCGGCACAGGCCAGCTCTTCCGAGACTTTGGAGAGCGCACAACCGGAGCCAGCGCCTGCCACCGTTGCCGATACAACAGCTAAGAATAAGCCGCGCCTCAGAGCCAGTTACTTGTGGGCCGCGGCCGCGGCGCTTTGCCTCGCGCTCGTCGTCGCTCTTCTGCCCTACGGCAAGTTCCAGGATAAGAGCTCCTCCGCCTCGTCGGTTGTTACTCCGTTGCCGCAGAAATCCGTAGCCGTGCTACCGTTTCTCGACCTGACCGATGAGATGAACCAGGAACCTTTTGCCGACGGCATGACCGAGGAGCTGATCGACAAACTCAGCAAGATCCCGGGCCTTCGCGTACCGCCGCCCACGTCCTCGTTCTATTTCAAAAGCAAACTATGGCCCCGTTCAGAAGGGGCTCCACAAACAACCATTGCCGATATCTCCAAGGCGTTGGGTGTCGCATACTTATTGGATGGGAGCGTGCGCAAGTCCGGCGATAGACTCAGGGTCGATGCGCGACTGATTCGCGGGGACAGCGGCTACGTGGTGTGGTCGGAAAGTTACGACCGGCCATTCAACGACATCTTGAGGGTCCAAGACGACATTGCCGGCGAGGTCACGAAAGCGCTGAAGGCCTCCATCGAGGCCAGACCGAACTAAGTCGCGATCTGAACTAATTCAGGCTTTTTGCCAGTTCGAGGAGGGTTCGAGCCCCAGCGCGAGGGCCTCTCTGCGGGGCGGCGTACGCGGTTGACGAGCGAGCCGACGCCTACCGATCCACCCACAAAATGCCCGACGCGGAGAGGACCGGCGACTTTCACGGTTCGGATCCAGTGCAAGCCGCTGCTGGCGGCGCATCCACATTCTGAACAGTTCGGAGAGCCACCGAAGACACACGGCTCGACGCGTGTCAGCAAATCTGCGGAATAGTTTGCCGACATTTTCGCAAAAAGACAGTCGGCGGGACTCTCCGGCGGATGGAGAAACGCACGGGCGATGCCTTCATTCATCAAGAACTTCGAGTATTTCTTTGCCAACTTCGGCAACACGCGCGCTATTTCTTGCCGGTCTTCCGGTGTCAGTTTTTCCGCGCTCACTTCACCGATCTGAGGCGTGTAGAGGCTTACCCAGATTCGATCCACTTCGGCACGGGCATTCCAAAACGCAACATATTGTTCCAGGTAGCCGGGGCGCTGCAGCATCGGACGGGTGATCACCCAGTGGATGTTCACTGTGCGGCCATCGATATTTTTTAGAATGCGCTCGTAGGTGGCGGGCTTGCGGCGGATGTCGTGATGTTCCGGCAGGCCGTCGACAGAAATCGCGACGCGAACGCGTGGCAGATCCATCCATTCCATAGGAATCGGGATAACGCCGCTCGAGACGACCAGCGTGAAAATATTCATGGCGCTCACCCTAGGCAGGATGGCGCTGAGTTCGCGGTGGCGTACGAGCGGCTCGCCTCCCACCAGGGAGACGTGCATCGGCTTGTTTTTCCGTACTAAATCCAGCACGCCATTCACGAGAGCGTCGCCGCGAAAATCGTTCAATTCGGTGAGGAGCTTGCCATCACCAAGGTGCGTATCGCCGTAGGCGTAACAGCCGGGACAACTGAGCGGGCATTCGCGTGTGATTTCGATGGAAAGCATCGGCGCTTTGCCGCCCAGGATCTTTCCCCATGCGCTCAAAATCTCGCGCGCAGTAATGCTTGGATTTGGCTGAGAGGTGGCCATGAGTTTTGGATGCGCGAGAGTTGCTTGAGGCTGCCTAATATTTGAGAAGCGATTTCGCAGCGAAAGTCTTGAACATTTCAAAATGATTCGCATGGAAAAAATTTAGGACCACGCGGCAATCTCTCGAATCCGATTCGAGTGAGCCCTGGGAATTTTTGGGGCCTCGGCGCCCCGTTGCATGCAAAGACACGTACCCCTCAGCGACTCCGTTTCCGTCTATTAATTCAGTTAAACTGGGCCCTTAGGAATCATCCATCTTCATCACTGAAAGAACAGGCAGGAATGCCCCGAAAGCTCCTCATTCTTGCGGCCACCCTTGTCGGCGCTCATCTTGCGCAAGCCTTAATTCTAGGGGTGTCTCCCGCAGGCACTCTGATCGCAAATCTACTCGAGGTTTCGGCTAGCGCTCTAGCCGCGGTGACGTGTTTTGGAGCGTCGCGACGCGGGCGCGGGATGGCGCGCCCGTTCTGGGTCTTGGTGGGTTGCGGAATGGCCGCTTGGGGCGTGGCGAACCTCGGCTGGATGTACCACGAACTGGTTCTGCATAGCAAACCGGCGACAGGTTCGGCAGTGCAATTCGTCTTCAGCCTGCATGCCGTTTTCTTCGCGATGGCGCTGTTCCTCAATCAGGAGAAAGACTCCGCGCGCTTTGAACCTGAATTTCTTCTGGATTTCACGCAAGTCGCAATTGTCTTCTTTTTCGTGTTTCTTGGCGTTTACTACGTGCCATCGGCGCACCTTCAGCAGCAGAGTGTCGCGACACGCCAACTCTGGATGGAGTTTGGTGAAGAGTTCGCTGTCGTCGCGCTTGCCTGCATTCAGATAGTCAGGTCGCGCACACCACACATTCGCAGTTTATATCTGGGTTTCGCTCTCTATTATTCCATCTTCACCGCCAGCTCCGGCTTGGCTGAGTATCATCAGTCCATTCGAAGGACTCCAACCGGTACGCTTTTCGATCTCTGCTGGACGGTGCCTTTTCTTTGGGGCGCTTTGTGGGCCGCACGCTGGCAGCCGTCGCCGATTCCCGAAACGGCGCGACCCGCTGCGAGAAAAACGTTTAGCGGTGTAGTGCTGACGAATGCCATCTTTGTGCTGGCGCCACTGATCGTCTTGGTTCAGGTGGCGCAATTCCCTTCCGAATGGCGCATTCTCCGCTTTTCGCTTCTTGGTGTTTCCATTTTGTGCTTTGCGGTCCGTATCGGCTTCAGCGGCTACCGGGAAGCAAGAACTGCGGAGACGGTTCGGCGGCAGGCGCTGGCCATGGATGCCGCGGCGGACGGAATCTCCATCCTGGGGGAAGACGGGAAACACATTTATGTCAATGCGGCGTTCGCGCGGATGATGGGATACGAAAGTCCGGAGTCCATGCTGGGCGTGAATTGGCGGCAGATCTATGACCCGCGCGACATCGAACTCCACCAGCAGCGAGTTCGGAAATCCCTTGAGGCAGAAGGGAAATGGTTCGGGCAGATCAGCCTTCGGCGCCGGGATGGAACCGTCTTCCCTGTCGAGATGGCCATCACTTCGCTCGCCAATGGCGTAACGGCGTGCATCGGGCACGATATCAGCGCACGAAAGGAAGCCGAGAAGGCGCGGGCCGACGCTGAAAACAAGTATCAGACGTTGGTGGAACAGGTCGCGGCGATCAGCTATATCGCGGAACTCGGCATCAATGGCCAATGGCATTACATCAGCCCGCAGGTCGAGGCCATAACGGGATACTCGCAGGACGAATGGCTGGCAAACTCTCGTGATTGGACCCGCCATATTCCCCAGGAGGATCACGGCGTTATTGAGGTGGCCGAGGAAGCGAGCCTGCGCGGCGAGCGCTTCCAGGCGGAATACCGCATCGTGCGCAAAGATGGCTCCGTGATTTGGGTAAGCGACACGGCAGTCGTGGTTTCTGGGAGCTACAGCCATCCGGTGATGGAAGGGATCATCGTCGACATCACGGAGCGGAAGTTGCTAGAGAATCAGTTGCAGCAATCGCGAAGGATGGAAGCCGTCGGGCGGCTCGCGGGTGGCATCGCGCATGACTTCAACAATCTTTTGACCATCATCAAAGGATATGCGGAGCTAGGGGTGCAGCGTGGGGGGATTCAGTCGGAGCTGCGCGCGGATATTCAGCAGATTGAAAATGCGGCGGAACGAGCATCCATGCTAATTCGCCAATTGCTGGCGTTCAGCCGAAGACAGGTTCTCCAGCCCAAAATTATCGATCTGAACGCCATCGTGCTGGGGCTCGACAAACTGCTGGGCAGGCTCATGGGTGAACATATCGAGATGGTAACGCGGTGTGCGGGAAACGTAGGACACGTGAAAGCGGATCCGGCTCAAGTGGAACAAGTCATCATGAATCTCGTGGTGAACGCGCGCGATGCCATGCCGAAAGGCGGGCGGTTGACGGTGGAAACGTTCAACGTGGATTTGGATTCGACGTACGCGCGAGATCACGTTTCCGTCAAGCCCGGGTCTTACGTAATGCTGGCGGTTTCCGATACCGGCATCGGCATGAACCCGGAGACCGTGGCGCATATTTTTGAGCCGTTTTACACGACGAAAGAGAGCGGCCAGGGAACCGGCTTGGGATTGTCCACCGTTTACGGAATCGTGAAACAGAGCGGCGGGTATATCTGGGTATACAGCGAGCCGGGCAAAGGAACGACCTTCAAGGTGTATTTGCCACGTGTTACGGCACAGGTGGACTCCAAGCCAGAGGTAATGCAGCTTCCCGCGGCGGGAAAAGGCAGCGAAACTATTTTGCTGGTGGAAGACGAGGAAGCGGTGCGCGAGCTGGCGACCAGGATTCTTTCTGCCAAGGGCTATTCGGTGGTGGCCGCGAAGAGCACCAGGGAAGCAGAGGATTTTTCCGAGAAATACACTGGGCAAATTCACCTGTTGTTGACGGACATTATTATGCCGGGAACGAGTGGCCGGGAACTGGCTCGGCGGATTACCGAACGCCATCCGAAGACGCGCGTGCTTTATATGTCTGGTTACACGGACAACGTATTGGCGCAAGGGGGCGTGCTTGAGGCTGGATTGTCTTTCCTGCAAAAGCCGTTTACACCGGGGGCGCTTGCTCAAAAAGTGCGCGACGTGCTCGACAGCCCGGTTCACGCAAAATAAGGTGCGCCTCTGGCGCCTGCTGCCTCTCATTATTGCCCTGCGCCAGATACAGAGTCTGGAGTCGTGAAGGTTGGTGAGAAAAGCAGCAGCAGGGCTGCCCCACTCCAAATCGCTCGTTCATTGTTTGTCCGCCAAGTGAATCGTCTTGCCTGTGGCGGCGGATTGGCGCGCGGCATCCAGAATCTCCGTGACGATCATGTTGGTTTCAAGCGAGGAGAGTCCTCGCGGTTGCATTCCATCCAGGACGACGGCTCTTAAATAATTCACCGAATCGCTTTCCTCCGAATCGAGCGGTTTGGCTTCGACCAGCTTTTCGTCCTGGTTCGCTAGGCGGACGCGGACGGAGTCGCGCTTCACGGTGATGGCGTAGCCGGTCCGGCCGTAGACTTCCATATCCTTGCGGTCGAAGGGCCAGTTCCAGGAAGCTTGCAGTATTGCCTGGGCTTTGGGATAGGTAAGAATAACTGTGGCCTCGTCGTCCACGCGCGCATAGATGTCCGGCTTGATGCGCTGCGTGACGGCGGTAACGGTGTCTGGACGGCGATTGTCCGTGAGCCAGGTCATGAGATCCGCGCCATAGCATCCAAAATCGAAGAGGGCGCCTGCGCCGTTTAGCTTTGGATCGGTGAGCCAGGAGAGGAACCACGGCTCGACATTGATTTCCTTTGGGCCGGTGTGGCCGTCGTGGATGACGACTTTTCTGATGTCGCCGAGGGCGTTTTCGTGAACGAGATCATAGGCGGCGCGATTGCTGCGGTACCAGGTTGTTTCGTAGTTTACGAGGACCTGAATTTTCCCGCGCTGCGCGGCGGCCTGCATAGCGCGAGCGTCTTCATTGCTGACGGCGAGAGGCTTTTCCATCATGACGGGAATGCCGTGGCGAGCGCAGGCTTCGACGACGCTGCGATGGTCAAAGGTGTTCGTGTAGATGAGGACAGCTTGTGGCTTGGTTTTGTTGAGCATGTCCTCGAGGTCCGAGAAGAAAAGGTCTGGCGCGAGGCCGAATTTCTGGGCGATGAATTCCGAGAGCTTTTTGTCAGCTTCGGCGACGCCGACGATCTGGATGTCGGTGCGATGGAGATTTTGTTGGAGGAAGCCGCTGACGTGGCCGTGGACGAGTCCGGCAATGCCGACGCGGAGCTGGGATGAGGAGGATGTCGTTTGGGCTGCGAGAGAGCGTGCGACGAGACACGCTAGAACGACGCTACGTAGAAGGATAGAAAGAAACGATTTAGGCATGAGCGGCTCCAGAATGCGGAGGGGATGGTAGCAGAAGGCAGTCGGCAGTCGACAGCTTACAGTTGAAAGTTGAGAACTCGGACCCGAGGAGGAAAATTGCACCTGAAGAAGGTATCGACCCTTCAGGGCGGGTATCCACAGGACCGTAAAGTAAACGCTTGAAACGAAAAGGAGTTAGGGATGGTGCATTGCGTTGGGTGTTTACTCGCTGTGGAAAAATCAGGAACTGTTTGGGTGGAATGGACGTCCCGGATACTCAGTCGCCAAAGTTTCTCCTAAGTACCGCAAGAAATCGGGGCCGCTCCGTTCTACCTGTGAAACGGCAGGAGGCATTGTTATGGAAGACCGTCTGCGGTCCATCGTCGTTCGAATCCGTCAAGCTTTTTCGGCCCGTCCCCGATTGGTGTTGGCGGCTTGCGTCGCCGCCGGAGTCTTTCTCCTATTTTTGTCCGTACGAAAGGATACTGCGCCCGCACACCAGAGCAGTGCTACTTTCGCGCCGGGTCGGGCGATAACAAGTAGCGAATTGGCTCCGGCAGTCGGATTTCGATCCCTGATCGACAACACAAAAGAACCGAACGCGGCTATGCCCGCCGGAGTGCAATCCAAACTCTATTCGTCGGCACCGTCAGATTCGGCGAGCGCGTACCGCGAGCCGCAGGTCGCCTATTCCGCGGAGTTAACTGTGGCGACGCGGGAGTTCGCGCATTCGCGCGCCAGCCTGGAAGAAATTCTTGAACGCCACCACGGCTACGTGGCCAAACTGCGCATGGTGGGGGAGCCGACGGGGAGCATCCTTTCCGCGACGCTGCGCGTCCCTTCGTCGGAATATCGCTCCGCTCTCACTGAACTGAAAGGAGTCGGCGTTGTGGAACATGAGGAAGAAGCTGCCGACGAAATCACCTTGCAGCACAGCGAACTCGAAGCGCGCCTGGTAAACGCGCAGAACGAAGAGCAGCGCATCCAGCGAATTCTGCAGAATCGCGACGACAAATTCAACGATTTTGGTTCCCTCGAACGCCAGGTGGCGATACTGCGCGGCGAAGTTGAGCACATCGAAGCGGAGCGCTCTGCATCCAGAAGCAGCGTTTCTTTCGCCAACGTTTTCTTCTCGCTGCGGGAGGAACGCACCTCGACTGCCGAGACCATGGGAGCGAAACTTCGCACCGCCGCGATCGGCGGTTTCAACGATGCTCTCGACAGCCTTTCCTCCATCCTATTGTTCATGGCAGGCCACGGCCCGCTCCTCGTTTTGTGGGCGCTGCTGATCTATTTCCCGGCGCGCTACTTTTGGCGCCGCCGTTCGCAGCTGGCCTTCAGCGCGGCCCAAGCTCCCAAGTAGACAAGTGCCAGTCGTGGAGCTCCGGTTCAGCCGTTTAGTTGTTGGGTTTTTCGGCGGCGGGGTCGGGGGTGGTGGATTTGGGCTGGTTGATGGTCGAGAGGGTTTGGACGTTGAAGCGTTTGTATTCGGAGTAGCGGGTGGTGGCGTTGACGTTGAAGCCTTTCATTAGGAGGACGCGGACGCCGACGTGGGCTTCTTCGTAGGTGGGGAGCCAGACCTCGTTGTTGAAATAGGACTGCTCGAAGACGAAGCTGGTGCCTTTTTGGAGATTGGCGAGGAGGCCGCCGGCGACGCGGAAGTCTCCGACGAAATAGGCTTCGAGGCGGGCAACTTCGTGAGCGTGCTCGTCGACCCAGATGACACCGGCAAGTTCGTGGACGATTCTTTCGACCATTTTGTGGGGCTGGAATTCGGGATTGGGCTCGAAGTCGAAGACGAGGACGTCCTGGCCGCGGAAGCGTTCGCGGCGGGGGTTGACGAACTGACAAGCACGCAGGAAGGTTTCGATGCCCACGTCATCATCGTCCTTGTCTTTCTTCCCTTCTTCTTTGGCTTTTTCGTCCTGGGCTTCTTTTTTGGCTTCGCGTTTCTGGATTTCTTCAATTCTTTTTTGCGTTTTCTCGTTTTCTTTCTTTTGTTCTTCGTCGCTGAGCGGTTTGCCGTCTTTTTTGACGAGGGTGGAGATTTCGTCACCGTTTAGATAGAAGAAGGTGTATTCGCTCACTTCGGTTTTTTTCACTTTGCCGTCTTTTTCGAATTCGGTTTCTTCTTCGACGCGCGTGCCAGCGTAATTCTCGCGGATTTTGTCGGCGGTTTTCTGATTTTCGTCGATTTCCTTGAAAAGGGCTTTGAGGTCGGGGAGTTTTACCTGAGATTTTATGGGGAAGTCGAAGGTGCGTTCGCCGACGGTTTCATTGACTGCGGCACGGGTGACGTCGATGGAATAGGTGTCGGGGCCGCGATGGAGCTCGATTTTGTAGGGGAGCTTGACGCCATCGACGGTACGGTAGTCGTCATATAGGATTTCCTGGTCGAGGCCGGCGACGGGAGCAGATTCCTTGACGAGGAGATGGGATTGCGGATCGAAGAAGAGTTCGCGGCGGATGTTGGTGGAAGTGGTGAGTTCGAGCTGGAGGGCGTCTTTGCCGCGGACCTGGGCGTGGCCGATGAAGGCGACGGCCAGCTTGCTCTTCTTGAGATTGAGGAGGCGGGAGTTGTAATAGAGCGAGGCGGCTTCGAGTTGCTGGCCTTGCTGGCCGAGAAGCGTGGAGAGTTCGCCGGTGGCCTCGTGCCAGGCGGATTTACCATTGTAGGCTTCGATGAGAGGTTTATCGCCGAGGACGAATTCGGAGTAGTAGCGGTTGGGAAGTTTGAGGCTGAAGGTGTAGGTGGAGGGTTTGCCGTCGGCGGGATTGCTGAAGGCGCCTTCGAGGGTTTCGGACTGGATTTTGGATAGGGCTTTGCTGCCGCCGGCGGCTTTGACGTAATCGGAGACGATCTTGGCGGGGTCCTGCGCCCGAGACGTGCCGGAAGAAAGGGCGAGAAACATGGCGAAAGAGGTGAAGTACGTGGCGCGGCGCATTGGACTTACCCTCCTAAACGCGGATGCGGGTCTAAAGTTTCGGCAAAAAGCGACCCTCTGTACTAGACGAGAGAGCTAAGCGAAAATTAACGCCAAGATGCGGTTTTCGGCTTTCCTGGCGCGCGGGGCTGAATGGGGAGAGCTATCGGAACCGCCGCTACTCATATCTTAACGCGACTAGCGGATCAACGAGGGTGGCTCGGCGGGCCGGGAAATAGGAGGCGGCGGCCGCGACGATGGTCAGGAGAAGCGATACGCCGATAAAGGTGAGTGGGTCGTAGGCGCTGATGCCGAACAGGAAGCCGCGGAGGAGGCGCGTGAGGGCGAGAGCAGTTACAAGGCCAACCCCCACACCAAGCAAAGCAAGGCGCAGTGCTTCGCCAACGATGATGCGAAATACGTCTCGCGGCTGCGCGCCCATCGTGACGCGAACGCCGATTTCGCTGGTGCGTTGCGTGACGGTGTACGACATCACGCCGTAGACGCCCACCGCTGAGAGCACCAGCGCAAGCGCGGCGAAAATTCCGATGAGCCAAGCGCGAAAACGCGGCTCGGCTACCGTGGTGGCCATGTTTTCCTCCATGGTCCGGACTTTCACGAGCGGTTGATTGGGATCGATTTCGGCGAGGGCGCTGCGTAGGGCAGCGGTCTGGAGCGATGGATCGCCAGCTGTGCGCATCACGACGGAGAGTTGAAAGACCGGTAGGAGCAGATCGGCCTGGCGATAGGGCAGGTACATTTCCGCTTGCGGGTCGATGCCCAAACCGGGGCGAACATCGCCTACCACGCCAACGATTTCCATGGTCGGCACCTGCTGATCGGGGAGTGCGCCGAGTTGGAGGCGCTTGCCGAGGGGATTCTCGTTGGGAAAAAAGGTGGCGACCATGGTTTTGTTGATCACGACGACTGCGGGCGATTTGTCATTGTCCGCGTAAGTAAAGAGCCGGCCTTGCAGAAGCGGCACGCCTAGTGTTTCGAGATAATTCGGAGTGATGGTGCGGTAGCCGGCAGCGACAAATTCGCGCGGCGATTTCGGAGGATGGCCGGTGATATTGAAATGGATGATGCTGCCGCCGCCGCTTACAGGAAGAAACGAGGCTGCGGCAGCGGAGCGAACGCCGGGAAGCGTTTTGGCGCGCTCGACCAGCCGGTCGAAAAACTGGTAGCGATCTTGCGGCTTGGCGTAGGCCGTTGGGGATAGAGGGATATCGGCGACGAAGAGATGATCGGGTTGAAAGCCTGGCGGAACTTCCTGCAGATGGGAAAAGCTGCGCAAGAGCAGGCCGGAGCCGACGAGCAGAAGCATGGCAAGCGCAACTTCCATGGCGACCAGGGCGCCGCGAAGGCGATGCTGGCCGGGTCCAGCGGTTGAGCCGCGCGAACCTTCGTTGAGAGCCTCGCGCAAATCGAGCTTGGCCGTGCGCATGGCGGGCACAATGCCAAAGAGCAAACCGGTGCACAGGGAAACTCCGGCGGTGAAGGCGAGAACCCATGGATCGAGTCCGATGGACGCACCCTGGGGAACGCTGCCGGCGGCGATCTTAAGCAACGGACCAAGCGAAGCCCAGGCCATGAGCACGCCAAGCAGACCTCCCGCAAGAGAAAGAAGAACGCTCTCGGTCAAGAGTTGGCGAACGACGCGAGAGAAGCCGGCGCCCATCGCCGTGCGGATAGCGACTTCTCTGCCGCGAGAAGCTGCCCGCGCCAGCAAAAGATTGGCGACGTTGACGCAGGAGATAAGCAGAACGAAGCTCACGGCGCCGAGGAGAAGCAGTAGAGCGGGGCGCGAGTTCTGCACGATCTGGTCCTGCAAGCCGATCACATCGGCGCTCGTCCCGGTGTTGTAATCGGGATACTGTTGCTCAAGCCGTTTTGTGATGCCCACCATTTCTACGCGGGCTTGTTCTTTTGTCACGCCGGGCTTTAGCCGCGCAAGAGGAATGATGCCGGGATGCCAATTGCGATCATCGGGAAGCGTTTTTGCCCAGGGCATGAAGGGCAAGAACACATCGGCGGGCTGGAGGATTTGAAAGCCGCTGGGCAAAACGCCGACGACTGTATAGGGCTGCGCGTCGAGATTGATGGCCTTGCCGATGATTTCTTGCGAGCCGCCGAAGCGACGCTGCCAGAGGCCGTAGCTTAGAAGCGCAACAGGTGTGCCACCAGCGCGATCTTCCTCCGCGAGAAAAGTTCGGCCGACTTTTGCGTTGATTCCCAGCATGGGAAAAAGGCCTGCCGTGGCCATGCGAACGTTCAGGCGTTCGGGTTCTCCAGCGCCAGTCAAGGTGATGGCCGCTCCGCGTGTCGCTTCCATCGATTCGAAGGAATGGCTCTGATCGCGCCAGTCGAGATAGTTTTCGTAGGAAGTGGAGATCACGGGGAAAGAACTTTTTTCGGCGATCAGGACCAGGCGAGATGGATCACGAAAAGGAAGAGGGCGGAGGAGCACCCCGTTTACGACGCTGAAAATGGCGGTGTTCGCGCCGATGCCAAGCGCCAGCGTGAGGATTGCAATCGCCGCGAATCCCGGACTTTTTAGGAGGAGGCGGAAGGCGTAGCGAACATCCTGCATCAATCTGAACATGAACTCTCCCGAGGCGCGAATCTATCTCATCCCTCAGACGGATGCTATCGGCAATCGTTACCGGCTGCGGTGGGAGGGCGGGGCAAGCCCCGCCACTACAAACCGCTTAATTACACGGCGGCAGCCGCGGTGAAACGCGCGGTTCCGGCTCAATTCGCGCCGGCGGCTTTCGGCCGGTTCAAGTACTTTTCGTACAAGCGCAGATGTCTGTTATCGAGCGAAGTGCTCTGGCCCTTGATGAAGAGATACTTCACTTCGGTGTTCAGTTCGAGCGGGTCGCCGTTAGTGACGATGATATTGGCGATTTTTCCGGTCTCGAGGGTGCCGACCTGATCGGCGACGCCGAAGATTTCGGCAGGATAGACCGTGACGGCTTTCAGAGCTTCGTCATAGGGCAGGCCATACGCAACGGCGTTTGCGGCTTGCTGGCCGAGTCGGCGCGCGAAGGAATTGTCAAAGCTGCCGAAAGCGATCTTCACGCCAGCTGCAGCAAGCTCCGCGGGCTGGGATAGCAGGCGATCATACGCGTCGTCCTCTTCGGAAGGAAGAGTCAGCGTCGGGCGCAGGACCACTGGAATTCCTTTTGAGCGGAGCAGGTCCTTCACCCGGTAGGCTTGCTCGCCGCCGGCGAGAATCATCTTCAGCTTTTGTTTGTCGCAAAATTCGACGGCATTACGGATGTCGCGCGCGCGATCCGCGAAGACCAGCACAGGCAACTGGCCGCGCATGACCGGTGCGAGCGCTTCCAGTTTTAGGTCGCGCTGATAATCTGCAGGACCGCCATGGCCCATGGCTTGGGCATAATGCCTGGCGCGATCGAGATAGTCCGACAGCTCGCTGACTTGCTTCTCATAGTCCAGCTTGGCTTCGCTGAACGGTTTGTTCTTGATCGAAAACGTGGCGAAATCGAAGGACCGCGTTTCCATACCAGGCCAGGAGATGACCATGGCGACGCTCTTCTTGATCGTCATGTCGTTGATGGTCCATCCGGCAAGATGAATCGCGGAGGCTTGGCCCCCGATGACACCGCTCGATCCACGCGCGTCAAAGCCGCCACTGGCCGGCACGGCAAGGACTTCTGTGATTCCCGAAGCGCGCGTCACGGGAATATGCTCGCTGGAAGGCGATACCGCCGTCGCCGCGACTACGTCCGGGTTATAGGCGCCCGTCTCAGTCGAATCGACGGTGGCGTTCACGGCAGAGATCTCGCTGAGGCCCATCTGCGTGATGGGATCGAAGAGGCCGGGATAAATTTGCAAACCCTTCGCGTCGATGACCTGCGCGCCTGCAGGAACTTCGATGTTGGCGCCGACGGCGGCGATTTTGCCGTCACGAATGACCAGTGTGCCGTCTTCGAGGGGAGCGCCAGACAGCGTGAAGATTTTTGCATGAGTTATAGCGACGACAGACGGCGGTTGATTTTGCGCGGAAGCAGCCAGAGAAACAATGCAGACAGCCGCGACGACTGCCACAAATCGCAAAGTCATTTTGATGCTCTTCACAGAGCACCTCCGGAAACGGCGTCCGCTTGCGGCGGCTTAGGCTTTTCTTCGGTCTTCTTTTCGTCTGGTTTGGCACCGGGCCTTTTGCCAATTTCAACCGTCGCGTCCGGCTTTTTCTCTCCGGCTTTCTTTTCTTTTTCCATCAGCGTTTTCTTTTCTTTTTCGCGGGCATCGCGGTCGGCGATGTCGCGCTTACGGTCGAAATAGATGCGGCCATCGATCAGAGTTTGCTGGACGACGGCGTAGGCGCTGAGCGGATCGTGATTGTAAATGACCAGGTCGGCATCCTTGCCAACGTCAATGGAGCCGACACGCTTGTCAATGCCCAGCTGAATCGCGGGATTGATGGTGACGAGTTTGAGCGCTTCGTCGTGCGTGAGGCCACCATACTTCATGGTCTTTGCGGCTTCCTGATTGAGGTGCGTGGCTTCTTCGGCGTCGTCGGAGTTGATGGAGACGATGACGCCGCGCCGGGTCATCAGCGCAGCGTTGTAGGGAATTGCGTCGTAGGCTTCCACTTTGTAGGCCCACCAATCGGAGAAGGTGGAAGCTCCGGTTCCTGAAGCAGCAATTTCGTCAGCTACTTTGTAGCCTTCCAGGACATGCTGGAGGGTGCGCACTTTGAAGCCAAATTCCTTTGCCACGCGGAGCAGCATCAAAATTTCGTCTTCGCGGTAGCAATGCGCATGAACATAGCGTTTGCCTTCGAGAACTTCGACGAGCGGATCGAGACGAAGATCGCGGCGCGGCGGGATGGCGCTTTTATCGCCGGAAGCGACGCGTTTGTCATAGTCGTCCCACGTTTTTTTGTAATCGCGCGCCTCGACAAGCGCGGCTCGTATGGTCTCCTCGACGCCCATGCGCGTGGTGGGGTACCGAGGAGCCACTCCCGGAAGGCTGAAGTTCGAGCGCTTGGGATTTTCGCCGAGCGCGAATTTGATGCCGGGGACCGCACCTTCGAACGGAAGCTTCGAGGCGGGCTGGCCCCAGCGAAGTTTGATAACGACGGTCTGGCCGCCGATGGAGTTGGCCGACCCGTGCAGAACGTTTGCCACGGTTACACCGCCGGCCAGGTCGCGGTAAATGTCGATGTCGTCGGGGTTCAGTACGTCCGCAATGTTTACCATCGAGGAGACGGAGACGCTGCCTTCGTTCACGCTTCCGTCGACGGCGATATGCGAATGGCAATCGATGATGCCGGGGATGACGAACTGGCCGGCGGCGTCGACCACTAGGGCATCTTTCGGCGCTTTGATGGAGGCGCCGACTTCGGCGATTTTGCCGTCCCTAATAAGGACGGAGCCGTGTTCAATAGTGCCGTGCGAAACGGTGAGGATGGTGGCGTTCTGTATGAGGATCACGGGCGCCACGTCAGGCGGACTTGCGGCTCGGGTCGAAAGAGGAAGCGCGAGGGAGCACGTCCCCAAGATCATCGCAGCGAGCAAACGATTGTGCTTCGGCATGGAAGGAATTCTCACAGCGCACCCCCGGCGGCGATCGAATCATTGCTCGTCTGATTGTGCACTGCGGAATCGGAAGTAGCGGCAGCTTGCGGTGCGGCCTTGGCGCCGGTGAACTCGATCGAGTAGCCCATGACGTCGATATTGCCTTTCAGAGTGTTGCCATCGAAGGTGCCGCTAAAGACTACGTCGGAGGGATTGCCCTCGATGGGAATGTTGATGGTGTAGCTAAATTTGTCGACGCTAAGATAACCACTGAGAATGCTGGCAGTGCCGCGCTTGCTGCTGGTCGTTCCAGAGAGCGTGCCATCGGCGGCCATCTCAACATCCAGAGTAGATTCTTCCGGCCCTTCAGGCGTCGTGTAGGTGAGCTTCCATTTCCCGGTCAGGTTTCCTTTCGGAGGATCCTTGGGCTTCTCCGGTTCGTGCGTTTCGAATCTCTTGCCATCCACAAAAACCATTTTGATTTTTGTTTTTTCGTCGAAGAGGTCGCCATCGGTCACAACCAGGTTGGCGATTTTGCCAGTTTCGATGGAGCCGAGCCGGTCCGCGACATGGTAAATCTCCGCGGGCGACAGAGTGAGTGCGCGCAATGCGGCATCGGGCGCAAGACCAGCTTCAATGGATTTCTTTGCGGCCTTCAGGAAGTCTTTAGGCGCTGTAATTCCGCCGGAGTAGAACGCGAACTTGACTCCCGCCTTGGCGAGCGCGGCAGGAGAAGAAGGAGCTTTATCGCGGAAACGAAGCGTGCGGAGCGAAGGTTTCTCGTCGGGGTCCGTATCTTTTTCCGCTTCGGGCCACTTCAGATTGACGAGTACGGGCACGGGCGGCTTCTTTGCGCCGATTTCGTCGGCGACTTCATAGGCCATTTGCGCGCCGTAGATAGCGCCGTCCACATGGTCCCCATCGTCCAGCTTCCAGAGATCCACAAGTTGGAGGGCCCGGCGAAGCTGAACAGAATTATTGGCGGGAATCAGCACAAGAGTGTGGTCCTCAAGCCCCTCGCCGAGTACAGCTTCCGTGTGGTCGTAACGCGGCCGAGCGACGCCGCGCGGATTTTTCTCGTAGATGGCTAGCGCCTCGGTGCTCCAATAGGTGTCAATCCACACCTGGTGGACATACGCAAGCGCGCCCATCAGCGAGCCCGGAAAATTTCCGAAACCACCGCCGGGTTGCAGGGAAACGGGAATCCCTACAGGCGCTTTTACGACCATCTCGCTGGCGCGGTCACCCGCCAGATCGAGAACGGCCGCTTGGCCAGGAAACATGCCTCCCTTGGGCGCGGAGACCACCGTTGTGAAGCCGCCGTTGCGCCAAGATTCGATGCGCTTGTCACTGAGGCTGACTTCATCGGCCGCACTGCGCCACGGCGTGGTCGAGGGACGATCTTCGGGTCCGCGCGAAACCTCTCCCGTGGGGGCCGCTCGGCGGCCTACGGCTCCGCCTTCGCCGGCGCCCCCCGGAGCGGGAGCCGCGGCCGGCAAACCCACGTCGGTGAACGAATCGAAAAGCCCGGGATAAACGATGAGGCCCTTGCCTTCAATGATCCAAGCGTCTGGAGGGATGGTGACATCTTTGCCGATTGCGGTGATGACGCCATGCGCCATCACGATAGTGGCGTTTTCCACGGGCGGCCCGGATACCGGGACGATTTTGGCCCCGCGAATCGCGAAATACTGCGGTTCGCCACCCTGCGCACGCATTGGAGGCGCAGTTGTAAGAAGTACGAAGAGTATTAGAGCAAACGCGAGAGCCGAAAGGCACCGGCGCGCAAAGACAGAACGCATGCAAGCTCCTTTTTGTGAATCGTTTAGAACCACAAAACCCAGTCCGTATGTTCAGTAGACGCTTGAGGCTAGTCAGAAGTTGCGGAAGAGTCAAGGAGGGGGAGGGATTCCCGGCAGAGAGTAAGGATAGGGATAGGAGCGCGGTGCGGGCAGGAGCAAAGAAATCTTAAAAATGCCGGAAACAAATTGCCGGTTGGTCTCGTTTCTTCTATTGCCTTCCCATAGGGGCTATGGCATCTTCCGTATGGGTTTCCCATACGAACCGAGAGGAGCCCGAGGAGAACGATGGGCGATAAGGCAAACGACAAGAAGGATGTGTGGCAGGGGACGCTTGCGCTGATGGTGCTGAAGACGCTGCAGGCGATGGGGCCGTTACATGGGTATGGCATTGCGCGGCGGATTGAACAGACCAGCGGCGATCTGCTGGCTGTGAATTACGGAACACTGTATCCGGCGTTGCTGAAGCTCGAGCAGGAGGGCTACATCAGCTCCGAATGGGGCTTCTCTGACAACAATCGCAAAGCCAAGTATTACAAGCTCACGCGCGCGGGACGGAAGCAATTGAATAAGGAAGAGCGCGAATGGGAACAGACAACCGCGATTCTTGCGCGGTTTCTCGCGCCAGTTGAGGAGCGGTCCTAATCAGAGTTGGGGAGGCTTTAGATGAGGCGCGTGAGGGCGTGGTTCTCTCGGCTAGGTGAAGTGTTTGGGAAACAGAAGCGCGAGCAGGAATTATCGGCCGAGATGGAGAGCCACCTCCAGCTGCACATGGAAGACAACTTGCGTTCCGGCATGTCACAAGCGCAAGCGAGAAGAGAGGCGCTGATGAAACTTGGCGGCGTGGAACAAACAAAGGAAAACTATCGCGAGCGGCGCGGCCTGCCGCTGCTGGAGACCGTCCTTCAAGACGCGCGCTATGCGATTCGCATGCTGCGCAAGAATCCTGGGTTCACCGCCATCGCCGCGCTGACGCTGGCGCTGGGGATCGGCGCAAACACTGCCATTTTCAGCCTCGTGAACGGCGTGCTGCTGCGACCTTTGCCTTTTGCGAATCCGGAGCGGCTGGTGGGCATGACCTCGTATTACCCCAAAGGACCTTTCATCGTCATGCGCGATCGCAGCCAGACGATGGAGATTGTTGCCAACTCAGAGAGCACCGAGTTCAACCTCACCGGCATCGATGTTCCCGTGCGGCTCGCTGGCGCGTCGGTGTCTGCAAATTGGTTCCGGGTTTTGGGCGCCGGAACCGCGATGGGAAGGGCTTTTCAGGACGGTGAGGATCAGCCGGGAAAAGATTCCGTAGTTATCCTCAGTTATTCGCTATGGCAGCGCCAATTTCGTGGCGATCCGAACGTCGTCGGCCTTGCCATTTTGCTTGATGGAGTGAGCCGCGAAGTGATTGGCGTGATGCCGCCTGATTTTCGCTTCCCTTCCCCTAAAACAGAGTTGTGGGTGCCTTTGCATCTCGATCCGCGGACCACCGGCGACTATTGGGGAAGCAGCTACATGCCGATCTTGGCGCGGCTGCGTCCGGGAGCCACTCTCGAGCAGGCCCGCGTTGAGCTAGCTTCGCTTCGCCCGCAGATTCTCGCAGCCTACGCCTGGCGCATGCCGGATGATTCGTGGAAGGACTCGGATGTCCAACTACTCCAGGAATGGCTCGTTGGCGAGTTCCGCGCGAAGCTGATCATTCTGCTGGGAGCGGTGGGACTCCTCCTGCTGATCGCTTGCGCGAATGTCGCGAACTTGCTTCTGGCTCGAGCCTCAGCGCGCACGAAGGAAATTGCACTGCGCAAAGCGCTGGGAGCAGGCCGCTGGCGATTGGTGCGGCAGCTCATCACAGAAAGCGTGCTGCTCGCGATGCTTGGCGGAGGTCTTGGCCTTGGCGCGGCGATATACGGCTTGAGGATTCTGAAGGCAACGCTCCCGGCGGACACGCCGCGGCTCACCGATGTCGCCGTCGATGGCAGGGTTCTTCTATTTACAGCAGCGCTTGCCATCCTGACCGGACTTGTCTTTGGGGCCATGCCGGCCAATGGCGCGTCGAAAGTTGATTTGACCAAAACTCTCCGCACCGGCGGGGACAAAGATGAATCGCAGGGGACTAACCGGCTGAGCCGAAGCCTGGTCGTTGGAGAAGTGGCTGTCGCGGCGGTGCTCGTGATCGCCGCCGGGCTGCTCGTCAAGAGCCTGTGGAAACTCTCCAACGCGAATACAGGATTTCACCAGGAGTACATCCTGACCGCGCGCATCACACCGAATCAGTCGTTCTGCGCGGTCGCGGGCCGTTGCCAAGCTTTCTATGAGGACTTGCTGAATCGCATGCGCGCGTTGCCCGGTGTGAAGGATGCAGCCGCGGTCAACGGGCTTCCGCTCAGCGGGACCTGGGAGACCGTTCCTTCCGACGTGGAAGCTCATACCGTCACTCCCGGGGCGCACGTGCCGATGCTTTTGGAGCGTGTCATCACTCCGGAGTATCTGCGCCTGATGGGAATTCCCCTGCTGCAAGGCCGCGCGTTTACCGGCGCGGACGCAGGGCAAAATGCGGAGCGCGTCACGCTGATAAGCAAATCCACGGCCGAGCGCTACTGGCCCGGGAAAGATCCCATCGGCATGCACGTCAAACCGCGCTGGATGGACGACTGGTGGACCGTGGTTGGAGTGGTCGGTGACGTGAAGGAAAACAGTCTTACCAGAAATGTTCCGGACTGGATTGATGGCGAAGTGTATATGCCGTATGGCCCTCACGCAATCCAAGGCAGAGGAAACGAATCGGCTCCGGCGGAGTTGACGCTGCTTTTGCGCACGTCGGAAAGCCAAATTCAGATCGGCAGCGAATTGCAAAGCGTGGTCGCCGAATTAAACCGCGACGTGCCCGTCAGTCAAATTCAAACGCTGCACGGTTGGGTTTCCGAAGCGGCCGCTGGTCCGCGCTCGACCGCTTCGCTCTTTTCCATTTTCGCAGCTCTGGCACTGGCATTGGGCGCCGTGGGGATTTATGGCGTCATCTCTTATTCGGTGGCGCAGAGGACGCGCGAAATCGGAATACGTATGGCGCTTGGAGCGCGGCGGCAGGAAGTGCTGTTGCTGATCATCGGGCAAAGCGCCAGGCTGGCCCTACTAGGAGTTGCCATCGGCTTGGCGGGTGGGCTGCTGCTGACGCGGCTTATGGCCAGTCTTCTCTATGGAGTGGGGTCGTCTGACCCCGCCACCTACCTAGGTGTGGCGATTCTGCTGCTGGTCGTAGCGCTTGCAGCTTCGTTTCTTCCCGCGCGGCGAGCCATGCGCATGGATCCGGCGATCGCGCTGCGGCACGAGTGATTTTGGGCACAGTGGAATAGGTGCTTGATGCTAGCGATGACGGGCTGTTAAGGACATGGCATGAGAACGCTTCGCGCTTGGTTTCTGCGGTTGGCCGGACTCTTTGGCAAAGATCGCCGCGACCGCGAGCTTTCCCTGGAGTTGGCCAGCCATCTCCAACTGCACATTGACGAGAATTTGCGCGCCGGTATGTCACCAGAGCAAGCGCGGCGGGAGGCCACCATGAAGCTTGGTGGAGTGGAACAAACGAAAGAAAATTATCGCGAGCGTCGCGGCCTACCGCTGGTAGAAGTTTTTTTGCAGGACTTGCGTTTCGGCGCGCGCATGCTGCGGAAAAATCCGGGATTCACGCTTGTGGCAGTGCTTACACTGGCGCTTGGAATTGCCGCCAACTCCACGATTTTCAGCTTCGTTAGCGCGGTCCTCTACACTCGGCCGCCTGTCTCTGACCCAGACCGGCTGGCGGTGGTCTACGGGTTGAGCCCGATTCACAGGTGGGGGGCGGGCTTGTACCCTGTCTCGGCTCCGAATTATTTCACGTGGAAGCGAGAAAACCAGGTCTTCTCCGAATTATCAGCCTCGAATCCTTACAACAGTTTGAATTTGACAGGCGATGGTGACCCCGAGCGCGTAAGCGCTGTCCGGGTAACCGCAAATTACTTTTCCGTGCTCGGCGCCTCTGCCGAGTTAGGGCGAACTTTCGCAGCCGGCGAAGATCACGAAGGATACAACCATGTCGTGGTTCTAAGCCACCGCTTGTGGGAAAGGAAATTTGGATCAGATCCCGCTGTTGTCGGCAAAGCCATTCTGTTGAACAACGAGCGATACACCGTGGTTGGATTGATGCCGTTGCATTTCCGCTTGATGTCGTTTCAAGGTGAAGTGTGGATACCCCTGGTCTTGAACGAATCTAAGCAAAGCACTGCCGCCAGGCAGGAGCGCGATTTGTACCTTTTTGGCAGGCTCAAGCCAGGGGTAACCTTGGATACAGCGCAGGCGAACGTCAAGACCCTGGGTGCTCTTGCGGCAAAAAATTTCCCCGAGACAGATAACGGCTGGGGAGCAAACACGCTCTCTCTGCAGGAATACATGATTCACGATTTCAACGCGGGGCCCGCCTTTACCCTGATGCTGACGGCTGTCGGCTTGGTGCTGCTGATTGCCTGCGCGAATATCTCCGGGCTCATGCTGGCGCGGGCGGCTGGGCGCAGCAAAGAAATGGCGGTGCGCATCGCCATTGGAGCGGGAAGAACCCGTCTAGTGCGCCAGTTGATGACGGAAGCTTTGCTCATCGCTGCGCTGGGCGCGTTGGTTGGTCTGGCTTTCACGGCCGTGGGAGAGCGCGTGATGCAAGCCGCCTTGTCGTTCAACGATGCGGTCAAACTGATCGAGCTGAAGAGCGACTGGCGCGTAGTGAGCTTCACTTCGGCCATCGCGGTCGTTTCGGCGCTGCTCTTTGGTCTCGCACCCGCGCTGAAAGCGAGGTCGGTGGAAATTTTTGCGACGCTGAAAAACGAAAGTGCAACCGTTTCTTCGAACAAAAAGAAAAACCGTATGCGGAGCGTCCTGGTGGCCGGCGAGGTGGCGCTTGCGGTCGTGCTTCTCAGCGGAGCCGGAATTGTGATTCAGGAAATTGTTCAGGGGATGCGTAAAAACATGGGATTCGATCCTCAGCGGATCCTGACGGCACAGATCACCCTCCCTGAATCCCGCTACAAGGAGGCTTCCGCACAAACCCAGTTTTACCGCGAACTCGCCAGCCGCCTTTCCTCCATGCCCGGCGCGAAATCCGCAGCCGTCACTTCGGTTCTTCCAGGCGCCGGACCCGAAGAGATTCCTTTTCGCCTTCGCGGGCAGGAAAATCTGCCCGCTGGCGAACTGGCGCACGCACGATATTGCGTCGTGAGCACGCACTACTTCGAGACTAGCGGAACGACGGTCATCGCCGGCCGTGATTTCTCTGCGGCGGATGATGCGCACGCTCCGTTGGTAGCTCTGGTGAGCCAAGAACTCGCGCGGCAATTCTTCCCGCACGGAGACGCCCTCGGAAATCAGATTCGCATTGATTCGGCGGACGCCGCTATGAACCCTTGGCGCACGATTGTCGGCATCGTTCAAAACGTGAAAGGGTGGCCGCTCCGCTCCATCGATGATCCGGAAATCTACGACCCATTCGAGCAGCATCCGATGGCCGAGGCCGCGGTTATGGTGCGCGGCGTGCGCGACGCAAATTCGCTAGCGCCACGATTGCGCGAAGCGGTTTGGTCGATCGATCGCGACCAGCCGATTGGCGAACTGATGAGCCTGCCGGAGATCCTCGCCAACGAAATGGCCGGCGACGGTGTCTTCGCCAAGATAATGGGCACGTTTGCCGTTCTCGCGCTGGCGCTCTCCGGCATCGGGATCTATGGCCTGGTCGCTTACACCGTGGGGCAACGCCGGCAAGAGATCGGGATTCGCGTTGCGCTCGGCGCACGAAAAGCAAACATTCTCCGTCTCGTCATTGTGGATGGCCTGAAGCTCGCGCTCATCGGTGTGGCCGTGGGGCTGACCTGCGCGTCGCCTCTTCCAAAGGTGTTCCGCAGTCTTCTCGAGGACTACTCCTTCGCCTCCGGGTGGATTTTTGTGTTTGTCCCGGTGCTGATCACCGGCGTTGCTCTGATCGCTTGCTATCTTCCGGCTCGCCGCGCATCACGTGTCGATCCGATTGTGGCTTTGCGGTATGAATAGTCACAACTATCAAGAGTTGCGTCTGAAGATTTTCGTTTTCGACAGGAACACCGAATTCGAAGGTACGGTTTAGCAATGAGACGGCTGCGCGCTTTGTTTGTACGGCTTAGCGGACTCTTCCACAGAGAGCCCCGCGAGCGCGAGCTTGCCGATGAGATGGAAAGCCATCTCCAGCTCCATATCGAGGACAACCAGCGTGCTGGAATGTCGCCGGCACAAGCCCGGAGGGAGGCCATCATGAAACTTGGCGGCGTCGAACAAACTAAAGAGAACTACCGCGAGCGCCGCGGCCTACCTATTTTGGAAACCACTTTGCTGGACTGCCGCTACGCCCTCCGTTTGCTTTTCAAGAATCCCGGCTTCACTCTTGTCGCCGTTTTAACGCTCGCGCTGGGCATCGGCGGCAACACCGCCGTCTTTACCGTGATGAACAGCGTCCTGCTTCGCAATCTTCCGCTGCCCCATCCGGAACAATTGATGTTTTTGCGTCTTCCAAACGACCAGCCTTCGGGCGCGACCAATACCGGGGACGGAGACACGTCCTTCTCCGGTCCCGTCTTCGAACAGCTTCGCAAAGAACGCGCCGCGTTTTCGGATTTGATGGCTTACGTGCCGCTGGCGATTGGCAAAGTGCCCGTACGCATCGGTGAGCTTCCCGAAGAAGCCGCAGCGGATATGGTCAGCGGCAACTTTTTCTCGGGGCTAGAAACTGCCTTTGCGCGCGGGCGTGGCTTCACTCTCGAAGACGAAGTCGCGCACGCTCCTGTCGCCGTGCTCAGCTATTCTTACTGGACTGGGCGCTTCGCTCGCAATCCTTCCATCCTCGGCCAAACGATTTATGTTAAAGGATTACCATTCACGATTATCGGCGTGACCGCGCAAGGTTTCTACGGCGTCGAACCCGGCGTCTCGACCGACTTCTGGATTCCGCTGCAAAATCGGCCCGAGCTAAATGCCTGGGGGAGTGCCCCTTCGGACAGCACACTCTACGGCACGCCGACCTGGTGGTGTCTCAGACTGATCGGCCGTCTCGCGCCCGGCGTTTCCGGTCCGCAAGCTCTCGCAGCTGTTGACCCCGGGTTCCAGCATGCCGCTCTGATTGGTCTCGGTGCGCTCGATCCCAAAAGCAAGAAACCCGTTCTGGCGCTGGCCTCGGCGAAGGGCATTCAGGGCGTACGCGACCAGTACGACCAGCCCATCAAGATCCTCATGGCCATGGTCGGATTGGTCCTGGTGATTGCGTGCGCGAACGTGGCCATGCTGCTCGTCGCGCGCAATTCCGCGCGCCAGCGCGAGTTTTCCATGCGTGTGGCGCTGGGAGCTGGGCCCGGACGCCTCTTGCGGCAGTTGCTCGCCGAGAGTCTTTTGCTCGTAACGGCTGGCGCTGCTCTAGGCTGGATGTTTGCCATTTCCGCCAGCCGCGCTCTCGCCGCCTGGTCGAATCTTGAAGTGCCCTTCTCGCTCGACTCCAACGTGCTGTTCTTTACTCTTCTGATTTCGCTCGCGTGCGCGGTCGTCTTCGGCATCGTCCCGCTGCGCAGCGCTGCCACGGTTTCAGCTGGCTCCACCCTAAAGACTTCCAATGCCGCCGCTCAACGCGACAAGAAAACTTCCTGGGCCGGCAAGTCAGTTGTCGCCGTGCAAATGGCGCTCTGCCTGATCTTGCTGGTTGGCGCGGGGCTCCTGGTGCGCTCCCTTCGTAATTACGAGACGCTGCCGCTTGGCTTGCGCACCGATGGACTTCTTGTCTTCGGCACCAGTCCTCTCACCACTCATTCCGACGACGAGAAAGCGCGCTTCTATCAAAATCTGCTTAACCGTCTGCGCATTCTCCCCGGCGTCGAGTCCGCAACTTTGCTGGGCAACCGCCTCGGTTCAGGCTGGAGCGACAACGGAGTCTTCGCCATCGATGGCGTCGAGCCCACCGGTAACTTTTCCGAGATTGGCATGCGCGCGAATGACGTCGGCCCCGAATATCTCCACACGCTGGGAATCCCGATTCTCGAAGGCCGCGATATCTTGGATTCCGACAGCCGCACTGCGCCGAAAGTCGCTATCGTCAACGAAACCTTCGCGAAACGTTTTTTCTCGAAGGGCGACCCGCTTGGCCATGCCGTCGGCGGATCGAAGCCGGAGCGCAGGTTTTCGATTGTTGGCGTCGCCGCGGACAGCAAGTACACCGGCGTCGATGAAAAACCGCGACCGATGCTTTATTTCCCTTTTAGCCAACGCACTTCTGTCTCCGACATGCAGGTCGAGTTGCACACCGCCGGTAACCCAGAAGCGCTGATACCCAGTGTCCGCGCCGTTCTCCACGACCTCGATCCCAACCTTCCGATGCAAAAGCCCATGACGCAGCGCGCACAATTCGACGAATCCTTTTCCCAGCCGCGTCTGTTCGCGCGGCTCGCGATGTTCTTTGGTTTACTCGCTGCGCTTCTCGTGGCCACCGGCCTCTACGGCACGCTCGCCTATCGCGTCGGCCGCCGCACATCCGAAATCGGCGTGCGCATGGCATTGGGCGCCCAGCGTTCGCAAGTCCTCTGGATGGTCCTACGAGAAAGCTTGGTCATCAGCGTTGCCGGCATCGCCGTCGGCATTCCACTAGCCATCGCCGGAGCGCAACTCATGCGCTCGATGCTTTTCGGCGTGAAGCCGGGAGATTCGATTTCGTATCTTGGCGCGCTGTTGGGCGTAACGCTGGTCGCGCTCGCCGCCAGCGCCATTCCCGCGCGCCGCGCCGCTTCCGTGGATCCGATTGTGGCACTGCGTTATGAATGAATCGCATTGCTAATGGTTGGAGGAGATGAAGCATGCGTCGCGAAGTTGGAATGCCGCAATCTCCTGAAAAAACCTCCTGCCCCTGTCATTCCGGGGGCAGCTAGGAATCTGATTTTTCGACCTTCGATCAAGGAGCACCGTTGTGAGACGCATTCGCGCATGGTTTTTCCGCGTGGCTGGCCTTTTTCGCAAAGAGACCATCGACCGCGAACTCGACGCCGAAATGGAGAGCCATCTCCAGTTGCACGTCGAAGAGAACTTGCTCGCGGGAATGAACGCCGAGGAAGCGCGACGCCGAGCGTTAATAAAACTCGGCGGCATCGAGCAGACCAAGGAAGCGTGCCGAGATCGAAGGGGGTTGCCGATGCTCGAGACATTTCTCCAGGATATTCGCTTCGCGGCCCGCATGCTGCGCAAGAATTTCGGGGTCACCGTCATCGTCGTTGTGACTCTCGCTCTGGGTGTTGGAGCCAACACTGCGATCTTCGGCTTGGTGAATGGCCTCCTGCTACAGCGTCTGCCGGTGCCCGCCGCCGAACAAATCGCCGCTCTGGTGATTAAGTCCGGTGACTCTTCTCTCGGAGCGCTCGGTTTCTCCTATCCGCAATTCGTGGAATTCCGCGAGCAAACGGCCCCAATTTGTGAAGTCTTCGGCTCGGCCACAGGGTGGCGCTTGAACTTCACCGCCGAAGGCCATAGCGACACTCTCACTATCGGCGGCGTCAGCAGCAATTATTTTTCTGCGCTCGGCGTGAAACCCGCCCTCGGCCGGCTCGTCCTTCCCGGCGAAGGTGAGCATCCCGGGGAGCCCGCCATCCTCGTGTTGAGCTATTCCTTCTGGCAAAGAAGGTTCGGCGGCGATCCGCGCGTGATCGGAAAGCAAGTACGCGTGGACGGCAAGCCGGCAACGATCGTCGGCGTCATGGAGAAAGAATTCCGGGGACAGTTCACCGTTTTCGAGATGGATGCCTACGCCCCGCTCAGCACGGCGTTTGACCAATCCTCGGCTGCCAACTTTTGGAACAGCCGCGACATCCACATGATGCTGGTTCTCGGCAGACTGAAGCCGGGTGTCACGCTCGCCCAAGCCCAAAGCAGATTCGACGTACTCTCCCGCCGGCTCGCCGCACAATACCCTGTGACAGACAAAGATTTGAGCGTCCGCGTGATGGACGAGCGGCTCTCGCGCCCGATTCCCTACGCCAACAATGCGTTCATCGTGTTCTCTGGATTATTTCTAATCCTCGGCGCGCTCGTTTTACTTCTCGCCTGCACAAACATCGCAAACATTCTCATGGCGCGCGCTTCGGTCCGGCAGCGCGAGATGGCCATTCGCGCTGCCCTCGGCGGCGCACGATTTCGCCTTGTGCGTCAAATGCTGACCGAGACGATGCTTACGGCTCTGCTCGGTGGAATTGCCGGAGTAACGCTCGGCGCGAGCCTGAGCCATTTGGCCAGCTCCACCCATCTTGCGAACATTCCCGTCCGGCTGGGTTTCGGTTTTGATTGGAGAGTTTTTGTCTATGCGCTGGCAGCGGTAGTCTTCACGGCGATTGCTGCCGGCCTGTCGCCGGCTCTTCGCGCCACTCGCGCCGATGTCAATACCGTGTTGCATCAAGGAGGGCGCGCTGACGCCAGCGGCAAAGCCCGGCATAAAGTTCGCGGCGATCTCATGGCCGCGCAAGTCGCTGGCTCGCTCACCTTGCTCATCGTCGCCGGGCTCTTCGTCCGCAGCCTGAGCGCCGTTGAGCGTATGGATATTGGCTTCGATCCAAACCAGCTTTTGAACGTCCGTCTCGATCCTTCCGGCAGCAATTTCAGCGAGACGCAGACCAAGGAATTTTATCGCGCTCTCGAAACAACAATCCGTGCGCTTCCCGGCGTGCAATCTGCGAGTCTGGCCTCGGCTGTACCGGTCGCTTATACGCTCGGCAGAGAATCGGTTTATATCGAAGGGCGGCCCGTCCCGCCCGGACAAAAAGCGCCCGATGTGATGTTCAACAGCGTCGATGCTCCCTATTTCGAAACGCTCCGCATTCGCGTTCTCCTCGGCCGCGCTTTCACGGATGCTGACAGCGAGACCTCTCCGCGGGTCGCGATTATCAACGAAACGATGGCCAGACATTTTTGGCCGGGAGAAGACCCCATCGGCAAGCGCTTTAGTCTGACCAGCGGCGTCGGCCCGTTCGTTGAAATCGTCGGCGTCGCGCGCGATGGGAAGTACCGCGTTCTCGCCGAAGATCCGCAACCTTATTTCTATGTCCCGCTTACGCAGCATTTCACGGCGCAGCGTACCTTGCAGATTCGTTCCACAATGCCTCCCGAATCGCTCGCTGCCATTGTCCAGCACGAAATCCAAGCGCTCGATGCCAACGACCCCATCGAAGAAATCCAAACGATGAAGGAATCGCTTGGCGGCGCACTGGGATATTTCATCTATCGCCTTGGAGCATCGCTCGCGGCGGCCATGGGATTGTTGGGCTTGCTCCTGGCAGTCGTAGGCGTCTACGGCGTGGTTTCCTACGCCGCCGCACAGCGCACCCAAGAACTCGGCATACGTATGGCGCTCGGCGCGTCACCGAGCCAGATTCTCACGCTGCTCCTCAGGCAAGGCGCGCAACTTGTCGCTGCCGGCCTTCTGTTCGGTTTGGCTAGCGCATGGCTGCTTACCCGCGCCATGTCCCACATGCTGGTCGGCGTGAGCCCGAGCGATCCCGTCACCTATATCTCCGTCGCCGCTCTGCTCTCGTTCATCACGCTGCTCGCTTGCTGGATTCCCGCGCGCCGCGCTATGCGCGTCGATCCCATGGTGGCGCTACGTTATGAGTGACATGCGCAAATTTTTCAGGTTAGAGGGCGGACCGTCTCCGTTGCTGGATCAGGAGCGCATATGAGACAGATACGCGCATTACTGAAACGACTTGCCCATTTATTCAGCAAAGAGACGCACGACCGTGAGTTCTCCGCAGAAATGGAAACCCATCTCCAACTCCATATTGATGACAATCTTCGTTCAGGCATGACTCCCCAGGAAGCCCGTCGCCAAGCTCTGCTCAAACTCGGCGGCCTCGAGCAGAGCAAGGAAGCCTATCGTGATCGGAAGGGCTTGCCCGCGATCGAAGCGGTCATGCGCGACTTTCGTTACGGTAGCCGCGTGCTTCGCAAAAATCTCGGCTTCACGCTCGTCGTCATTTTCACGCTGGCTCTGGGCATCGGTGCCAACACCGCTATTTTTGGCGTTCTCGAATCGCAGCTTTGGCGCCCCCTCCCGTTTCCCGATTCCGAGCGTCTCGTCGACGTTCACGTCGTCCTGCGCAAAAATCCCCGCCAGTGGGACGCGATTACCAGCTCCGTGTGCCTTGCATGGGTTGCGCAGAACCATGCTTTCTCGAGTCTTGGCGCTTACAACTTTCCATCGTCGCGTAATCTAACGGCGGGAGGGAGTTCGGAACGAGTGCCGGTCATGAAACTCACATCCTCGTTTTTCAAAGCGCTCGACGTTCCTCTCGAACGTGGACGGATTTTCTTGCCGGAAGAGGAAACCGCCGGCCGCGATCACGTCGCCATTCTTAGTCACTCGCTGTGGCAGACGCGCTTCGCCTCCGACGCGAACGTCATCGGCGAACCCGTCACAATCGATGGCGAGCAATATTTTGTCGTGGGCATCGCCTCTCCTCGTTTCCGATTTGAATATCTGCCGGAGCCGGCGATCTATGTCCCGCTCGCCCTGAATCCCGCGGCGAAAGCCACGCCTGGCATCTACATGGTCGGCCGGCTGGGTCCTGGCGTCACAGTGGAAGGGGCCCGAGCCGAACTCGACGGCATCCTCCAGCAGCAGCTTCAGGCTGAGGGAGCAAAGGAAGAGCATTTCGCAGCTGTGAGCAACCTCCGCGTCACGTGGACCCAATATAGTGCGCGCGGTCTCTATTTCTTTGCGGGCGCAATTCTTCTGGTGCTGCTCATCGCTTGCGTCAACAATGCTGGACTTCTTCTCGCGCGCGGCCTGTCGCGTCAACGAGAATTCGCACTTCGCGCCACGCTCGGCGCTAGTCGCGCAACGCTTATCCGCCAATCGCTCGCCGAAAGCTTGCTCCTCTCGCTCATCGGCGGCGCCGCAGGCACTTTGCTCGGCATCGGGGGAGCGGGTGTTTTTCCTGCGTTTCTCTCGGAAGACGCGCTTCCGCGCCATACGGAGAATTTTCTTGATTGGCGAGTCCTGCTCTTTGTGCTCGGCGTCTCGATTTTCTCCGCCATGCTCATGGGCATCATGCCGGCTCTATTTTCGTCGCGCGTGGATGTCAACGACGCCATGCGGAGGGGAACCAGCGGCCTCTCCCTAAGCCGCAGCCAGCACAGAGCTCGCAGCGTTCTTGTGGCCGTCGAGGTAGCGCTCGCTCTTGTGCTTCTCTTCGGGGCCGGGCTTTTTCTCTCCAGCTTCCTTCGCGAAGAGCAAGCGCCTCGCGGCTTCGACGCTCCCGGCGCGCTCACCTTCCGAGTCACGCTGCGCGGCGAAAACTACACCAAGCCGGAGCAACAGCTGCGATACTTCCGCACCCTGATGGATCAGGTTCGATCTCTTCCGGGAGTCCAAGACGTTACTATGGGAAGCAGCGTTCCGCTCCAGGGTTCAGAACTTACTGACTCCGTCAACGTGGCGGGCCAGCCGCTTCGCGACGAGCACGGCATCGGCGTCATGATCTACGCTGTCGAACCAAATTTCTTCGGCGTGCTTCACATGCGTCTTCTTGCAGGTCGCGCGCTGGATTCCGGCGACACGGAGACTTCGCCTCGCGTTGCTATTATCAATCGCAACGCGGCACACTCTTTGTTTGGTTCGGAAGACCCCCTCGGAAAAGTCCTCGAATATGTCTCCGCCGATGAACGGCGTGACATTCCTGCCAAGGCGCCTGTTCAAATCGTGGGCGTAACGGAGAACACGCAGGAGTTCGGCCCAAATGAGGTTCCCTTCGACGTCCTCTATGTTCCCTTTTCGCAGGAGCCAGACCGCGGTGCGACTATCGTTGTGTCTTCGAGGCTTCCGCGCGGAGCGATCCTCGGCGCAATCCGCGACGCGGCCTACTCCCTCGATAAGGATCAGCCGTTCTACGATATAAAAACCGTCGACCAGCTCATCGGCGACTCCCTGCGCGGCTCCCAATTCGATCTGATTCTTGTAAGCTGCCTCGCTGTTGTGGCGCTCGCCCTCGTCTCTGCCGGAATTTTCGGCACGGTCGCTTATTTCGTTCAACAGCGCACGCAGGAATTCGGAATCCGCTTCGCCCTTGGAGCCACGCCCGGCCACGTGCTGCGGCAGGCAATCTCACGAACGTACGTCATGGGTCTTTCCGGTTTGCTAGGTGGCGTTGCCATCGCGCTCGCTGTTGGGCGCATTCTTGGTAGCTCTCTCTACCTCGTGCCGCACGAGCACGACGGAATGCTCTACGGTGTAAAAATCTACGATCCTCTGTCCATGTCGATCGCATCCGTTTTGCTGCTCGTCGTGCTCTTTCTCGCGAGTTTCATTCCCGCGCGGCGCGCCATGCGTGTCGATCCCATGGTCGCGCTGCGCTACGAATAAATCATGGTTCTTCGAACCACAAGCGAACCATGAAAGAAGCCGTCGAATCTTTGCTGAAAATAAAGGACTCGCGGCTTCTTTCTAAGGAATAGCTCACGACCGGCACCTAATAAGCGCTGGAGAAGAGATCTTGACAGCCGCGCTCATCCACACTATTTTACTCTAGGCCTTGCATCAAACAGTCTCTGCCGCTTTTCGGGAGCCGCCATGAAACAATCCGCGCAGCGCGACCTCTTCCCCGGCGCGCTCGAAATGATGATTCTCCGCACTCTCAAGCGCCAGCCTCTCCACGGCTACGCCCTCGTCCAGCACATCAAGCGGACCTCGGACGATCTCCTCCAGATCGAAGAAGGCTCGCTCTATCCCGCTCTTCAACGCCTCCTCAAAGAAGAACTGGTCAAAGCCGAATGGGGCATCTCCGCGACAAACCGCCGCGTCCGCATTTACAAACTCACCGCCGCGGGCGCCAAACACCTTGAGCACCAGGTTTCGAGCTTTGAAAAAATGCTTGAAGGAATCACGCGTGTCCTGGCGCGAGGCGAATCATGAATTGGTTAAAGCAACTCTTCTCGCGCCGCCGCGTCTACAACGAACTCTCCGATGAAATTCGCCGGCACCTCGACGAAAAAATAGAAGAACTCGTCGCCACCGGGATGTCCAAAAAAGAGGCCACTGCCGCCGCTCGCCGCCAATTCGGAAACGTCACGCAAGTCGAGCGCGACGGCCGAGAAGTCTGGCGCTGGCCTTCCCTGGAAGATTTTCTAATGGACCTCCGGTTCGCCGCGCGCATGCTGCGCAAGAATCCCGGTTTCACCGCCATCGCTGTGCTGACACTTGGCCTCGGTATCGGCGCCAACGCGGCGCTGTTCAGCGTCATTGACGCCGTTCTTCTGCGCCCCTTGCCGTTTCATGATCCTGGGCGCCTGGTCGCCGTTCTTTCAGTGGATCTCAAAGACGCCAACCAGGGCGGAGAGATTTCCTACCCGGCTTTTCTCGACTGGCGATCGCGTACGCGCTCCTTCGAAGCCATGTCGGTTTGGTCCACCATGGGATTCACCTACACCGGCGGCGATCAGCCGGAAAGTGTCCCCGGCGCTATGGTTTCCGCCAATCTCTTTTCCGTGCTGGGGGTCTCGCCCGCGATTGGACGGAGTTTTGCCCTTGACGAGGACAATCCAGGCAGCGATCAACTCCCCGTCATCCTTAGCTACGAATTTTGGCAGAGCCATTTCGGCGGCGATCCCGGTGTATTGGGTCGCGCGCTTACCTTGGACAATCAGAAATTCAACGTCGTGGGAGTTATGCCGCCGCGCTTCCAGTTTCCCGTGCAAAGAGAGCGCGTCGAGATGTGGATCACTATCGCCCGCGATCTTCAGGGCAAGTCGGCGCTGGCTGGTCAACGAGGTGTGTCTTATCTCCAGGTGATTGCGCGCCTCAAGCCCGGCGTCGAAATTCCTCAGGCGCAGTCCGACGTCTTGCTGGTGCAAGACCAGCTCAATCGCCAATATCCTGAAAATCGTCCCCGCGGCGCAAGCATTCATTCAGAGTCCGATCAGATCACCGGCGCCATGCGTCCGGTGCTATTGATACTGCTCGGCGCCGTCGGCTTCGTGCTGCTGATTGCCTGTGCCAATGTAGCCAGCCTGCTTTTGGCCCGGTCCACCGTGCGGCAGAGAGAGTTCACACTGCGCGCAGCGCTGGGCGCAAGCCGATGGATGATCATGCGGCAACTACTCACGGAAAGCATGCTTTTGGCCCTGTCTGGAGGAGCCTTGGGGCTTTTGCTTGCTCATTGGGCTACTGGCGCTCTCATCGCCATGGCTCCGCAAACCTTAGCCCGAACCTCGGAGATCGCCATTGATTTCCGCGTGCTCGGCTTCGCGTTCCTCGTTGCGCTTGCGACCGGCGTGCTCTTCGGACTAGCGCCAGCCATCCAAGCTTCCCGCTTCGATTTGAACCGCATCTTGGGCGCGAACGGACGCGGGTCCAGCGCGGAGCGTGGCGGCATCCGCCTCCGCAGCGTGCTCGTGGCGTCGCAATTGGCAATCGCATTCGTGCTGCTGACCGGCGCCGGCCTGCTCCTGCACAGCTTCAACCGCCTGCAACACGTTAATCCGGGATTCCGCACGGACCATGTGCTGACTTTCCTGCTTGATGTGCCTTCCCATCGCCACCCTGGCGCTCAGCGCGCTATTTTCGTTCAACAGATCTTGCAGGCAACAAGAGCCCTGCCAGGCGTGAAATCCGCCACTGCCGTATTTGGGCTGCCGTTGAGCGAAACCCAAAGTGTATTTACGGCTGCGGAGATCGAAGGACATCCGGTCCCGCCCTCGCAGCGCCCGCGGGTCGCGTTTCGGATTATCGAGTCTGATTACTTCCACACCATGGGGATTCCGCTTTTGCAGGGCCGCACCTTTGCCGCTCGCGACGAACAAGGCGGCCCGCCCTTGGCCATCGTTAACGAGACACTCGCGCGCCAGATGCTCAAGGGAGAAAACCCGATCGGACACCGCATCAAACCCAGCATCTCCTTCGGCAACAGCGATGAAGCTCCCCTGCGCGAGATCGTCGGCGTCACTGCCGACGTAAAGTCTGGCAGCATCGGCGGCAAAACTGTCCCCGAGATCTACGCACCCCAGACCCCGACCGATTTCATCGGCGAGATGACCGTCGTCGTGCGCACCATGAATGATCCGGAGGCGCTGGTCCCTGCGATGCGTTCTCTGGTCAGCTCCTTGGACAAGGACCTCCCCCTGCGCCAAGTCAAAACCCTCGATCAGTACGTAAGCGGCTCCATCTCCGCGCCCCGCTTCGATGCTCTGCTCCTCGGCATCTTTGCCGCTCTGGCTTTTGTGCTAACCACCATCGGGCTCTACGGTGTGATCTCTTACTCCGTAGTTCAGCGCACCCGCGAAATGGGAATCCGTATTGCGCTCGGCGCGCAACGCGGAAGCATTTCCCGCATGGTGCTGCGCGAAGGGTCTTTGCTCACATTGTCCGGCGTCGGAACGGGACTCCTATTCTCGCTGTTCGCTACCCGCCTCTTGCGCGGCCTCTTGTTCGGAACGGGCGAGACAGACCCAGCCACTTTTATTGCCGTGCCCCTGCTGTTATTGGCTGTGGCTCTGGTAGCCAGCTATGTTCCAGCGCGTCGGGCGACGCGGGTCGATCCAATTGTCGCGCTGCGTTGCGAATGAGGGATCTAAGAATGTTCGAAGCCGTTGAAGATAAATTTCGCGCCGGGTGAGTTATGAATTTGTTCAAACAGCTTTACTTGCGCAGCCGCATGCAAAACGATCTTTCCGCCGAGATTCAGCAACACCTCGACGAAAGGATCGAGGAACTCGTCGCCAACGGCATGTCCAAAAGAGAAGCCACCGCTGCCGCTCGCCGCGAATTTGGAAATGTATCTCTGACGAAAGAGGCCAGCCGCGACGTCTGGCGCTGGCCCTCCCTCGAGGACTTGCTCTCCGATGCCCGCTATGGATTGCGCATGCTTCGCCGCAATCCCGTGTTCACTGCGGTTGGATTATTGACTATCGCCATTGGAATTGGGGCCAACGCTGCCGTCTTCAGCGTCGTAAACAGCGTGCTCCTGAAGCCGCTGCATTATCCAAAGTCGGAAGAACTTGTGTCGCTGCATCAGACCGCCCCCGGCGCGGCAGGGCTTGCCGATTTCGAGAACGGTCTGTTGCTTTCGCCTTCGATGTATTTCACGTACTCCGAGCAAAACCGGACGTTTCAGTCGCTGGGCGTGTGGGTGACGGATACCGCGAATGTCACTGGGCTGGCGGAGCCGGAACAAGTGCGCGTCGTTGCTGTCAGCGATGGAGTCCTGGAGGCGTTAAACGTCGCTCCGGAAGTTGGGCGGTGGTTGTCACAGGTGGATCAGGCTCCAGGCGGGCCGGACAGAGTGATGCTGAGCTACGGATATTGGCGGAGGCGCTTCGGGATAGATCGTACGGTCGTTGGCCGGAACGTTACGATTGATTCGAGGCCTCGGGAAATCGTCGGAGTGATGCCGCAAAGCTTTCGATTTGTTGATTCAGATTTCGACGTGGTCGTGCCGTTCAAATTTGATCGCGGAAAGCAGATTCTGGCGGGGTTCGGGTTCCACGGGATTGCGCGCCTCAGGCCTGGCGCCACGATTGCCGAGGCAAATGCCGACATCACACGAATGTTGCCGATCTGGATGGACTCCTGGACGAACGGCCCAGGGACGAATCCACATATTTACGAGACATGGAAAATCACCCCGATGATTCGCCCGCTGAAACAAGAAGTGATCGGCAACGTGAGCGAGGTGCTGTGGGTGGTGATGGGGACCATCGGCCTTGTGATGCTGATTGCCTGCGCGAACGTGACGAATTTGTTGTTGGTAAGGGTCGAGTCGCGGCAGCAGGAGCTGGCGGTTCGAGCGGCGCTCGGCGCTGGACAGGGACGCATCGTGCGCGGGCTTCTCGTCGAGAGCGTGATGTTAGGGCTGCTCGGCGGCGCGCTTGGCATTGGGATTGCCTATGCAGGCGTCCGTTTTCTCTCAGCGGTAGGTCCAGCGAGCCTGCCTCGTTTAAGCGAGATTTCGATTGACGCGCGTACGATGGGCTTTACATTGCTGCTTTCCGTACTCTCCGGTTTGTTCTTCGGTTTGATCCCCGCGCTGAAATACGCCGGACCGCGGACTTCACTGGCTCTTCGCAGCGCGGGGCGCACAATCAGCGTGAGCCGCGAGCGGCACCGCGCGCGTAACTTGCTGGTGGTAGGGCAAGTGGCGATGGCTCTGGTGCTGCTAGTAAGCGCGGGCTTGATGATTCGCACATTTCAGGCATTACGAACGGTCGATCCCGGGTTTACAGACGCTAAACATCTGCAGCTGATGCGCATCTCGATCCCAAGTGCGCTGGTATCAGACGCGATTCAATTCACGCGATTACAGAACGGAATCCTAGATAGGCTGCAATCGATTCCAGGTGTGAAGTCCGCGGCTTTTGTGAGCGAAATGCCCATGGAAGGGTTCGACTCGAACTGGGACGAGATTTTTGCCCAGGACAAAACCTATTCAACCGATCTAATTGCGCCTTTGCGGCTCTTCAAAAGCGTTTCGCCAGGCTTCTATCAGACGGCCGGCACGCGAATCATTGCCGGCCGTGATCTGACATGGGCTGAGGTCTATGGCCTCAGACCAGTCGTAATGGTTTCCGAGAATTTCGCTCGTGAGATGTGGGGCACGCCCTCCGCGGCTATCGGCAAGCGATTGCGCGAATTCCAATCCATGCCGTGGCACGAGGTAATCGGCGTAATCCAGGACGTTCGCGAGCACGGTGTGCAGGAGAAGGCGCCAGAAATCGTTTATTGGGCTACCTTAACGGGCAATCCTGACGGTTCCCGCCCTCCAATCGTCTTGGAGACAGTGACGTTTGTGATTCGAAGCGACCGAGCGGGCACCGAAAGTTTTCTGAACGAAATTCGGCAAGCAGTGTGGTCGGTGAATTCGAATTTGCCGCTCGCGTCTGTACGCACGATGCAGGAAGTCTACGACAAATCGGTCGCGCGAACTTCCTTCACGCTCGTCATGCTGGGAATCGCAGGCGCGATGGCGATGGCGCTGGGGATCATCGGTATCTACGGCGTGATCTCCTATACCGTGTCGCAGCGCAAGCGCGAAATCGGCATTCGTTTGGCGCTTGGCGCGCAGAGCGGAGACGTGGTGAGCATGGTCCTAAGGCTGGGCGCGAAACTGGCGCTCGTGGGCGTTTGTATCGGAGTGGCCGCCGCCCTCGGATTAGCGCGCCTGATGACGAGCCTGCTGTTTGGCGTGACCGCCCACGACCCGCTGACGTTTGCCGCGGTTGTGACGCTGCTGATCGCAGTCGCGCTCTTGGCCTGCTACATTCCGGCACGCCGCGCCATGAAGGTTGATCCAATGGTTGCCCTGCGTTACGAATGAGCGGGTAGGAGTGAATGTTTGACGCGGGCGTTCGGACTTTGCGTGTTTCTTGGCACGAGTAATTTATGAATTGGCTGAAGCAACTCTTCTCTCGCCGCCGCCTCCACAACGATCTCTCCCGCGAGATACAGCTTCATCTCGACGAAAAAATCGAGGCACTCGTAGCCGAGGGAATGTCCCAAAAAGAGGCCAAGTTCGCCGCGCATCGCCAATTCGGCAACCTCACTCTCATCGAAAACGACAGCCGCGAAGTCTGGCAATGGCCCTCTATCGAGAGTTTTTTTGCCGACGTTCGCTTCGCCGCCCGCATGCTTGGCAAAAATCCCGGCTTCACCTGCGTCGCTTTACTCACTCTCGCCCTCGGCGTCGGCGCCAACACCGCCATGTTCAGCCTAGTCGAGGGAGTCTTGCTGGCTCCGCTGCAGTACTTTCAGCCCGATCGCTTGGTGATGGTATGGGAAAACAATCCACGCTTTTCACGGGTGTGGGTTTCCTATCCTAACTTCCGAGATTGGCAGCGCAGCGCTCGCTCATTCCAGCAAATGGCTGCGGGCATGGAGCAGGGAGTTGATCTCACAGGTCCTGGCGCGCCCGCACACCTCAATGGCGAGGAGATCTCCTCAGGGTTCTTCGGCACTCTTGGCGTGCAGTTAGCTCTCGGCCGCGAGTTCTCCCCGCAGGAAGACCGGAGCGGAGGAGCACCCGTCGCCCTAATTAGCAATCGTCTGTGGAGAGAGCGCTTCGGTGCCAGCTCTCAAGTGCTCGGCAAATACGTGACCTTGGACGGAACGGATTACACCGTCGTTGGAGTGCTTCAGTCTGGATTTAGTCTCGGACACCAGTACGCGGATGTTTATATGCCGCTAGCGCAGAGCGATCCATTGATCCTTAACGACCGCGCAGCTCACGGCGGAATCTTCTCCTTAGCCCGTCTGGGGTCCGGGGTGACCTTAGCGCAGAGTCAGGCGGAGATGAACACGATTCAGAATGGCCTGGATCAAGTCTACCCCGCGGCCAATCGAGATCTGGGAATTTACGTCGAGCCCCTCAAGCAGGTTGTCGTTGGGGACGTCGGCAGAACGCTTCTGCTGTTGTTGGGCGCTGTGGGATTCGTCTTGTTGATTGCCTGCGCAAATGTCGCCAACCTCCTGCTTGCACGAGCGGCTGCGCGCGCGAGGGAGTTTGCCGTCCGCGCAGCGCTCGGAGCAAATCGCGTCCGCCTGCTCCGGCAGATGCTTACGGAAAGCGTACTTCTTTCGCTCGCTGGCGCTGGCCTGGGGCTCCTGATTGCGATGTTAGGAGTGAAAACGGTGCTGTCGGTGATCCCGGAAAGCCTGCCGCGCAGCGAAAACATCGGTGTGAATGTTGCCGTCCTATTCTTTACGCTTGGTATATCGATTGCTGTCGGGATTCTGTTTGGGCTAGCACCCGCGCTGAAAGGTTGGAAGGCTGATCCGCAGGCTTCCCTGAAGGAAGGCGGCCGGGGCTCTACGAGCGCACACCATCGCCTTCAAAGCAGTCTCGTGATCGTTCAAATGGCTTTGACTCTGGTTTTGCTGGTAGGCGCGGGCCTATTGTTCCAAACAATTCGCCATTTGTGGGTAGTCAATCCCGGCTTCGACACACAGCATCTCATCACCTTCAAAGTCGGAGTTTCACATTCACTGACGAAGACAGCTTCAAGCACTCGAGTTGCCTATCAGCAGTTGATCGAGCGAATCCGCCAGGTTCCCGGCGTCCAGGCGGCGGATTTCACCAATACCGTTCCGCTGAGTGGTCAGGGCGGGGTCATGCCCTTCTGGATTGGCTCCCAGAAGCCCGCTTCCCTTCAGGGTGCCCCGCGACTAGCAATGTTCCTTACGGGTCCGGATTACCTTCGGACAATGGGAATACCGCTGCTGCGCGGACGTTTTTTCACACCCCAGGACACCACCGCGTCTCCTTGCGTCATGGCCATCGACAGCGTTTTCGCCCGCGTGTATTTTCCGGACAGCGACCCTCTAGATCAGACACTTTCGGCTGGATTTTCACCCGTAGGCCCTTGCCGGATTGTCGGAGTGGTGGGCCACGTAAAACAATGGGCGCTAGATGACTCCAGCATGTATATCCAGAATCTGGCGTACTTTCCGCTCTACCAAGATCCGGATCAGTGGGTGCCTATAAACTACCCCGACACGACGATAGTCGTCCGCACGCCGCTCGAACCGGTGACCATTGTGACCGCGATCAAATCGGCCGTCTACGGAGCAGGCAGCGACCAGCCGGTCTTTAATGTCCAAACCATGCAGCAGATTGTCTCGGAATCCATGTCCTCACAGCGCTTTCCGCTGATTTTGCTTGGGACGTTTGCCGCGCTGGCATTGCTGCTGGCGTCCATAGGAATCTACGGCGTAGTTTCCTATGCAGCGACCCAGCGCGTGCACGAGATTGGGATTCGGATGGCGCTCGGCGCTGAAAAACAAAACATTTTTCACATGATAGTTGGTCACGGCCTGCGACTCGCTCTTGCCGGCCTCGCAATCGGCGCTGCGGCAGCGCTAATTCTTACCCGGATGCTCTCCAGCTTCTCGCAACTGCTCTACGGTGTCCGCTCGAACGATCCTGCTACATTCATCACCGTAGTGCTCGCCTTGACAGGCGTGGCCATATTGGCGTGCTACATTCCAGCCCGCCGCGCGACGCGCGTCGATCCGATTGTGGCGCTTCGCCACGAGTGATTGTCTAGACCATCATCAAGACAGTGCAAGAAGAAACCCGGCTGCTCCGCTGCCTACTGCGGCTGTTTCTTTTTGAAAAGGCCGCCGAGATCTTTTACGGCGTCAGCCGGGGCTTTGCCGGCATCCTTTGCGCCGCTCGCCCCGAGACCGGCGGCACAGCCGAGTTGCGATTTGAACATGCCGGCGGCTAGACCGCCGACGTCCGGAATAAATTTCGGAGCGGCAGTGGTACCTTGAATTTGGAAGGGCACGGTCGTGCCGCTCTTGCAGCCGCCTCCGCCGCCAGTGGCTTTGCCAACAAGTCCGCTGACGCTGGAAACAGGACTGGCAACGTCACCGAGCGCGCTAGTGAGCGTGGCCGCCATTTTGAAATCAAGATTGTTCTTGGAATCGACCGTGCCTGCACCGGATAGATTGCCAACCGCAGGGACAACAACAACGAAATTCTCTGCCTTGAGACCATCCGGGGCCATGCGGAGATTGGTGGTGAGTTTTTGAATGTCCAGATCCTTGCCGCTCTTGATGCCCGCGAGCGATGCGATCGAACTCATCTTCGAGCCCAGATCAAAACCCGCCAACTTTCCGTTGAAGAGGCCGACGTCGCCCGTTGTAATTAATTTGCTCAAAGGACCCGCAAGATTCAGATCAGCGTTGAGCGTGCCGGCTTGCAGTGAAGTTCCCTTTGGAAGAATGATGCCGAGCGCGGGGAGAAAAGCTTCGAGATCTTTCGCAGGCATATCCTTGGCGTCGAGCTTTATGTTTACAACCGTAGCTTCCCCTGCGGTCTCATACGTGCCATTGAGATGCGCAGCGGCGCTTCCAATTTTGAGCGTCGAGGGCTCGAGCACGCCCGCGTTTTTGGGGAGATTGTATTTGGTATCGAAATCGACGGTGACTGGAACGCCCGCGGAGGAGCCACCAGCCATAAAAAGAGCCTTGGAGATTTTTGCGTTGCCTTTGGTTTCTGCTTCCCCATTTTGCGAGGACAGGTTGGCGCTGAGATCGAGAAGACCGCCGAGACCCGCGCTCGAATCCAGGAAGCCGGTGGAGGCGAGATCCAGTGACGTGATATCGAGTTTGGCGTCGACGGGCGTGAGGGAAGCGTCGGTCTGGTCGATCGGTCCGGCAGTTCCATCAAGCTTCAATTTTCCACCGGCAGGAAGATCTGCGGTGACCGTGACAGGGAATTTGGAGCTCATGGAAAAGTTCTCGGCGACGATGTTCAAGTTGTCGTAAGTGTTGCGTTTTTGGCTAGCCGTCGAACCGACGGTGATTCGGCCGTCCTTGAGCGTGAATTTTTGGACGGAAAGATCGGCGGGCGCGGCGGAAGACAGAGAAGTCGTAGGGGCCTGCGCTTGTTGCGACTTGGCGGCGCCGCCGAGCGTGGCGTAATTCCACTGCCCCGCCGAATTGTGAAGAAGAACGACCTCGGGATTTTCAATGGTGATGCCGGTGACCTCGAGAGTCTTGCTGAAAATGAGCGGAAGGATTTTGACGCCGACTTTAAGCGATTTAGCCGTGAGAAACGGCGACGTGCTGAATTTGGGATCGTCGCCAATGGAAAGATTCTCCGCCGAGAGCGAGCCGGTGATCAGGGAAAGACTTAAACCGCCAAGCTGAACCTGACGACCGAGGCCCTGCGAAGCCTTTTCTTCAATGGTTGGGCGGAATTTATCCACGGGAATCAAAAATGGAACCATTACGAGAAGAACGAGGAAAACTACGGCGACGATAGCAACGATGCGTAGGGTGCGGTTCATGGCAATCTCCAAGTGCAAGAGGAATGGGCGACGGATTGGCCGAGATGATAGCACGGCGGGGTGCGCTCGGAGGTTTGACGAAAGCACCCTGCAGAGATTCAGTGCGGAACTTGCAAGACGGATCCGAGCCAAGGCAAGCAGCCTTCCGCCGTACTGTCGGCGCTGCAGGTCTAGAACCCTGGAAACCTCTAAGTCTAATGTCTGCATAGATATACGATGGAAAACGCTCTAAATTGATTTTTTCGAAACCCTAACCCTCGTATTTCTCATCCTATCTAGTGGTTTAAAAGAGAGGTTGGTAGGCGTGAGTTGTAGAGGAGGTTTGAGATTATGTTCACCTTTGGAAGGGCAGCAGGGTTCCTGAAACCACGACTAGGCGCTCGGATTTTGGTAGCCCTGGTGTCGTTTGCACTTGTATTCGCGACGCTGCCCGAGAATCTGGCAGCCTCGCAGGCCCCAACCACATCTCAGGACCAGGTGCCGCCACAGAATGGGCAGCAGGCGCCACAAGGCGCGCAAGCGCCCCCCTACGCACAACAGACTCCCGAGCAATTGCAGCGGTTGGTGGCACCGATCGCGTTATACCCAGACTCGCTTGTGGCGCAGGTCCTGGCCGCAGCCACGTTTCCTGAGCAAGTGGTCGAGGCCGACAGATGGGTGCAAGCGCATCCGGACTTGAAGGGACAAGAGTTGGGGCAGGCCGTGGATCAACAACCGTGGGACCCGAGCGTAAAGGCTTTGGCGGCATTCCCATCCGTGCTTGGAAATATGGACAAGAATCTTTCCTGGACGTCCTCGCTCGGCGACGCCTATTACAACCAACAACAGGACGTGATGGACGCCGTGCAGGTTATGCGCCGGAAAGCACAAGCAACGGGTAATTTGAAGACTACTCCGCAGCAAACGGTAACGACAGAGGGTTCGGACGTGGAGATTGCGCCAACGCAACCGGACGTCGTTTATGTTCCCGCCTACGATCCCTGGCTGGTTTATGGGTATCCGATCGTGGCCTGGCCGGGGTGGTACCCGTATCCGGGAATCTGGTTTGGCGGTCCTTACCTTTCCTTCGGGCTCGGATTTGGCATTGGGTGGTTCGGCGGCTTTGGGTGGGGCTGGGGCCATTGGGGATTTGATTGGCATAACCGCTACGCGCTTTACAACCATGGCAGGTACTTCTCAAGGAGCCGAACGTTCTATAACCGGAGCAGTTTCTATCGAGGAGGAGCACGCGGCGGATTTCGTGCCGGCGCCGCGAACAGGGCTTTCAATGGAAACAGCCGTGCTGCTCGAGGATATGCGGCCCCCCGCGGCCAGAGTGGCGTCCGCTCGGGAGCTTTTAGCGGATACAACCGCGGCGGACAGGCAAGGACCTTTTCGTCGCGCGGCAGATCCAGCATGGGTGGCGGTGGCGGAGCGCGCGGGGGCGGCGGCGGTGGCCGGCATCGGTAACTGAGGTATCGTCAGGATCCCTGTAGTAGCTGAGACTTAAAATTGGAGAAAAGGCAAATGCACCGATCGAAGCTGAATTTTGACAAATTTCGTTGGTTCGACGTCGTTAAATTGGCCGCGGTCGCCCTACTTTTGAGCGGGGGGTTCGCTACTCGTTCCATGGCGCAGCAGCAGGGCCAGAAAACATTCTCCACGGCGGAGGATGCAAGCAACGCGCTTTTCACCGCAGTGAGGAGCGGCGACGAAAAGGCAATGCTCGAAATCCTCGGATCAGACGGCAAGCAAATCGTCTCGTCTGGCGACGAAGCCGAGGACACACAGAACCGCGCTAATTTCGCGCAGAAATACGAGGAAATGCACCGTCTCGTGAAGGAACCGGATGGAACGACGACCCTCTATATTGGCGCCGAGAATTGGCCCACGCCCATACCCTTGGTGAATAGAGGCAATGCATGGTACTTCGATACCGACGCAGGAAAACAGGAAATTTTGTACCGTCGCATAGGTGAGAACGAAATATCGACGATTCGCGTTTGCCAAGAGCTTGTGGCGGCGGAAAAGGAATATAAGTCCGCGCAGCACGACGAGTATGCCCATAAAATCTTCAGTGATGAGGGGCACCACGATGGACTTTATTGGAAGGCTCCGGATGGCGAGCCTCAGAGCCCCATTGGGCCGCTCGTAGCGGCGGCCTTTGTTGGAGAAAATGGCAACAGCCAAGAAGGCGCTCCTGCCCCCTTTCATGGCTACTATTTCCGAATCTTGATGCATCAGGAGAAAAACGGTCAGGGCGGCGGAAAGGTCGCTTTCCTGGCCTATCCTGCGGAATATGGGTCGTCCGGCGTGATGACGTTCCTCGTTAACGAAGATGGAGTGGTATATCAGAAGGACTTGCGGAAGAAAACCGACGTGCTCGCCAAAACCATGAAGCTATCCAGCTCGCATCCCGGCTGGCAAAAGGCGGAAGAGCAGCAGGAAACGTCTTCTACGGAAAAGTAAACCAATCCTTAGCAGGAGACAGGAGCGGGTCGCTCAGCTCGACGCAAAGCAATTGAGGTCTGCGAGAGCGGGGCAAGGGCGGAGCCTTGCTCGGCGCGACTTTGAACATGCAGAGCAGCGTACAGGACAAAAAAAGAGGCAGCGATTGAGGGTGAGAAAAGCATCAGAAGAGACATGATAAGATCGCCAAGATGAACCGGCGGGTCCAAGTAATGCTGGCGGCAGCGTTCATTCTATCGAGCCGCGCCACGATAGCGCAGGAGAAGCCGGCACCCGCGAACTTGCCCGACGCGCCGACCCCGAAACAGGATCAGGACACGACGCAAAAGCAGGATAAGAACATATTTGCGACGCCGCTTGGTCTGATCACGAAGAGATCGTACGTCTATCCTGAGTTGGCCACGACACCGGGACCGCTTACCTCCAAAGAGAAATTTGAACTGTTTCTGGATAAAAGCGTGTCTCCGCCGCAAATTTTAAGTTCGGCAGCCGGCGCGGGAATCAGCGAAGCGCGAGGCACGCTGGCGGGTTATGGGCAAGGCGGCGATGGATACGGAAAGCGATTTGCATCGTCAATGGCGAGCGGAGCCTCGAGCCATTTCTTTGGGACTTTTTTGCTGCCGGCGATGATGCATGAGGACCCTCGGTTTTTTGTGAAACTGCACGGCGGGTTTGGGGCCCGTGCCGGACACGCGCTGCGCCGTGCCGTGGTCATTCGAGCGGACACAGGGAAAGGAAGGTTTAACTTGCCCGGAATACTGGGGCCGTTAATGGCCGAGGCTCTGGCCAACGCCTATCTTCCAGCTTCCGAACAGACCTTCGGGAAAACCTTCGAGCGCGGCGGTATCCGTATCGGATTCAGCGCGGGCAACAATTTGCTCAAGGAGTATTGGCCGAGCATTTTCAAGAAACTGCGCGTCGACAAGTTTGCCCCCGGTTTGCAGCCAGATACAACGCAGCCTGCGCCGCCGGGCAAACCGGTGAATTGATTCTCGAAGCCTGCGCGGCGAAGAGCAGCGGCGCGGCGTG
>DATMKS010000020.1:0-28137 GCA_035571045.1 Verrucomicrobiia bacterium
GACAGGGCAGCGTTCTAACCAACTGAACTACGTCCCCGCTGATTGTTTCCAGTAACTTGCGAGCATCTTAGGAATGCGCATAAGTCGCTGTGTCACTTTTTGTGTCAGTTTTGGACTCAAAAACGGGTAGCTGGCTGCCAGCCTCGATCAGCCGCGTCGCTTCGGCAAGGTCACGCTCATCGGTAATGTTGTACCGACGGAACACGCTCGCCGTCTTGTGACCGCTGATTTTCATAGCAACCGAGTCATGCACTCCGCGTCGAACCATATTCCAAATCGCCGAGCGCCGGAAGTCGTGAAGGTTCAAACCGCGATAGGCTTTGAACTCTTTACCATTCTTGCGCTTTGCAGGAATCCACTGGCCGAGGCCGGAACTGACACAGAGAGAATACCATTCCTCACGCGGGTCCACAACCTGGCTGCCAGCAGGCCTTGTAAATACGTAGTCGTCGGCTTTCTTACCGCGCAGGCATTCCGTCATCAACTGGAACACGAGGTCATGTACACCTTTCGCGGGTCGGCGTTCTTGGTGTCTTCGGCATCGAGCCTAATCCAGCGGTCGATTAGGTCCATCTGGCGCACGCGTAGGTTGAGCAACTCTCCCTTTCGAAATCCGAAAGAATACGAGCAGGCAATCAAGCATCTCAGCCACAAGTCTTTCGCGTTCGCTCCAAGTTTTTGGGCCTGTTAATCCGCTTTACCGAACGTATTGATAGGTAATTTCCAAATCGTGCAGTTGGAAACGAAATCGTCGATATAGACGAACTGGGGGACGAGACGATTGTTGTTGATGTCCACAGCAAAGGCACTGCCCGCATTGGGGTCAATCGAGAACTTCCGCACGAAGGTACCGCGGGGCGTGATTTCGATAATTTCGCTTGGATCCGTGGCGCTGGGCGGGAAGTGGCTTGGGTCGGCATTGGCTGTAATCAGGTCGCCGTTGGGTGCGAAGATCAAACTAAGGGGTCCATGCAGCACAGTTTGATCGTTATAGATTACTTGCCCTTTGCCGAGATCGCTGGTTGTGCGTCCCGCGCCTTTCAACTTATAGATTGCGTTGTCCCCCTCCGCGGCCACGTACAGAATATCGTTATATCTATCATAGGCGAGGCCCGCCGGCCCGACGACTGTGCCCGCCGCATCCGGTGCGGAGGTGTAGCCGCTCGCGATCGTGATCTTGTTCAGCACGGTAATTCCTGATGGCGACACCAAGACGTCCAGGCGCGTAATGGAGCCCGAAAAGTTACCCGAGGTATCGAAGATATTCGAGACGAATAGCTGAGCGGTATTGTCGATATCGTTCAGCGCCATTCCCCACGGTCCGTCTACCAACTCGCTGCTGTTCAGTTGCTTCAGCAGATTACCGTTACCGTCGAACACATCGAGCGGACCCGGCTCGGCCGTACCACTCGCGGTCGGCAGGGACCCGGCGAAAACGAGTCCTGCTCTTGCAATAGTCAGAGCATTTGTAAATCCGATCGGGGATGCACCTCCGAAAAACAGGCCAGTCTGTCCAGTGTTTGGGTTAACGGTGATAATCGTAGTACCCTGTCCGGCAGTCGAACTACTGTTGAAATTCGAAACGAGAAGTTTGCCTGTTGAGATGGCTGCATTTTCGGGAAAACCATCTGGAACAAAAGCCAGACCGTAAGGGGTCGTGTCTCCGTTAAGAGGGACTGTGGAAACTTGGAGGGGCAGAAACGGGCCGAAGAGACCATCGGCGAACGCAGTTCGCACCGTTCCGAGATGGCCGAATAGGACCATACTGGCGGTAGCCGCAATGCACACTGAAAGCCCGAAAGCTAAGCAGAGTCGTGAAGTTGTTCGCATGATTGCCCCTTTCATTTATGGGTCTTCGTGCCTGAATGTCCTTATTTGACTTCAAGCACAGCCCCGCGGTGCGCACATAATCTCCGAAACTAACATTGGCGGCAATAAGCTAAATTGCAAAGTTTTTGTCATGGATTTGTCATGGAATTGTCCTATACGTGTGGTTCGCCAAAACTCTGGCCGACTTTGAAATCAATGACATAGCCGCGAACCCCCGCGGCCTTTGCGATATGCCAGATTCAGCCAACCGCTCTTTGTCCTTAAACTCCAGCGCTATCCCATGGTCTTTGAACTGGAACTCCTCGGCAAAGCCGGCGAGCGCTTCTTCGATCTTGCCGTTCTTCAGTTGCGACAGAACCGTCAATACAACTCCTTCCGAAGCCGACTGTGGAATCCGAGTCTCTCCTACCGCTGTGTTTTTTTGCATTTCGTCCTTCCGATGATTCTCGCGTCACACTACTTCCGGTCGGCGCTGGCAGCGCTTATCCGACCTTCGCGAGTGTCACGACTTTATTTGTATGGAATCGGGAGAACGGAGTTGTGTCGCTATCTCGGCGGTTGGGCCAAATCGCGGGCATTCTTCAATTCGTCGCTTGGCTGTCCGCGCGGCACGGTGATGTCACGTATGGGAAGGGCTCGATCCAAACTTCGGCCGCTTCTTTCCGAAAAGGGGTAAACTCGCCGGACGTGCAGGACTGGAGTGCCGTCAGGACCAGAGCGCACACCATCGATCGGCTACAAGGAACGCTCAAAAAGCTGTTCGAGAACGTGGAAGTCCCGCAACACAACACGGTGGGGTTGTTCGTAGCTCGGAAAAATCGCCCCGCAGCGCGGTAAGGCCACAGGGGCGAAGGGAAGTGGATGATTGATGGAACTGTTGGGATTGAAGGCCCCGCCGGAGCGGCTGAGACAGTGTGGGATCCTAACCAATGACGGAGCAGCGTTCTAACCAACTGAACTGCTTCGCCGCTGAAGGGTGAATGGTCACATGTGCGGCACTACCGAGTGTTGCACGACCAAGTGAAGCACAGCAATGGTGGGCACTGTCCGATTTGAACGGACGACCTTTCGGGTGTAAACCGAACGCTCTAACCGCTGAGCTAAGCGCCCCTATTCAAGTGATCGTACAGGAAGCAGCCACCAGCGTCAACGCGGCCTCGGCACAGTTATTTCAGAGCACGGTGTGCTGAAGTCTCCCGAAATTCGCGGCTGGCATTTGCAGCTGCTCTTGCAATTTGGCTGCTCGTGATTTATTTTTCGGCAGTGGAGTGAGTATTTGCAACAAAATCGGCGTCTGGGTTGATGCTATAATTATTGCAATCATAAGGTCATCGTGCGGTATCAATAGCTTACGAAGACTCTAAACGGAGTAAATAGGCGATAACAGGACAGTTTGGGTACAGTTTTGGGTATAGAATTTGGCTACAAGAGTTTGGGGCGGCGATGCCGAAGTGGTCGAGGCGCCGGTCTGCAAAACCGGTCTTAGACGGTTCGAGTCCGTCCGCTGCCTCCATTTTTCTTTTTTCGCACTGGAGTTCGCTCCATGATTGAACAGGTGATTGATTTGGTGAGGGATGGAAATGAGCAACCACAGTTTTTAGGCTAATTATCAGGAATCCAAAGCAGGGCGCCGGGCTACACAGGAAGAAGCATATTGGCGCAGAGCCGATCTGCGAGCTGTGCTAACGAACGGCGGAATTCCAGAAGGCGTAATTAGTAATCTCTTTGCAGACCTCCCGCCATTGTAGTGACCATTCAGGCCGCTCAGCATTATTAAGTATCGTCTATTCGTCGTTTCCTAAGTTTACAGCGCCTCTCGCTCCCTCCCAACCTCGGCGCTTCTATGAACTGGCGAACCAGCGATCGGTTATGGGTAGTATGAGTTGGCAACAGAAACTCACGGACATGCTTGTCATTAAAGAAAGACCGGTTCTTTTCGTTCCGAAGAGAGTTGTTTCCTGCGTGAAAGAACTCGATTCCAGTAAGTACTACCGACATCGCGCACTCGAATTCCTCCAGGAAAATCATTTACGGCGTAACGCTAGTTTCATGCAGAAACGCTGAGCCTTCATACCTTGGCATAAGTGATTTTCCCGACTACAAAGTAGAGTCTTTACCTGCTTGTTCGCGCACCTCAGCTCGTTATAAAACGCCAATGTAAGTGCATCGTCGCGCTCGAGGAGACGTGGCGAGCGCGTTCCCGCCCATGCCTATTTCTGCTCATGCGTACATTGTTTAAAATAGCTTTTCCTTTTTTGATCTGGCCCCTCTCGGTCGTGGCGCAAAACCCTCCGCCATCCGGGCAAGCTGACTCGCCTGATCAAATCCCCACCGCGTCACAAACTGCCGCTCCAGCTTCAAACGCTATGGCGCCTAGCGATCCCGCCCCGATACTTAATCCAGCTCCCGTGCAAACTGCTCCGTTTCTTAACTTTCAGCCAATGAAACAAACTCCCTTTCCCGCCGGATACGCTCCTGTATTGAAATTCGACGCGGGGTATTCCGTTACCAGTCTCGGCTTGCCATCCTCAGCCCGCATCGCTCTCAGCGGTGCGAACGTCGGCATTTCCGTCGATTCGGGTTATCGCTTTGGAGCAACATTGGATCTCGGCTACGCTCTTGCCCCGAACGTCTTCAGCAGTGGCCGCCATATGGACATGATCAGCTACTTGGTTGGTCCCGTGCTATACCCTTCGCACAGCAACTCGTTGAGCACGTTTTTTCATGTTCTTGCCGGTGGAACCAGGGTTTCCGGACCATTTCCAAACGGAAATGGCGGGTTGAATGCTGGCCACGTCCAATATCCTGCTTGGGCGGCTGGCGGTGGTGTTGAATACCGTCTTTCCTCTGCCTTTGGGCTCCGCGTCAGCGTCGATTATCTGCGGTCTCATTTCTACAACCCGTCCGAAGCCGTCCGCGCGCAAAACGACTTCCGCGTCGTTAACAGCATCGTTTTTTATCCCGGAATGCCATCATTCAGGAGGCGCCACTAACCCCTGTTTCAATCCGGCTTTCCTAGCTCGTTATTTGGGTCGAGACGACAGATGCATGGCCCCGCTGTTCACAGATTTGCGGGACAAAGGATAATACGCTAGACATAGAGGGGCAGGCGCCGAACACCGAGGCGCTCAGCAGCGCAACCCGGATAGCGGTCAGAATCGCGCGGCGGCCTTTGGTGCCGATGTCTTGAATTCGAAATAGAGTGCGGTTCAAATCATCAAGCAGGAGTGCATTTGTAAAAAGTTGACAAAGGTCTGCAGAACCTTAATCGACGGTTCGATTCCGCCCTGCGCCTCCAATCCCAAATCCATGTAGTTCAAACAACGCACTTTAGCAGCCTCAGTTCACTGGGCCTACCGCTGGCGTTGCAGAATCGTTGCAAGATTGGCCAGCCGGTCCCGGCAGCGTCAATCGACCCGTGTCAATTCCCATGAATGGAGGTCGAGAGGAAAAAATTTGCCCCAGTGGGTACTAGTCCTCCATTGAGCGGCGGCGGTAAGGAGAAAGGCATCCTATATCCTTTGTTTTCAATGCAGACTGCCTAGGTCTATGTCGCACGGTTTGGCGCTGAGAGTGCTTTTGTTACACGCGGAAGCACGCAAACAAGGGTCGCCGGGAGTCGGGATGAGCCGAAGTAGTGCCTTAGTGACTGACGATGCGTTTTGGTCAAAAGCGGCAGGGGAACAGCAAACGGAACCGGATTCCGGCCAAACCATCCGGGTACTCGATTTTATGGAGGCGACATGGGTGGGGGGGCCAGCCAAGAACCTGATTGAATTTGCCCGGCGAACCGACCAAACGGACACGTCCTGTCCCCGCGTGTCGGTTCAGGTCGCAACTTTTGAGAGAGGCGCATCAGAAACTAATGAATTTGTTTGTTCCTGTCGCCGTGCAGGAATACCGGTACACGTGATTCGAGAGAGATTCGCGTTCGATCCCGCAGTCGTTCGAGCTGCATCCCGGCTGATAGAGACATACGATCCCGACATTGTGCAGACCCACAGTGTGAAGTCGCATTTTCTGATGCGCCTCAGTGGTGCATATCGGCGTTACCCATGGGTAGCCTTTCATCATGGATATACCCTGGAAAACTTGAAGATGCGTTTGTATAACCAGCTCGACAGGTGGTCGCTGCCTGCTGCGAGGAGGGTAGTCACGGTATGTCAGCCGTTCGCCGCCGATCTGCGACGAGTTGGTGTTCCAGGCGAGCGAATTAGCACGCAACACAATGCCGTTCGCCCGTTTCGTCCAGCGCAACAGGAACAAATAGCCGCCCTACGGGTGGCTCTTGGCGCTCCAGATCACGCACAAATTCTGCTTAGCGTTGGGCGTCTCTCGCGCGAAAAAGGGCAAGCGGACCTCATCCAGGCCGCCGGACTGCTGAGAGATCAGCAGCCCGAACGCGTATTCCGTTTGATCCTTGTCGGCGACGGTCCAGATCGCCGCAGGCTGGAGGCGATTGCACGCCGTTGCGGTGTACACGACTGGATCCATTTCGCAGGGCACCGGGCAGACGTCGCTCCTTATTACAGTTTAGCCGACGTCGTGGTCCTGCCTTCTTGGACCGAAGGATCCCCAAACGTCCTGCTAGAAGCCATGGCCGCCGGACTCCCAATTGTGGCTACGGCCGTTGGAGGCGTCCCTGAAATTGTGTCCCCTTCGAGGGCGGCCCTGCTGGTCGGAAGAAAGCAACCCGCATCTCTGGCGCGTGGCATCGCGGAAGTTTTGGGCGACGAAAATCTCAGAAGCGCGCTGCGTGCCGCCGCTCGCAGCACGGCATCAGCACACTCTCCCGAGCGCCGTTACGGTTCGCTGCTCAAGGTCTATCGCAGCTGCATGACAGAACCAAAGACGTCGCCGAAACCGTCGCTTTCGGCGCGTCACGAGTGGGTCCGAGCGCAGCAAAATTCGGGTTAGAGTTCTGCGCGAGAGGAATAAAGACCTCCTGCTCATTTCTAAGCGATTTCTCAATTACTATGAGCTATTAATAATGGTGGTAACTAGAGTTCGATGAAATTGACTTTGGAATTTTCGCAACCAGTTAAACATATTGATCTGCTCTCGAAGACTGAACCACCATCTGACGTGCAACGATGGCAAATCAGACCACGCTGCAACACCAAACCGTGACCGGGGCTGCAACACCGAAGGAAGAGATCTGTCAGAAAATGGGCCCCCCGCTGCACTCGGCGCTCGAGCAAAAACCCGCCCTCAATCCAGGCTCCATTCCCCGGCGTCCTTAATACTTCCGAAATCGCTGGGAAATCGGGGTGTTCCTTGCACTTTGGTGGTGCAGACAGTAGACTCTTTCTCTTGCTTACGCGCAAAGGACTCACTCTGGGATGCTGATCGCACGAGATTACGTCGGATACATGGCAACGGAAGTGGTGAAGCGGCTGGTGGAAGGGAAGTTGATCGAGACGAAAGCCGCGGATGCGGTTGCGCAGCGGCTGCGGCAGCGGATGATGGAAGAAATCACAGTGGAAGACCGCTTGAACGAAGAAGTGCGCCAAATCCTCACTGAACATCAAGACGAAATGCGGCGGACAAGCGTCTCGTATCAGGAGATGTACAAGAAGGTGAAAGCGCAGCTGGCGCGCGACCGCAAGCTGGTTCTGCGGTAGCGCGTAAACGCTTTTCAGCAAACTTTGTTTCATCGTAAGGCGCTTGTTGGCGGGCGCGATAAGAAGAAAGACTCGAGGGTAAGCGAACGGAATGCGACTGAGCCGCGAAAAGATTGTCCGAATCTCTCACCAGCTCACCGATGTGCTGGTTTCGAGCGACGACGTGGAATTTGTCGAAGACCGCGACACCATTCGCCAGCAGGTGGTGCAAATCCTGACCGCGACGCTCCACGAAGAAGAAAAGGCCGATCTGGAAGTCCGCAAGAAGATCACCTCGCAGAAAAAAGAGATCCTCGAAGGCAGCGAGGAGTGGGATGTTCTCTACCGCAAATATTACGCGGACGAACTTCGCCGCCTGGGTATCGCCGCCGCTCCGGATGACCGCGACCGCCGCCGGTCGTGAATTGAGTTTCTTGCCCGCCGCTGACTGATTGCCATTCCTAGTAGGCTCCTCGAAAAGAACTCACCAGTTTATTTTTCGTCGGCGGCGGATTTTTGCGCGCGGCGAGCGAGTCTTGAGGCCATTTGGAGAAGGAGCCTGCGGTTTGGATCGTCGATCTTGCGGAGCAGGCGGCGGAGTTGCTTGAGATAGTCGGCATCCTGGACGGAGCTGCCCCAGAGGGTTTCGTCGCGCGGCTTCCACAGGCGAAGGTCGCTTGCTTTGGGAGGCTCGGGGCCGTCGTAAAAGATCTGGTAGATAGGGACTTCGAGGGCTTTGGCCCATTTTTCGAGCGTGTCGATGGTGGGAACGGTGTGTCCATTCTCGACGCGGGAGAGATAAGCGCGCTGCAAGCCCGAACGATTTTCGATTTCACGCTGAGGCAGTTTCTTTTGTTCGCGGAGTTCGCGAAGGCGTTCACCGATAATCATGGATGTATTATTACATTGAGGTAATGGTGTTGCAAGTAATGTAGGTAGGGCTATAGTGCGAGAGAGTTGCCGCACGGTGGCTAAGGGAATGCGGTGGCGAGAGACCGGGCTCTCGGACCTAGAAATTTCTGCTTAGGAAATCCTTGAGCTGATCTAGGCGAAAGGTGGCATCGCCGATCTCGATTTGGAGAACGAGCTTAGCGGTGCTGAGCTGATTGCCGAAATCGAGAGCAGCGCTGGTTTCCGCGCGGCCCAGGAGTTGGAGATTGTTTTCGATTTGTTTCTGCTGTTCCTGGAGAGCTTTGAGCCGGTTGTCTTGAACGGAAATAGTGTCGACGAGCTGTTGTTTGAGGACATCGGCGTTTCGGATGACGTCGCCTTCCTGGACTTTTTTCCAGTCGTCGTAAGCGGCGGCAGACTGGTCGAGGTGCTTGTTGATGGCGTGGCTGGCGAGATTGTAGCTGACGGTGACCTCGCCGTAGGCGCCGGGGCCGCCAAGCAGGGGATTGACTTGTTGGTGGGCGCCGACGGAGAGAGCGACGTCCCAGTCATTCTGGCGATTCAGTTTGTAGATGGCGGTACGTTCGTTTACTTCGCGGGCCTGTTTTTCGGCAACGAGATCTTTTACGGGCTTGTCATTGAGTTGCGGAGTGTAGATGGCGGCGATTTTGGATTGCGTGTCGGCGCGATCGGCTTCCAGCTTGATTTTGGTGGTTTGCAGGGCGAAGGCCATGGGGCGGGTCATGTTTTGCGCGTCAACCATTTTCGCGGTGGTGGCGACGAGCGTGTCGAGATTTTCGGAGGCTCGTTGAATTAGGGTGAGTCTATTTTGGAGGGCCTGCTTTTCGAGATTGGGGATGGCGTATTGGATGGCTTGCTGGGCGGAGGCGGTTGCGGAGTAGAGTTCGCAATCTTTGCGAGCGGCGTCCATGGTGAGCGTGCCTTTGCGAACGTTGGACAGGCTGCCGGTGAGTCCCCAGACGACTTGCGTGGGGAGGCCGGTGTTGGGTTGCGTGAAGCCGCCGATCGCGTCGGGCGTGCGGAGAAGATCGCGCTGGGCGGCGGCTTGTTGCGTTACGTATTTGCAATAGGCTTGCTGATCTTCGTCGCCCGCCCTCGCGGAGGGGATGAGGGGCGTAGCCAGTGCGAGGCCTACGAAAAAGATTCGCAGAAATTGTTGAGGCTTGAGAGGGAACGAAGGCATCGGGCGTCTCCTTAGAGTGATTAGAAAATTGTTAGAAAAGAAGAGGCTTCCGGTTGAGGAAAACGGTTTTGGATTTGGCGGATTCGGGGTGGTCGAGCTGTAGCTGGATGAGGAAGCCGCGCATGTCGGTGCGGAAGATGGGATGGATGGCGTGCTCTTCGCCGGCGAAAATCTGTTTCACAGTGCCGACTTTTTCGCAGAGGACCATGTTTAGGTAGCAGTCGTAGACGGCGGCGCCGAGAGAGACGTTGTTGCGATTGTCGTAGGGGACAAAAGCGAAGTAGACAGTCGAGTCGCCGGAGGCGGTTAGGTAATAGGGGGTTTGCTTGGCGGTAGTGAGAGCTTGTTTGAGGCGATCGAGCTGCTTCGTTTCTTCGTAGGCCTGTTTTTGGGCGACGCCAATGGCGATATCGAGCTGGGCGATTTCGGAGATAAGCTCGGCCTGTTTGTCGAGGACGTCGAGGGACTTGGTATCGGTGGTGGTTTTTTCGAGGATACTGTCGGTGAGGAGGACTTCGCCGATTTTGCTGTCGGTGTAGGAGCTTTGGGCTTGGTTTAGGGCTGCGCGCTGGGTGGCGGCGTCGCCTTTGGTGATGAGGCCGGCGGCGAGATCTCTGTCGATGGTGGCTTCGACTTCCTTGACTTGGGTGATGACGGCTTGGGTTTTTAGATTGTCGGATTGTTTTTGTTTGTCGAGGGCGAGGAGCTCGGGGCCGGTGGCCTGGTTATGTTTCTTTTCGCGGAGGATGGCGGCTTGCAGTTCGGGTTCGAGAGAGAGCAGGGCGGCTTTGTGCTTGTTCATTTCATCGATGCTTTCATCGAGACGTTTCTTGTCGACGTTCAGCTCTTCGAGCGATTGTCTGCTGGTCACGAGCTTTTCGGTGAAGTCGAGGCTCTTGTCGTCGACAGGAGAAAGGATTACGGGCGCGGCCCACGACGTGTTCAGGGCATAAAAGCCCATGACGAAACCGTAGGCGAGAACGCCTCCGAGGACAACATAGAGCGTGACGATAGCGAAGATGCGGTAAATCGTGACGACCGATTTATAAAGCATCGGCTGGAGCACGGGAGATTTTGGATTAGCTGACAATTTTTTGATCGGTGGTGTGGCCATCGGTGGCCTCCTGTTCTTTTGTACGCGTACCCCAATCCTTCGAGTCGAGAGTGCAAAGAGCAAGCGTCGTAATGAAAAGGCTGCTGACGATTGACCATGCTAAATAGGCGCCAAAGGCCAGCGGGTTGTCGACGGCTTCGCGGGCGCTATATTTTCTGATGACCCAACCGAGGACGGCTGCGAGGCCGAGGTACAACATGAGCGGCGCGGGACCGGCCCACTCCATGGGATTTCCTGAGAGCATGGTGAGAGCGACCAGCAGTCCGAGGAGAGCGCCGAGGGGCGTAAGTACGAGGGTAAGTACAGTGTTGGGATGAAGCTTCCAGACGTGCTGGGGAAGAGTGCGCAACGTGTAGAAAAGATCGCGGACAATGCTTCGGCGCCAGCGGAGTTGCTGCTTGAAAAGATTGGGAAGAGTAGAAGGGACCGTCGTCCAGCATAAGGCATCGTTATTGATATAGGTGCCGTAGCCGCGAAGAAGAGTTTGATGAGTGAGAAAACGGTCCTCGCCCTGGTTGACGGGGATGCCGAACCAGTGGCGGCTGCGGATTTTCGGCTCGATCTCGAGAAGGAGTTCGCGGCGAATGGCGAAGAGGCAGCCGCTGATACAGCCGACGCTGCGAGTCCAGTTTTCCGGAACTTTATAGACCTGGAAGGCGGCGTAGTAGATAAACGTTTGGATGGCGGTGATGGCGCTTTCGTTGGGATTTCTGACGCCGACGCGGCCGCCGACGGAGCCGATTTTGGGTTCGGAGAAGCAGGCTGCCAGTTCGCGGATGGCGTCGGAGTGAAAGATGCAGTCGGAGTCGATGGAGATGACCATGTCGGCGGTGGAGAGCTGCAGCGCATTGCAGACCGAGCGGGCTTTGCCGCTGTTGACGGTGTTGCGGCCCACGCGGACGCGGATGTTGGTGAAGTCGCGCTGGGCTTTGAGCATCCATTCGTAGCTATCGTCGACGGAGCAATCGTCCTGGGCGATGACTTCGAACTTTGCATTGGGATAGTTGCTCTTGCTGATACTTTCGATGGTTTCGTAGACGGTTTTGCCTTCGTTGAAGCAAGGCATCAGGACGCTAACCGTGGGCTGGTAAGTGTAGTCTTTTTTCACCACGGCTTTTGGAACGGACCATTTGAGAATGAGAGCGAGCGTGTACTTGACGACGGAAATCAGCAAACACAGGACGAGGATGAGACAGACTAGAATCGGCGCCATGGCTGACTCGCTTCGAATGAATTGAGGCTATCGCGTGGAGATTGCTTCCGCGGTGTTGCCAGGCTCGGGGCAGCACGGTGGAAAAGAACGCGACTGGGCCTGTCTGCGAACATAGTTCTACCTTAGCGCTTAGCTGCTTGAGTGCACTTCATAGCACGGTGCCCCGTGCTTATTTGTATATGTGACGAAGGAAATGGCTTACAGGTTTCGGTGGCGCGACATTTGACTCTTTGCAGAGGCCTGCGATGCGGTTTGCTGGAGCTGCTGCAGTTGCTTTTGTTGCTGAGTGTTTTTTTTGCGCCAGTTAGGAATAGAAATTCGGATCACTCGTAATTCTGCAGTGGCCAATTTTGTTGATGTCGGCGTCGGACTTGTTTTTTGTTTACGGGAAAGCGGTGGCCGGATGGAAACCGCAGGTTGCGAAAGAAACGCAAACAATGAGAAAGGCCAGGCCTGGACGATGGCTGGGCATTTTGCTTTTTTCACCGGCATCAAAGAGAGCGGGCGGCCTGAAGGCCGCCCGTTTTATGTCCAAATATCCATGGTGAAGACGAGGGTCAATTATTCGGCTGATCGGGACGCCGCTTGAGAGTTGGCCGGTCGTCGTCGCTGCCGTCGCTTGTGGTGGCGTTCGGATCGGTGGTGGAAGTCGGCTGCTTGGTGGACTGCGCGGTCTTCGTTCGCAGCGTGGGCTTCCCGGGCTGATTGTCGGTAGCTTTGCGCGCGAACATAATATTGCGGAGGCGGGCCTTCACGGAATCGAACTCGGAAGTCGTGACGATGTATTCCTGCTTCGCGGGAAGGATGCGCGCGATTTCCTTTTGCGTGGCTTCGATGCGATCCGGCGTAGGAGGATGCGTCGAGAAGACTTTTGGAATCGTGCCGGGACGGCGTTTCTCGTCGGCCTGGATGCGCTCAAAGAAGGTTACGTAGGAATTGGGGTCGTAGCCGGCCTTGTACATGTATTCGACCCCGAGGTAGTCGGCTTCGCGCTCCGAGTCACGGCTGAACTTCAGGTAGGTGACGGGAATCGCAAGGCTCGCGGCTTCATAGATGCCGTAACCTGCCCAGCCGCCAGGACCGAGAAGCATCAGAGGAATCATGGCGAGCTGCATGGCCTCGCCTTTTGTGGCGTTTTTCGTGCCGTGGCGCGCGCAGACGTGAGAAATTTCGTGGGCCATAACGCCGGCGAGTTCGGATTCTTCCTCGGCTCGCAGGATAAGGCCGCTGTTGACGTAGAAGAAGCCGCCGGGAAGAGCGAAGGCGTTGACTTCGTCAGAGTCGATAACCTTGATCGTGAATGGAACCTTTGCGTCGGAGTTGCGGACAAGATTTTGACCAACGCGGTTCACGTATTCGGTGACCACTGGATCATCGATGAGCTTCGAGGAACGTTCAACTTCCTGGGCAAGCTGTTTGCCGAGGGCGATTTCGCGTTCGAGCGAATAGAAATTTGGGCCCTTGCCGATGTTGCGGTTGCCGATGGCGTCGACATCTTCCTTGGAATTCTTGGGATGCACGGTGTCTTGCTGGGCAACCGGCTGATCCTGAGGAGCTTGCGTCTGTGCCGGCGGCGGAGGCGCGGGCTGAGGCGGAGCGGGCTGTGCGGGGGCTTGCGTTTGAGGCTGCGTCTGGCTCGGATCTTGGCCAGATTGTGCAGTCGGAGCCGGCTGCGTCGAAGCTGGCTGTTGCGCGCCGGGCGGCTGCGATTGCGTTGGAGTGGGGCTTTGGCTTGACTGCTGAGCCTGCGGACTTGCCAGAGCCACACTCGCGGCGAGGAGGCCTGCCACCGTAAGACCCAAAGTCACTCTCGGAATCTGTATCATGGCATCTACCTCCCGCTTCGGTCAGTATACACCCATTTTTGAATACTAGGATGCAATGGCGTCTGCGCCCTTAACCACTACGATGTAAGACTTCCAAGGAAGGTTTCCTATTCCCCTTACGCTCGAGCAGGTCTTTTGTGGGATGAGCGGAGAGAGGCTAGTCGGTAGGAGATGGGCAACCGGCTACTCGGGCGAAGCAGCTGTTCCGAACTGAAAAGCGTCGTGAATGGTGTGCAAAATGCTCGATTAGAAGGGTTGACACGTTTGGCGGAGGCCTCTAGAGTCATGAGCAGACACATGAGCGTAAAAATGAGCGTAAAAAAGATTCAGATCGGGCAGCTTTGGAGGAAGAATGACACCGGGGATGTTTACCTGGTGACGCGCGTTTACAGCGAAGCCCTGAGCACGATCGTGGTGCTGCGGAAGTCTGGGGCGGAGGATGAGGCGCTGACGCGTCTGCGGGCAGAGAGTACGCCCAAGGGACCAGGGATACCGGGGTATTCGCCGGCGCAGGATGAGGAGAATTTTTGAGGAACAGGTGAAAAGTTGGTAGTGAACGGTAAGCAGAGGTTCAAAGTGATTCCTGCCGACCTCTGAAACGAAAATCATTCCGGAAAGCGAAAAATCAGATGGAACGGACGTCCATTTTGACGACGTCGTGGACTTGCATCAGCTCTTTGATCAGGAAAGGCTCGCCGTACTTTACGCCAATCATTTCGCCGTAGTGGCGGGCTAGGAGGTTCATTTCGTCTTCTAGCCGGTCGATGGCCAGGAAGACGTTTGTCTTCTTGAACTGGCGCGGGGATTCGCCCTTTTTGGGATGGAATTGAGAGGAAAAGGCAAGAATGGCGCGGCGGCGCTGCTCGAAATGTGGCGTGATATCTACCACGAAGGTGGGACGGACTTGAGCGAAGGCGGTGGAATAGAGGATTTTGAAAGGTCGGTGGGGCTCGCCGTCGATGGGCAACTGCTTGAGACCGGAGAGGAAGCAGCCTTCGTAGCCGAGGGTGGAGGCGTGGTAGTGGTCGGGGTGCCGGGCTTCCCAGTAGGGGAGGATTACGCTTTTGGGGCGAAGCTCGCGGATGACGGTCGCGAGGCGGAGTTTGTGCTGGCGGCTGGGCTGGACGTCGGAGTCGGGTACGCCGAGAGTGCCGCGCCAGCTCACGCGCAGGAGCTTAGCGGACTTGGCGGCTTCCTTGGCGCGGGTTTCGGCAGTGCCGCGAGTGCCCATTTCGCCGGCGGTGAGGTCCAGGATGCCGGTTTTGTAGCCGGCGTGGGCCATCTTTAGGAGCGTGCCGCCGGAGGTGAGCTCTACGTCGTCAGGGTGGGCGGCGATGGCTAGCAGGTCCAGGTTCATTCGCGGGCTCCTTCTACAATTTTGACTGGTTGATGATAGCACTCCCTGACGGCCGCCTTGGCGGGGCGCGCGGCGATTACAAGCTGTGGTAACGTTTCGTGCGGCAGAATGGTGATGGCAGAGAACACAGTACAACGTGCGGCATCACTGGCCGGGAAAGTGGCGTTAGTCACTGGCTCGGCTAAGAGGCTTGGCAAAGCGGTAGCGTTGCGGCTGGCAGCTGAAGGCACGGATTTGGTGATTCACCACGGCAATTCGCATGCGGAGGCCCGGGAAACAGTTGCCGAAATCGAGAAAATAGGGCGGCGCGCGGTGGCGCTTTCTGCTGATTTGCAAAAGGTGGACGAGATTCGCAGGCTGTTCGTCGACGTTGCCAAAGAATTTGGGCGCTTGGATATTCTTGTGAATAGCGCGGCGAATTTTCTGCCTGCGAGCATCGTGTCTACGACCGAAGAGATCTGGGACGCGTCACTAGATACCAATTTGAAGGCGGGATTTTTCTGCGCGCAGGCGGCGGCGCCGCTGCTGCGACGCACGAAGGGCGTGATCGTGAATTTTGCCGACGTTGGCGGGTTGCAGGGATGGCCAGGGTACATTCCTCATTCCATTTCCAAGGCAGGCGTGGTGATGATGACCAAAGTGCTCGCCAAGGCCCTTGCTCCCGAGGTGCGCGTAAACGCCGTCGCGCCAGGAACGATTACCATGCCGGGCGATCCGCCGGAGTGGGAAGCCGATTTTGTGAAACTTGCGCCCTTGCAGCGAACTGGTGCGCCGAGCGACATCACGGATGCCGTCTCCTATCTTGTGCACACCGAGTTTATGACTGGCCACACGCTCGTTCTGGACGGAGGGAGAAGCCTGGGCCCCACAAAGGAAGAATTTCGCTAAGAGTTAAGAGTGCAGTGTGCAGAGAATCGCAGGGCGGTGTATTCTATTTCCCTTATAGTGTGAATAGGTTTGGGAAGCGCGCCGACGCGCGTGCCGGAATCCGACAAAAAGAGGGGCCAGCCTAAGTTATGGACAATGAGACTTACACCCACGTTGACAGCCCGAGCGAGGCCATCGGCGTACCGCATGGACTGGAAGACACACAGATTCAAGAATGGCTCGAATCGCTCGACTCCGTACTGGATTCGAGCGGGCCGGAAGTAGCGGCGGAGATTCTCGAAAGGCTTCGCGCGCACGCCACCGTTTCGGGGATCGATCTCCCGTTTTCCGCGAACACGCCTTATGCGAACACGATTCCCGCGCGGCTTGAGCCGCTTTTCCCTGGCGATCAGGAACTCGAGCGGCGAATCAAGAGTTTAATTCGTTGGAACGCGCTGGCGATGGTCGTGCGAGCGAACCGCGTCGAGCACAACATCGGTGGACACATTTCGACATACGCTTCCGCGGCGACACTGTATGAAGTCGGATTCAACCATTTCTTTCGCGCACGTTCGGACGAGTTCGAGGGCGACACGGTTTATTTTCAGGGACACGCCGCGCCTGGCATGTACGCTCGGGCGTTTCTTGAAGGACGGATTTCGCCGCAGCAGCTTGAAAACTTCCGCCGTGAATTGAAACCGGGCGGGGGTTTGTCGTCTTATCCGCACCCGTGGCTGATGCCGAACTTCTGGGAATTTCCGACGGTGTCGATGGGCTTGAGCCCGTTGATGGCGATTTATCAGGCGCGGTTTAACCGGTATCTCGAAGATCGCGGATTGAAGCCCGTAACGGACGCGAAGGTTTGGGCTTTTCTCGGTGACGGCGAGACCGACGAGCCGGAGTCGCTCGGCGCTATCACGCTGGCTTCCCGCGAAAAACTAGACAATTTGATTTTTGTGGTGAACTGCAACTTGCAGCGCCTGGACGGGCCAGTGCGCGGCAACGGCCAGATCATTCAAGAGCTGGAGTCGGCGTTCCGCGGAGCGCGATGGAACGTTATAAAGGTCCTGTGGGGCAGCGAGTGGGACCCGATTTTGGAGCGCGACACGGAAGGTCTGCTCGTCAAGCGCATGGGCGAATTGGTGGATGGCGAATACCAGAAGCTGGTGGTTTCGTCGGGCGCGTACGTGCGCGAACATTTTTTTGGCAGCGATCCGCGATTGCTGCAATTGGTTGAGCCGTTGCCGGATGAGGCGCTGCGCCGCTTGCGTCTTGGCGGGCACGACCCGCGCAAGGTTTATGCGGCTTACAAGGCGGCAGTGGATCACAGGGGCGGGCCGACGGTGATTCTGGCGCGCACCATTAAAGGGTACGGACTGGGCGAAGCCGGAGAAGGCAAAAACGTCACGCATCAGCAGAAAAAATTGAACGAAGAGGAATTGAAGGAATTTCGTTCGCGGTTCGGAATACCTTTGAACGACAATGATTGTGTGGAAGTGCCATTCTACCGTCCCGCGGAAGACAGCATCGAGATCCAATATCTGCGTGCGCGCAGAGAGGCGCTCGGCGGCTACACGCCAAATCGAAGCGTGCGCTCGAAGCCTCTGGCGGCCGATCACGACGAACTGTTCAAGGAATTCTTCGATGGCAGCGAGGGCAGGGAAGTCTCTACGACGATGGCCTTTGTCGGCATGCTGCGCAAAATGCTGAAGGATCCGGAAATAGGCAAGCTGGTTGTGCCCGTCGTTCCCGACGAGGCCAGGACTTTCGGCATGGAGTCGCTTTTCCGAACGGTCGGGATTTATTCGACCGTCGGACAAAAGTATGAGCCCGTCGACGTCAACACGCTGCTTTACTACAAGGAAGCCAAAGACGGGCAGATTCTTGAGGAGGGAATTACCGAAGCAGGCTCGATGGCGTCATTTATTGCCGCCGGGTCCGCGTATGCCACTCACGGCATTAATACAATTCCTTTCTTTATCTATTATTCGATGTTTGGATTCCAGCGAATCGGGGATTTCATCTGGGCGGCGGCAGACATGCGCACGCGCGGGTTCCTGCTGGGCGGAACTTCCGGGCGTACGACATTGTCGGGCGAAGGATTGCAGCACCAGGATGGCAACAGCCATGTGCTGGCGCTGTCCGTGCCAAACCTGAAAGCCTACGATCCTGCGTTTGCCTACGAGATGGCGGTGATTCTGCAAGACGGCATCCGCAGAATGTACAAAGACGGCGAAAGCATTTTCTATTACATCACCGTCATGAACGAGCCTTACGCGATGCCCGCGATGCAAGGCGACATGAAGGACGGAATTTTGAGGGGCATGTACCGCTACCGACAAGCAACCAACCCGAAATCGAAACTTCGCGCGCAACTCTTTGGCAGCGGCGCGATTTTGAACGAAGTGCTTCGCGCGCAGGAAATCCTGGAGACGAAATATGGCGTCGCGGCGGATGTTTGGAGCGTGACGAGCTATAAGGAACTCTACGTTGACGGGAACGAGACCGAGCGCTGGAACCGTTTGCACCCAGGCGAGAAAGCCCGAGTCCCATACCTGACCAAATGCCTGGCGGATGCGCCGGGAGTGTTAGTGGCGGCTTCCGATTATTTGAAGACGCTGCCGAACATGGTCAGCAAATGGATGCCGCGGCGGCTGGCTTCTCTCGGCACCGACGGTTTTGGACGCAGCGAGGGCCGGCCTTCGTTGCGCGAATTCTTCGAAGTTGATTCGCGTTTCATCACCCTGGCGACTCTGCATGAGCTTCACACGGACGGGAAGATTGAAAAGTCCGTGCTGGAGAAGGCCATCAAAGAGTTGGGCATCAATCCGGAAAAGCCGAATCCGGTGATTTCGTAGCTCGACTATCATTCGCACTGTGCTGCCACTGCCTTTGCCCACGACCTGCCTTAACGGGAGCGCGGCGAGTTGCGTCGAGTTTCACTGAGAAATTCCGCGGGCTTAAGCCGGCCGGTCGCGAGCTGCGCGATGAGTTCGGAGTTTGCGGCCAGGAAGTCGTAATTGCCTAGTTCTTTGGGTAGAACCCAGGCGATTTGCTCGAACTCGTTTGGTGTGATTTTGCCTTCCTTGATGCTGGCAGCGTAAAAGCGAATTTCCAATTCCTCGGCTGCCAAACTATATTTATGGCGAGTGCGGCCAATTTCCGCGCATTTTTCCAAGGTAACGCCCAATTCTTCTTGCAGCTCACGCGCTAAAGCAGCTTCCGGCGTTTCGCTTTCCTCGATTTTTCCGCCGGGAAATTCCCATTTGAGAGGAGAAGTGTCGTCCCGCCGGCGCTGGCCGATAAGGAAGCGGCGGTCGCTGCGTTCGATAATTGCAGTTACGACGACTCTCATCGCCTGTTGTCCTTTGCGGCGGCTTCTTGGATGATGCGGAACAATTGTTTGGCTCCGGCGACGAGCGGCGGCCCGGGAGTATTGAGCAATTCATCGCGCATAACGTAGACGCGCTTCTCCCGGATAGCGGGGACATCCTTCCAGGCGGCGACCTGGTAGGAATTTTGGGGCTTGGCTTTGTCGCCGGTGGCTGCCCAGGCGAGGACAATCACCTCCGGCCGCGCTTGCGCGACCTGCTCATCGCTCACTTTTTGGCCAGGAGGCAGAACCATCGCTCCGCCGCAGATATTCACGAGTTCCGCGACCCACGGCGGGGAACTGATGCGTGGGTTCGGCCACGCTTCGCAGTAAACGCGCAATTTTCTTTTGGCCATGTGGACCTTCTTCGCGATTGAAGCAAAGTCCTGCCGCATTTTGCTGACCAGACGTTCGGCTCGCGCCGTGCGGTTGGCGATCCGGCCCAGCATGCGAATGTCATTCTCAATATCCGCCAGCGTTCGCGGATTGGTTGCCAGGAAGCTGAGCGGGTGCTCCAGAAGTTTCGCTAGGGTTTCTTGTTTGTAGGGGACCGAGCCGATGACAAGGGAGGGCTTCAGTCTCAAGATGTCATCCAGGGATTCCATGTGCCAGCAGTCGCCAAGTTTTGGCAAGGCGTGAACAGGCGCGACGTCAGCGCACCATTTCGTAACACCTACGAGGAACTTCTTTGCACCGACAGCGCAAAGAATGGATGTGGCGCTCGGTGCGAGAGAAACGATGCGAAGCCGGCTCCGGCCAATGGCCCTATTCATTTCACAAAGAGGATAGCAAAGCGGGAGTCCGATGTGTGCAGCCGGTGCTCGCAGATTGACTCCATGGATGGATTGTGTTGGACTTTGCGCCGATGTTTCTAGGGAGGTATTTTGTGCGTGTAATTATGGCCTTTTTTCTGGTGTCCTGCTTAGCCGCAGGTGCGGTTGCCCAGAACGTGCCGGCTTCTTCAGCGGCGGAGGTGGTGCATTACCAGGGTGCAATCGACAACGTGAAGTACGTCTTCGGTGTCGCGCCGCCGGTAGGGCGGCTGCGGCCCGGAAATATTCTTGATGCGAATTCGCTGGATTGCTTTGGCAACGGCATTCAGAAACCCGGCGATACGACCGCCATGGCCAAGGGCGACAATCCTCTAACGGGGCCTTTCTTCATTGAAGGAGCAGAGCCGGGAGACACGCTGGTAGTGCGAATTCTCGACTTGCAGGTCGACGGCAATCAAGGCGTTGGTGTTTTTTCTCCAGGATTTGGAGCGATTAATTCGACTCATTACACACCCGTTCTCGAGAAGGAGCCGCTGCCGGAAAAGATTTGGTTTTACCCGGTCGACCACGCCGACAACACCGCCACGTTTCAGGCGCTCGACTCTGGCTTTAAGGTGAAAATTCCAATGCATCCGTTTCTCGGGTGCATCGGCGTTGCGCCGGCCAATGGCGAAGCGCGCAGTTCGATCGTTCCGGCGGAATTCGGCGGAAATATGGACGCGCCGGAAGTGAGCGCCGGCAACACGTTGTATCTGCCGGTGAATGTAGCGGGCGCGCTCTTTTATTTTGGCGACGGCCATGCCGCGATGGGCGACGGCGAAGTTGCCGGCAGCGCTATTGAAGTGCCGATGCGCGTGCGGCTGCAATTTGACGTGGTTAAAAAACACAGCACGGGCTGGCCGAGGTTCGAGAACGAAAAAGAAATCATGACGACGGGCATCTACCGTCCGGTGGATGACGCAGTGCGAATCGCGTTTACCGAGCTGGTGGCGTGGATTCACGCGGACTACGGACTCTCCGAGCTGGATGCGTACGAGCTTCTTTCAAAAGTCGGCAAGATTCATCTGACGGAGATGGTCGATCCAAACTACGTCGTGGTTGCTTCGGTGGAGAAAAAATACCTGCCGGCGAGAGTGGCGAATACGCGGAGTGGAAATTCCCCGCGTTGAAATAAGAATTGCAGGTCAGGCGTGGGGCAGTCCAACCGAGTTGTAAGAAGCGCCGTGCGACTTGAGCTACGATAGCACCATGTTCAGCGAATTGGTCCTGGACCACTTTAGGAATCCGCGCAACGCAGGCAAGCTGGCCAATGCCACCGTCGAAGTGCAAGCCACGAATCCGGTCTGCGGCGACATCCTCGAGCTCGCCGTTCGCGTTGAAAACGGAGCGATCACTGAAGCACGCTTTCTGTGCCGCGGTTGCACGACCTCGATCGCCTGCGCATCTTTTTTAACCGAGCGCCTTACGGGCTGCGCGGTCGCGGCTGCCCGTTCGATTTCCGCGGAAACGATTTCGGCAGCTTTGGGCGGTTTGCCGGTGGCAACGTTTCACGGCGCGCAGCTTGCCACCGACGCCCTCCGACTGTTGCTGGCGAAATTGCCCTGAGAGCTCGCCAACCCGCTACAAAACGCGCCGCGAAGCGATTCCGTCTACTCCTTGGGCGGAGAACTGAACATAGCCCAAGCAATGTAAAGCACGAATAAGACTTGAGCTGACAGAAACACGGACCAATATTGCGGAGGAACCGGTTCGAGCGGGTCGGCGGGCACGGCGCCCGCGATGTAGGAAGCGACGCGCGCAATGGTGATTATCGATACTGTAAAATGAGCGTATCCCAGGAGAATTTCCATGGGACGGCGGGCCACATTGCTCAGTACGAAATAGATCACGCCACACACGCCGCAAAAAATCGCGACGACGAAATAGTAGTCCGAGAGAGAAAGCGGAAGATTTCCGATTCTTGTTCGATGATCGTATTGCCAGTTGGCGGTGGAGCGCCGGCTCATGCCTGTTTGGTTGTAGAAGTAAATGGCGGCGAAAAGAAACAGCGGGCCAAGGAAAATCGACCAGTTGCGCCGGCTTTTCCGTTTATCGAGATCCACGCAATCTTTTGCCTCTTCTGATTTTATGCTGTTGCCAGCCGGCGAAAGGATGATCAACCGCCAAGAGCTTTATGCATGGTGTCCGGATCGTTCAGATTAAGCACGCAGCCTTCTTCGTTCGTCTGCACGATCTGTACCTCGGCGGAATGCGCCCAGACGACGGATCGCGCTCCAGTTTCAGGCGGCGCATTCAGGAGCTCTTCATACAACGCCGAGGAAAAAATAACGGGATGTCCTCTGCGCCCTTCGTACACAGGCAAGACGATTGGCTTTCGGGAATTATAGAAGGTTTCGATCAATTCGCCGACAAGCGTCGAACTGATGAGCGGATGATCGATCAGAAGAAGAAGCACGCCATCGGTTTGCGGAGGGAGGCTCCTCAGCGCCGTCTGTAGCGAACTCAATTGGCCTTTTTCCCATTCCTCATTGATGACGATTTCACCCGGAGCCAGATCCACTTCTTTGGCAATGGGGTCCGCATCGGCTCCCAGCACAATCCGGCGGGCCCCGATTTTGGGATGATGCGCCACGTCCAGCAAATGTTCGAGGAAGGGACGGCCTTGGTAGGATAGCAGCGCTTTTGGCGAGCCCATCCGGCGCGATGCGCCGCCCGAGAGGATGATGGCAGCGAGCATGCCCCCTCTTTCAGATTTCAGCGTTCCGTCAGTGCAGGCCGCGGTTCGTAATTTAATTTTTTGTGCGCGGTCGATTCGGCGTTGCGCCGAACGGCAATCAGTTCGGCCACGATGCTGATGGCGATTTCTTCCGGCGCGAGTGCGCCAATCTCCAGCCCCATCGGCGCGTAAACGCGCTGAAATTCCTCCGGGCGATAGCCGTCGTTCTCCAGAGCTTTGTAGACCGAAAGCACTTTGCGCTTGCTGCCGATCATGCCGATGTAACGCGCGGGCGTGCGGACGGCCCAGCCGAGCACGCGCATGTCTTCCTTATGGCCTCGCGTGACGATAATCAGGTAGCTGGCGGCATTCGGCCGGATTTTCTCGAAGGCGTCTTCATATGTCGGGTAGATTTCCTGCGCCATGGGAAAGCGTTCGGGATTCGCGAAGGCTTCGCGGTCGTCGACGACCGCAATGCCAAATCCCGCGGCGCTGGCTGCTTTGGCCACCGCCATCGAAACGTGACCGCCTCCAAAAAGACAAAGAATAGGCTGCGGCAGAATAGGTTCTACGAAAACTTCCAGCGTGCCGCCGCAAATAAGGCCGTTGTCGTAGGTCGCCTCATTGTTCAAGTTGAAGACCATTTTGCGCGGCGCCTCTTTATGCATCACTTCCTTGGCGGCGGCCCATACTTCGGCTTCGACGCAGCCTCCGCCGATCGTTCCTGCAATCGAGCCATCGTCGCGCACAAGCATCCGCGAACTTTCGTAACTCGGAATCGAGCCGTTCGTGTGTACGATCGTCGCCAGCGCTCCGCGCTGCCCCGCGCGCCGCATTCTCACGATTTCTTCGAAGAGGTCCAAGTTTTGCCTCAGCCCTCAGCCTACGGCTGACCATTGGTGGTGTCAATCCGCGTGAGGTTTATGCGACCGCTTTCTGGACACTATGTCATCAGGATGTTACCTTGCGATTCTCGAACCAAATCAGGGGGCGCAATGAAGGCCATTCGATTCCATCAGCACGGTGGGCCAAATGTTTTGAAGTATGAGGATGCGCCGGAACCTACTGTCCGCGCGAGTGAAGTGCTTGTGCGCGTCAAAGCTTGTGCGCTGAATCGGCTCGATCTGTGGGTGCGCGGCGGTCTGCCTAATGTGCCGATACCATTGCCGCACATTCCGGGGAGCGACGTTGCCGGCGAAATTGCGCAAATCGGCGCGGACGTAACTACGGTCAAGGTCGGTCAAAAGGTTGCAGTCGCGCCGGGCGTGACTTGCGGCAAATGTGCTGCGTGCATTTCCGGTCACGACAATCGCTGCCGCCAATTCACCAATTTGGGCTACATGATAGATGGCGGCTGCGCCGAATTTGTCCGCTGTCCGGAAGTGAATTGCATGCCGTATCCCGAAAACCTGTCGTTTGAAGAAGCGGCCAGCATCCCGCTCGTTTTTCAGACGGCGTGGCACATGCTCGTCGCACGCGCCGAACTTCAGCCGGGGGAAGACGTGCTGATTCTCGGAGCGGGCAGCGGCGTCGGCAGCGCTGGGATTCAAGTCGCCAAGTTCTTCGGCGCGCGCGTGATTGCCGCCGCCGGTACCGACGAGAAACTGGCGAAAGCGCGTGAACTCGGCGCGGATTACGTCATCAACCACAAAACGCAAAAAATCCGCGAAGAAATACGCCGCATTACGAACAAGCGTGGCGTAGATGTAGTCTTTGAACACGTTGGCACCGCCACGTGGGACGAGAGCGTGACAAGCCTGGCCCTCGCCGGCCGTTTGGTGACTTGCGGAGCAACCACTGGCTATGACGCCAAGATCGATCTGCGATTTTTGTTCAGCCGACAGCTCTCATTGCTTGGCTCCTACATGGGAGCCAAATCGGAGCTACTGACAGTTATGAAACTCGTTGCCGCAGGCCGCTTTAAGCCCATCGTCGATCGCGTTTTTCCGCTTGCAGAAGCCGCCGCGGCTCATGCCTATCTCGAAGCAGGCTCGCAATTCGGCAAAGTCGTCCTCGCTGTGTAGCCTATTCGGGAGAGAACTCTGCTATTCTCTCCGCATCTCGCGCGCGAAAAAACGGAACGCACAGAACATGGCTAGCTGGCAGGCTCATCTCGCCGTACAAATTGTCAAATGGAGAGTTAAGCGAAGACTCCGCGGCGTCCGGGATTACCGCGTCGCGCGCAAGATTCTTCAGCCCGATCCTTATCGAGTGCCCGCTGACGTTCAGATTCGTCCGGCGAAAATCGGTGGCGTTTCCGGCGAGTGGGTCGAAGGAAAAGGTATTGCAAGCGCTGTTCTCTTGTATTTGCATGGCGGCGGCTATTTTGGCTGTTCGGCGGAATCGCATCGCCCGATCACGGTGGCGTTTGCGCGCCAGGGATTTCGCGTTCTCGCGCCGAACTATCGTCTCGCGCCGGAAAATCAGTTTCCCGCTGCGGTTGACGATGCAGTTGCCGCTTATCGAGGTCTCCTCGGCGAGGGATATTCGCCGGCGCAAATCGTGGTTTCCGGCGACTCTGCCGGCGGCGGTCTCGCGCTCTCTCTTCTGCTTGAGCTTCGCGACAAAGGGAATCCACTTCCTGCTGGAGCTGCTCTGTTTTCGCCCTGGACCGATCTCGCTGCCACCGGCGAATCCATTCTTACGAATGCGGTTCGCTGCGCCATGTTTCATGGACCAGACATCGGTCTCAGTGCGCGCTATTATCTGGGAGAGATGGACCCGCGTAATCCTCTTGCCTCTCCGCTCTATGCCGACCTCGCCGGGCTTCCTCCGTTTCTAATTCACGTGGGCGCGGATGAAGTTCTGCGCGACGACTCCACGCGACTCGCGGAACGCGCTCGGTCCGCAGGTGTGCGAGTCGAACTGAAAGTGTGGCCCGTGGTGCCGCACGCTTGGCAGCTTGCGCCGCATCGCATTCCGGAAGCGCGACAATCCCTCCGCGAGAGCGCGGAGTTTTTGCACAAGCTTGTGGCTCCCGGCGCATTGAGCACGGTGCGTGAAGCCTGATGAGCGAAAACAACGAGCAAGCCGCTCGGCCGGAAGAGATCGCTGTCGATGTGCTCATCATCGGCGGCGGCTTCTCCGGACTCTGCATGGCCATCAAGCTCCGCGAAGCTGGGAGGAATTCGTTTCTGCTGATTGAGAAGAGCGACGACATTGGCGGGACCTGGTACGACAACCGTTATCCTGGCTGCGCGTGCGACATTCCGTCGCATCTGTATTCTTTTTCTTTCGAGCCGTCGCCCGGCTGGTCGCGCATGTATCCCGGCCAGCAGGAGATCCACGACTATTTGAAGCGTTGCGTCGAGCGCTACGAAATTGCTTCGAACATCCGCTTGAATACGCGCTTTCACGAAGCGATTTGGGATGAAGCGGAAGCTGCTTGGCACGTGACCGCTGAAGGCATGCGCATCCGCGCGCGTTTAATCGTCTCTGGTATCGGCGGCTTGCACGTCCCGCACTATCCCGAGCTTAAGGGAATTGGCCGGTTTGCAGGCCCGGCATTTCATTCCTCCACTTGGGATCATAGTGTCGATCTGGGAGGTAAGAACGTAGCCGTTGTAGGCACGGGTGCAAGCGCCATCCAGTTTGTCCCGCAGATCGCTCCTCGCGTGGGCAAGCTTTACCTTTTCCAGCGCACTCCGCCGTGGATTGTGCCGCGCATGGATTTCGCCATCGCGGAAAAATGGAAGCAGAGATTTCGGCGCTTCCCGCTGATCATGCGGGCGTTCCGGCAGCTTATTTTCTGGCGGCAGGAGTTTCGCGTCCTCGGTTTCCTCGGCAATCGTTTCGTTCGCAGGAAAGCGACGGAAATCGCAACACATCAACTGGAGAAACAAGTCCGCGATCCAAAACTGAGGGCGGCTTTGAAACCTAATTACGAACTGGGTTGCAAACGCGTCCTCGTCTCGGATGATTTCTATCCCGCGCTAACAAGGCCCAACGTCGAATTGGTCACGGACGGCATCGCGGAAGTGCGCGAGCACAGCATTGTCACAGCCGATGGCGTCGAGCGCCCGGTCGACGTCTTGATCTTTGGCACGGGCTTTCGCGCCACCGAGCCGCTGATCGGGATTCGCCTCGTCGGCCGCGGCGGGGTGGAAATTCACGACGCCTGGCGAGAACGCATGAGCGCGTATCTCGGCGTGACCGTCGCCGGCTTTCCGAATTTGTTTTTGCTTCTCGGCCCCAACACCGGCCTCGGCCACAATTCGGTCGTTCTGATGATCGAAGCCCAGGTCCGTTACGTGATGAGCTGTCTCGCGCTTATGAAGCGCCGCAAGAAGCGTGTCCTCGAAGTCCGCCCGGAAACGCAGAAACAATTTGTCGCCGACATCTACCGTCGCCTCGAAGGTACCGTGTGGCAATCCGGCGGCTGCCGCAGCTGGTATCAGGATCCGCGCACCGGCGAAAATACCACGCTTTGGCCCGGCTCGGTTGTCGCGTATACCCGTCGTACAAAATCGGCCTCATCAGCCGATTACGAATTGACGTAGCGGTCGGGGAAAAGCCAGTCGCGCTGTATTTGTGTCCTGCGCATGGCTTTGTGAAAATGATGGTAGAATAGGACATTATGAGCACATCGCTCGGCAAGCACGTCACACTCACCAAGCCCGACGACTTCGGCAGCCTGCTCGAAGACGAAGGCATCATTTTCACCACGCTCGATAAAGCCGTGAATTGGGCGCGCAAAAGCTCCATCTGGCCTCTCGGTTTCGGCCTCGCTTGCTGCGCCATTGAAATGATGTCCATGGCTGCTGCGCGTTTTGACGTCGCCCGTTTCGGCGCCGAAGTTTTCCGCCCCTCGCCGCGCCAAGCCGATTTAATGATCGTCGCCGGCCGCCTCTCGCAAAAAATGGCTCCCGTTATTCGCCAACTTTACGATCAGATGCCCGAGCCCAAGTGGGTCATCTCCATGGGCGCCTGCGCCACCTCCGGCGGCGTGTTCAACAACTACGCCATCGTGCAAGGCTGCAACCAGGTGATTCCCATCGACGTCTACGTCCCCGGCTGCCCGCCGCGTCCCGAGGCTGTCCTCTACGCCATCCTCCAACTCCAGAAGAAAATCGATAACGAGAAGGGTTCCTTCAAGCGCGCCCTGAATCTCGATTAAGTAGCACAAACTTCACTCTGTGCCTTTGTACTTACCTGCATGTCGAACTTCACGGCGAAGCAGTCTCGCGTTCTATCGGCGGCTCTCATCTCTTTAGTACTACTCGTCTGCGGATGTGGGGTTTTCATATTTCGAGACCCAATTCTGCCTCCTCCGCCGATTCCTGCCTCTCCATGGACTCTAGTTTGGAGCGACGAATTCTCGGCCCCAGACGGCTCTTCCCCCGATTCCACCAAATGGACGTACGACCTCGG
>DATMKS010000021.1:0-30800 GCA_035571045.1 Verrucomicrobiia bacterium
GGTCAATGATCTGGAACTCTTCTTCAACACCGATAGTGAAGCGGTGAGCCATGGTGTGGCCCTCCGGATGGCCTTGGTCTCGCTGGGGACTTCTCGGGCGGTATCATACTCCGCAGGCGGGGAAAATACACGCATGGCAAAAGCTAGGGAGCGGTTTGGTTTGCGGTCGCTGGCCCCGGATGCAGCAATTCTTCTCGTTCCTATCTGAGCCAGAACGCAAGCGAGGCGAGAGTAGACAATAGGATGGGACAGACAGGAATGTCTGTCCCACCCTCATTGTTGAATTATTGAACGAAGCTAGAGCGATCGCAGGAAGTTGAGAAGGTCCTGCTGCTGTTGTGGAGTTAGTTGTTTGAAATTGCTGATGACGGCGTTGGCCTCGGAGCCGGAACTGGCGTGTTCCTTAATGGCATCGACGAGATCGGTGGTGCGACCATCGTGGAGGAAGAAAATTCGCTGACCGAGTCCCCAGAGAGGCGCGGAGCGGAATTGGTCGGGCCCGGCGCCGCCTTGCGAGACGCCGTCGGCGAGATTTGTGCCCATGTGGTGAACAAGCAAGTCGGAGTATAGATTGGCATTGACCTGGCTTAGGCCCGGCGTGAAGCCAGACGGTGCGGTCTGGAGCGTTGGCGTGTGGCACATGGCGCAGCCGATCGAATTGAAGTTGTGGCTGCCATTGGCAATCGATTGCGGACCACCGGGCGAGGTGGTGGAAGGCGTTGGGGGAGCGAGAAGGCGCATGAACATGGCAAATTGCACGACGTCGCTGGGGACGGCAGGATACTGTGTCGAGATAAAGTTGGTTGTGTCCTCGGGCGTGGGATTTATTTTGCAATTTGCCGGAAGGCCGCCGGACATGGCTTCATCGGGGCTGGCGCGCTCATTTTGGAACAGCTCGTTGGTGACGCCCATTTCAACGTTGTAGGCTTCGCCGGCAAATATCTCAAGAGATTTGTTCTGCGCTTTCCAACCGAAGCGAGTGATCATGCCGTCATTTCCGTCGCGATTGGGAACGCCGGAAATTCCCAGATCCTGCTTTTGCTCGGCGTTTGCCTGCATATTGGCGTAGATGGTTTCTTCGGAGATGTTTTCGATCAAGCCGGCGCCGAAGGTCGGAGTCGGGATGCGGAAGATGACATTGTTCAATTCCAGATTTTCGTGGAAATTTGGCTGCCTGATGGCGCAAGTGCCTGCGTCGCTGCGGCCGGAGATGACGAAGAGGTCGTGGACGCCGCCATCGGGCGTGCTGCTTAGGGAGCCATTGGGATTCAGAAAGAATTTGAAGCGAGCTTCACGGACGGGGCCGTCGGGAGTGATGAAGGGTGGGAGAGTGTTCTGGGCGCCATCGAGGCTGTAAACCAGAGTCTCGGGATTCGGGCCGACCGAGGGAAATACCGTGGCACTCGGGCTTGATCCCCCGATGGCTGGTTGTGAATGGCAGCTCGAACACTGGTTGCTATTGAAGCGCGGTCCGAGTCCGTTGTTTGCGGTGCCCTGAACGGACTCGATTTCCTGGAAGCGGAGCAGCCCGTTGGCAAAAAAGTCGGGCGCGCCTGGAGTTTGTGAGATGGAGGACAACGGTTGACCGGAATTGACGGTCCCCCCGCGGACACCCGGATCTTGCGGGGAATGCTGGCCGAGCGTGACGGTAGAGAAAGAAACCGCAAGCAAGAAAGACATGGCGATAACCGGCTTGCGGATGGGACGAGACTTCGCTTTTTCGACAAGACGTGCAAATGCACCTGAGGACATATTTTCTCCTTAAGGCACACCCGTAGAGCGATGTTTTTCCTGATGAAAGCCCTGGGGCTTACAGAGGATGGACACCAAACTGCGTGGCCGTGCCAGTGATCAGGACGCTCGGAGAGAACCTGGTTCGAAGAGGGCTAAGTGTGTGGAGCCCAAGCGTAAGGCCGGGTTGCTGTGTGCGAGAAACTACGGCGTTGCGAGAGGCGCGTCACCTGACCTGAGGTACAGTTTTGGTACAAGTAAGAATACGGGTGTGAATCAAGCGCGAATGCAGCGTGAGGAATCGTGGCTATTTTCTAGACGCGGCGAGTGTGGCGGGAAGACGATCAGAAACAAGAATGGGACAGACACAAATGTCTGTCCCATCCAATGCCGTCGCTGATTGGCCCTTCTTTTTCGACTGCTAGTTTCTGATTTGGAGACGCTAGGTCACGCCGCGCCAAGCGCGCGGCGCTGCTGGAAGCACTCGCGGCAAAAGACCGGACGTCCTTGAGTGGGCCGGAAGGGGACAGTGGTTTCCTTACCGCACTGGGAACAGGTCGTCTTTGTTTCCGAGCGCATCTGTGAGGCGCCGCCGCCTCCGCCGCCTTCGGCACGCTTGGCTTTGCAGCCCTTGCACCGTTTCGGCTCGTTCTTGAAACCCTTGTCGGCGAAAAACATCTGTTCGCCGGCAGTAAAAACAAACTCAGCGCCGCACTCCGAACACTTCAAGACCCTGTCGTGGTATTCCATGAGCCGCTCTCCCCTTGCCCGAGTCAGGTAGGGGGATGGGCACGTTTCGCAAGGAAGGCCAAGTATGGTGATGAAACCTGTAGTCCGGGCGTACCGGGCTGGGGTCACTTGGCCTGCAAAAGCGAAGCTGCAACAGAAACCCAACTTCTCTGCCTAACCGGGGTCTAAATCACGGAAGTGCGGCGCTGAGAGGCAGCGAGGCGGAGGTTAGTCCGCTTCTCGCCGCTGCTTCTTGCGCAGTCGCTTCCGCGAAAGGGCTTCTTTGGCCCGGCGCTTTTCGCCTGGCTTCATGTAGAAGCTGTGCTTCTTGATTTCCTTGATGATATCTTCCTGTTGCACCTTGCGCTTGAAACGGCGCAGTGCGTTTTCCAGAGACTCGCTTTCCTGGATAATGACTTCAGCCACTTTTACATTCACCCCCAATCCGGTTCGGATTGGCTACGTGCGGTGTCATTGCTAGGTTCGAACACCGCCCCGGTCATTATCGCACGGCAGCTGCCACGCGGTCACGCACACCGCTAGAGGCATCCTGCTTCGAGTTGCCATGGAGCGTCAAACCAAGACATGCTCCATACACTACATTTCCGCTTGCGCACCATTTACCGTTGTGGACTCACCCTGATGAGGTAGCTGGCATCTTCTAATCAATTGCGGGCATGGAAGTCAAGGAATCTTTCGAGGGAGCTAAAAGAAGGAAGGGTTTAGTATCCCTGTAATTACGGGGGTAATTCGGAAGTATACGGAAGACTTTCGCCATCCAGCAACCTTACTCTCTGCTAAGTGGGATGGTAGCTTCTCTTGCAATCTGCCTCGCTGGTACTGGTAGAATGGGCCGCTTCTTAAAAGCACGTCCGGAGGCCGGCCATGTCTGCGATGAGCGATGCCATCGGAGTACTCCTCGCTGGAGGCCAGGGCGAACGGCTGTGGCCCCTGACGCGCGACCGCGCAAAACCCGCCGTTCCGTTCGGCGCCTTGTACCGCATCATTGACATTACCCTTTCGAATTGCATCAACTCCGATTTACGGCGCGTGTTTGTGCTGACGCAGTACAAAGCGCTTAGTCTTAACCGGCACGTGCGCGCGGGATGGTCGCCGCTCGCGGGGCTCGGCGACTACATCGAAGTGCTTACGCCGCAGATGCGGGTTTCGAAGGAGTGGTATCAGGGAACGGCCGATGCCGTTTATCAGAACATTTATTCGATCGGGAGCGAGCGGTCGAAGTACGTGTTTATTCTTTCCGGCGACCACATCTACAAAATGAATTACGCCAAGATGCTGAAGCAGCATCTGGATTCGGCGGCGGACGTGACGGTGGCGACGATCCAGATTCCCGTGGCGCAGGCGGTGAAGCAATTCGGCGTGATTGAAGTGGATAAAGACTGGCGCATCATCGGTTTCGAAGAGAAACCTGCCGAGCCTAAACAGTCCCCGCATCATCCAGGGAATTGCAACGCTTCGATGGGGATCTACATTTTCAATACGCAGCTGATGATTCCGGTCCTTCTAGCGGATTCCGAGGATCCGAAGTCAAGTCACGACTTTGGTAAGGATATCCTGCCGCGGATTATTTCGAAGCACAGGGTTTTTGCATATAACTTCGTGGACGAGAACCAGAAGGACGCATTGTATTGGCGCGATGTTGGCACGCTGGATGCCTACTACGAAGCGAACATGGACTTGGTGAGCGTGTCGCCGGTTTTCAATTTGTACGACAACAATTGGCCGTTGCGCACCTGGCAGCACCAGTATCCGCCGGCGAAATTCGTGTTTGCCGATCCCGAACGCATGGGTGTGGCGCTCGACTCCATCGTGGCGGGAGGCTCGGTCATCTCCGGCGGTCGAGTGCAGCGTTGCGTGATCGGAAATAATGTGCGCGTGAACAGCTACTGTGAGGTGACGGATTCAATTATGTACAATCACGTGAATGTCGGGCGGCATTCACGGATTCGGCGCGCGATCATCGACCGGCACGTCAGTCTTCCCGAACGTACGGAGATTGGATTTGACACCGAAGCCGACCGGCGGCGGTTCCATGTGACGGATTCGGGAATCGTCGTTGTCGTCCGCCAGGAATCTCTCATCGAGGAGCCCGAGACCGCCTAGACTCTGCATCATGAAGCAAACAACCAAGCGTATCTGGATAGCTTCAACAGTTGCTGCGATTCCGACGACTGCAATCGGTTTGGTTCACCTGAGTCATCTCCCCTCTTTGAGGCTTACCTCGCGATGCCGGGCCATTTCATTGGCTTGCTTTGGAGGCGTATCCCCGGCAGTCCGATACCAATCATTCCCGTCACGATAGGCTCGAACGCACTTCTTTATTTGGGAATCGTAAGAGCCGTTCTTTTCTCGCGCGAAGAAAGGGTCCTGACTGATCCACAGAGGAAAGCCGGTTACCGACCACTGGCCTCTTCTACCGTCTGATACAATCTCAAGTTCAATTCCACTCAGGAGATTGCCGGGACATGTCCACGAATATCACTCGCGTTACCGCTCGTCAGGTCATCGATTCGCGCGGGAATCCCACTGTCGAAGCGGATGTATATGTCGGAACCGGTGCTAAGGGCCGCGCCGCGGTCCCGTCTGGTGCGTCCACCGGGGAACATGAAGCGCTGGAGCTGCGCGACGGAGACAAGTCGCGCTATCTGGGCAAGGGTGTTCTGAAGGCTGTGGCTAACGTGAACGGCGAGATTGCCAAAGCTGTTGTAGGGCTGGACGCTGCCGATCAGCGCGCACTGGACAAACGCATGATCGAGCTGGATGGCACGCCGACCAAATCGCGTCTTGGCGCCAATGCCATCCTTGCTGTTTCGATGGCGGCGGCGCGCGGGGCCGCGGCGGCGCAGAATCTCTCACTGTACAAATATTTGGCGCGCTACTCGACGGACACGAGCGCGAATCTTCTCCCTGTTCCGATGATGAACATCTTGAATGGCGGCGCTCATGCCGATAGCTCCGTCGACTTCCAGGAATTCATGGTTATGCCGGTCGGCGCGCCAAGCTTTTCGGAAGCCCTGCGTTGGGGCGTGGAAATATTTCACGCGCTGAAGGGCGCGCTGAAAAAACACGGGTATTCAACGGCCGTCGGAGATGAAGGCGGGTTTGCGCCAAGCTGCAAATCCAACGAAGAAGCGATTCAGATCGTGCTTGAGGCGATTGGCGCGGCAGGCTACAAGCCGGGCGAGCAGGTCAGCATTGCGCTCGATCCAGCATCGAGCGAGTTCTACGAGAAGGCCAGCGGGAATTATGTCTTCAAGAAGTCGGACAAGTCGGCGCACTCGTCGGAGCAGATGGCGGCGTATTGGACGAGTTGGGTCGAGAAATATCCAATCGTCTCAATCGAAGATGGGATGGCAGAAGACGATTGGGGGGGGTGGAAAACGCTGACGCAATCGGTTGGCACGAAGAACTCGAAGAAAAGGATTCAGTTGGTCGGCGACGATCTTTTTGTCACCAACACGACGCGGCTCTCGCGGGGAATCAAAGAGGGAATTGCCAACGCTATCCTGATCAAGCTAAATCAGATTGGCAGCGTCACGGAAACCATCGATGCCATCGAGATGGCGCGCAAGGCCGGATATAACTCGATCATTTCGCACCGATCGGGCGAAACTGAAGACACCTTCATCGCCGATCTCGCCGTTGCCACAGCAGCCGGCCAGATTAAAACGGGCTCTGCTTCGCGCACCGACCGAATAGCAAAATACAATCAACTATTGCGGATTGAGGAAGAACTCGGCTCCGCGGCGCGGTTCAATGGAAAGGCTGCTCTCAGCTAGGCGAAAGTCTTCTTCAGGTGCGGGCACCGCACTTCTGCGCCCGCTTAAAGCTAGGGAGGATTCCCGCATGAGATGGCATCGGCCCTTTCTAGGGACTGTTTTTCTATTGCTGGCGCACGCTTCGATCGTGCTTGCACAGACTGAAAAGCCGGCCAGCCCGGCCACCGCGCCGCCAAAAATACTTCTCCTCGTCCACCAGCAATTCAAATTCGGAAGCGAAAGCGCGCGGCAAAAGCTTGAGGTCTCGATAGTGCATGCCTGCGACCGGTTGGATGTCCCCAACTCTTGGATCGATCTTCAGTCCATCACCGGACCGCCCGAAGCACTTTCTTTCGATCCCTTCGATTCCTTCGAGCAGGTGGACAATGCCTATGTCGTCTGGGGGCAGCTGTATGCCGCGCATCCCCAACTCGCGAACCTACAGGAACAAATCAGGGGACTAGAAACGAGTGAGGGCACTATCATCGCCGTTCGTCGCAATGACCTCGGCTACCGCGTGAACCGTATTGATCTCTCAAAAGCCCGCTTCATGCGCATTCTCGATGTGCGCCTCCGTCCCGGGTACGAAAGCGAATTCGTCGAATCCTTCAAACTGCTGAGCGCTGCCTACGAAAAAACCAACGCGGACATGCCGTGGGTCGTTTATCAAGCAAACGTTGGAACGCCTTCGCCTTCCTTTCTCGTCTTTGTGCCCATGCGCGCGCTCAAGGAAAATGACGCTTATCTCGCACGCGCGCCGAAACTCCGCGAAGCTGAAGGAGATGCAGCCTTCGACCGCATGCAACAGATCGCGCGCGACGCGTATGCAAGCACGGAGAGCAATCTTTACGCCATCAGTCCGGAGACGTCGCGCGTCCCTAAGGAGATTATCGACGGGGATCCGGATTTCTGGCTGTCGAAACCGTCCGCTGACGCGAAACCTCCATCGGCCATCGGAACCGAAGAGGAGTCCCGGCAAAAGGCCGTGGAAGCAAACCCAAAGCTGTAGCTCCAGAGCTTCTGTCCGAGTGCTTTCATGACACAATCCCCAAAGTCTTCTCCGCAAGATGAAAGCCTAACCATCCGCGTGGCGGTCAACGCTGATATTCCCGCGATCGTCCGGCTGATTAACGTGGCATTTATCGTGGAGAAGTTTGTTTTTGATGGCGATCGGATCAGTGGGGAAGAGGCCCGCGCATTCATGGAAAGCGGGAAGTTTTTGGTAGCGTCCGACTCTGCTGGACTCGCGGCGTGCGCTTATGTGGAATTGCGAAAAGGCCGCGGCTATTTGGGTTTGCTCGCGGTGGATCCGCAGCGCCAGGGTAGCGGACTAGGCCGCAAGCTCGTTGCCGCCGCGGAAGATTATTTTCGCGGGGAAGGTTGCTGCGCCGTAGATCTACGCGTCATTAGTCAACGGACTCCGCTTCCACCGTTTTACCGACGTCTTGGCTATGTGGAAATCGGCACGGCTCCGTTTGCTCCGTTTCTTCAGGCAAAAGTGCCGGGGCACTACATTATTATGTCCAAGCCATTGGCGTGAGGTGACGGTCCGATTCCAGCCAAAGATTTAATGTGCTTCCCGGGAAGAAGGCCCAAAATAGCGGTAGTGTCCCGTAAATTTCCAGCTGAAAAGAACATCTTCCATCTTCGGCCCCTGCCCGATGTTGTGCACGATCAAAGGCCGCCCGCTCTCTGTGGAGTTAATGTTCACTACCAGCCCAATGTGCGGCACATCGCCGCCCAAATCCCAAGTGACGATATCCCCTGCCGAATAATCTTTTGCGCGCAATGAAATCGGCAGGCTCTCTCCTTTGCGCGTAAAAAACACCATCAGATTCGGCACGCGGCGGTGGTCGATATTGGAATCCGGATGCGCTTGATGCCACTTTATATTCGCAGGATAGTCCGGCCAGTTTTTCACTATATCTTCGTGAACTTCTTTTTGCAGGTCCACGCCAACGGCCCGGTAGGCGCGAATAATTTCGTCGGAGCATACGCCGGTGTCAGCGGGGACGTCTCCGCCGGGATAACCCATGCGGACATAGGAGGAAACGTATTTCACGGAATGATTCGTGCGTTCGATTGCCGCAGCCACGAGTTTATCGAGAAACTGCTGGCGCTCGGTCGGGGTCGCGGGATTCGTTTGCGCGAGCGCGCCTGAGACTGCCGCACACGAACAAAGAACAAGAGCGATGAACCTTTTTCCGTGAGGATGGTGGAACATCAACCAAATCTTATCGCAATCGCTGCGTGTTTGAGCGGTGCTCCGCCGCGAAAGAGCCAATGCGCACATCCGGCAAAGATGCACTCAGGGAAGTGCAGCAAGAAGAGCTGCTGTGCTGGCGTTGTCACCGAACGTTTCGCTGGCGTGAGAAAAAATGTCGACGTTGCCAGGGCCAAAAACAAAACTTCCGCCGAGCTGAAACGGATTTTTCCCGAGTTTGTGCTGATGATGGCCGGCTTCATGCGCTCGCTTACGTGCTTCCGCATTGTCGCCGCGCAGGAGATGAAGAAGATTGGCGGACTTCAGCTCCGCTGCGCGATAGGCCTGACGCTGTTCGTCAATTAAGAGCGGAAACGTGATACCGGTCTCCTTACGAAACTCCCGCGCGTAAACGGGATCGCCGAGGCCAATTGCCGCGAGAACTGCTCCTTTGTCGCGGAAGGCCTGTTCGTGTTCGCGCAACTGCGCGACGTGCTCGCGGCAAAAGATTCAGCCGTAGTGGCGCAGGAAAACCACGACGGCGGGTCGTTTGTCCCACAAGGAGCCGAGGCGCGTCTCATGACTGTCGCAATCGGGAAGCGTGATAAAGGCGAGCTTATTGCTGAAGGTTGTTTCCATGCCACATCCATCTTGTGCAGCAGGCACAGCACTGTCAAGCGTTGCGCTTCGGCACTTGTTCACGAGTTTCGATTGGCTCTTCACTATTCCTTTCAAGGACGGGCGACAGGTTAATCTCTGATTGCGCACACCGAAGCGGCCTCCATCTGCCTTGGCGGTGAATTCAAGCTACCGTAGAGCAATCCCCCGGAGGGTAAACCATGGCGGATCAGCCAGAACTTGCCTCGTTGCCCGAGCCCACGCAGGACGAGCGCAGCATGGCCTTTCTTGCGCATCTGCTTCAGGTGTTTACCGGCTTCATCGCGCCGCTAATCATTTTTTGCGTCAAGCAGGATTCGCGATTCGTGAAATTCCATGCCTTGCAATCTCTGATCTGGCAGCTCTGTTACATGGCGCTCTTCTTTGGCGGATTCTTTTTTTTCTTTATCTCCATTTTTGCCACGGTCTTTCACAATGCATCCGGACCACACACTCCGAATGGGCCGCCACCTGTTTTCTTCTTTTTCATTCCGTTCTTCTGGCTGTTCGCGATGCTTGGGTGGGTTGCCAACGTCATCCTCGGTATCATGTATGGGATCAAAGCAAATCATGGGGAATGGGCTGGCTACCCAATTATAGGCAAATGGTGCCTCGCCAAAATAGCAAGCGCTCGACCAACTCCGGTCCAACCCTCCGCGCCTTGATTTGCTTTATGCCGCGGCCATTCTGCCGGCGTGTATAATCCCCCTCCGCCATGAGCGAAAAAAGTCCGATCTCACCGATTCCTTCCGGCATGCAGCGCCAACAGCAGGTTTACACGCTTGGCTTGACGGGCGGTGCGCTCTCGGTTCCGGTTTCTCTTTCCCTTCTGGAGCAGAAGGCGAAGGATGTACTTTCCGCGCCGGCGTTCGATTACGTGGCTGGTGGAGCTGGCGGCGAGTCCACGATTCGCGCTAACGGTGAAGCTTTCTATCGCTGGCGAATTGTGCCGCGTATGTTGCGCGACGTCTCGAAGCGCGACCTGAGCGTGGAGCTCTTCGGCGAACAATTGCCCGCACCGGTGATTCTCGGACCAGTGGGAGTGCAAGGGATTCTCCACGCAGAAGGAGAGCTGGCATCGGCTCGTGCCGCGGCGGCGCTTGGATTGCCGTTCACACTCAGCACTGCCGCGAGCCGTTCCATCGAGGAGGTAGCGCGAGCCGTCGGTAGCGCGGGGAAAGGCGCCCACTGGTTCCAGCTTTACTGGGGTAAGAATCCCGACCTGACGGCCAGCATGCTTCAGCGAGCGGAGCGAGCGGGCTACAAGGCTTTGGTGGTCACGCTTGATACGGGCATGCTCGCATGGCGAGAACGCGATCTTCAGCACGCCTATTTGCCGTTTATACTCGGCCAGGGTCTCGGCAACTATTTCAGCGACCCCGTTTTTCGTGCGCTTCTTCCCGAGCCGCCGGAGCAGAATCCGGCTGCGGCGATTCAAGTCTGGAGCAGTCTCTTTTCTAACACCACGCTAACCTGGCGGGACATTCCCTTTCTTCGCAAACATACGGCTCTTCCGATTCTTTTGAAGGGCATCTTGCATCCGGACGATGCGAATCACGCTATGGATGCAGGCGTGGACGGCGTAATTGTCTCGAATCACGGCGGGCGTCAGGTCGACGGTGCCATCGCGACACTCGAAGCCCTTCCGGCCGTCGTGCGCGAAGTCAACGGGCGCATCCCCGTCCTTTTCGATGGAGGTGTCCGCCGCGGCGCAGACGTATTCAAAGCATTGGCTTTGGGTGCTCGGGCTGTGCTGCTAGGCCGGCTTTACACCTGGGGGCTTGCTGTCGCAGGCGAACAAGGCGTGCGCGACGTAGTCTTAAATCTTGTGGCCGATCTGGACCTTACGATGGCCCTGAGCGGCCACACGTCCTGCCGGGCTCTGGATTCCTCCGCCTTATGCGATTCGCGATAACCTTTTCATTGGTGTCAGGGCTTCTCAGCCAACATCAGCCCGTAAATGAAATTCCGAGAGTCGTAGCCATCTCTCATGGCCTTGAACGCTCTTAAAGAGTGAACGAACGCAAGACCGTGCCTGTGTCCTTGGCCAGGAATCCCAGTAGAAACGATGAAAACAAGTATTTATTTTCAGTAGCTTACGGAGGTAGTGAATGTTTTTGAAAGTATCATCCCGACGCGCCTCATCCCTGACCTTAGCTTCCCTGGGTGCCTAGTCTTGCAGGAAAGGTACTAGAACTTTTGGTCAGGAGAAACTTCCTCGGGTCTGAACCGATTAGGCTGTACCAAACTGGGACATTTGTTCCATTGCCTGTGTTGGTTCGCAGTTGCATACTTGGCGAAGTAAGGAGGCCCACCTAAGGTGGGGCCTAAAGCCCAGGTCCCAAAAAAGGAGAATTACAGCAATGCGAACTCGGCAAAAAGGTTTCTCTCTCATTGAGCTGTTGATCGTCGTGGCGATCATCTTGATCATCGCGGCTATCGCAATCCCGAACTTGCTCCGGTCGCGCATGGCGGCCAACGAAGCTTCCGCGGTTGGTTCGATTCGTACGATCAACACCTCCGCTGTAACGTATTCGTCCACCTACCCGAACGCAGGCTTCCCTGCAACGCTTGCGTCTTTGGGTGGTGCAACACCTTGCACGGCTACCTCGACGAATGCTTGCTTGCTCGATCAGGTTCTCGCAAGCGGGACGAAGAGCGGCTATATATTTAACTGGACCAGCGATGGCAATACGCCTTCCGTTGGCTACTCCATCACCGGGACCCCTGTCACGGTTGGCACCACGGGTCAGCGCATGTTTTTCTCTGACCAGTCTGGCGTGATCCGTTATGACCCTTCAGGCGCGGGAGCCACGGCAGCGAGCGCAGCGCTTCAGTAAAGCTAGGTCCTGGCCAGGCAACTGGCTTGGATAAGAATCGACCGAGCACGGGATCAAGCTCCCGTGCTTTGTCTTTTTTGCGGCTTGGCTCGACGCGGACAGCTTCACGGCAACAATCCTTCCTGCTTTGGAGTGCTCCTCGGATTATTCTCGGGTAAGTTGCGGCACCTCTCCCCCAGTGACATAATCCAAACTTCTAGCACCGAGTGAGCGGGATGGCGGAAAGTCATCTGTCCCGAGTTATTTGATGCGGTCTCGGAGGGGGTTCGATGGGAATACGCGATAGTTGGATTGAGGCGCGAGAGGCGAAAGTCGCAGCAGAAAACGGAAATCGCAACATGTCGCAGATGCACTTGGCGCGGCATGGCGTCCTCACCGAGGAGATGGAGTTCATTGCGAAGCGGGAGAAGCTCGAGCCGGAGCTCATCCGCAGCGAAGTGGCACGTGGGCGCTGCATCATCCCTGCGAATGTGAATCACCGCAATCTGGAGCCGATGGCGATTGGCATCGCCACAAAATGCAAGATCAACGCGAATATCGGGAATTCCGCAACGAGTTCGAATATCGAGGAAGAGTTGAAAAAACTCCACCACGCCGTGCACTACGGCGCGGATACGGTGATGGACCTTTCGACTGGCGGGGATATCCCGGTGATCCGCAAGGCGATTATAGACGCTTCGCCGGTGCCGGTCGGCACTGTGCCGGTATATGAAGCGATTTCGCGCGTGCGGCGTCCTGAGGATTTGACGATTGACTTGATGCTTGAGGTGATTGAAGAGCAAGCGGAGCAAGGCGTGGATTACATGACCATTCACGCGGGCGTGCTCCGCGAGCACGTGCCGCTGGTACGGCAGCGAATCACGGGGATCGTAAGCCGCGGCGGTTCGCTGATGGCCCACTGGATGGAGCATCACAAGAAACAGAATTTTCTCTACGAAAACATCGAGAGGATTTGCAAGATTTTCAAGAAGCACGATGTGAGCTTTTCGTTCGGCGATGGGCTCCGGCCGGGATGCATCGCCGATGCGAGCGATGAAGCGCAGTTTGCGGAACTGAAGGTTCTCGGCGAACTGACGACGAAAGCCTGGGAGCATGACATCCAAGTGATGATCGAAGGCCCAGGGCACGTGCCTCTGGACAAGATCAAGGAACAGGTCGACAAGGAAATGGAATGGTGCCATGAAGCACCGTTCTATACGCTCGGGCCGCTGGTGATTGACATCGCCCCGGGCTACGACCACATCAGCAGTGCGATTGGCGCGGCGATGATCGGCTGGCACGGCGCTTCTATGCTGTGCTATGTGACTCCCAAGGAACACCTGGGGCTGCCGAACCCGGAGGACGTGAAGCAAGGCGTGATTGCCTACAAGATTGCAGCTCACGCGGCGGATGTGGCGCGCCACCGTCCCGGCGCGCGGGACCGCGATGATGCCTTGAGCTACGCGCGATTCTTGTTTGACTGGAACAAGCAGTTTGAGTTGTCGCTTGACCCGCCGACCGCGAAAGCCATGCACGATGAAAACTTGCCCGACGATTTCTACAAGGAGGCAAAGTTCTGCTCGATGTGCGGGCCAAAGTTCTGCTCGATGAATATCACGCAGCTGGCGGAAGCCGAAGGTGGCCACGACCAGACCGAGCGCAAGCAGAAATTCGTCGAGCTCCTTGCGAAAGTTCAGGGTGCAGGCGCTTAGGTGTCGTTCCTTGCCGGTGGAGTGGCAGTTGTCACAGGCGCTGGGAGCGGAATTGGGCGCGCACTTGCGCTTCGGCTTGCCGCGGCGGGTTCAGCGCTGGCCATTGCGGATGTCGATGAAAAGGGGCTAGTCGAAACGGCGGCCTCGGTGACTACCAAGCAAGCCGCGATTTCGACGCATGTTCTTGATGTATCTAGTGAAGCGGCCGTGCGAGGTTTCGCCCAAGATGTGGCGGCGCGGCACGGCCGCGTAACGTTGCTCATCAACAATGCGGGCGTGGCCCTTCACGGCATGTTCGAAGAACTGGCTCTCGAAGATTTGCGCTGGCTGATGGGCATCAATTTTTGGGGCGTCGTGTACGGAGTGATGTATTTCCTGCCGATATTGAAGCAGCAGCCGCGCGCCCACATCGTCAATTTGTCGAGCGTCTTCGGGATTATTGCTCCCGCCGGCCAGTGCGCCTATTCCGCAAGCAAATTTGCCGTTCGGGGATTCACGGAAGCGATAAGGCACGAACTGGAGGGAACGTCGGTTTCTGTTTCTTGCGTTCACCCCGGCGGTATTCATACGCCGATCGCGAAACGAGCGCGCCTGGGAGCCCACGCCTCCGAGAGCAAACGCCAGGCAGCGATCGATTATTTTGAAAAGGTTACTCCTACCTCGCCGGAAGCCGCCGCAGCCCGCATCCTGAAAGGCGTCGAAAAACGGGAACCGCGCATCCTGATCGGCCGCGACGCTCGCCAGATCGACATCGTGCAAAGGCTGCGCCCCGCAACGTACTGGAAAATGATGACGAAAAGAGCCCAAGCGAGATAGGTCGCGGAGCGCAAAACATAAACTTATGCCTGTCTCGCGGATTCGTCCGTCTGAGAGCACGATGAAAAAGGCCTGAGGCCGCCAACGTGTTTCATCTCCTCCAATTGCTGGTGAAACTCGTGCTCAATCTGGAGCGCGATCTCCAAGACAATACGAAGCTCGTAGGAAGTCTCTTAATCGGAGGTTTGTGGCTCCTGCTTCTTGCAGCGATTTTCCCCGCACAGCTCGGAATCTGGCGGGAGTGGTTTATTTGGGGCGGGTGGATCCTTGTCGGACTGGCAGCTTTCCTCTTTGTCCGCAGGAAAATTTGGGAATGGAGCGGTCAAGGGCGGATTGCCAGGCGCCGTTCCTTGTTTCGGACCTAAAGCAACTTTGACGCGAATAGGATGCCGAACTATACTGCGGGGCGAAATTCTCATCAGCTGCTGTTTTCTTTTGAGTCTATCGAGGAGCGAACATGCCGTTTGTGCGAGCCGCCAAAACTTCCGATCTTCCTATAGGGGCCATCCACGAGGTTCAAGTCGAGGGCAAGACCTTGGCGCTGGCAAATGTGGCGGGTAAGTTCTTCGCTATCAACAATACTTGCCTGCACAGGGGAGGCCCGCTGGGACAAGGGTCGCTACAGGATAAGATCGTTACCTGCCCCTGGCATGGCTGGGAGTATGACGTCACCACTGGGAAGCTCTTGCAGAACCCCGGCATGGGGGTCGCCTGCTACCCGACCGAAGTTCGTGGTGATGAGGTTTTTGTCGATATCGCGTGAAATTCCTTCTAACTTAATAAAAACAAAGAAGATATTTCAAATTCCGAGCTTCTTGGCGTTGTAGCGCCGATTTCCTCAGGCCGTGCGCAATCGCGGCTAACCCCAACATTTTGTTTCGCTTTTTGGCCGTCCCCGTGTATATTGCTGCCGACTCGAAGCCTCGATGGCAACTCCGACCTCGCAACGACACTACTGGATATTTAGCGCCGACCCGCACCACTATCATTGGGACACCCTTTTTGTGAAGGGCAAGGAAATGTGGCACGGTGCGGAGTCAAAGCCCGATGCCATTCGCGCGCTCAAACAGGTGCGCAAAGGCGACCGCGTGCTTTGTTATCATTCCGCGCCGGAACGGACGCTCTATTCGATAGCCGAAATCACGCGCGATCCTTACCCCGATCCTCACGACCACAAAGAAAAGAACCTCGTGGCGGACTTGCGAGCATTTGACCGGTTGCCGCGGCAAGTCACACTGGCAGAGCTGCGTGCGAATCCTTCACTGAAGAAAATGAAACTGCTGAAAAACGTGCGCGTGCTCGTTTCGCAGATAACTGAAGCCGAATATCAGGAAATACTGCGCATGGCTGGAATTGTGGCTTCGCCTGGAATCCCGCTCCCCTGACGCCATGCTCGACGGAATTCTCTCCGGAAGGACGCGGGTCCTGGACCTCGCGTACGCCATCAACGACAAACTGGTGCCGTGGCCGGGCGATGAGCACTGGTTTGAGGCTCAGGTCAACTCCAGGGTCGAGAAGGATGGCTACTTCACGCGGAGCTTCTGGATGCTTGAGCATTACGGGACGCATCTGGATGCGCCGATTCATTTCCCCCCGGGGACGACGACTGTCGATCAGATCCCGCCGAGACAATTTTTCGGCATGGCGGCGGTATTCGATGTTCGCTCGGAAAGCCGACAGGCGGCGGACTACGCGCTTCCGGCCTCGCGAATCAGCGAGTGGGAAGAGCGGCACGGACAAATTCCAGAGGGAGCTATCGGGCTGCTTAGGACGGGCTGGGCGTCAAGATGGCCCGACGCGAAGGCGTACCGCAATCAGGATAAGGCGGGCCGCATGCATTTTCCTGGATTTTCCGTGGAGGCGGTCGAGCGGTTGATTGAACGTAAGGTCAGCGGCATCGGAAGTGACACACTTAGCGTGGATTGCGGCGCATCCGAGGATTTTCCTGTGCATCATCTGGCGCTCGGAGCGGGCCTCTATCATCTTGAGAATCTCGCGGATTTGAGCGGACTGCCGGAAAAGGGCGCGTTTCTCATCGTGGCGCCGATCAAGCTCGAAGGCGGTTCGGGTGGACCAGTCCGTGTGTTTGCGCTGTTGCCATGAAGAAAAGCAGATAGCCGTAAACATTTCCAAGGGTCCATACGTCTTAGATAAAGGGTTCGGGTGAGGGTGGTTTCATGAAAAAAAACAGGCAGTTCGGGACCGCATTGTTGTTGTTGTGCGTCTTGGGTATTGCTGTACCGCCGGTTTGGGCCCAGTCAAAAGAGTTTCCGGTTAGCAGCCACACGTTAAAAAACGGCATGAAGGTGCTGGTTCAGCCGGACCACAGCATCCCCAACGTGGCACTCTATATTTTCTACCGCATCGGTTCGCGGAACGAACACCCCGGCACGACCGGCCTCTCTCACTTCTTCGAGCACATGATGTTCAACGGCGCAAAGAAGTATGGACCGGGCGATCTCGACAAAGCGATGGAAGCCAACGGAGCTTCGAACAACGCCTACACCTCGCAAAACGTGACCGTTTACCAGGACTGGTTTCCGCGTTCGGCTCTGGAGCTGATTTACGACATCGAGGCCGACCGCATCCGGGATTTGACCTTCGATCCCAAGAAAATCGCTTCCGAGCGCGAAGTAGTGGCTTCGGAGCGGCGGCTGAGCGTGGACAACAATAATTTCGGATTGCTCGACGAGCAATTGCGCGCCACGGCGTTCATCGCCCACACCTATCAATGGCCGGTCGTCGGGTGGATGAGCGACATCCAGAGCTGGACGATGGAGGACTTGAAGCACCATTTCGAGATGGGCTACTCGCCCAGCAATGCCACGATGGTGGTGGTCGGAGATGTTTCGCCCGAGGAAATCTTTCAGCTTTGCGAGAAGTATATCGAGCCGATTCCTTCCCATGCACCGCCTCCGCCCGTGACCACAATCGAGCCCGAGCAACTTGGGGAGCGGCGCCTCGTGGTACACAAGCCTGCGGAGCTGCCGCTGCTGATGATCGGTTATCACGTTCCCCAAACCAATAATCCCGACTTTTATGCGTTGAACATTTTGCGAAGCGTGCTCTTTCAGGGAGAAAGCTCGCGAATGTACCAGCGGCTGGTGGACAAGGATCAACTCGCGCTCGACGTTTCCTATGACGTGGATTCGGCATTTGATCCGACGCTCGGCGTCATCACGGCTCAGCCGCGGCAGGGAGTCGACCCGCCGGCCTGCGAAAAGGCCATCTACGAAGAGCTGGAAAATGTGAAGAGCGGTCTGATCAGCGATCGGGAACTGGAAAAAGCAAAGAACAACCAGCTGGCTGATTTCTATAGAGAAATGCGTACGATCAACGGACGCGCAAACACGATTGGCACCTACGAAGTTTTCATGGGCGACTACAACAAGCTGTTCGACGCGGCGAAAAGCTACTCGGCCGTCACCAAAGAGGACGTCCAGCGCGTGGCGAAGAAATATTTCGGCCCAAACAATCGGACCGTCGCGACCTTGCTCCCCGAAAACGAAGAGAAGGCAAAACAATGACGCGCGGAACAAGTGGCTTGCGCCTTCTCGCACTCTTCGCATTCACACTGGCACTTGGCCCTGTTTCGCCGGGACAGTCACTGCATATTCCACCGCACGAGAAAATCGTGCTCAAGAACGGATTGACCGTTCTGCTGATGGAAAAGCACGGCGTCCCGTTGGTAGACATTTTCGCCCTGGTCAAAACGGGAGCGGCGGCCGATCCCGCCGGTCAAGAAGGGCTCGCCTCCGTAACCGCCGGACTCTTGCGCAAAGGAACGAGAACCCGGACGGCACAGCAGTTCTCCGCCGATTTCGACTTCATTGGCGGCTCTTTTAGTGCGGAGGCAGGGGCGGACTTCACGAATATCAACGCCGAGTTTCTGAGTAAGGATCTGTCTCGCGGCTTGGAGCTTTTTTCCGATGCCCTTCTCCATCCCACATTTCCCCAGACCGAAACCGATAAAATCCTTGCGCAGAGCCTCGATGGTGTGAAGTCCGCCAAGGACGAGCCGCAAGCCGTGCTTCGCTTGTATTACAACGGCTATCTCTACGGCACGCATCCTTACGGGCGTCCGCCGGACGGCGACGAACTTTCACTGAAGCGCATCCAACGCGATGCGATCGTTAGATTCTATGAAACGAACTACGCGCCGGGGAATACCATCCTTGGTGTCGCGGGCGAGTTCGATCCCGCCGAAATGCGGAAGAAGCTCGAAGAAACATTGGGCGCCTGGACGGCACGGACGGTCGGGAGCAACTCCGTCGCCGCCTTTCCACCGGCAAAGGGCAAAAAACTCCTTCTCATTGATAAGCCCGATGCGACGCAAACCTATTTCGCCATCGGAAACATCGGTACAGCCGCGAACGACCCGGACCGCGTTGCGATTCGCGTGGTCAACACCATTTTCGGCGGGCGATTCACCTCCGAGCTGAATGAAGCGCTGCGCGTCGAATCGGGATATACCTACGGAGCAAATTCGGTTTTTGATTCGCGGAGAGCCCCCGGACCATTCGGAATATTCAGCTTCACCAAGAACGAAACCACCACCCCGGCGATTGATCTTGCGCTCCAGGTTTTGGAGAAGCTTCACAAAAACGGCGTGACTGAGGAGCAGCTCAAATCAGCAAAGAGCTACATCAAGGGACAATTCCCGCCGACGATTGAAACTTCTAGCCAGCTTGTACGCCGGATCGTAGTCAATGAATACTACGGGCTTGGAGACGACGAAGTGAACCAACTGGAAGCCCGCATGGACGCGGTTACTCCTGTTATCGCTAAGCAAATTATCGAAAAGCATTTTCCGGTGGACAACTTGGTTTTTGTGCTGATTGGCGATGCGTCGGCCATCCGGCTCGCCGTAAAAAAGTACGCCGACAAGATGGACGAGCGCCCCGTTAGCGATCCCGGCTTCTGGCCGCCGCCAGGCGCTCAGAAATAGCGCGGGACGATTAAGGTTCCAGCAGCCAAAAAGATTTATGCGTTGTACTTGCGGTTTACTTCAGGAGGAATGATGCGTTTTCGAATCTCGGCAAGGATATGGGCTTCGTTGCTTGCAATGCTGATGGTGTTGCTGTGCGCGCCAAGCTGGTGTGCCGCCGCGGAAGAGAATCCGCTGCTCGTGCAGTCGCCCACGATGAGCAAGACGCAAATCGTGTTTGCCTATGGGGGATACCTTTGGAGTGTGCCGCGGGCAGGCGGCGAAGCGCGCCAGCTCACGACGGGGGGACGCGAGGGGCGACCGAAATTTTCTCCCGACGGAAATTGGATCGCGTTCACCGGTCAGTACGACGGCAATATCGACGCTTACGTCATGCCTGCTGATGGAGGTGAACCGAAGCGCTTGACCTGGCATCCCGACCCGGATGTCGTTGTCGGATGGACTCCCGACGGCAAGAAGGTGCTGATCAGTTCTGGCCGCGAAGCGTATGCGGACTTCGACCGTTTGTACACTATCCCTGTCGAAGGCGGAGTTCCGGAAGTTCTGCCCATGTGGCGCGGGGAAGCAGCTTCGTATTCGCCGGACGCTACGCGCATAGCTTATGTGCCAAACCTGAAGTGGCAAGTGGCGTGGAAGCGCTACCACGGCGGACAAACGACGCCGGTCTATCTGCTTCGCCTGAGCGACTTGCAGCTAGAGAAAGTGCCTCGCGAAAACTCGAATGACGACGATCCCGTGTGGATCGGCGACACCGTCTATTTTCTGTCCGACCGCAAGGGGGCCGTGACGATCTTTGCTTACGACACAAAAACGAAGGGCGTGAAGCAGGTTCTGGAAAACAAAGGCCTCGATCTGAAATCGCTGTCTGCCGGGCCGGACGCGCTCGTCTACGAACAGTTCGGCGGAATCTACACACTCGATCTGAAAAGCGAAAAAGCCAGCAAAGTGGAAATCCATATCTCCGGCGATTTGCCAGCGACGCGGCCGCACTATGAAAAAGTGGCGGACAAAATTCAAAACGCCGCCATCTCGCCAACGGGAGTTCGCGCAGTGTTTGAAGCGCGCGGCGAAATCCTGACCGTTCCAGCGGAGAAGGGCGATGTGCGAAACCTGACGCGGACGACAGCGGTGGCGGAACGCGATCCAGCCTGGTCGCCCGACGGCAAGTCCATTGCATTTTTCTCCGACGAATCCGGCGAATACGCTCTGCACATTGTGGATCAAACTGGATTGGGGGCGGTCAAGAAAATCAATCTGGGCAATCCTCCTTCATATTTCTACGGGCCGTTGTGGTCGCCGGACAGCAAGAAAATCGCCTACACCGACAAGCGCCTGAATCTCTGGTACGTGGACGTGGAGAAAGGCACGCCGGTAAAAGTGACGTCGGACCGGTACGAGGATCCGAGTTCCACGCTGACGGAAACATGGTCGCCGGATAGCAAGTGGCTGACGTACGCGAAGTATCTCGAAAACCATATGAGGAACATCTTCGTGTATTCGCTCGAATCTGGGAAAGAAGCGCAAGTCACGGATGGGACCAGCGACGCGCGCTACCCGGTGTTCGACAAAAATGGAAAGTCGCTTTATTTCGCAGCTAGCACAGACCTGGGACTCTCGATCGGCTGGCTCGATCTTTCGAGCTATCAGCATCCCGTGTCGAGAAGCATTTACGCGGTTGTGCTTAAGAAGGGTGATTCCTCGCCTGTCGAACCGCAAAGCGACGAGGAAAAAGCGGCCACCGACGAAAAGGGTAAAGACGCCGACAAAGCCAAAGAAGCTGAAAAGAGCGCAGACAAAGGGAAAGAGGGCGACAAAAAAGAAGGCGAGAAAAAAGACGAAGTGAAGGTCACGCTTGATTTGGACGGGATCGGCCAGAGAATCGTGGCCATGCCCATCAAGGCGGCGAATTACGTCGGTCTCGATGCCGGCAAAACCGGGGTGTTGTTCCTGAGTGAAATCCCGGATGTGCCAAGCCTGACAGAGCCTACGCTGATCTCCGTTTCGAAATTTGACCTGAGCACGCGCAAAACAGAACCGTTTCTCGGGGGAGTGAGCGCCTTTGTAGTTTCGGCGAACGGTGAAAAGGTTCTCTACCGGCAAGGCCCCGGCCCTGCGTCGCCGTGGTTTATTGCTGCGACCGCGGTTGTACCGAAGCCGGGAGACGGCGCGCTGAACCTTGGCGGAATGGAGGTTTACACGGATCCGCGTGTCGAGTGGAACCAGATGTACCACGAAGTCTGGCGGATCGAGCGCGACTTCTTCTACGACCCGAACCATCACGGTCTGAATGTTCCGGCCGCCGAGAAAAAGTACGCGCCGTATCTCAAAGGTGCTGGAGGCCGTGCTGACGTCAACCATCTCTTTGAAGAGATGCTTGGCGAGCTTACCGTAGGCCATATGTTCATCGCTGGCGGAGACGTGCCGCAACCGAACCGCGTCAAGGGCGGACTTCTCGGCGCGGACTACAAGGTGGAGAACGGACGCTATCGCTTTGCGCGCGTTTTCAATGGAGAAAATTGGAATCCGGAATTGCGCGCGCCGCTGACCCAGCCCGGTGTCGACGTCAAAGTGGGTGACTATCTGCTGGAAGTGGGTGGCCGCGAAGTTCGTCCGCCCATCGACGTCTACAGCTACTTTGAAAATACCGCTGGCACACAAATAAAAATCAAAGTGGGACCAAACCCCGACGGCAAGGACTCGCGCGAAGTGACCGTTGTGCCGCTGCCCAGCGAATTTCCGCTCCGCAATCTTGCCTGGGAAGAAGACAATCGCCGCAAGGTCGATCAGCTGAGCGGCGGAAAAGTCGCTTACGTGCACGTGCCGGACACAGCGACCGGCGGCTTCGTTAATTTCAACCGCTATTACTTTGCGCAGGTCGGTAAACAGGCTGCCGTCATTGATGAGCGCTACAACCACGGAGGCCAAATTGCGGACTACATCATTGACATGCTCAAACGGCCGTTGCGCAATTGCGATATCACTCGCGAAGGCGGTCAATTCTGCTCGCCCCTCGCGCAAATCTACGGTCCCAAAACGATGATCATCAACGAAATGTCCGGCTCCGGCGGCGATGCCTTGCCGTGGATGTTCAAGCAAGACAAAGTTGGGCCGCTGGTCGGCATGCGAACCTGGGGTGGGCTGGTTGGCATTTATAACTATCCTGTGCTGATGGATGGCGGCTTCATCACCGCCCCGCGCGTGGCCATCTTTGGCCTGCACAGCGAGTATGAAGTGGAAAATCACGGCATCGCGCCGGACATCGAGGTTGAAAACGATCCAGCGTCCGTTGCGGCCGGCCACGATTTGCAGCTCGAACGCGCCGTCCAGGTCACGCTCGAAGCGTTGAAGGCACATCCAGTTGTGATTCCCGAGCCGCCGCCTTATCCGAGTTATCCAAAGAAGTGAATTGCAAGAAATGCGGCTGACCGCGGGGTTCAAGGGATTCGCGTCCATGCATGCGTCATGACGAGGGGATGTGCTATTTTGTTTGTGATCCCCTCATGCCGGAACTTCCCGAAGTCGAAACAGTAGCGCGAGGCCTGCGGCGCACAATTGTAGGCCGCAGGATCCTGTCTGTGCGGTTAGGCAAAACGGATTTTATCGACGACCCGGCCGCGCTTGAGCTACATCTTCCTGGCAGGCAAATCGAAGCCGTCGAGCGTTATGGCAAGTTCATGCTGTTGCGTCTCTCGCCGGTGAAGGGCGTCGGCTCATCTGCCGGGAATGGCGATGCGGCTCCTGCCGCGCTTCTCGTGCATCTCGGAATGACTGGACACCTTGCGCCGAATCCGGCCGCCCAGCCGTGCGAAAAACACACTCACGCTTGCTTCACGCTCGACGATAATCGCGAACTGCGCTACACCGATGCGCGAAGATTCGGACGGCTTGCTTATCTTGCGGCAGGTCCGCTCGCGGAAGAATTGCTTTCCTTCGGCGCCGACCCGTTGGAAATTGGCGTTGAAGAATTTGTAAAGCAAGCGCGCACTCGCCGCGCGAGGATCAAGGGGTTGCTGCTGGATCAAAGCTTCCTGCGTGGAGTGGGAAATATCTATGCGGACGAGAGTTTGTGGCGTGCAAAGATTCATCCGGCGCGCCTCGGCACGTCGCTAAGGGAAGAACAAGCAGTGACGCTGCATAGCGTGCTGCGCAAGATCCTGGAGAAAGCTATCGTCCTCCGCGGCTCCTCAATCTCCGATTTTCTTGACGCCGAAGGCCAGCCAGGCGAGTATCAGCGCCATCATCGGGCTTATGGTCGCGAGGGCGAAGGCTGTTACCGATGTGGCGCTGTAATTCGGCGCGCGATTGTCGCTGGGCGAAGCAGTTATTTTTGCCCTAAGTGCCAGCCGCCGCCGAGGGGTTGCCCCGCACTCGCATTGCCGCGGAAGATGGCCAGAAAAGCTGGTAAATAAGAAAGCCGTATGCGAGCCGTAGTGCAAAGGGTGAGCCGCGCGTCTGTAACAGTCGAAGGTCGCGTCACGGGCGAAATCAGCAACGGGCTGATGATTTTGCTGGGTGTTGGACGTGATGATACTTCCAGAGTCGCGGCATCAATGGCGGAGAAAGCCGTAAACCTCCGCATCTTCGAGGACGACCAGGGAAAAATGAACCGCTCGCTCCTGGATGTGAAGGGAGCGGCCCTGGTGGTCTCACAATTTACGCTATACGGCGACGCGCGCGGGCAACGCCGGCCAAGTTTCATCTTGGCCGCTCCGCCGGATAAGGCCAAAGCGCTTTACGAGGAGTTTACAGCGGCGATACAGGCGCACGGTGTTAGCGTCGCGACAGGAATTTTTCAGACCATGATGTCTGTGGAGCTAATAAATGAAGGGCCGGTCACGATCCTCCTCGATTCCGACAAAGCGTTCTAACTCAGCGCCCCGCTCGAGAGCCGCCGTGCTTCGCGAGCTTAAAGAGGTTGCCGATCCAAAGGTGCGCGCGAAGCTCGCCTATTTCGGGGTAAACGTTCCGAAGGCTTACGGAATTTCCGCGCCCGTGCTGCACGCCTTCGCACAGCACATCGGCAAAGATCAGTCATTGGCGGAGGAACTTTGGTCCACCGCCATTCACGAAGCGAGGATCCTCGCCGCGTTGATCGGTGAAGCGGAAAAGATCACAGCGGCGCAGATGGAGCGTTGGGTGCGCGATTTCGACTCATGGGATTTGGTGGATACGGCCTGTTGCTATCTCTACGCACACGCGAAGCCCGCTTGGGACAAAGTCTACGAGTGGAGCAGCCGCCGCTCAGAGTTCGAAAAACGCGCCGCATTCTCGCTGGCAGCCTACCTCGCCTACAAGGATAAGGCTGCGGGGGATGCGAAGTTCGAGCGTTTTCTCACGGTGATCGAGCGCGAATCGTATGACGAACGCAACTTCGTGAGAAAAGCCGTCAATTGGGCCCTGCGGAATATCGGAAAGAGAAATCTAAGGCTCAACGCAGCGGCCATCCGCTCCGCCGAACGGATTTGCCAGCAGGATTCGCGCACCTCACGATGGATCGCCTCCGACGCACTTCGCGAACTGAAGAGCGAGGCGGTACAAGCGCGGCTGCGCAGGAAAGCAAGCTGAGGCCATGAAAAAGAAGACCGAAAATCAAAGTGGGAACGTTCGCCGCGCGCGAACAAGCGACGCGCCGCAACTTGCGGAGCTATGCGGCCAGCTTGGATATCCGACGTCGGCCGCGGAGATCATCAAAAGAATGCGCAGACTGAAACCCGCGTCGCAGAATGCCTTGTTCGTCGAAGACTCTCCAGGCGCGGGAGTGGTGGCCTGGACGCACGTCAGCGTTACGCATCTTGTGGAAGTAGGCACGCGCGCTGAATTGAATGGCCTAATCGTCTCCGAAGGCCAGCGAAGCCTCGGCGCCGGCGCACGCCTTCTCGAAGCCGCCGAAGATTGGGCGCGCAAACACGGCTGTCCAAGTATGTCCGTGCGTTCCAACGTGATCCGCGAGCGGGCTCACAAATTTTACGAACGCCAAGGATACGAGCACTACAAGACGCAGAAAGCATTCCGCAAAGCGCTGTAATTCACCCTCTTCGCTCATAGTCGAGCGCTGCCAGTAACCGATTGCATCGTGCCGCGTGGCAGGGTATATCGCAGTACGATATACTTGTACCATGGGACTGGATATCACCCCCGCCGAGTATCGCGCCCTGGCTGAGTTGCGTTACCGTATTCGCCATTTCTTGCGCGAAGGCGATGCGAAGGCACGGGCCGTAGGGCTCGAGCCCCAGCAGTACTTGATGCTGCTCGCCATTCGCGGCCTCCCCGAAGGCCGCGAGGCTACCATCCAGACGCTTGCGGAGAGACTCGCGCTAAAGCACCACAGCGCCGTGGAGCTCATCGACCGCCTCGAAACACACGGATACGTTCGCAGAACCCGCAGCCGGGATGACCGGCGCCGCGTATTCGTTTCCCTGTTGCCGCGTGGTGATCGCCTTCTCGAACAAGTCGCGCAGAACCGCATCAGCGAACTGCGCACCAGCGGAGAAGCGCTGGTCGGTGCCATCGAAGCTCTGCTCGAGCGCAGGCAGAACACCGGGAACAACCAAAAGAAAACAGCCAAGAAGAAAGTGCGAGACAAACGTGACTGACGAAATCCAGGTAACCACCTCCCATACAAAGTCCAAAAAGACAACCGGCAATCACTGCGTAGAGTTGGGAGACTTCACAACCACGTTACGCGTTGTCCCGATCTCCTGCCTGGCTATGTTCATCGGAGTTCTCTGCGCGTTCGTCGCTCTAGTGCTGCTCCGATTGATCGGACTCTTTACCAACCTTTTTTACTTTGGCCGCTGGAATACATCGATGGTTTCTCCTGCAGGCAACCATTTGGGTTACTACAGTGTTTTGATTCCGATCGGCGGCGCCCTGATCATCGGTGTGATGGCGCGGTATGGTTCGGAGCGAATCCGCGGCCACGGCATTCCGGAAGCCATCGAAGCGATTTTGATCAATGGCAGCCGCGTCGAACCGAAAGTCGCGTTTCTCAAGCCGCTCTCTTCAGCGATTTCCATCGGTTCCGGCGGTCCGTTTGGTGCGGAAGGCCCGATTATTATGACGGGCGGTGCCTTCGGCTCCATGATCGCGCAGCTTTTCCACCTGACGAGCGCCGAGCGAAAAACACTCCTCGTAGCGGGAGCGGCGGGCGGAATGTCCGCTACATTTGCTTCTCCGGTTGCTGCGGTGTTGCTCGCCGTCGAGCTCCTGCTCTTCGAGTGGAAACCGCGCAGCCTGATCCCCGTAGCCTTGGCCAGTGCAGTCGCCGCTGTGGCTCGGCGATACCTTTTGGGATTCGGCCCACTGTTTCCTGTGCCCGAGCATCCGCTGTTTATCGGCCCAAAAGCGCTGCTAGGCTGCGCGCTTGTCGGGCTTCTGGCGGGAATCTTGTCCGCGCTTCTGACGGTCTCTGTTTACGCAGCGGAGGATGCCTTTCAGCATCTCAAAATTCATTGGATGTGGTGGCCAGCCATTGGCGGTCTCGCCATCGGAATTGGCGGTTTGATTTTTCCCCAGGCCCTCGGCGTCGGCTACGACACCATCGGTGCATTGCTGCAGGGTAGTGTCACTACCAAGGTGATTCTTGGCGTTCTTCTCGTGAAGTGGTTTATCTGGTCAGTCTCGCTCGGTTCTGGAACCTCCGGCGGCGTTCTAGCCCCGCTATTGATGATGGGGGGCGCTCTCGGTGGCATGGAAGCGATGTTTCTGCCGAATGAGGGTGCCGGTTTCTGGCCGCTTATCAGCATGGGCGCGATTCTTGGCGGCACGATGCGCTCGCCGTTCACAAGTATCGTGTTTGCCTTTGAGCTGACCCATGATGCAAACGTCTTCTTGCCGCTCCTGGTTGGCAGCGTAATCGCGCATGCCTTCACGGTTTTGACGCTGAAAAGGTCGATTTTGACCGAGAAAGTCGCCCGGCGTGGCTTTCACCTCAGCCGCGAATACGCCGTCGACCCGCTGGAAATTCTCTTTGTCCGCGAAGTAATGCGCTCGAACGTCGTCGCTTTACCTGCGGCGGCCACAGCCAGCGAAGTCTTGAAAAAGGTCAACACAGATCATCGCCAAACCCAGCGTCTCCTTCCGGTTGTGGATGGCGAAGGCAAGTTAGTCGGTGTGCTGACGCGAAGGGACATACGCGAACGGACCGAGCTGGAAGGAGAAGCCGCGTTACGGCGTCCGCTGCGCGAATTAGTGCGCACAAGCACAGTCGAAACACATCCCGACGAAATCCTGCGCGTGGTTGTGTATCGAATGGCGGAAAAGAGTGTAACGCGCCTGCCAGTGGTCGAGCCCTCCACCGGAAAATTTCTCGGACTCATCTCTTTAGATGATTTGCTGAAGGCGCGAGCCAGGCATTTGGAAGAAGAGCGCCGCCGCGAGCGAACCTTGAAGCTGAAGTTTTTTCTCCCAGGCAAACGAGCCGATCTGCCAATAAAATGACCAAGGCCGTGGAACAAAGTCAAACTAGCTGGTGGAAGTCTCCCCGCCGATACTGGAACGCTCTGCTTCAGGAGCGCGAAGCACAAGTCTTCCTGATCCTGACGCTGCTGATTGGCGCTCTCGTCGGTTTGATGGCCGTCACTTTCATCCTGTTAACCGAGCGCGTCGGCATGCGGCTCTATCCTGTCGGCGGAGCTGGCTGGCATCGTGTCCTCATCCCAGTTACGGGCTCCTTAGTCATGGGGTACCTGCTGTACCGCTATTTTCCGGATGCGCGCGGTAGTGGCGTCCCACAAACGAAGGCAGCTCTCTATGCGCGAGAAGGCCGAATTACCGCGGCCACCATGTTCGGGAAGTTCTTCTGCACTTCCGCCACGCTAGCCAGCGGAATCCCGTTGGGACGCGAAGGCCCGACAGTACAAGTTGGCGCCGGTATAGCTTCAGTGCTGGGCCGCAATCTCGGTCTGCGTCCCGAAAAAGTGAAGGCGCTCATCCCCGTGGCCGCCGCCGCGGCTATCGCCGCCGCGTTCAACACGCCCTTGGCAGCTGTCTTGTTTGCCCTTGAAGAAATCGTCGGCGATCTTCACGCTCCCGTGTTGGGTTCGGTCGTTCTCGCGTCGGCTACTTCCTGGGGCGTGCTGCGGCTCTTGCTGGGCAACGATCCGCTTTTTAAAGTGCCGCAATACCAGCTCGTCCATCCGTGGGAATTCGCAATCTACGCCGTGCTCGGTGTTGCCGGTGGCCTCGTCTCGGTGGCCTTCACAAAGCTCCTGCTCGGCATGCGAGAACGCTTCTTGAAATTACCGCGCAGGACGCTTCCGTTCCAACCTGTGATCGGTGGCGTACTGGTTGGCGTGATGGGTTGGTTCGTTCCGCAAGTTCTGGGTGTCGGCTATGAACATGTGGGCGCCGTTCTAAACGGTGGCATGGCGCTCCGCCTCATGGTTCTGCTCTTGGTTTTGAAACTTTTCGCCGTCACGACTAGCTACGCTTCCGGAAACGCCGGCGGCATTTTCGGCCCGAGTCTGTTCCTTGGAGCCATGCTCGGCGGCGCCATCGGCACCGTGGCTCACAATCTTCTGCCAAACCATGTAGCGACGCCAGGGGCTTATGCCCTCGTCGGAATGGGCACGGCCTTCGCCGGAATCGTGCGGGCGCCGATGACCTCCGTCGTCATGATCTTTGAAATTACCCGCGATTATGCGGTCATCGTTCCCCTGATGATCTCGAACTTGATAAGTTTCTTCATCGCTTCGCGGCTTCAGAAGCAGCCTATCTATGAATCGCTCGCGCGCCAGGACGGCATTCACCTTCCCAGCGCCGAATCGCGCCAGCAGGAAAGTCACCGCCAGGTCATCCTGGCCATGCGTCCCGCCACGCACATCCTGACCGCGGACATGACCCCGCAGCAGGCTCTGCAAGAAATCAGCTCGAGCGATTCGACGGCCTGGCCGGTGAGCGACGACCGCGGCCTCATCGGTGTTCTCAGTTTCGGCAAACTTCAGCAGGCTGCGGCGGCTGGCTCCGAGACGAAACAACTCAAGGAACTCCTCGAAGGGGATGACTTCCCACATCTCCATGTGGACCATCCTCTTAGTCTTGCGCTCGAACGCATGGGCGCGCTCCAGGTGAACGCGCTCCCGGTGGTCAACCGCGCCAATATCCACAAGCTCGAAGGCATCGTTACTCTGAAAGACGTCCTAGCTCTCTATGGCGTTGGTCCTCGAAGCGAAGCGTAATCAAGAAACGCCAGAGCTTTGCTCTGAAGCTTCCCCGACCGGGCAGAATCCAGAAAACGCGATAAATTCACAACGGCTGGTGACTAGGAACAGACCGATAAGGGAGAAGTGGAAATTCACATCAGAAGCAGGCATGCGCAGGTCCGGTATCGAAAGCGTCATGAAATGAACTTGCGGTGAGTTAAACTTAGGGCAACGCATCCACGCTTTGGCACGAAGCGTAGTAATTTCGAAATAGAGCGACTCTGCTCATCGCAGCCTTCCGGGAGCGCCACCATGGTGCAGATCAAGGGAACCGCATTCAAAGAGGCCGTCGAGCAGATCAAAGCGCACGTGGATCGCGATGCTTTTGAGAATATCCTGGGACTGCTGGACACGGAGACGCGAAAGATCATCGAAAGTGACATATTTTCGTCCAACTGGTACTCCCTGGACCTCTTTGCGCGCTTTCTGGAAGTGCAGAATCGCGTGCTGGCAGGTGGAAACGAAGAGATGATCATTCGCGGCGCAGAGGCGGCTAACGAACGGCAGCTGCGGGGGGTCTACAAAGCGTTCGTGAAGGTGGGTTCGCCCGAATTTGTGATTGAACGCCTCGCCGCGGTGCACGCAACTTATTTTCAGGGAGTCTCGATTGAGGTGCAATTACAGGGGAAGGGCAAAGCGCTCATCAAGTATGTCGGCTTCGAGAAACAGCACCGCATCGTGGGATTGACGATTATCGGGTTTTTCAAGAAAGCCCTGGAGCTTTCCGGGGCCAAGGACGTGCTGACGCATTTCTCGACGCCTATCGAAGAAGGGAAAGGCTATTCGGAGCTGTCCGTCGCCTGGAGTTGACCTGGTGTCGGTCTGCGGAACGCCAGGGCTAAGGGCAAGGCCGACAACATCCAATTATTCTGTAACTTCCCCAAGAACGGAACAGGAGCTGTGGTTCCTTCCTTACGTTTTCAAGCTGAATTTCGAGGCAGATATTTTTCTTGATGCTGTAGGATGGTTCTGCGTTTCGGACAGACACCGATAATTCTGGCTTAGTAAGTTCCCTCCTCTCCTGCGCCAACAAACCGCTGCAATGGCAGACAAAACGAAGAAAACGGAAGAAATCAAGGTTTTAGGCATCTGAAGGGTATGGCTGGCAGTCCCAATCAGCCTCTGGTGTGCATCAAATGTCAGCGATGGCTCTACTACTCGTTGCCGCGTTAGCCAGCTTCTTCACGATCCTTGTCCATTCGCT
>DATMKS010000022.1:0-21146 GCA_035571045.1 Verrucomicrobiia bacterium
AATGCTGGTGACGAAGGGACCGACCAGCCAGCCAAGACCGGTCGGAATGTCGCGGGTAAGCGAAGCTGCCTCACTCTGCACATAAACACCTCCGTCGCGTTCCTCCATCCGCCACCAGGTTTCCATGCGCCACAAAAAGCCACCGTCATCGCCGGGCTGTTTTTCGTGTTCATCGCTCTTTCCGGGATTTTCGACTTCGGCGATACGCACCGCGGAGCTGCGGCTATGGGCGTGGCCGGGAGCGTCGTGAAAATAGCGAATCTCATGCTCGGTATCGAGCACCACGGTAATGACCTTGTGCCGCCGGAAGCGAAGGAACACGCGAAAGTGGTCGCCGTCGTGCGACTCGATCTTGGAGCGCTCCACGTCCGGCGAATAAATTGTCGACTGGTGATCGTAGTCCTCAAGAACGCCGAGCACGTCCTCCAGCTTCGCCCCGGGGATGAAAACCACGCCGACCCAGTGATGAATCATCCCTCCGGGGCAGACAATGGGATTGCCCTGATCGAGGCTCGTAAGCTGATGAATCTGCACTTCGCTTCGTTTCAGGGCGGCGTACGCATCCGAGCGCTGAGCCTCGGCAAGCGAATCAATCCACAAGAGCGCGGACCCGCGCTTCAGTTCAGCTTCATTGCGTTCTTCGGTTAGGTGCATGTAGCGGTCGAATGCCGCAACGGTCTCAGCGTGCAGCTTGGCCGGGGCCGGATCACCTGATGGAGCGGATTGTGCCAGAGAGACAGACCCAGCTAGGAGGATTGCCGAGAGGACAATCGTCGGGACAGATGTGTCCGCCCAATGCGGCACCTGTCGCCTGAACCTTTTACCCAAGTGGGAAGATCCTCCCGAAGTCTATGATGGCGCAACTCTTTAGGAATGAAAGCAAGAATCGGCAACTACGAATTGCACGAGGACTGCCGATCCTTTGAATTAAAGCGTCTAGGAATGTCTGGTAGCTTTATGCGGAGCGTTCGTGTACCGACAGCGGGAGATCGAAGAAAGAGTGGCGGGTTGGGTAGCTCGCACACGGCCCCTTGCGGAGCCGCTGTCCCCGCGCGGCCCCCAACCCGTTCTTAGAAGCCTACGCGTCGGATGTGGGGCTCTCAATGGGCCGCTAGAGCCACTGAGCGGAGTACCCTGGTCGTGGTACTAGGCCATTTTTCGGTCTCTCGCCGCATTTCTTATCTAAGCCATTTATTTACAGCATTATGCGAAGAAGAAAAGCTTCCGGCGGGCCTCCAAAAAGTACTAGCTGGGGCCGTTTACTCCACTAAGAAACCCGCCAAGATGACCGGTGAGCGCGACGACCGCCACGGCCAAAGTTTCCAGAGCCAGCCGAAAAACAGGATACCCATCCGTCAAATGCCGTCTGGCTCGCACATGCAATCCCCAAACAATCCAGATCAGGACCGCCGATGTTGAGCCTAAAACCAAATGCATGAGCAGAATGCCTTTCAGTCTTTGCCCCTCGAGCTGAAATTGCCAGGCGAGTAGTCCCGTGACGACCACGGGCACGGCCGAAATCGCTGCGCCAAGCAGATTGTAATAAGCCACCGCGGCAAGGGCGCGCCTCTTGGCGCCCTGGGAGAGAAAATCAAAGATTACGCCGGCAATGAACAACGCGATGGGAAAGTGGATCAGCACGACGTGCTGCGCATGCTTGGCTAGCAATGCGGCTCGCAGGTCAAAGGGGTTCAAGTTCGCTCCTCCGTTTGCCGGCGGTCACTGCACGACAACCTTTCCGGTCATCTTCGGATGGATGGAGCAAAAGTAGGGATACTCTCCCGGCTTTGTAAACGTAAATGAGAACTTTTCGTCGGTATCGAGAACCTTCGATTTGAAAAGTTTATCCGTGCTGACGACCGTATGCGGAATGTCGTCGCGATTGATCCAGGTAACGGTGGTTCCCACCGGTACGGTGATTGCCGCCGGGCCAAAAACGAAATTGTCGATTTTCACTTCGGTGGCGGCTGCAGGTTTTTCCTGCGCGCTCGCAGCGAAGCCCTTACGCTCGTCAAAATGTCCGGCTAGGCCCATCACCGCCAGCGCCATCAAACTCGCAATGAACACACTTCTCCTCATGATTTTTCTCCGTCTCTTTTTAATTTGAATCTACTTCCTGTTCGTGGTTTGTCCCGGAGTCTTCTCGATCAGGCTAGCGTCGAATCCACCACCGCCAGCGCGTGCTGACCGCGCACGTAATTGACGTCCGTGATGCCCAATACGCTCCGCAACTGCTCGGCTGGCACTTTCATCGGTCCCGGCGATGGAGCCTCACCGGGCTTCGGCTGCGGGAATGCAGTCGAGCACGCCGTGTGAAAAGTCACATTTCCCTCGACCTTCTGCATCGTCTGATGAATGTGGCCGTTTAGAACGGTCACCGAGCCAAACTTTTTCAAATACGCGAGCGCTTGCGCACTGTCCTCCGTTCCCCATCCCCAATCCGGGTAAACCGTCCACAGAGGAATGTGCGCGAAGACGACGATCGGCGTGCTGGACTTCAAATGCTTTACATCTTTTTCCAGCCACTCCAACTGGTCGTGTCCGAGCGTGCCCAGCCCGCCTGCCTTCAAGTTCATCACGTTGACCAAGCCTACGAAGTGCACGCCCTTCTTTTCAAAGCTGTACCAGCCTCCCGGCTGAGCTCCTTTGGCGAAACGCTCAAGATATTGCTTGCCGTCGTCGTTCAGCACATCGTGTTCGCCGGGGACGTAGAAGACGTCCTTCGCCGAGGCGCTCTTCAGAATCTGCTCGACGGTGTCGAATTCCTCCGGCTTCGAAAGGTGGCTGATATCGCCTGTATGCAGCAAAAACTCCGGCGGCGTGGAGAGCGCATTGACCTTGTCGACCGCGGCCTTGAGGGTTGCCGCAACATCCGGATTCGCCGGCTTGTTGAAACCCATGTGGCTGTCGCTGATCTGCGCGAAGCTCAACTCGCCCTTCATATCCGCGGGGTTCATCTCCGAGAGGCGGCTCATGCTGTACGACTTCAAAACGCCGCCCTGCATGACGCAGAACGCCCCCGTCCCCGCCCAAGCCATGCACTTCAAAAAGCCGCGGCGATCGATTCCATCGTTGTTGTGATCGTGCAAAATCTCGTCTTTCGTCCTGCGAGCCATTTTTCTTTCTCCTGGAGACACGTCTCTCCAATGCATACCGACGTATGCACCTCCCGCTGCTGCGCTTATTTGGCAGGAGCGGCGCGGGTTAGAGAGAGCCAGTGTTCCCGCGCCGCTATGGGACGTGTTTCATCTGTGCAGACCGCGGCGTGCCGTGCCTTATTCCAATTTTCCGCGCTCACTCTGCTAAAATTAGTTCGTCATAAGAATTAGATAATTCGGAATAAAATCGGCGGCTAGGCGGTTTTCATTCATGAGTACGACGGGCCAGGGGAAGGGTTGGGACGTGTTGGACTCGCAAGACCGGGCTCGTTTCGAGCAGCTCGTGTTGCCTCATGTAGATGCAGCTTTCAATCTTTCGCGTTGGCTGCTGAGAAGCCGCTCCGATGCGGAGGATGTTGCACAGGAAGCTCTGCTGCGTGCGTTCCGTTTTTTCCGCGGCTTCAACGGCGGAGACGCCCGGGCATGGCTCCTACAGATTGTTCGCAATACGTGTTATACGTGGCTGGAGAAAAATCGCCAAGTGGAGCTCATGACGGAATTTGATGAAGACCTGCACCAACAGTCCATCGCTACGCCGGAAGCGCTGGCCATTGCCGGCGACAACCGCGAGCGGCTGGCGCGCGCTCTCGAAACTTTGCCCGTGCGCTTCCGGGAAGTGATCATACTGCGCGAACTTGAAGGCTGTTCGTATAAAGAGATCGCCTCCATCACCAGCGTCCCGATTGGCACCGTTATGTCCGCGCTTGCCCGTGCGCGCCAGCGCCTGCAGCGCGCGCTCACGCAACCTGCAAAGCAGGAGGCGCCCCATGAGCTGTGATTTCTCAGCGACGCTCCTTCACGCTTATGTTGACGGCGAACTCGACGCCATGCGCGCCGCGGAATTCGAGCGCCATCTCGAAACTTGCCGCGAATGCACGGCCACCCTCGGCGCGGCCGAGTCACTGCGCTCCTCGCTGCAGCATGCACAGCTTTATGAAACTGCTCCGCCTGGGTTGCGCAAAAAGATTCGCTCGGAGCTCAAAGTCCCGGCAGGCAAAACAAGCGGTTCATCCGTTGCCGCGTGGCGCTGGCTCGCAGCTGCCGCCGCGATCCTCTTGGTGACCGGAGTAGCATGGTTCGCCGTGCCTCACTTCATGGCCACCAACATGCAGTCCGTTACTTCCGCGGAAGTCATCGACGCCCACATTCGCTCGCTGCAAGCCGGGCATCTAACCGATGTGGCTTCGACGGACCAGCACACCGTCAAGCCATGGTTCGATGGCAAACTGGAATTCATTCCCCCAGTGCACGATTTCATGGACGAAGGGTTTCCTTTGCTCGGCGGCCGCCTGGATGTTCTCGGCGAGCGCAATGTCGCGGCGCTTGTCTATGGACGCCGAAAACATTTCATCAACGTCTTTGTATGGCCGACAAAGGAACCGGACACGCCGATTCATCCGCCCGGCTCCCGGCAAGGCTATCAATGGGTTCACTGGCGGCATCAGGGCATGGAGTTTTGCGCCATCTCCGATGTGTCCGCGGAGGATCTCCATGAGCTGGCGCAACTCTTCGTCAAATAGAGGAAGCCATTCGCTTCCGAATCCCTCGGTGTAGGCCGGAGTGTTACCGGATGAGGCGCGCCGGGGCAGAACTTATTGTTTCGGTTTTGTGCTCGAAACAGGCTGCGGCATTTCCTTTGCGTAAATCAGATGCAACTCCACGGACCGCGCTTGCCCCTTGCGTAGCGGGATGTTCCTTTGCCAGTCGGAAAAAATACCCTTCGCTGATGCACGAATGTCGTAACTATCGGCGCTGAGCTGCGAAATCGTGAACCGGCCGTGTGCATCCGCAAATACGGCATGCGGAGCCCTTCCATCGGACGATTGATACGAGACGCTGGCATGCGGAGCGGGCTTGTCGTTAGGACCGATGACTACGCCGCTGATGCTGGCCGTGCCTTTCGATTGCTGCGGCGCGGCCAAAATGCCGGAGGCCGCCACCAGCACAGCGATAAATGCCGCAAGAAAAATGAGCGAGCGTTTCATAGTCTCCGTCTCCAGCAAGAAGTGGGATCCATTTCCAGATCCATCAGAAAACAAGTCGGCCGTCCACACAGTCTTCCTTAAGTTCAGTGTAGGCCTGGACGCTCCCGGCCTCGACAGTGTTTCGTTGTTTGTGACGCACGGCGTACCTGCCTTTCCGGACAGGTCAGGTATGAGCCTGGCGGTAAACCCTCGCGTGGCTTTCCAGCATGCGGCGAAAATCGCAAAAATCGAGCGCGCGTTGCCGTGCCATCCCCGCAAGCCGCGCACGGAGAGCAGGATCATCGAGAATTCGTCGGAGTTCTTTTGCAAGCGCCTCGGCATCGCCGGTGCGAAACGTGAGCCCGCCTTCCCCTAGCACCTCGACGAAGGCGCCGAGGTCAGACGTAATCACGGGCAGACCTCGCAGCATATTTTCGGCAACCACTAGACCGAACACCTCTCCACCCAGGGATGGAACAACGACGACGGAGGCCTGCGAAAGCGCTGCATCAAGTTCTGCACCCGAAAGGCGTCCCGTGAAGCGCACGTGCCCAGCAAGCGGAGCGTTCTCTGAAAGCCGCTCGAGGGCCGCACGCTCCGGGCCGTCGCCGATCACGAGCAGTTCGAATGCGCGATCTTGCGCAAGCAGTGTGCGCGCGGCTTCGAACAAGACGCCGACACCTTTGGTAGTAACCAGACGGCCTTGAAACGCGATTACAGGGAGGTGCGAAGACGACGCAGGATACGCCGCTCGCGCGGCAGTGAATTCCAATCCGTGGGGAATGGCCACCACTCGCGGAAGTTGCACCAGACCGCCAAGCCACTCGGTCGGCGTGATATTGCTCGAAACACGCCGGCAGAGAAAACGGCGCAAAAAGGTCAGCAGCCAAAGCTTGCGTGAGGCAATCCAGCCTTGGCCGGAATTGCAGCGCAGGCATTCGCCATGGCGTCCGGCCATAAAATGTCCGGGACACGGCGTCCCCGCGGGTTCGATCAGAAGCTGGCCATTTGGGCAAATCGTTTGAAAGCCGTGATGCTCCACTTCGACGGGCTTTCTCGCAAGCAGCCCGAGAAAAAGAGGCGCTAATGCCGGGCCTGCCACATGCACGACATCGGAAGCGCGAATCAAATCCCACAAGTGGATGAGATTGGGCTGGCGGATAACTTTGAAAGGAAGGGACAGATCGTCGAATTTCTCCGCTGGAGTTTGCGTCGCGAGGGTGATTTCGAATTCCAGATTTCCGCTCCCCGAGCGGAGCCCCGCGAGGCCACGAGCCAAAGACAGAACGAGCGTTTCGACGCCGCCGACACTCGGCGCAAAGAAATGAGAATAGATGAGTAGCTTCATTCGCGGAGTTTTTCCGGAGCAGCAGGCGAAGTGTGAGCGCCGTTAGAATCAGGAAGCGCGGCGCCGGGGCGTGGCTTCTTCCGTGAGACGGCTTTCTTGATGGCTTCGAATGTGGCAGCCACATTTTCGCGCGGCGACCACGTTGCCATGCGGGCGCGGGCGTTGGTCCCGAGGGCCGCTAGTGTGGTGCGGTCTCCCAGCAGGCGGCGAAGGTTTTCGGCCAGTGCCTCAATGTCGCCACACGGGAATATGCCGCCTGTCACGCCGGGTTGTACGAGGTCGAAGCGTCCACGAATTTCATCGCTGAGCATAACCGGAAGTCCACAGACCATGGCCTCGCAGACTACGATGGGGCAGGGATCGTATCCGGAAGGAAGCACGAAGAGATCAGCGGCAGAGTAGACCGCTGGCAGGCGGCTCTGATTCGTGAAGCCCAGCATGCGCACGCGCGAGGCGATGCCGAGTGCGGCGGCTTCCGACTCGATCTGCGCACGAAGCGGGCCTTCTCCTGCGAACAGCAGAATCGAGTCCGGCACCGCTGCTTTGGCAAAGGCGCGCAGCAGGTCGAGTGGGCGCTTCCAATCCTGGAGTTTTGCGCAGAAGAGAACGGCGATATCTCGATCAGAAACTCCCAACTCGGCCCGCGTGGCTCTTCGATTGATGCGCCCGGATTGCTCGGTCCACCAATCGTTATCGACCACGAAGTGAGTAAGCGAGATCCTTCCCTCCCGAACTCCCAGTTCACGCATCATTTCGGCGGTGGCTGAGGATGGGACCATCACTTGATCGGCGAGTCGGAACAGCAGCGGCCAAACGGCTCGCTTTATCCAAGGCTTCCAGCGGGCGCCGTCGCGAGGCGCCACGCTAGAAGCATCTGTGCCAAACAAGAAGGCGCTTCCGCTCAGCCGTGCTGCGAGATATGCAATCCAGAACGTCGACCGAACATATCCAATGTGCAGCAACACAGCATCGAACTTCCCTTTGCGGATGAGGCTCCACAGCCCTGGATTTCGTAGTCCCCAAAACGATTCTTTGCCCGTTCCCCGGTTGGGGACGTGCGACCACGAGTAACCGTCGAGCAGCGGTACGTCCCATTGCACGGTCATTCCGAACTCCGGGTCATGTCCCGGTTCGGCTCCCCGGAGACTGCAGTAGGCAACGTGGAAATCGAGTTGGGGATGCCGTGCAAGGGCACGGAAGACCGGCACGGCATAGGGAACTGCATGAGATGCAACGACCAGCACTCGGTAGCGGCGTTCAGGCATTGCTGAACCGTGCGGCCACGTCGCCAAAAGCGGAAAAAGTGAGGAAGCTTCTTGAGCGCAAAGGGGTGCCCCGAGAGCGAGTATACCCGGTTTCGCGCACGCGAAGGCTGTGCTAAACTGGGCCAGTTCCGCAGGGGTTTGCGGTTTACCCTAAGTCTCCGCACAGTTAAGCCCCGCCTTGCGGGGTTTAGTCGCCTAACCGTCACTCACGTGGCGCGCGGTCGCACGAAATTTCACTCAACGTGAATCCCGCCTGGCCGGGAGCACGCAAAAAAGAGGATCTGTCATGTCTGGGCATTCAAAATGGGCCACCATTAAACATAAGAAGGCGGCCACCGACGCGAAGCGCGGCCGCGTCTTCACTCGAGTGATCCGCGAAATCACCATCGCTGCCAGAATTGGCGGCGGCGATCCGAACTCGAACCCCCGTTTACGCACGGCCATCCTCGCCGGCAAAAACGAAAATATGCCGAACGAAAATATCGAACGCGCCATCCTGCGCGGCACGGGCCAGCTCGAGGGCGAACAATATGAAGAAGTCACCTTCGAAGGTTATGGCCCTGGCGGCGTCGGCATGCTCATCGAAGCCGTCACCACGAACCGCAACCGCATCGTCGGCGAATTTCGCCACCTGATGAGCAAGAACGGCGGAAACATGGCCGAAGCGGGCGCTGTTGGCTGGATGTTTCACCGCAAAGGCGAAATTGTCGTTCCCAAGGAAGCGGCCAGCGAAGATAAAATGATGGACATCGTTCTCGAAGCAGGCGCGGACGATTTGAAAGATGATGGGTCGGGCTGGTATGTGGTGACCCCGCCGGAGACGCTCGAAAAAGTGAAGGAAGCGCTGGCCAAGGCAGGCATCACGCCGGAGTCTGCGGAAATCGCCATGGTGCCGCAGAACTACATCAAGCTGACAGGCGCGCAGGCCACGCAGATGGTGCGGCTCATTGAAGCTCTCGAAGAACATGACGACGTGCAACACGTCTACGCGAATTTCGACATTGATGAGTCCGAAATCCAAGCCGCGGTCGGCGCCAACTAATCTCATCCAGCGCGGGATAGACATTCCCTGTCTGTCTCTTTCATCCACGGTCATTCCGGATAATCAGGGTGGCCGTTTTTCTTTTGGCCAGGGAAATTGAGACAAAGCTCTGGCAGGGACGCGGCGAACGCCGTAGACTTAAGTCGATGAAAGCTGCAATCCCAGCCGCTAGTTCCCCCGCCAGGAATGGATGTTTCCGCGTGCTCGGCGTGGACCCGGCCTCCGCGGGCCCTACCGGTTATGGAATTATCGAAAGCGACGGGCGCCGCTGCCGTATGCTTCATTATGGTGCATTGAAAGTCGCGCCAAAACGCCAGAAGGAGTGCCTCGGCGCCGTGCTTCAGGATGTCCACGCGTTGCTTTGCCGATTGATGGACGAATTCTCTCCGGACGCACTTGCCGTGGAATCCGTCTTTACCGCCCTGAATATGAGAACAGCTTTGCGGCTCGCCGAGGTCCGTGGCGTGGTGCTTTTGGCCGCCGCGCAGCGCGGCGTCGCCGTGCACAGCTACTCGCCGCGCGAAGTAAAAGCATCCGTGGCTGGTTACGGTCAGGCGGACAAAAAGCAGATGCAATTGATGGTGCGCGCTCTTCTTGAAATGAACGAAACGCCGGAGCCTTCCGATGCCGCGGATGCACTCGCCGTGGCGCTATGCCATTTGCAAGCCGAACAGGCCCGGCAGCGCTTCGGACTTCCCGGCAAGTCCGCGGGCGCGAAGTTGCACTCCCGGTCTCTTGCCGCAAAGGCAGCCGTTCGGCGCGGCAGCGCAACTCAAAATATCCTTACGCGCATCGTAATCTCACGATGAAGACTTTTCTTCTGCGATTCGTTTTGTTGGCTGGTATGGCGAGTGCGCTCTCGAGTGCACTCCTAAACGCGGCTGCGTCTGACGCAGCGCTTTCTCCAGTCCCTGCCCATGCGAAACTCAGCTACCGCCGCATTTTCAAATCCAGCTCGCCGGAATTTATCGAGATCGTCGTCCATGATGATTCCGATGCCGCCACCTTTGAGATTCGCCAGCTCGATGAAGACCCGGGCGCCACGCCTTTTGAAGTCAGCGCACCCTTGCGCGAAAAGATGTTCGATCTGGCAGCTCAATTGAAATATTTTCAGGGACCGGATCTCGACGTTCACCGCAGAATCGCCAACCTGGGCGAAAAAACCTTTCGCTGGGAAAAAGGCGCCGAAATTCACGAAACGAAATTCAACTACACGCTGAATTCAGCAGCCACTCAGTTGATGCAAATCTTCGAAGGCCTGGCCCGCCAACAGGAGCTCGTCACGCTGCTCGAGCGCCGCATGAAATACGACCGCCTCGGCATCAACGACGCTCTACTGCAATTTGAAACCGACCTGAACCACAAACTTCTTCCCGAGCCGCAGCGTGCCCTGCCAACTCTGGACCAAATCGCCAGCGATTCCCGATTCGTCGAAATCGGCCGCCAACGAGCCCGCGCTCTTGCCGAACGCATTCGCCACCCGAGCTAAGCGCCAAACTTTACTTCTTGAGGTTCCACTGCCGCGGCCCGCGGACGGCATTGAGCTCCGGCGATTCCGCTAGCAATCTTAGCGGCACGAGAGCCGTTTTCCCGTAGTGCTCGCCTTCCAAAATTCGCCCCTGGCAGCGCGAATGCACTTGCTCCACGTCGAGAATCCTCACCGGCGTCCCTTCCGGCACCATGATCAACTTCTGCGCAGCGATCAAAAGGGATAGTCCCACGTCGTCATTCGCCGTATCCAGCTTTTGCCTCTCTGCCGCCGTCGGAGCATCGGTTGCCAGCACGGCGAACGGATGCCCATCCTCGCACGTGAGTTTCGCGACGCGTCCCACCCACGAGGACACAGTAGCTTCTTTCGCGGCGAGAGGCGCGGCAATCGGCGTCTCGGCAGTGGCGGGATTCGTCGCGGGCCTTTTCACGCTAACCAGAAACCTGTACCCACGCTTCGGAAGCGTCTCCACAAATTTCGGTTTCTTCTTGTCGTCGCCCAGCGCCTGCCGCAGTTTTTTGATGGCCGTGTTTAAACTATGATCGAAATCCACAAACGTGTCCGCCGGCCACAGCCGTTTCTGCATCTCCTCGCGTGTAACAACCTCGCCTGGCTGCTCCAGCAGCATGGCAAGTACCTGAAATGGCTGAACTTGCAGCTTCACCTTGCGCCCGCTTTTGTAGAGTTCCTGGGCGCGCAGATCCACTTCAAACACTTCAAAGCGCACAACATTTCTAGACCGAACAGGCGTAGGCATCGAAATGATTCCTGCTGACAATTCTCCGTAGCCCGGAAACTATACCATTCCTTTTGCGAATCGCGGCCGCAAGGGTGCCCCTTAAACCCTCTATTTCCGCGCACTTGCTTGTTCACCGACAGTCGCCTTGCGGTTCACTCCTGGTGCATTGTCCTTCTCCCGGTAGTGCGCGAAAGTGCAAACCACGATGAGGCGCTGAGCAATATAGCGATCCGGGAATAAAGGCAGGCCAACCCGGACGCCTTCAGCGAGCAAGAAAAGGAGAGTCCCATGAAAACGAGAGCTTTGGTTATGGCAGGCGTGATGGCGCTGACCATTTTCGCAACCACGCGAGTGGCGCAGGCCCAGCAATCTATGGTCGTGAATGTCCCCTACGACTTTGTCGCCGGAAATAAGACGCTTCCCGCCGGCGAGTATACCGTCAAAGTTTCCACCCCCACGAACTCGGTCATCCTTGTCTCGCGCAAGGACTCCACGACGTCTGCCTTTATCAACACAAACCCGGCCGTCTCAAGCACCCCTCAAGCCGAATCGAAGCTCATTTTCAACCGCTACGGCGACCGCTATTTCCTCTCGCAGGTCTGGCAACAAGGCTATGCTCAGGGCCGCCAGCTCTTGAAGTCCCCGCGCGAGAAGGAATTGGCCCTAACCGCGAATCTTGAGACCGAGGGCCAAGTCATTCTGGTCGCAGAGCTCCCCCGTACAAACCGCTAACCACCCCTCCTGAGCCCCTGCAACGCCCCCGGGAATCCGGAACCCCGATCCGGATTCCCGGACCCTTTTTTAGGCACCCTTTTTTAGCGCATCCGAGGGAAGGCATCTCAACCGATACTTAACCCGCTCCCAACACGTATACTAAGGCAAGACCCTTCCATGGCTCAGGCGACCACAATGAACTTCAAGGAGGCCGTGGCTATTGCCACTAGCAGCCTCTGGGCGCACAAGTTGCGCAGCGTTCTGACTCTCATTGGAGTGGTTATCGGTGTGGCCGCCGTGATCGCCGTCGTCAGCCTGATCAACGGCGCGAACCAGTATGTCGCCACCCGGGTCTTCCGTCTCGGCGCCGATGTCTTCGGCGTAGCCAAGACGCCCTCCATCATCACCAACGTCGACGATTACCTCGAATTTCAAAAACGGAAGCGCATCACTTACGATGACTATCAGGCTGTCCAGGAACTCTGCAAATCCTGCAAGGAAATCGGCGCATCGATTGGCGGGCGCCTCGAAGTAAAGAGCGGGCTGAATTCTCTCAAAGACACCAACCTCCGCGCTTGGACGCCGCGGATGGCCGAACTCTACGACGTCGACCTTGTCGCCGGACGCCACATCACGGAAACCGACCTGCAACAAGCCGCCCCCGTTTGCGTCATCGGCAACGACCTAGTCGAAAATCTCCTCCCCGGCGTCGACCCTATCGGCAAGGAGGTTCGCTGGCGTAATATTCCCTGCCAGGTCATCGGCGTAGGCAAAAAAGAAGGCTCGGCCCTCGGCACGTCTCTCGACAACTGGATCATCCTCCCACTCAGCACCTATAAGAAAGAGTACGGCACGCAGGACGATTCGCTGCGCATCACCGCCCGAGCCGGCTCGGCAGCGACCATTCAGGAGACCGTCGACGAAGTTCGCCAGATCATGCGCGGCCGCCGACATCTCTCTTACGGCAAAAAAGACGACTTCTCCATCGAAACCAGCGACTCTTTCCTCTCTCTTTGGAAAGACATCAGCGGAAGCTTTTTCTTCGTCACCATCGCCATTGCCTCCATCTCGCTGCTCGTCGGCGGAATCGTCATCATGAACATCATGCTCGTCTCCGTCACCGAGCGCACCCGCGAGATCGGCCTGCGCAAAGCCCTCGGCGCACGCAGCGGAGACATCCTGCGCCAATTCCTGATCGAGTCTTCAACGATTTCGCTCTTCGGCGGCGCGCTCGGTGTGATCTGCGGCGTGCTCCTCGCCCAGCTCGTCTCGATCGTCTCGCCGCTGCCCAGCGCCGTCCAGCTCTGGTCCGTCATCGGCGGCCTGCTCGTCGCGCTAAGCGTCGGCCTGTTTTTCGGCACGTATCCCGCGTCGAAAGCTGCGCGCCTCGATCCGGTTGTAGCGTTACGCTCGGAATGATGTGGAGTGCGGCAGCTCTGCTGCCACTTTTCGTAGCAAGCAGAAAGCGTCGATCTTTAGCGAGGCTCGATACCTGGGAACGAAAGTAGTGAAAGTAGAATAAGCACCCGGAAGAGAAACAATGGGCACGCTAGGCAAAGCCTTACCGCAAACGCAAACGACAGTCCTCCCCGTGCGCCTCCGAGCCGGCAAAACGACGGCGCTGAAATTCCGCGACGAAGTCCTACTGGCCCTTGACACCCTTCGCAAAAATTCTCTCCGCTCTGCCCTCACCATTCTCGGCATCGTCATCGGCATCACCACGGTCATCACCGTCACTGCCGTCATCAACGGCCTCAACGACAACGTCCTCGGCGGCATCCGCGAGCTCGGCTCCGACACTATCATCGCCTACCGCTTTCCATGGGCTTCGCTCTCGCGCCCGCCCAGCGATTGGTTCACGCGCAAAGAGCTCCAGCCCGAATGGGCCGACGACATCGCCAAGCTTCCTCACATCAAAGCCGCCTCCGCCTCGATGCGCATTTTTCAACCGATGTTCGGCTCCGGTACGGAAGACGTCCGCCGCGGCCAATACCGTGCCAAAAGCGTCATCCTGCAAGGCAATCAACCATCCATCGGCGAGATCTTCGACCTGAAAATCGAATCCGGCCGCTTCTTCAACGAAACCGATGCCGAGCATCGCGCCCCGGTAGTCCTCCTTGGCTACGACACTGTCCGCACGCTCTTCCCCGAATCCCCCACCGAAGCCATCGGCCATGAAGTCACGATCGACGGCCAGCTCTTCACGGTGATCGGCACCTTACAAAAACAACGCCAGGGCATCTCCGGCGGCTCCAACCCCGAAGACAATTCCGCCTACATGCCCGTCACCACGCTTCGCAAGCTCTACCCCAACCAAAAGGATTACGTGATTTTTGCCAAAGCCAGCGATCCCAACAATGTCAACGAATCCGTCGACGAAATGCGCGACCTCCTCCGCCGCAAGCGCCGCCTCCCCAATGACAAGCCCGACGACTTCGCCATCTTCACTCCCGACTATTTCCTCGAGCTCTGGCAAAAAATCAGCGGCCTCATCTTCATCCTCATGTTCGCCGTCGCATCAGTGGGCCTCATCGTCGGCGGCATCGGTGTAATGAACATCATGCTAGTCTCCGTAACCGAGCGCACCCGCGAAATCGGCGTCCGCAAAGCTATCGGCGCCAAGCGCAACAACATCCTCGTCCAATTCCTCATCGAAGCCGTTACGCTCAGCGCCATCGGCGGCGTCATCGGAGTCACCTTCGGCTCCGGCGTCACCCTCCTGCTTAAATACGCCGCCCATTTTCCCGCCGCACTCTCCGTCTTCTGGATCGTCACTGCCCTAATCCTCTGTGCCCTCATCGGCATCGTCTTCGGCGTCTACCCCGCCTGGAAAGCCGCCCGACTCGACCCCGTCGAAGCCCTCCGCTACGAATAAATCATGGTTCTTCGAACCACAAGCGAACCATGAAAGAAGCCGTCGAATCTTTGCTGAAAATAAAGGACTCGCGGCTTCTTTCTAAGGAATAACACGCCCCGCGCGAATGGAGGTCTTGTGGGGGGGGTGCAGCATGCTTCGCCCGAGCTTCCCCGGACGTCTTGACGCATCGGCTTTCTTCTCGGTGTTGCGAACCATCAAGTCAGGTGTACTATGGCCCCGTTTTCAAAACAAAAAGGAATCCTTCCTCTTCCCATGAATAAACGCACCTTCCTCAAACTCTCGTCCGCCACCATCGCCATCCCTGCCGTCTCCCGCCTCTTGGCTTGGGCTGGCGCCGATAAATTGACCAACTGGGCCGGCAACCTCGAATACAGCACTGAAAATCTCTATACCGCCAAATCCCAGGAACAAGTCCAGGACTTCGTCAAAAAACAACCCAAACTAAAAGTCCTCGGCTCCCGCCACTGCTTCAACAACATCGCCGATAGCAAAGACATTTTTCTCTCCCTCAAGCCCCTCGACGAACTCGTATCTCTCGACGCCCAAGCCCGCACCGTCACCGTCGACGCCGGCATCACCTACGGTCAACTCGCCCCGCTCCTCGACGCCAAAGGTTTCGCGCTCCACAATCTCGCCTCGCTCCCGCACATTTCTGTTGCCGGAGCGTGCACCACCGCCACTCACGGGTCCGGCGAAAAAAATGGCAACCTCGCCACCGCCGTCTCCGCGCTCGAATTCGTCACCGCTTCCGGCGATATCGTCAAACTCTCCCGCCAGCAAGACGCCAATTTTTTCCAAGGAGCCGTCGTGGGCCTCGGCGCCCTTGGCGTCATCACAAAAATCACGCTTGACATCCAGCCCACCTACCAGATGCGCCAATACGTCTACGAAAATCTCCGCTTCACCGCCATGAAAGACCACTTCGACGCTATCCAGGCCAGCGCCTACAGCGTCAGCCTCTTCACCGACTGGCAAAACCATAATTTCAGCGAAGTCTGGCTAAAAAGCCGCACCGAAAAAGGCCACGCCTTTAACGCCAAACCCGAATTCTTCGGCGCCAAACTCGCCACCAAAAATCTCCATCCCATCGCCGCACTCTCCGCCGAAAACTGCACCCAGCAAATGGGCATCCTCGGTCCCTGGTACGAGCGCCTCCCCCACTTCCGCATGGGCTTCACGCCCAGCGCTGGTAAAGAACTGCAATCCGAATACTTCGTCCCGCGCCACCACGCCGTCGAAGCCATCCTCGCCGTCGAGCGTCTCCGCGACCAGATCACGCCACACCTGCTCATCACCGAGATCCGCGCCATCGCCGCCGACGATCTCTGGATGAGCCCCTGCTACCAGCAACCCTGCGTCACCATCCACTTCACCTGGAAGCAAGACTGGCCCGTCGTCAGCCAGCTCCTGCCGCTAATCGAGAATGAGCTCACTCCCTTTCAAGCCCGCCCACACTGGGGCAAACTCTACACCATGTCCCCCCAGCAACTTCACGCGAGCTACAGAAAGCTCCCCGAGTTCATAGCCCTAACCAATAAATTCGACCCCCAAGGCAAGTTCCGCAACGACTTCCTAAACACAAATATTTTTAGCTAACTGTCGCACTGAATTCGTACGGAGTGCGGCAGCTCTGCTGCCGCTTTTCTTATCGGCTCGCGGATTGGACAGGCGCCCCCCCACTTTTCCACACATTTCCACAGCCATAGCCATCCAATCCTTCCCCGCCAAACTCTTCATCCATCCATGGCATGGCCCCAGTTCGACGTGGTTTACAAAAGGGGAATTACGCTAAGTGTAGCTAAGCGTTTAGAGCTAGTTTTAAACTTGCGCCCCAGTTTAAGAACGTGCTATTTGGCAAGCTCCATAGAGCCTTTCGCGCCCTCGTTCGTGCTCTTAAGAGCGCATTATCAGGTTTAACATGCTCTCAAGGGCATTTCTCTTGCTGTCCGCCAAAATTTGCGATATGCTCTTAAGAGCACATTAAATGACTTTACGTGCTCTTGAGGGAACATGGTTGCTCGCAACATTCTGCTGGAAGCCCCGCCTTACGCCGTTGAGCAGGCGCTAAAAAAGGTCGGCCGCAATCTACGTCTGGCAAGGCTGCGGCGCAGGCAGACCATCGAAGAGACTGCCAAAAGAATTGGCACCGGACCCCGCGCCATCCGGGATGCCGAGAGCGGCAAATCATCGACGGGCGTGGCTGTCTACGCAGCCCTGCTCTGGGCGTATGACTTGCTCAGCCCGCTCGAAAAGCTGGCGGATCCCTTAGCTGACAAGGAAGGCCTTGCCCTGGCGTCTGCCAAGGAAGGCAAGCGCGCTCGCAAGAGTGGAGATCTCGACAATGAGTTCTAATCCAGGGCGTGAATGCTTCGTCTACATCACGCTTCCGGGCAAGACTTCAGCAGTCACAGCCGGCAAATTTGTGCTGGAACAAACAGATTCAGGCGCACCACTCGGACGCTTTGTCTACGGGCAAAGCTACCTTAAGAATGCCGAAGCGGTGCCAATCGACCCGGTGGAATTGAAACTGTCGAACGAAACCTACAGCAATGTGCATCTGAAAGGCGTCTTCGGCGCACTGCGTGACGCCGGTCCCGATTATTGGGGACGCCGTGTCATCGAAAAGCACGCAGGAAAGACCAATCTGGGAGAGATGGACTACCTTCTCGAATCTCCCGATGACCGGGCAGGCGTGCTCGGCTTCGGGCTCGGTAATGTGCCCCCCGCCCCTAAGAAAAAGTTCAACAAGACCCTCGACCTCGCTAAACTGCAGGATCTTGCCGACGCCTTGATTAAGGATGAAATTCCCTCGGACCCGGCCTCTCCTCAGGTTCAAGGATTGCTGCTGCTCGGCACGTCGATGGGAGGCGCTCGTCCGAAGGCAGTTGTGCAGGATGACCAAGGGCTTTGGATAGCGAAATTCAACCGGCCGGATGACCGCTGGAACTATGCTCGTGTTGAATATGCTATGCTCCGCCTCGCCCGGCAATGCGGAATCAACGTCCCCGAAAGCCGAATCGAAGCCGTCGGCGGCAAAGACGTCTTGCTCGTCAAACGGTTTGACCGGGAAAAGACGGCAGACGGCTATACGCGCGCGCGCATGATGAGCGGACTCACTGTGCTGCGCTCTGACGAAACCAACGACGCACGAGAGAGATGGTCTTATATCCTCCTTGTCGAGGAAATGCGCCGCATCGTCGCAGAGGCGGACAAAGATGCTCGCGAACTCTTCCGCCGCATTTGCTTCAATGCCCTTATTTCCAACCTTGACGACCATCCGCGCAACCATGCCCTCTTGGCCAGACACGTTGACTGGGCGCTGTCACCCGCGTACGACCTCACGCCGTCGCCCGTCGTAAGCCTCGACCGCCGCGATCTGGCGCTGGTGTGTGGAGATCAAGGTCGGTTCGCGAACGCGAAAAATATTCTTTCCCAGCACGCCCGCTTTTTATTAGAGAAAGATGAGGCCGAGAAAATCATTGCAGATACGAAAGCAAAGGTTGGCCATTGGTACGACACAGTTCGGGCCTGCGAGGTCTCAGAGAAGGACGCAGAAACGATCCGGGGCGCATTCATCTATCCTGGGTTTTCCTACTAGTCAGGTCTGCCTCATTCAAAAGGTGACGGTCGTGATTAAAGTTAGCGCAGCACCGAATCGTTAAAACGACTCTCCGACGAGTTGTTCACTTTTTTTCCAGAGGGCTTCCGCGGTGTTCGGGTCGAGCGCATAGGCCCGCACACCTTCGCTTGCGCCCGTGATGGTCACGTGGTCCGGCGCAATCTGGCCGACATGGCAGTTCTCGCAATATTGGCCGCCGATCCCGTCAGCCGGAGCGACGACACCGGCCCATACCGAGGTTGCTGCTCCTTGAGGGATGGTCTTCCACTGGAAGGGCCCCTTACCCTCGGCTGTAAGCTGCTTATCTATCTGCTGAATCAAGTTTTGGAGGAGACTCGGGTCCATGTAGCGACCCAGCTCCGTCTGTATGACTCCCGGATGCACGGCCGCAGCACGCACGCCACGCTTGCGGTGCCGTTGGTCAAAACTTACAGCGAAGAGGATATTCGCCGTTTTTGAACGGCCATAGGCAACCATCGGGTCGTAGGGAGCCCGCTCAAAGTTGGGATCCTGCAAATCTACGTTGGATATGCGATGACCGGCGGAAGACAGGTTGATCAACCTTCCTCCCGCGCGGATCAGTGGCGCAATCCGGTTGACGAAGACGAAGTGACCGAGATGATTCGTGCCGAACTGCGTTTCGAAGCCGTCCACCGTTTTGCCGAACGGCGTGGCCATAACGCCCGCATTCGCGATCACCACGTCCAAGGGTTCCTTTTTTGCCAGCAACTTATCGGCGCAGGCGCGCACACTTTTGAGGCTGGCGAGATCGAGTTCGATGAGCTCGAAGCTGCCACCGCCGGCCGCCGCGGCCTTGCGCACTTCCGTGGTTGCCGCTTCGGCCTTGGTCAAATCGCGCGCCGCGCCCACAATGTGCGCTCCGTGGGCGGCCAGAGACCTCGCGGTTTCCACGCCGAGGCCGGCCGAAACGCCCGTGATCAGGATTCGTTTATCCTGCAGCTTCACGCCCGATAAAACGTCTTCCGTCGTTGATGTTGCCCCGAATACTTCCACCATTGTTTCCTCCTGCATTGGCCCGTTCGAATGCCATACCTTCGCAACCTAAGTTGACGAACCGCTGCGACTTCGGTAAAACGGAGATTGTCTCCGCAATAGGCTTAGATAACCGGAGGCTATCTCCAGTTACACGGCTTACTAGTTTTTTTTGGATATGCCCAGGAAGCGTTCACAACCCGTTCTGCGAAAGCCCCGCACCGATGCCCAGCAGAATCGCGAGCGCATTTTGGAAGTCGCGAAGGAGGCCTTCACTCGGTCCGGCGCCGATGCCAGCCTGGACGAGATCGCCAAACAAGCCGGCGTGGGGCCGGGAACCTTGTACCGGCATTTCCCAACCCGCGATACGCTGATTGAGGCGGTGTATCACATCGAGGTGGAGAAGCTCGCAGCGGCACAGCGGGAGCTGTCCGCAAAATTGCCTCCGGTTGAGGCTCTGCGGGCGTGGATGATGCTTTTCGTTGATTATATCGCTGCGAAGCACATTATCGCCCCGGCACTGAACAGCGTCGTCGGCGGTTCCTCGCGCCTGTACGAATCTTCGCGCTCAATGGTTTCGGGAGCTATCGACGCGCTTGTGAAGCGAGCTATCAAAAGCGGCGAGATACGCAAAGACCTTGAACCCTTCGACCTCCTTCGCGCGCTCATCGGTGTCTCGAACGTAGCAACTGGCCCCGAGTGGCAGCAAAGCGCCAAAAGATTGGTGGACATCCTGATCACCGGCTCACGACTGGCGAACTAGGCCCGAGGATTCAGCCCCGGACAACGGGGAACCTGGAAGTAAGGCCGCCCGGTTGGCAGATTGCTCCCGAACGCGATTAGCGGAAAAGTGGATCGGCCCGAAAGGCACGACTCATCGGGCAGCGAACTTATCGATGGTAAATTCAAACTTGAGTCACACCCACGAAGGAATCCGATGGCCGGTCCGCTTGATGAAATCTTCCGAACACGAACTAACGGTAACGGTCATGTGCAACAGGAGTGGGATGACATCCTGCTGAGGCGCTAGATTTCGCAGTTAGTCGCAGAAGGCCGAGTTGCAGAGGAACCGTGCGAGCCGAGTCCGACATACCCCCGAGGATGGGGGACTCGAAGATTTCGTGACTTAGAAACAGACAATACTTACGAATACACCGGCCCGTGGGAACGTGGTGGGCCAAGATTTCGTAAGGTAAGTCCGGTTCAGGGAGAGCTAGGGCCGAGATAAGCGCTCCTCGTATAAAAGCATTTCGTCATGATGCCATGGACTATCGAGGTCCGCCCGGAGCAACTCCCGCTCAAGGTGCTAGTCGTTTCGGGAAAGGATTTTAACGCACGCTTCGCGGACACGATCGTGTTCGTCCTGTAGGCAATCGTTGGCGCGAGCGATATTTCTGTGCATCACATGCTCCTGTCCCGTTGGTTCCGGACGAAGACCCGAAGCTGTTTGAAGTCGCCCGATTTCCAGTCGCTGAGGTCACCTTCCTCAATCGTCATGCGAGTGGCAATCCGCCAGCAAAGTTCCGTCTTGTCAAGGAACCGCACGTTGATGTAAAGGAGACCCTCTTCAAATTTGTGCTCAACCCAGTCCACGACTTTCCCGTGCAAACCACGATACTGCCGCCCAGGAACGAACTGCGGAGGAGCAGAGAACGCTGGCTCTTTCTTCTTCACGAGTGACGGCCCTCCTTTTTCGGCATTCGGAGACGAGGAGAAACCTTGGTTCGCGGCCGTGATTCCTTTGATGTGGTTCGAGTCGTGCGGCTCCTTTTCGGCACCAGGCTCTTTCTCTGACGCGCTCGCGTTTCGTCAAAATGGTCCTCGTCGGACATGTCCCAATCAGGAAGAATGACGACACGAGGCGGAAGCCCTTTCCGTTTCCGTCTCTCTTCGGAGCTACGAACATCGAGATAAATGTCATCCCGGTCTTTCAGTTT